>CAZFAS010000001.1:0-186651 GCA_964516975.1 uncultured Candidatus Saccharibacteria bacterium
CCTGCGACCTTATCCTTAAGAGGGATCTGCTCTACCAGCTGAGCTATGGATGCATGTTACACTTTTACTAACTGACAAACCTATTATTATATTTGATCTAATTATCTACCAAAACAGCTATGTGCGCATATTTATTTATACTAATATTCTAAAATTAGAACTTATCTTTTATACCATATATTGATACATTTCTGTATTCAATGTGGGTCAGGAGGGAATCGAACCCTCATCCCATTCGGGACAACATTTTAAGTGTTGCGCGTATACCGGTTCCGCCACTGACCCATTTTTATATTTTTTCCTCGGTGTGTTGGTTGCAAACTGTGACAATTAGGACAGAGAATTTGTAGATTCTCAATTCTGTTATCCATTCTGTCACCATTTATATGATCTAGCTCAAGAGGTAGCCGTCCATCTTGAGATCTTTTTGCCCAACCACATTTTTCACATTTTGCGCTTTTCAACTTTGTCTGGAAAAGTCTTTTCTTTAATTTGAAACTCTGGTAAGAACTATTTTTAACAAGTATTTCACTTAAAGTGTAAATTGGTTTGCCTATCCCAGTAAGACCACGGCTCCACCCCTTTCCTTTAAAATGTGAATTATCAAACTTGTACAACTCAATAAATTTCTTTATTTGAGAATAATTTCCTCCTGCCTCGACTAATCCTAGTTTATGTAACACTTGCCGAATGCTAGTTGATTTTGCAACTGCAATTTCGAGCTCTTTCGGTGTCCAACTCTTTCTTCGATTCGATTCTTTTATCACAGATACACTATATCAAAATGGTAGAGATAAGTATAATACCGAACTTAACGTCTACCAAATATTCTGTATCTTGAGGCGTAGAGGGGAATCGAACCTTACTGGTTCAGTACACCTTTCGTATCGTGCTCCTTCGTCCGCGCGATCTACTCAAAGTCTTCGATTCCCCAGCGCAAACAAAAAATTTTTGTTTGCTTCTCGCCCTGGAGGCGTAGAGGGGAATCGAACCCCTGCGTGGCGGTTTTGCAGACCGCAGCGTTACCACTTCGCCACTACGCCAAAATTCTATTCACTTTGTAACAAAAAATCAATGCGCTGTCTATTTTTTTCTCCTGTATCAATGATGAATTCTATCTCCGGCATTCGTCCTATTCGTGCATGCTTATCAATATATTCGAAGAAGTCTCTTTTTTTTCGATTGAGAAATTCGAGCACAACTTCTTCTTGATCTTCAGGAAGTACCGTAAACAGTATTTTTACTTGTTTTTGACTGTCAGATATTGATGCATTTGTTACAGTGACTAGTGAGGTTCTATTTGATTCACGCTCAATAAATTCTGCAGCGAGATGCTTAAGTAGCTCTGGAAGTTTCTCTTTTCTATGGGAGTTTGTTCTCATTATTTATTTACTATGGTATATGATTCGATTCTATCACCAGCAGCAATTTCCGTTTTTGATTCAATCATTGAGCCAAATTCTTTTCCTTCTTCAACGTTGCTCGTTTTATCTTTCTGCATCTGTAGCTCGCGTATTCTACCTTGGCCGATTTCAACATCTCGACGGAAAATTTTCACAGCTTCATTTACCGAAATAGAGCCTGTTTCGACTTTGCCACCAAGTATTTGTTTGTCCTTCACTTTACTGAAACATTTGAGCACCTTCGCTCGACCTTTAATTTCTTCAGATTCAATCTTTGGAGTTCTTTCCTTAAGTTCCTCCTGAAGCCATTCTGTAAGTTTATAAATAATGTCGAACGAATGGATAGTGGTTCCCATTCGTAGCGCAAGACTTTCAGCTTGCGGTTCAATTTTTGTATGGAATCCTACGATAAGTGCATTATCATTTGATCCAGCAGCTCGAATATCGTTTTCTGAAATTTGTCCTATTCCTGAAAGCACAATTTTTGGTTCGATTCTATCGTTACTGAGTTTTCCAATTTCATATGTAAGTGCGTCGAGACTTCCTGATGTATCTGCTTTAATAACGATAGGGATGATAGCTTTGGAAGGGTCATCCTTTTTGCTTTGTTCGGCAGTTTTTTCAAGCTTGTGGTTTTGTGCATATTCTGTAGCTGATTTTTTGTCAGCAAAGCATTTGAATTCAGAGCCTACTAAAAGCGGGTGATCCCAACCGATGATTCGGACTGGACTTGAAAATGTCGCACTATCAATGGCTTTTCCACGAAAATCTTCCACGATTCGAAGTGGGGAAATACTATCTCCACATACCGCAAATTCACCCTTTCGAAGTGTCCCATTCTTTATGATTCCTGTTGCAGTAATACCTTTCTTTGCATCGAGATTGCTTTCGATAATTATTCCTTCACCTTGTGCACTTTTGTCTGCTTTTAGTTCTTCCATTTCTGAAACAAGGAGGAGGAGATCAAGGAGTTCCGGAATGCCGTCACCTTTTTTTGCCGAAATTGCAGCCCAGGGTATTTCACCCCCATAGCCTTCCACAAAGACATCTGCTTCAGCAAGGTTTTGTTTTGTTCTTTCGATATTTGCTCCTTCTTTATCGATTTTATTTATAGCAACGACAAAGGGGATGTTGTCATTTCTGAAAACTTTTATTGCTTCTACAGTTTGAGGTTTAACTCCATCTTCTGCAGAAACAACAAGAATGCCGATGTCTGCGACCTTCGCACCTCGGGTTCTAATTGCTTTGAATGCTTCGTGTCCAGGTGTGTCGAGGAAAGTTATGGTGTGTTCAATTCCATCTTTTCCTTTATGTGCTACTTCATATGCTGATAAGTGTTGAGTAATTCCGCCAGCTTCTTTATCAACAATATTTGTTTTACGAATAAAATCGAGAAGTGTTGATTTCCCGTGGTCAATATGGCCCATAACAGCAATTACTGGTGGGCGCTCTATAACTGTGTGATTTTCTGTATTCACGATTGTGTATGTGATTGTGAGAGGTTTTCTTTTGCCTCTTTAATGACGCTTTTTTCCTCTTGGGTTGTTTCAAACTCTGATACAAATTTCTTTACTGGTTTTGAGAATACACTGACGTGGTCTCTTGAGTATAAACTTGAGATTACAACACCGTCACCTTTTTCAGATAGAAAGGTTGTTGAAAAGCTTTGATTACCCCCTGAGCCCGTTCCTTTGAAAGGATTAAACCGTATTGTCTCTACTGATTGGATACTTCTTTTAAGTCGCATTTCAATATTTTTGAAGTATTCAATAGAATCAGCTTGGAACTGGTGTAGACCGTCGATATGTTTCCTAAGGTTTAAGATACTATCTTCTAGGCTTTTTCCATCTTTGCCAGCCAAGAGATTTTTTAGTCTCATTTCAAGCCTAATAATCCAAAGGGCGAGGACGATAATGAAGCCCATAAGTATGAAAATCATATTTTGTGTACTCAGGAGTATCATAGCGGGAATTACAAAAAGCGCCTTAGGGACTCATTATATACATACTTGACCAAGGAAAACAATTTGCGTATAGGTATAAAATCGTTAGAATGCCGTTATGGTTACTAAAAGAGCAACACGTATTTTCTTTGATCATGCAAGTACAACACCGGTTTTGCCGGAGGTTTTGCGAAGCATGAAACCGTATTGGAATCAAAATTTTGCAAATCCATCTGCGCTCTATGAAGAAGGCCTTCTATCACATAAGGCCATTCAAACAGCAAGAAAAACTATTGCTGATATTTTACATGCACATAGTGATGAAATCGTATTTACTGGTAGTGGTACAGAGTCAGATAATCTCGCGATAGTTGGCGTTGTGGAAGGGGTGATGGAGCAGGCTAAGATAAAAAAGCCACATATTATTTCAACAGCTTTTGAGCACCCTGCTGTGCTTGAGGTACTAAAAAGATTAGAGGAAAAAAAGGTTGTGACTGTTACTTACATTATTCCTGATGGTGATGGGTTTGTTCATCCAAAAGATATAGCTGACGCGCTCACCGATGCCACAATCCTCGTATCTGTTATGTATGCGAATAATGAAATCGGTACTATTCAGGATATTCGTGAGATAGCGAAAGTGATTCGTAATTTTAAGAAAAATAAAAAGACAAATACAATGTTTCCGTATTTCCATACGGATGCAAGTCAGGCAGCAAATTATCTACCACTTAATGTATTAGAACTTCACACAGATTTACTAACACTCGATGCTTCAAAAATATACGGACCAAAAGGAATAGGTCTTTTATTTGTTCGCAGGGTCACCCATCTTCAGCCGATAATTCTTGGTGGCGGACAGGAAGAGGGAAGAAGATCGGGTACTGAAAATATTCCAAGTATTGTAGGTTTTGCGAAGGCATTATCTATTGTACAGAGCGATAAGGATAAAGAATCAAAGAGACTTTTTTCACTAACAAGTATACTTACCGATCAGATTTTGAAAAAATATCCGAGTGCAAAACTTAATGGTTCACTTTCAAATCGACTGCCAAATATAGTAAATGTCTGTTTCCCGAATATTGATGCTGAATTTGCAGTAATAAAACTTGATAGTCTTGGTGTTGCATGTTCGATGGCGAGTTCATGCAGAACTTTAAAAGAAAATGATACATCATACGTTATAGAATCAATAGGAAGGGGAAAGGAATGTGCAGAGTCATCATTACGTTTGAGCCTTGGCAGAGCAAGTACAAAGCAGGAAGTAAATCAATTTTTAAAACAATTAAAAAAAGTTTTAGGTTAATTTGCTTTACCTTAGTTTTTTTCCTATCATTACTATTACCATGGAAGATCTCAACAAAACACAATTAGTCATGCTCACACTACTCGTGAGCTTCGTAACATCAATTGCAACCGGTATTATTACAGTTTCATTACTTCAAGTTGCACCACCTGGTGTGACTCAGACTATAAATAGAGTAGTAGAAAAGACTATAGAGAGAGTTGTGCCAGCGGAAGGTGATACGAAAAATACAAAAGAGGTGACGACAGTTGTGGTAAAAGAGGAAGATCTTGTAATAGATGCAATCAATAAAAATGCAAAAAGCCTTGTGAGGATTAAAGATACAGCACTTACCGATGGTGTTAGCCAGTTTTATGGAATAGGTTTTCTATATAGTAAGGACGGCCTAGTTGTTTCAGATAGAAAAGAAAGTCTTTCAGCGGCAACTACATATCTTGGAACATTTGAAGACGGTACAAGTTTCCAGATGAAAGCAATAGCATGGGATGATAATACTGGACTGGCATATTTTCAGATTATAAAAGATCAAAAAACTAATCTTCCAGCGAATAGCGCTATCCTTGCTTCTAAGGACCTTCAGCTCGGACAAACAGTAATAGGGATAGAAGGACAAACAAAAAATGTGGTTGCAATCGGTAGGGTAGTAAGCTTTGATACCGATGATACGTCAGAAGGTAAGCCTGTTGTTGGAATAGAAACAGATATTGCAGTAAAAACAGCAGTTACCGGTGGGCCACTCGTAAATTTATCTGGAGAAGTTGTTGGAATTAGAAATACCAAAACATCCTCGAGCCCAACAAATGAACGATATGTCCCTCTTTCTGCAATAAAAAGTTCTATCGCAGCGTTTGTAAAAAAGTAGTTCTTCGTCTCTCGTTTTATTATTGACTTTATCAAAATAGTATTGTATCTTAACGACCTATGCCACCATTTAGTCAATTCACTACAAAAGCAAAAGAAGCAATAAAAAAAGCACACGAGCTTGCAATTGAGCGTGGTCAAAATCACGTAAATCCGATGCACCTTTTGGCTGCTTTAATCATGCAGGAAGAGTCAATGGTGTCTTCTATTCTCGATAAACTCGAGGTAGATACTATCTTGCTCACTGAACATATCGTAGAGGCGATCGAGGCACCGGAGTCTTCTACGACAATCGCACCTTCATACCAGATTTTCATAACACCAGAACTTGCACAGATTATTGACGGAAGTATTCAGGTCGCGCAGAGTCTTTCAGATGAATTTGCATCAACAGAGCATCTTTTCTTATCAATTATTGATTTCCCAGGACCAGCTCGAGACTTGCTCTCAAAATTTAAGCTTAATAAAGATGATGTTGTTCGTGTTATTGAAGAATTAAAGAGTGCTAAAACGCAGGAAGGAAAGGAGCCAAAGAAACTTAAGGCTATCCTTAAGTACACACGAAGTCTCACAAAACTCGCGAGTCAAAATAAGCTTGATCCAGTGATTGGAAGAGATTTGGAGATTTCTCGCATCATCCAAATTCTTTCTCGAAGAACAAAAAATAATCCGATTCTTATTGGTGAAGCCGGAGTGGGTAAGACCGCGATTGTAGAGGGTCTTGCGATACGTATGGCATCAGGAAATGTTCCTGAATCACTTCGTGATAAAGAGCTTGTGTCACTTGATCTAGGACTTCTTATTGCTGGTACGAAATATCGTGGTGAATTTGAAGAAAGGCTAAAAAACATTTTGAAAGAGATAGAGCGTGCTGATGGTAAAATTATTCTCTTTATTGATGAAATTCATACCATCGTTGGAGCAGGTGCTGCAGAAGGATCACTTGATGCTTCAAATATGCTTAAGCCAGCGCTTGCTCGTGGCGAACTCCGCGCAATTGGTGCAACAACTCTCAAGGAATATCAAAAACATATCGAAAAGGACCCAGCTCTAACTCGAAGATTTCAACCAGTATTTGTTAATGAGCCTTCAACAGAGGATGCGATTACAATTTTGCGAGGACTTAAAGAAAAGTATGAACTCTATCATGGTGTTCGAATTACTGATGAAGCAATAGTAGCAGCAGTAAATTTTTCAAGTCGGTATATTACAGATAGATTTTTGCCTGATAAAGCA
Organism: uncultured Candidatus Saccharibacteria bacterium; assembly: GCA_964516975.1. Lineage (GTDB taxonomy): Bacteria > Patescibacteriota > Minisyncoccia > Phycocordibacterales > Zambryskibacteraceae > CAZFAS01. The sequence continues at coordinate 6,749 of CAZFAS010000001.1, forward strand.
GTTGACCTTATCGATGAAGCGGCATCACATCTAAAGATTTCTCTTGAGAATATGCCACCGGTGCTTGAGGAGACTCATGCAAAGGTAATGAAGCTCGAGATAGAGCGCGAGGCACTCAAACGAGAAATTTCTACTTCAAAAAATCCTAAGACGAAAGCTAGGGTAAAAGAGATTGAGCAACTTATCGCAGATTATAAAGAGAAAACATCCGAAATCGAACTTAAATGGAAGAATGAAAAGGAAACAGTTGGCGAGATCAAAAGAATCAAGAAAGAGCTAGAAAGTTTGAGACTTGAAGCAGAAGGTGCAGAAGCTCGGGCAGATCTTTCTCTTGCTGCTGAAATTCGATACGGAAAGATCCCACAGCTTGAGCGAGATCTCGATACGAGTACGAAGAAACTCAAGAGACTTCAAAGTTCACGAAGGATACTCAAGGAGGAAATTACAGAGTCTGATATAGCAGATGTAGTTTCAAGATGGACTGGAATCCCAGTGTCACGAATGCTTGAGCAAGAAGCTGAGAAACTTTCTCGCATGGAGGAATTCCTCAAACGAAGGATTGTTGGTCAGGATGAGGCGGTACAAAAGATTGCAGATACGGTGAAACGATCGCGTGCTGGGATTGCAGATCCAAACCGCCCGATAGGTTCATTTATTTTTCTCGGACCTACTGGGGTGGGTAAAACTGAGCTCACGAAAGCACTTGCAGAGTTTATGTTTGATGACGAACGAGCTCTCATTCGTGTAGATATGTCCGAATATATGGAAAAACATGCAGTATCGAAACTTATCGGTGCTCCACCAGGATATGTTGGATATGAAGAAGGAGGTGGGCTTACTGAAATGGTGAGGCATAGGCCGTACGCTGTTGTCCTTTTTGACGAAATAGAAAAGGCTCACCCGGAAGTGTTTAATGTACTTCTTCAGGTACTTGATAATGGACGACTTACTGATGCAAAGGGGAGAATAGTAAACTTCAAGAATACAGTTATTATTCTTACTTCAAATATTGGTGCGCAGTTTATCGACAGGATGGAAAAGATTGGATTCTCTGGTAAGACAACAGAAAGTGAAGACTATGAGGATGCAAAAGTGAAAGTAATGGATGCAGTAAAAGATCATTTTAGGCCAGAATTTTTAAATCGCCTAGATGATATTATTCTCTTCAATATCTTGTCACCTGAGGCAATTAAGGAAATTGTAAATATCCAGATTGGCCAAGTGAAACAGAGGCTTGCAGAAAAGGAAATTGCTCTTGAACTTTCACCAGACGCAATCGCCTATCTTTCGAAGGAGGGATATAACCCACAATATGGAGCACGACCACTCAAGCGTCTCATTCAATCGAAAATTCTAACTCCAATTGCTTCGCTTATGATTTCAAAGGGTGTACTTAAGGGCGGCACAGTTTCAGTGGGTCTAAAAGGCTCAGAATTGACCTTTGATGTAAAGAAAGGTAAGAAGGGTAGTCTATGGGCGGAAAGTGTTATAGATTCGCACGGAGCGGTAAAGTAAGGCTTTTCAAAATGAATAATGTGAGATAGAATCTCACATTAGTTGCGTCGGTGGTAGAGTGGTCAATTACAACAGACTGTAAATCTGTCGGCTTTATGCCTACGAAGGTTCGAATCCTTCCCGGCGCACAAGATATAAAATAACCCTGCTCCCGTGCAGGGTTATTTTATTCCTGTAAGCGCCGAGCGAATGAGTTGACTCACTCGTGTGGAAGGATTCGAAGACCATGAGTATATTTTCGAGAAGCTTTGCTTTGAGAAAATACGAAAAGTGTACTGCTTTTGTAAGGAGAGAAATGCTTCCCGACGCACAAGATTAAAACCTCTTTCTGGGTTTTTGTATGTAATTGCACTATTTTTTAATTCTTGCTACTATTCTATATGGAAGCTCGTTGAAACAATTTGCTGTTTCTTAACCACAAGGAGGGAGTATGTTTACAGAGCTGATGGAGTCAAAGCGCAAAGTTCGAAGAGGCTTTAGTGGTGTATTATTGTCATTCATCTTGCATTTCTGCTTCGTTGGTTTGGCAATTGCTTCGGGGACAAACGTGGTGGCTCAGTTTAGAAAGCCTGAGGAGCATACACTTAGGATTATGGAAGTAGCAAAAGAAAAACCTCCTCAGGTAATGCCTGCAACAGTAAGTAAGAATTTCGAGCAACCTGCAATAGTAAAAGGTTTTCAAATTCTGTTGGCGCCAATTGAAATTCCAAATGTTTTACCAGATATTGATTTGTCAAAAACAATTACAAATGAGGCAGATTTTTCTGGTAAGGGTATGGCTGGTGGAATTGAAAAGGGTTCAATAAACGGTAGGGTGATGGAAAGAACAAGCGATAATAGTGGAGAGGTTATTCCTTTATCTGTGAACCAAGTTGAAAAAGCGGTTCAAATATTACCAGGAGGATCTTCACCTAGGTATCCTGACATTCTTCGTCAAGCAGGCGTTGAAGGTGAAGTTCTCGCACAGTTTGTGGTTGATACTACTGGTCATGTAGAAACCACCTCATTCAGAGTGCTGAAATCATCCCATGAACTATTTAGTATTGCGGTGAAACAGGCGCTCCAAGGAATGAGATTTCTTCCTGCGGAAGTGGGTGGACGTAAAGTCCGACAGCTTGTAGAGCAGCCATTTTCTTTCAGTATTACCAGGTAGTTTTTAGCGCCCATGTGTATTTCCATGGGCGCTTTTCTAATGCTATTGATAGCTTGCTTTTTACATATACCATGGTATCCTAGGGAAACTATGTCACAGGATCAACTTATAATGCTTCGAAATAAAGAGACAAAGGAGGTCTATTATACGCGCAAAAATAAGCGAAAAGTTGAGCGTAAGATTGAGCTCAAAAAATACTCAAAAAAGCTTAGAAAGCGAGTTACTTTTAAGGAAGCTAAAAAATAAAAACAAAAATCCACCGTTTGGTGGATTTTTGTTTGACTCCTGATTTTCTAAATCATTGCGGGCGGTGAAGGAATCGGTCACAAGTATTTTTTTGCTAAAAAATCTCCCGACCCCGCCTCAGCTCGTCAGCTTCCGGCCTTCGATTCTTCACCCACCACGAAATGATAATTTACTCAAAAGTCATTTAGACTTTCTCGTAAATCATTGCGGGCGGTGAAGGAATCGAACCCTCGACAGCGGTTTTGGAGACCGCAGTTATGCCACTTAACTAACCGCCCGTGTTCTAGGAATGGTAGCAGATTTATAATAAAAAACCACCCGTCACTCTCGTGACGGGTGTTGGATTGCACCGTTCCTGTTGTCATACAGCGTGATCACCATCACTGTGATGATGGCTGCTGTCAGCACAAGCGCAACCAGCGCTGATACGATGAACGCGAGACCGATGATCTCCATTCTGTAGTTGGCAAACATGGTCCCGGTGATTGCGAGGGCTACCATGCTCACAAACCATGCAATGAACGCTTTACGGAAGTGCACGTATTACCTCGAGGGTTAATGTTCCGAAATGATATTACTATGTTTGCTTGTTTTTGTCAATAAATGATTCTATTAGCTTTTTCGCTGTATTTCTGTCATTCGGTTGTATCCAGTGTGTTTGCTTGTTCCTTTTGAACCAAGTCTTTTGTCGTTTCGCATAGCTCAATATTTCTTTGTTGAGTTCTGTAATTAGCTCAGCTTTTGTGATCTTCTTTTTGAGAAATCTTGCTAGGTAACGGTATTCAAGGCCGAGTGATTCCATACGTTTCCATGATAAGCCACTCTTATGAAGTTTTTTTACCTCATTCACCATACCTTTCTTGATTCTGTCATTAAGACGCTTTAAGATATTTTTTTTAAGTTTTTCTTGATCAATAGCAATACCAATACGGAGTACGTCATATGTTCGAGTATTTTTGATAGGTGGCGTAGCGCCAATCGCTTTCGCAATCTCAATGGCGCGAATGAGGCGCACTGAATTTTTAGGATCAATATTTTTTGATCGCTTTGGGTCAATTTTTTTAAGTATTGAAAATAATTTTTCAGGTTTATATTTTTCAAGTTCTTTACGGAGGCTTATATTTGGTGGAACCTCAGGTAGAAGTGCTCCTTCAGTGAGAGCGTCAATGTAAAAACCTGTACCACCAACTATGATAGGCAGTTTGCCTTTATCTAATATGGCTTGAATAGCTTTCTTTGCGTCTTGTATATAATGAGATACGGTATAAATCTGCTTCGGGGAGGCAACATTAAGTAGGTGGTGGGGGATACCTTGCATTTCCATTTTTGTAACCTTTCCAGTTCCAAGATCGAGTCCTGTGTATACTTGTCTTGAGTCAGCAGAGACAATCTCGCCATTGAATTTTTTTGCGAGTTTTATTCCAAGAGAGCTTTTCCCAGATGCGGTTTGACCAATGATAGTGACAATTTTGGGTTTTGGTTCGCGCTTCATTTACTGAAAGTTTATTGGCCTATTACAAATGTAGGTTTACTAATTGCTGTTCCTGGACTGATACTCGATCCTGATGAAATTGGATTTGAAGGTGTAATTGTATTCCCTGATCCAATAGTTGTACCAGTACCAATGTTCGTGCCCGCAGAAAGATTATTTGAACCTTGTATAGAATTTCCTGGTGCTAGGTCTGTACCTTTGCCAATAGTACTTCCTGCTCCGATTGATGTATAACTACCAATATAAGTTCCTGCCCCTATTACTGAACTTGAAAAATTCATCTCACTACCTTTTAGATTAGTAGATTCTTTGAGTTGACTTGAATCAAGTGGTAAACAGTAAAAAGTGTATTCGTAATGCCAACCACCATTGTAGTCTCTTACTTTCTTTTGGAACACAGATATCCTTTGATTACAATTAAGTGGGTTATTTATATAATCATTCTTTTGCAACGTTATTAATGTTTGAAGATTAGGAGATTTTACGAGCATCATGGGCTGTTGGGGGGAAGCTGATGAATTCTCTCCTGAGTTCGCTTGTGACACACCAAGGATTGCAGCTGCTGCACCCCAGAAACTTGTTTTAGGCGCTTCCTTTGGACAGTCAGGATCCTTTTCATCAATAAGTCCATCACCATCATTGTCTTTACCATCACTGCACTTTGGGCAGTCAGAGTCTTGAAGGTCTATTTTCCCATCTCCATCATTATCTTTTTTATCAAAACACATGGCATAAAATTTTGCAGGGTAGGGTTGCTCATTGCTTGGGAATTCAGCAATAACAAATGAGCTCGGGAGGATAATAGCAAAGGCAAGCGATATGATGATCGCTTTCTTCGTACCTAATATATCTAGTATTTTCTCGATTTTTTTCACGAATATATAATACCATAAAATAGATATAAAAGCAAGTCATAACGAATTATATTGCTCTGACAGAATAAATGTGCCCAGGGGGAGAATCGGTCAGATATAAAAATTGCTACACAATTTTTTACCCGACCCTGACTCGCTCACTCCAATTCGCAAGGCTCATAAAGGAGTATCGCTCCGTCTTTCGATTCTTCTTCAATTAAGCAAAAATTAAAGAATAGAGCACAAAGCTCTATCTCTTAATTTATGTGCCCAGGGGGAGAATCGAACTCCCATGGATTGCTCCGCACGATTTTGAGTCGTGTGCGTCTACCAATTCCGCCACCCGGGCAAGCATTACATAGGCTACACGATAAAGTTCTTTTTTTCAATTTTTTGTATCGGAATATAGGTTTGTGCTAAAATTGCCTCATGTCACAATTCTATAATGATTCAATTTTTTGGATTGATACTGATAAGATTGAGCCAAATCCATACCAACCACGTCGAGAGTTTAGTCAGATGGAACTACAGAGCCTTGCTGACTCAATTAGACAATATGGTGTTTTGCAAGCGCTTGTCGTCACTCGTAAAGAATTTGAAAAGGAAGAGGGAGGTATTGGTGTGAAGTATGAACTTATTGCAGGCGAGAGAAGGTTACGCGCATCAAAGCTTGCAGGGCTGCAGCAAGTACCTGTACTTATTAAAACGGGAGATGATACCGATCTCATGAAGCTTGAGCTCGCTATTATTGAAAACATCCAGCGTGAAGATTTGAACCCAATCGATAGAGCTAGAGCATTTGAGAGACTCGTCAATGAGTTTGGATTTAAACATCACATTATTGCACAAAAGGTTGGAAAGAGTCGTGAGTATGTCTCGAATAGTTTACGACTCCTTTCATTACCAAATGAAATGCAGGAAGCCCTTTCTCTTGGTAGAATTTCAGAAGGACATGCAAGACCACTCATGATGCTTGTAGATCGACCAGATGAGCAAACGGTACTTTTTAAAGAAATAACATTTAAGAAACTAACAGTACGAGAAGCAGAGGGTATCGCACGGAGAATTGCGTATGATAAGGTAAGAAAAAAAGATAGATCTTTTGATCCTGAGCTTGTTGGTCTTGAGGAAAAACTCCGAGAAGCGCTTGGCACTCGTGTACAGATAGAAAAAAGGGAAGTCGGCGGTAAGATTCTGATTGATTTCTTTAATAATGATGATTTAAAAAGTCTTCTTGGTATTATTCAAACAAATGTTCTTAAGGATCCAAATGAAGCACTTAAGAAGTTTGAAGCTGAAAATCCTATCTCAGTAGAGGAGCTCAAGGAGTCTGTTGATGATAGAACTCCAGAAGAAAAGCAAAAAGATGAAGGTGATGAGGATCTTTATTCTGTGAGGACCTTTACTATATAAGTCCTTTGCGACTTTCTTTACTAAGAGCGATTCGTATATGACGCTTTGCCATTGTCGTCTTTGCGTCTTCGATCCACTTTCTATTTGGTTTGGCAGATTTTTTTGTAATAATTTCTACAACGTCACCACCACGGAGGACTGTGTTGAGTGCAACAAGCTTTCCATTTACTTTTACCCCTGACATGTGATTGCCAATATCCGAATGGATTGAATACGCAAAATCAATAGCAGTTGAATCCTTCGGGAGATCTACGACATCGCCAAGTGGAGTAAAGACAAAAATGCGATATTGGAAGAAATCACTTTTGAGATCTTCTTTAAAATTTTCAGGATCACTTTCGTTATGCTGATGTTCTACGAGGTCTTTGATCCAGTGTGGTACATCTTGAAACTTTGCTTGGTGACTTGGTACAGATTCACCATCGACAACCTCTTTAAAGTTCTGTTTAGGAAGAAGATGGGTAACCCAATCAAAGCTTTCGGGTTTTTTCCCTCGTTTCGCACCCTCTTTATATGAAATATGTGAAGCAATTCCATATTCAGCATGCTCTTGCATATCTTGTGTTCTGATTTGGATTTCCACAAAGTCACCATTACCAGTAAAAACAGTGGTTTGGATAGACTGATATCCGTTTGGTTTGGGAAATGCAATATAGTCCTTAATTCTTCCTGGTAACGGCCTCCATGAGCCGTGCACAATGCCGAGTGCTTGATAACAGTCACTTACGGTAGGGACAATAATACGAAGTGCAAGAATGTCGTAGATATTTTCAATATGTTCTTTCTCCTCAAGTTTTTTGAATAGACTATAGAGTCCTTTTACGCGGTACTGAGTTTTTACATCAGTCATCCCTTCTTTTGCGAGTGCTTTTTTTACTGACTTTAAGAATTTTTCTAACTCCTCGAGATTATCCTCATATTTTTGCTTTGTAATGCTTTTAATTTTTTCATATTCCTTTGGATATATGAAAGGAAACGCGAGGTCTTCAAGTTCTCGAGAAAGTTTTCGGATCCCGAGACGGTATGCAATTGGCGCATATATTTCGAGAGTTTCTCTTGCGATTCTTGTTTGTTTTTCTTTTGGAACGTGTCCTAGAGTTCGCATATTGTGAAGACGGTCAGCAAGTTTGATCATGAGAACACGGATATCTTGCGACATTGCTACAAAAAGTTTTCGAAGACTTTCATTGTGCCTATCTGAGCCCTTGTACTTAAGTTTGCCAAGCTTAGTTACTCCATCTATGAGGAAAAGGATTTCTTTTCCAAACTCTTTTTCAATCTCTGCTTCAGTGATACCTGTGTCTTCAATGGTATCGTGAAGTAATCCGGCGGCAATAGTTTTTGAACCCATACCATATTCTGCAAGAATCTTCGCTGTTTCAGTTAAATGAATAAAGTATGGTTCACCAGAGAGTCTTTTATGATCTTTGTGGGCATTACTTGCAAAATCGTATGCGTGACGAATGAGCCCAGCGTCATCTTGAGTTGGTGATTCTATAAGGCTAATAATTTCTTGGCTTGTAACCATATATTCACATTGTATATATAAGGAATAATCTGTCCATATAAGAAAAAGCCCGTCAAGATGACGGGCTTCGCTTGCGAATAGGTGATACAGGAATAATCTTACTGCATACAAAACACTGATATCTATCCTTCCCGATCCACACTTTTGTTGGTTCTGGATGCGGGCAATGTTCCAGTTTTTGTAAAAGGTTGGGGTTTTCGACCCCTTCTTGAATGAGTCTCAAATATCCTCGCTCTGCGTATCTAAAGTAATACTATATTGAATATTAATTACGTCAACATCTTATAATTTTTTTAATTTATACTGATTATGATTTGCACAAGTCTTATTTGAGCATCGTTCTGGAATAGTTTTTGGTCACTCATAAAATTCTGTTGAATTTTTGTGCGACCCCAACTCGCACCGTCGCGCTCCGTTTCACCAAGATGGCGCGTACGCAATCCGTACTGCGTACTGCCATATTACTTCTTGAGTTTATGTGGATTGTGGTTAGGACACATTTTGTTGCTGCATCTCTCCGGTATCGTCTTCGTGCCTTCCATCATGAGGGCGCCACATAAGTCGCATATCCTTCCTGTTGGTTTTGCTTTGATGGCATTTTTGCAATCTGGGTAATTACTGCATGAATAGAAAATCCCGAATCGTCCACGCCTTTCCATCATCTCACCGGTTTTACATACTGGACATTTTACACCAGTCATCAATTTCTTTTTTGCTTCAGGATCCTCTTTTACAAATTTACATTTTGGGTAACGAGCGCATGCAATAAATCTTCCGAATCTACCATCTCGCTCAACGAGGTTTGCCTTTCCACATTCTGGACAAAGCTCACCCGTATCTTTAGGTCCTTCGAGTTCTTCACCATCTATAGTACGAGCTCCTTTGCAATCTGGGAATTTTTCACACGAAAGGAATTTACCAGTTTTACCAAGTTTAATAATCATTGCACTTCCACATACTGGACATTTCCATTTTGGATCCGCATTTCCCATGTTCGTGATCTTATCGATCTTGTCCTTTGATTTAACATCCTTATGAAATGGTGTGTAGAAATCTTGAAGTGTTTTTACATATTCACGCTTACCAGTTGCAATATCGTCGAGCTCGTTTTCCATTTCTGCAGTAAAGTCATCACTTATATATTGTGCAAAGTTGTTTTCAAGGAATGTACTGACTACATCTCCAGTATCAGTTGGTACGAGTGCGCGTTGGTCTTTCGTTACGTATCCTCGTTCTACGATAGTTCTAATGATGGAAGCGTATGTAGATGGTCTTCCGATACCTCTCTTTTCAAGTTCTTTTACAAGTCCTGCCTCAGAATACCGCGCAGGTGGTTGAGTTTCTTTTTGTTCAGTTTGAATATCGAGGAGATCAAGCTCGTCTCCCTTTTTTAATACAGGGAGTTCAATGTCTTCCTGTCGTGCACGAGGATCAGCAAGAAGCCATCCCGGACTGAGTACTCGAGATCCATTTACTGCAAAGTCAGGGATTTTTCCTGAAGCAATATTTGCAATAACTTTTGTGCGGAGCATATTTGCATCCTTCATTTGTGATGCAACTGTTCTCTGCCAAATAAGAGTGTAGAGTTTTTTCTGCTCTTCGGTATGTCCGGCATTTTCTCGTGAAAGATCAGATGGTCTGATTGCTTCGTGTGCTTCTTGGGCATTTTTACTTTTCTTTCCATAGACTCGTAGTAAAAGATTTTCTTTTCCAAATTTTGTTTCTACAACTTTTGCAATCTGTGCTTTCGCTTGGGCACTTAAGTTTGTACTATCAGTACGCATGTAGGTAATAAATCCAGATTCGTATAGTTTCTGAGCGATACCCATCGTTCTCGATGGTGAAAATCCAAGTCGTGAACTTGCCGCCTGCTGAAGCGTAGATGTTATAAATGGAGGACGTGGTGCGCGCTTAACTTCTGATTCTTTTACATCGGTAATACTCCAAGATTGTTTTTTTGCAAGTCTTAAAATTTCATCAACTTTTGACTTATCACGCGGTTCTTCTTCACAAAGGAAAGTAATTTCAATATTTTTTTTATTTTTGAGCTTTGCAGAAATAGTCCAGAATGTCTCTGGTTTGAATGCGCGAATCTCTCGTTCACGTTCCATGATGATTCGAAGTGCAGGCGATTGCACTCTTCCAGCAGAGAGTCCATATCGAACTTTTTTCCAAATGAGCCCTGAAAGGTCATATCCTACAAGCCTATCAAGAACTCGTCGTGCCTCTTGGGCAGTCTTGAGATTTAAATCTATAGAACGAGGTTTTAGAATGGCTTCTTTTACCGCATCTTTTGTAATTTCGTGGAATACCACTCTCTTTGGTTTCTTAAGACCAACTGACTGAGCAATGTGCCACGCGATCGCTTCTCCTTCACGGTCTGGGTCGGTCGCAAGAAGTACCTCTTCTGCTCCTGATGCGAGCTTTTTTATTTGAGAAATAACTTTTTCTTTTCCTTTACTTACTTCGTAATGTGGAACAAATCCTTTTTCAATATCAATAGCTTTTTTGTTTGATTTCGGAAGATCGCGAACATGACCGATGCTTGCAACCACTTCAAATTCACCATCGAGGTATTTCTCAATAGTTTTTGCTTTCGCTGGTGACTCAACAATAAGTAATTTTCTTCCCATAATTCATCCATTGATACTACAAATACTTTTTGAATGCAAATTATGAGAATAAAAATTTAAATTGATAATCGTATTTCTCCCATTGATTCTGTTATGTAACCTTTTATTTCCATAGCGGTTAAAATCATATTTAATTCACTCGGGGATATATCACTTTTTCTTATGAGTTCATCTTTTGTTTGTGGATTAATAAGGAGATCAATGATGAGTTTTTCTTGGCTGGAGAGATCTTGAGATAAAAATGTTTTATGTTCATGAATTTCAAATCCAAGTGCTTTGAGTATATCTTTGCTTGATGTTATGGGCGTAGCCCCAAGCCGAATAAGCATATGAGGCCCCTCTGAAGTTTTGGAAAATATTGGTCCAGGTACTGCAAATACATCATGATTGTAATCTGTAGCAAGTCTTGAGGTGATAAGAGTACCTGACTGAATCTCTGCTTCTATGACAAGAACTGCATGTGATATACCTGCCATGATTCTATTTCTCTGTGGGAAACTCCATTGTGTCGCACGAAAATCATTTTCAAATTCGGAAATCAGTGCCCCATCGTTATCTATAATTGAGTGGGCGAGGCCTAGGTGTGAGCTTGGATAGAGAACTTTAGGATCTAGCCCTGAACCTGGAACTGCAACTGTCTGTAATCCATATTTGAGGGCAGCTCTATGTGCAATTGAATCTATGCCAAGCGCAAGTCCAGATACTATTGTAATAGGATAACCCGAAAGCCCTTCTATGAGTTTTTCACACACTTCACGACCATATTCAGTATGTTTACGAGAACCGACCACACACAGCAATTTATTTTCTGTAGGAGGTAGTTTCCCTGCAAACCAAAGTTTTTTGGGAACACGAGGTATTTCCTTTAATAAAGGAGGAAAGTCTGTATGAGGCAATGGACGTATTTCATACTCCATGTTTTTCACATTTTATCATTTTCTGTTAGTATATACCTACTATGTTAGATATAAAGTTTATTCGAGAAAATAAGGATCTTGTTCTCGATGCTGCTCGTAAAAAGAGGCTGAAGTTTGATGTTACACGACTTATCCAAGTAGATGATAAAAGAAGGGAAGTGTTGTCTTCTGTAGAGAGCAAAAGAACGCTCCAAAATGAATTTAGTCTCAAGATTCCTCAAGAGACTAATTCTACTTTGAAACTCAAGTACATTGAGGATATGCGTACTCTAAAAGAAGATTTACAGAAGGAGGAAGAAGAACTCAAAGAGATCATGAAAGAGTGGCAGTCGCTTATGGTACAAGTTCCAAATGTACCCGACGTCTCAGTGCCAGAGGGTGATAGCGACGCCGAAAATAAAGAAGTTAAAGTATGGGGAGAGAAGCCAGTTTTTGACTTTGAGCCAAAAAATCATATTGAGCTCATGGAAAATCTTGATATGGTTGATTTTGAACGTGGTACGAAGGTAGCAGGATTTCGTGGGTATTTTTTGAAAGGTGACGGTGTTCTTTTGAATATGGCATTGTGGAATTTTGTAATGGATCATTTTTTAGAGAAGGGAGACTTTATGCCACTTATGACACCATCAATGGTACGACGAGAACCATTCATGGGAACTGGATATTTACCACAAAGTGAAGAAGATTTGTATAAGACTCAAGATGGTGATTATCTTTCTGGCACCGCAGAAGTTGCAACTATGGGATTTCTTATGGATGAAGTGATTCCAAAAGAGAAATTACCAATGAAGTTTATCGCATTCTCACCATGTTTTCGACGAGAAGCAGGAAGTCATGGAAAAGATGTAAAAGGTTTGTATCGTGTGCATGAGTTTTTCAAACTTGAGCAAGTCGTACTCTGTGAAGCAAGTCACGAAACATCAGTTCGTTTTCATGAGGAGCTCACTATGAATTCTGAGGAGATGCTTCAGAAACTCAATATTCCATATCATGTTGTGGTAAATTGTGGCGGAGATCTCGGCCTCGGACAGGTTAAGAAATACGACATAGAGTCGTGGAGACCTGGCCAAAATGCATACGGTGAAACTCATTCGTCTTCATATTTTCATGATTTTCAAACAAGAAGATTAAATATTAGATACAAAAATGAGGATGGTAGATTACAATTCGTGCATTCTCTTAATAATACTGCACTCGCGACTCCAAGAATCCTTATTTCAATTATTGAAAATTATCAGCAGGCAGATGGTTCAATAAAGATCCCTGATGCACTTGTGAAATACATGGGGGGTAGAACTGTAATAACGAAGAAGTAGTATGCGACAACTACGGTCGCCCAAATTAGTACAAAAAAGACGCCAGCGCCTTATCATAAGGACTATGTTCGTGGTACTCGCAGTTTTTATTATTGTTGGCATTCCGGTTTCAATCGCAAGCATTCCATCAATGAGAGTTAGTGATGTTTCAGTTACTGGTGCAGTGGTGGTGCCTCAAGTTGATATTCAGAATTTCGTAAAACAGAAAATTTCTGAAAAGCACTTATTCCTGTTTCCAAAGAGCAATGTCGCACTTTTTCCTGAGAAAGAAATTGAAAATCTAATCACTAAGAATTACCCAAGAGTTGAAACTGTTACGATTACATTCCCCACATTTAAAAGTGCTCGAATCGAGATTGCTGAGAGAAAAACTTTTGCAATATGGTGTAAGAGTGAGGATTCACAGGATTGTTATAGTTTAGATTCGCATGGATATATTTTTGATCACGCACCAATTGTAACTCCGAGTGTATTTTTCATATATCGTGGAGAGGTTGCAGATAATCCTGTAGGACAGACATACCTCGCTAACGGATTATTTGAAAAAATGAATACTTTTCTTGAGAGAGTGCACAAGCTCGGTCTTGCAATAGAAAGTGTTTCAAATATTGGAGATGATCAATATGAGCTTTTTGTGAAAGATGACACTAAAATACTTTTTACCCTACGTGATGGAAATGAGAAAATGATTTCTAACCTAAGTTCAATCATTGAGAATAAAACAGTGACAGTGCAAAATGATGGAACACTCGATGTTTCACTGGTTGATTTACGACATGGGAACAAAGTTATAATAAAGAAAAAAGGTGAGTAGGTAGACATAATCCACCGTTAGTTGTGCGTATATTAATGAGACGAGGTATAATTTCTATATGTATTTTTTGCTATTCTTACCATATTATATTCGCTGGCATTATAGTAGAGCGATATCTGATCTCACATCTAATCTTAAAGAGATAGTAACTTTTATACTTCGTTTCTTTTCAGTAGCAATATTATTTAGGACTTTATTTGCGCCGTGGAAAAGGTTGGGGGAAGGTTATGCAAAGGGATTTGATCCTGCAGATTTTTTTCAAACATTGTTGCTGAATATTATATTGCGCATTGTTGGTCTAGTAATACGCTTGGTTACAATTATTATTGCGTTGTCACTCTTTGTAATTGGAGTTGCTTTGTCTCTAATAATTTTTGCTATTTGGGTATTATTCCCAATATATTTGGCATTTATTTTGGCGCTCTCTATTAAATATTTCTTCTAATATGAACTTCCAGCATTTCAAACAAGGGCTTCAAGATTTTGTTCCAGCTATTTATCTTGAAAAAAGCATATCTCACCGCGCAAGAAGGGCAATTATCGATATTCTTCTTGTTCTTTCTGTAATTGCACTATTATTTAGTTCAGGTTTATTTATAGAAGTGAAATCGGGTGTAACAGGACTATTTTTTCTTCTTATATTTGCTGCGAGTATCTTTATTGCTATTGATTCTTTTTATTACTCTTTATTTTTTCGAGAAAATGAGGAGAAATATTTGTTCGAACTAACAATGATGTCATTATCTGGAAAGGATAGTGATGCTACAAAGGCGTTTATACTTTCAAAGTTCGGTTCGAAGATACTGTATAGACTTGGTGTTGAAAGTAATTCAGTAGCAGATTTTTTAAATTCAAGGAAAAATGTTATTTCAAAAGAATCACTTCAGTTTGGCGGAGGAGTAACAGTGGAGTCATATTTCGAGGCGCTTCTAAATGCAGATACGGAATTTAAGAACTTCCTATCGCTTCACGGTGCAACACTTGAAATTATCGTTCATACTGCAAAACTAGTTTTTAGTCTTGATAGGGTAATAGTAAATAAAGAACGCTGGTGGTCATCAAATAATCTTAGAAATATTAAGGCAATAGGTACCGACTGGGCATACGGAGCCGCATACACACTTTCGCGTTGGAGTTCTCCATTACAATTTTCAGCTTCTTTAAACGATGAGTTGCATGAGAAAGAAATTATTAGCTTAGAGAACATTCTTTCAAAAAGTAAGGGGACTAACGTCCTACTTGTAGGTGAAGAAGGTTCTGGGAAAATGGAAGTTCTCGAAGGATTAGGCAGAAAAATAGAAAGAGGAAGTAGCTCGACACTAAGAAATAAAAAAATCTTGGTACTTGATGGATCAGGGTTTGCAGCATATGCAAATGAAAAATCTGCATTTGAAAAACTTTTGATTGAATTACTTATTGATGCACAGCATGCTGGAAATATTATTCTTGTAATACCAGATTTTCCAGCACTTATTCGAGATGGTCTAGCGCTCGGTATAGATATTCAGAGTTTATTAAATCCATATCTATCTGCATCAAACATACAACTTGTTGGGATAAGTGATGAAGCAGAGTTTCATAAGATAATTGAACCAAATCAAAGTATTACAACACACTTTGAAACACTTGCTGTGAAGAGTGAGGGTGTCGATAAAATACTTTCCATATTCGAAGATGAAATTTTGGAGCTCGAAGGGCGTGAAGGAGTTACTTATTCATATCCAGCTTTATTTGAGGCAGTAACTGATGCAGAGCGATATTTCGTAGGATCATCACTCTTCGCTCGGGCTCAAGAACTTCTCACTGAATCAGCATCAAAAGCTCGTAGTTTAGGAAGGGGAGTTGTACTTCCGGAAGATATCCTTTCACTTATAAAAACAAAAACTGGCATACCAACAGGAGTTATAGATTCAATTGAGAAGGAAAAGTTACTGAACTTAGAGACTATGCTTCATGAAAGAGTTATTGGTCAAAATGAAGCAATAAAATCGATTAGCGATGCACTTCGCAGGGCGCGAGCTGGTATTGCAAATCCCAAAAGACCAATGGGATCTTTTCTCTTTCTTGGCCCAACTGGTGTTGGTAAAACAGAAACAACAAAGGCTCTTGGTGAAATATTCTTTGGACAAAATGCAAAGATACTAAGGCTTGATATGTCTGAGTACAATACTCCCGACGCTCTAAACCGGCTAATTGGATCATTTGATAGTGGTACACCAGGAGTATTAACCTCTATGATACGAGAAAATCCGTATGGCGTGCTCCTCCTCGATGAATTTGAAAAGACTGATCGAAAAGTTCTTGACCTCTTTTTGCAAATTCTCGATGAAGGAATATTTTCTGATGTTCAAGGCAGAAGAGTGAGTGCACGCAACCTTATTGTTATAGCAACATCAAATGCTGGAAGCCAAAATATTTTCGAAACAGTACAAGCTGGTAAAGATCTAGCTTCTAGCAAGGATGCAATCATCGAGTCTATTGTTCGTGAGGGTATTTATAAGCCAGAACTTCTTAACCGTTTTGATGGGGTAATACTTTTCCATCCACTTACGGAGTCTGACCTAAAAGAAGTTGCCAAGATTATGCTTAAACGTTTGGAATGGAGACTTAAAGAAAGAAACATAACTCTTGTAGTGAATGACGCACTCGTGCAATTCCTTGTGAAAAAAGGTAGTGATCCAAAGTTCGGTGCGAGACCTCTTAATCGCGCAATTCAGGATACAGTGGAAAAGATCATTGCAGATAGAATAATTGCTGGAACTTTAACTCCTGGATCGTCACTTGAACTTACTGATGCAGATTTAGTTTAAGAATTTGTTTCTTTTTCAAATTCTAGTATATTCCTCGTATGAATACTTCAGGGTTTTGGGATAAACTTCATAAACCAATTTTTGTATTGGCGCCAATGGCAGATGTCACTGATGCGTCTTTTCGCTACATTATTGCAAAATATTCAAAGTATGCGGGAAAAGATATTGGTGCCTATGGAGAGAAAAATATTCCACATGCAGAGAATGAATATCCCCATGTATTATGGACTGAGTTTGTTTCTGCAGATGGATTAGTTCTTGCGCCTGAGGAGGGAAAAAAGAAACTTATGCGTGATCTTATGTTTACGCCCGCTGAGAGACCAATCGTTGCTCAATTCTTTACTTCGAAACCAGAAAATATGCGAAAGGCAGCTGTAATAGCAAAAGAGCTTGGTTTTGATGGAGTAGACATCAATATGGGCTGTCCAGATAAAGGTATCGAAAAACAGGGTGCTGGTGCTGCAATGATAAAAACACCCAAACTCGCAAGAGAGATAATCAGAGCTGCGAAAGAGGGAGGACAAGATCTTCCAGTCTCTGTGAAGACTCGTATTGGATACAATAGAGATCAACTTGAAGAGTGGCTTCCAGAATTACTTGCTGAGGAGCCAGCTCTTATCACTATTCATGCAAGAACTCGAAAAGAAATGTCAAAAGTTCCAGCACGATGGGAACATGTAAAAAGAGCGGTTGAAATTCGGGATCAGTTAAAAAGCAAGACTCTTATTTTTGGAAATGGAGACGTTCTCAGTATCGAGGACGCAAGGAAGAAAGTTACAGAAACAGGGTGTGATGGTGTGATGTTGGGTAGAGCAATATTTGGGAATCCATGGGTCTTTCGTGATCCTGTGTATACTCCGAGTATTAAGGAAAAATTGGAAGTACTCATAGAGCATACGAAACTCTATGAAAAACTTCTTGGTGATATAAAAAGTTTTTCTATAATGAAGAAACATTTTAAAGCTTACGTGGACGGATTTGATGGTGCAAAAAAACTTAGAGTTGAACTTATGGATACACAGTCCGCTTTAGAAGTAGAAGTAAAAATTCGAGAGTTTCTTGAGAGCTGTGCATAGCTATTTACAAAAAAAACAGGAGTAGTATAGTTTTTTAAGAGTAGTACATGTGGTACCAGTTTAGATCCTGCAGTTTCGTCCAACACACAGGAGAAGGTATGGCAAAGGGAAAGGGTGGGAAAGAGAGCAAAGAACGGGAGCATGCACCAAGTGTTCCGCAACTGCCCGCAGTGTTCCGTGATGTGGAAAGGAAGATGAATACCAGCTGGGCGTCTCGAATAGCAACTGGTGAGTTCAACATCGAGAATCTTCATGGGGATGATCCCTCTGAGGGATTAGAAACCCAAGATTTCGACGATTTGAGCTTGCAAGAGCTGTCGGGATTCCAGGTATTCCCAACCATGAACCACTTCAAGCGAAGCCTCATGAGTAAGAGGAATCGCTAGAGTATGAGGGAAGAGATCTGAAAACAAGGGCGAACCAATGTGGTTCGCCCTTTCTTATTTACTTTGTGAGTTAAATGTGTTATTTTCTAACAAGGTTTTTTCCGTAGTTCTTTCTATCACGAGTTTCTTTCATCAGGGGCTGGAATATGAACATAAAGGCGGTTTTGCAACTCCTACCGTGTGTTGCTATCTTGGCTTCGTGTGGAAACACGACTAAGGTATACATCACGAATCCGTCGTACCCGCCAGAGCAACAAGGAAGTTATAGACTCAGAATTGCACCACATCAGTTTGTTGGTGAGATGGGCGATAAGATTCAGATCATTATCGATCGGTCAGTGCCGGTCGGTGTTTCTGACTCTGTTATCTTCCGAACGAGTTCATCAAGCACAGTAAGTGTGTCCGCAAATGGTATCGTGTCACTTAATTCGCCAGGTTTGGCGAGAGTGTATGCGAAGCTGTTCGCCGATAGTGCGTATGTTGATACACTTGTTGTTACTGTGAACAATCGTACAGCACTTACGATTAAGTTCGGAGCAGACTCAGTTCGTGTTCAAGTTGGCAAGAGCTACGATATTCCGGTTCAAGTCAAAGGAAAGGCAGGAGTCACTACTGACTTCACCTGTGCTTCCTTGGATGTTTCGGTAGTACGTGCTAATGCCGTGCTTACAGACGGGGTCTGCAGGGTTACACCGGTTGTGGTGAATCCGAAAGGTTCGAATTCACCCGTAATTGTCACTGCAACTACGGTTGCAGTCGATGCTGTTACTGGTCGTATGACAACCGGTACTCGTGTATACGTTGATCCATAGGATCTAAACAAAAGCGGAGCAAGTGCTCCGCTTTTTCTTATGCTTCTTTATGTTTTGAAAATGTGAGATAGATACCAATCGGTACCCAAATCCAATATGAGACAAGGCGGAAAAGGAGTGTTGCAAGTATTGCATTGTGAGATTCAATTCCAAATGCGCTAAAAATAAGCACGAGTGATGCTTCAGTTACTCCCGGTTGTCCAGGAATAAGTGTGAGGAGTGAAAGGAGAAGTGAGAGAAGATATCCAAAGATTACGAGTGCATAGGGGACAGAAGTTCCAAATGCAAGGAAAGATATATAGAGCATAGTAATATCGAGGAGAAAATAAATTGTAAATAGAAAGAAAACAGCTGCTGCTCTTTTGCCCTGAGCAAAAAAAAGTGGGAAGTTCTCTTCAAGTTTATTTATACCACTGACAATTTTGGAGGTTACATCATCCTCCTCAAATGCAAACGGAATTACATAGCGAATAACATGAATAATTTTTTCTATAATTCTATGAAGAAGGGCACCTTTATTTTTTTTAATCAGGAAGTACCATAAAAAGATTGCCCCAATTACAGCAACTGAAAAAATAAGAAGTGCTACTTTAGGAATAAGCGAAATATAATTATGCGGAATGATAAGTGCGCTTAAAATGAAGAAGATGACATATTGTGAGAATAGCAGAACCACCCACGCTGTTTCAAGAAAGATAATCGATGATATTGAGAGCTTAAGACGCTTATAGGCAATGTAACTTGTGATAGATCCACCTGCAATTGGCATGATCTTATTACCAAATTCATTCATAATTGAGATTTTAAAATTATTTATGAGTGATGTTTTTTCCCCGACAAAATCAAGAAGGGTGTTTGATGTTACAGCATTCACTGCGAAGCTTAAAATCTGAAGCGCAAAAACTGTAAGTAAGAGCCATTTGTTTGATTCAAGAAAAATCGATCTAATTTCTTTCGGGTCTTTGAGCATAATATACGAAAGAAAGGCAATAGAAATAATAATAAGTATAAAACTCATTATTTTGCGTTTTGTATCCTTACTTTTTGCCATCACATTTATTCGAAGTTTTTTGCTAGTGTGTATCCTACCCAGATACCTGCAAGCCCACCGCATGCAGAAAGGATTATTGATGAAAACGATATGTTGCTGATGCCCCAAAAAGTTGGTATGTATCCACCAATAATAGATCCAATGGTAATACAGAGAAAAATCAATTTCTTCATATTTTAAGTATAACAGGGAATTGAGGTCAATTGAGTTAACAAAAAAACCGCCAAGGGCGGTTTTTTTGTTAGCGAACAACCTCCAGTGCCGTTGTTCTAGGTATCGATGGCTCAGTTGTTGAGGCGATAACATGAACTCTCCCATTCGATTCTACGTATACTTGATAGCCAGTATCGTTTCCTGAAGCTGATGTTGGGTCTGAGGGCATAATAGACATATACATTGGTACTAAACATGAGAGATCTATGCCTGTTCCAGCGCCATTTGATATTTGCTGAGCGCTGGCAGGTAAAGTTGGGCAACTAATACTTGCAGTTGGAGAGTTGAATACTCCTTTGTTGTCTGCCATTCTCTGCCCAATAGCATTCAAAATAGTATTGATGTTGCTGTGTCTTTGAGAATCTCTTGCTTGAGCAAACTGTCGTGCTGGGTTAATAGCAACTATAACGATAGCAGCAAGTACTGCTATGATTCCAATAACAACAAGAATTTCAATAAGTGTAAACCCTTTTGAGCCAACTTTTTTTGATACAGCTGGCTTATGAAAGATATTCATATATTTGGTATAATTTAATAAATAAGTACTCACATGTACTTGTGAACACTGTATACCAATGATTACCTGAGTTCAAGGAAATCAGAATTTGCCAAGTATGAAAGAATATGTGTTATTTATATACTAAATAAACTAATATATGAAAAAGACAATGTGTGAAAGCTGTATGATGCCGTTCGATAAAGATACTGGTGTGCGTGAATCAGATAAATATTGCAGCCTTTGTTTTAAGAACGGGAAACTATGTTATGAGGGAAATGATTTGAAGGAGTTTCAAGCGGTATGTTACAAAAGTATGAGGTCAAGGGGAATAGGTTTACTCAAAGCAAAATTATTTACTTTTATGATACGATTTGCTCCACGCTGGAAAAATAATACCTAGTTATTTTTTATAGCATTGTCTATCGAAATCAAGTAATTCAGCATATAATATTTATATGAAAGGATATAAACAAAATATTGAATCAGTTGTGCGTGAAAATTCTGATTTCCGAAGAGTTTTATATACAAGCAAGTTTAGCCAGTTAGTTGCTATGAGTCTTTTGCCATTAGAGGAAATTGGTTTAGAGGTTCATGAAACAAATGATCAGTTTTTTCGATTTGAGAGCGGAGTTGGCAAAGTAATTATCAATGAAAACGAATATGATGTTGCTGATGGGGATGCAGTTATAGTACCCGCAGGAAGTAAACACAATGTGATAAATACATCTACTGATCAAAGTCTTAAGTTATATACTATATATTCTCCTGCACACCATAAAGATGGGATTGTTCGTGCAACAAAACATGAAGCTGAACAGGATGGCCCAGAATTTGATGGAGTGACAACAGAATAGTATGAAAAAAAAATCCAAAGGATATACAACACTAACGCTAGTACTTGTGAGTGCATTTGTTATTGCTATAGGAGTTTTCTTTTATATGAGATCCGGTAATTCAGAAAACGCTCTTCTTAAAAAACAGGCGGATTTGAAAGCTCAACTTGCAAATGCAAAGTCAAAGCTTGGAAATGAGAAAGATAAGTTAAATGATGCAGAAAAGGCTTTTCGTGTAGCATTTCCATTTTATGACTTTGTAGATGATCAGCTTGTTGCAATGAATCAGGCAGTAAATAGAACTGATGTACTTTTTCAAAATCCACTGACAGAAAATCCAGTATTAAAAATAAAGACAAGTAATCCAGAAGTACAAAAGAATATTGAAGATAAGAGAACGATAATAAATGAGATTCTTCAGGATTGGAGAAGTAGGGTTGATGTAACACTTGCTGGGAAAATAGATAAGGCAACACTTGATCAATTAAAAAAGGATTCGCTCACTATAGAGTCGTATGTAAATGATTTAAATGCATATGTTGATTCACTTACTCCTGCAAACTCCGGACTCTCACAGTCTCAGATTCAAAGTTATCAGCAAATGATTGACTCTGTTATTCAGGAAATTAAAGATGCGATTAATTCCATAGATACAACTGGTAGTACTCTTCAGAATCCTGATCCAAGTGCTCAGCAAAATGTTCAATCCCCAACAACTCAACAAACAGTAGTGAATAATGCTCAAGCAGAGGTTACTTTTATTGAGCAACAACTAGCTAATGTTGAAGCTCAAATAGATGCAAGTAATCAAAATGATCCACAGTCACAAAATCAAACTCCAGTAGATCAAACTCAGCCCACAGTAGGGGACCAAAGCACTGACAATTCAAATGCAACAGATACTGGGACAACAATCTTTTTCCCAACACAACCAATCAATGTAACCCCAGGCGCCCCTCGACTTATACAGGGTACAAATAAGGACTAGTATAATACTAAGATAGTATTGACAAATACATTAAATTATGTATAATTTTTTATTATGCAAATAATTAGATCAGCTGCCTTTTCTGTGCAAATAGGGGCACCAGAAACAATACTTAATTTTCAGGAATATAGCCAATTTAAATATGGGCATAAGCCTACCATTTTGAAATTTGCTAAAAAAATGGTTGATGGGTTGTTTGCGATTATGCCAATTTCTAAATTAATAAAAAATAATCAGGATATAGTGATTATCACATCTCCATTCTGGCATACCCCACCGTCAGTATATCCACTTGCACTTGAGGTACATAAATTAATTAATGAGAAGCTTTTGGATAATAAAGCAAATGCAATTAAGTTCGTTAAGATTAGCCGCTCATCTGCACCATCTTGTGATTTTAGTAAGTTAACCGTTGAAGAAAGAAAACTTAATATGCAAAGGAATAAGCTTTCTATTGATGAAGATTCTGTGAGAGATAAGACTGTTATTTTTATTGAAGATGCGAGAATTACAGGCGCGCATGAAGAAAAAACCATTGTCTGTTTAGAACAGGCGGGGGCAAAAAAGGTCATTTTGCTTTACCTTATTGATGTTAAAAATGGAAAAAATGACCCTGATATTGAAAATAGATTAAACCATGCCGTGATTAATTCAATTGATGAATTGTATAAATTAATGAGAAAACCTGATGAATATGTTTTAAACAGCCGTTCTGTTCGTTTTGTCTTATCTTGGGCTGATCATAAGGAACTTAAAAAGTTTTTTGCAAAAATTTCCTCGGTTATTTTAGATGAACTATACAGTGCGTCTATTACCGATGGGTATGGACTTATGGAGAAATATGCGCAAGGATTCGAATTGTTACGTGCAGAGGTCAAAAGTAGAAACAAACAACAACTTGTACCTAGTCTCATAAATAAGGCAAATGCTTTTATCAAGAAAGCATACGTCTTAACATTCTAGTTATATGAATACAATCACATGTGTTTGTTTTGATGTCTGGAACACGATTTTACAAAGTAATCCAGATTTCAAAAAACAAAGAATTCAAATTATTGCAGAGGCGTTTTCTTCTGAACCGTCTATAATTGCAAAAATTGCAAATGAAATCGATATCGAATTCGATAAGATTACTGATCTCACTGGTCGGGATTTTAATTGTGCCGATAGATTAAAATTGATTGCTTCGAAACTTAAAAAGGATTCGTATTGTAATGAAGAGTTTTTGAAACAATTGGAGGATAATATCGATCAAGCTTTTTTGCGATTTCTACCTTCTCTCAAAAGTGATGATGTGATCATTGCGCTTGAACAACTTAAACAGAAGAACGTGACTATTTGTTTGTTGAGTAATACGGGTTTTATTAGTGGGGTATACATGAGAAA
Organism: uncultured Candidatus Saccharibacteria bacterium; assembly: GCA_964516975.1. Taxonomy (GTDB): domain Bacteria; phylum Patescibacteriota; class Minisyncoccia; order Phycocordibacterales; family Zambryskibacteraceae; genus CAZFAS01. The sequence goes on from CAZFAS010000001.1 coordinate 30,684, forward strand.
AGCACTTGGTCTGCTTGGAGTTATGAAATTTGTTGATTATTCATTTTTTTCAGATGAAATCAAAATTGCAAAGCCAAACCCAGAAATATTTGCTTTTGTGACTCGTACAATGGGTTGCATGCCATATAACGTGTTGCATGTTGGAGATAATGTTCTAGCTGATTATGAAGGAGCCATAAAATTTGGTATGAACGCTTTGCTTCTGAATACAAAAGAGACCATTTCAAACAGCGCAACTATACATTCACTATCTGAGCTTCTTGTAAAAATATAAAATTATGAACAGTCTAAAACAAAGTATATTGGCTTTATCTACTCTGCACATTGAACAAGGCACGGTTTATGATGAAGAAGGTAATGTGTTTGATGCGCAGGCGTATAGTAAGTTTAAGTATGGTGACGCAAGGGAGGCGGAGCGTTATGGTATTAAACTTGCACAAGAGTTTATTAAACAAAATCAAGATATTTTTTTAGGTGAAGACCATGAAACAAATTTTATAATTGCCGAGCATCCTCGTAAGTATATTCTCAAGGGAGCAAATGTTATTTCTCGACATTTTCAAAACTATTTGAATTTATATCTGGTATCAAACGGAAAGAACCCAATTATGTCAGTCCCTATATTTATGAGCTCTGTTTTTGAAGGGGATTACGGAACCTTTGATAAGGTAATTCGGGACAAGGTTATGAGTAAACAACAGTTTTTTACATCAACAGAATTATTTCAAAATAAACACATCATATTAGTGGATGATATCCGGATTACAGGAACAGGGGAAAGGAAGATCGCATCATTTTTAGAAGAGTTGAATCCTGAGAGTGTTCACTTCTTGTATGTTGCAAAATTAAATCAAAACCAAGCAGATAGTAATCCAGAAATTGAAAGTCTGATTAACCATGTTTGGATGAATGATCCAGAAAGACTTATAGAAATCATGAATACAGACTATTTTGCACTAAACGCACGGGTTGCAAAACATGTACTTACTCTTAATGGTCAAACACTTGTTCAATTTCTTTCAAAAATAACAGACACGCGTATTAAAGAATTATATTTTGCAGTTATCTCTGATGGTTACTCAGTTTTGTCAAAATATGGTCAATCTTATGGTCTATTGGAATATGAGTTTAATAAACGTTTTCGGAATTAAAGCAAATAAAAGGTTAAAAATAACCTTGACAAATCCTTATAATCTGCTATAATACCGCTAGATTTACTGATGGAACCTTGAATGCCGCGTGTCTCATTTTGAGCACGCGTATGTGGGAAAACAACAACTCCTGGGAGGAACCCGATGGACGCTGTTCATGGCCTCATCACGAACTTCATGACTCATCTGCCCTCGGCGGCGGAGCTCATGAGTGCAGTGCCAGTGATTCTGTCATTGGTGTTGATCGAGGGCTTGCTCTCGGTAGATAATGCCATGGCGATTGCCGCCATGGCTTCGGTGTTACCGAAGAACAAGCAGAAGCTCGCACTTCGGCTGGGTATCATCGGAGCGTACGCGTTTCGCGGTATTTCGCTGGGGTTCGTCGCGTTCATCGCGGAGAACCACTGGCTGAAGTTCGCTGGTGCCTGCTATCTGGTGTACCTCATGTGCCATGGGCTTCTCATTGAGGAGTCTGAAGACGAGGGTAGTCATGGGACTGTGGTGCAGAAGTCGATGTTGGTCACGATCATACAGATCGAGATCATGGATCTCTCGCTTTCGCTTGATAATGTTGTCGCTGCAGTAGCGATGGACAAGCGATTGTGGGTGGTGTGCACGGGTGTCTTCATCGGCATCTTAGCCTTGCGGTTCATCGCGGGCTACTGCATTCGACTCATCGAAAGGTTCCCGATCTTGAAAAAGACGGCGTTCCTCTTGATTGGGTTCGTCGGCGCAATCTTGGCCTTCGAGCTCACGATGGACATGGTAAATAACCATGTCGAAGTCACGAGCTTCGAGAAGTTCCTCGGCATCATCACGATCACTACGATGTCTCTGCTCTACGGCCACACGGTCGCGGGACGCAAGTGGCTTGGCCCGGTTGTCACGATCGGGATGCCGGCTGTCGTCGTTCTGAACAAGGTGTTGTCATATGCTTTGTTGCCGTTTGAGATGGTCTTTGTGGGTCTCAAGAAGACCTACAAGTTCATCACTGGCGGCGACAAACCCCACACGCACGTCGCGTAGTAGACGAATGGAAGCGTAAGCTTCCCGGAATACTCTGGGTGAGTCCGTTAAGCTCACCCTCTTTAACGAGAATCTGATCGAATGATCGGAACCTCGTAGAGAGCAATGGTGCTTTCTATGTTCGTTGAAAACTTCAACCATAGGTAAATCGACATGGGCAAGCCAACTGTGTTTGGCCTGACCTCGGTGCGGCCGGTACTTGACGCAAGTCAAGCAAACCTGCCAGTGCCAGTGAGTCAGATCGACACTGGCGCTATCGTGCTCAAGGAAGCTCAGCTTCCCGATGCCGAACAGCGCCTTGCGAAACTCGACTTCCGGTCGATTTCGCAAGCTGAGATCGTCACGATCGGTCTTCCGGAGGAACAGCACCTTTCCACAACTCTCGATGGTTTCATGGCTCGTCTTAACAGGACTGATGCCAAGGAAACATTCGAACTCTTCACGCAAGTGAAGAAGGGAGTGGAAGATGCGAAACTTCCGGAGATAATCGAGAAGATTCAGAGTCCTGTGGAGCCTGGTATGTTTGCCAAGTTCACAGGTATGTTTCGCGGGAAGTCCGCGTCACAACTCAAAGACGAGTTGTTCAAGTCGATCAGTGACATGATTACTGGTCGCACAAAGACACTCGCCGATCTTCTCGCCAAGATGGAAGGGGAGATCAAGAGTAAACTCGCAGGTCTCCTTTCCGAACTTCAAGTGCAACAGCGCTTGAAGGAAAGCTACCTGATTCACTTTGGTGAATTCACGGTAGCTGCGGCGGTTGCGCGGGCCTTCCTTGAGAAGGCTCGTGCGGACGTTGCAGAAGAAGAAGCGACACTCGCTGCAAATCCGACGGATTCCGTGCAGCAAGCACGAGTCCAGGAGTTGCAGTCGAAGTTGGTTTTGCTCGAATCAAGGGCGCTTGCGCTCGAAGGGACGTACACTCGTTTGCCTGCAGACGCGCTGGTCATCCAGCAGTTGCAGCAAGCAGGTGTGAGTACGGTTCAGGAAGTTGCTACCACAATGAACCAGCGATTGTCATCCATCAAGATGACATTGTTGGCCATCAACGGCACGTTTCAAATTCAAGGTGTGCAGATGCTCGCAGAGCGTTCTGCCACCATGGATCAGCAGTTGCTCGATGCACGCGGTCAGCTTTTGAAGCAGGTCGCGGGTACCGCAGCAGCTGCGCCCGGCAACAACCGCTTGGCTCAGGCCAAGCAGATCGAATCGGTTATCGCGCAGGTGCGTGAAGTCGATGAGATTGTCACCAAGGCACGTGAAGAATCAACCCAGAGGATGGCGGAGGCACGGACAAGTTTCGCTGCCGCCCGTCAGGAGCTCGCACGACTCGGCTCAGGCAACTGATCGAGTGTTGTAGAAGTTTCCCTGTAGTTTATCGAAGTTCACTCAACTGGAGAATTCACATGGCGCTCAACCTGCCCCTTTCGAAGCCTGGCGACACTCATGTTCCGCTGAAGCTCAACCTTGCAAAGGGTGAACGCTTCACGGTCGAGCTCGCCTGGGACTCCAAGCACGACTTGGACGCGCACTGCCTCCTCATGGAGGATACGGGCGCGGGCAACAAGGTCACCTCGATGGAGAAAGTGCTTAGCACGTATAACAGCAGGAAGACCAACCGCAGTGGTGTGCTCGTGACGAACCCGAACGGTTCGTTCAGCACGCCGTGCGGTTCGCTCACTCACTCGGGTGATGCTCGCGACGGTACCCTCACGGGTGTCGACGAGACCATCACTATCGAGGGGTCGAAAGTCCCCATGAACATCGTCGAGATTCCGATCTTCGTCACGATTCATCCCGCATCGAGCGGGTTGTTCAAGGACGTGAAGGAAGCGACGATCAAGATCAAGGACGACAGCGGCAAGGAGCTTTGCTCTTTCCGTCTCACGTCCGAGTTCGCCAGCTTCAATGCTGTGCAGATGGGCTCGCTTCTGGTCGGCGCTAACGGCTGGGAGTTCTCAGCGGTCGGTGTCGGCTTCAACGGCGATTTCAACTCAGTCCTCGGGTCCTTTTCCTGATACGGAGGCTAGATGATGCCGGAGGAGAATTCAAACCTCTCCTCCGGCATCACGCCCGAGGAGAGGAAAGGGCCAACAGTCATTAAGACTGGAGGCCAAGAACGGAAACCGACTGTTATGGGAGGAGGGCAAACACCCACCTCCGTAACGCCGGCAGCACACAAACCAACGGTTATTACGGTCGGTGAACAACCTATCGAAAAACCTGAGGCGAAGGTAGTAAAGGCGAGTGTGATAGTTCCGCCAGTGGTAACAACGGTGAAAACCAATGTACTACATGGTGGCTCTCAACCTACGACGATGATCGGTTCGAAACGGAAGCGGCTTGCCGTGACGTTTGCAGAACTTGAATCAAAGAATGTAGGGACAGAACATGAAGTGCTCAACGCTGCACTTGATCTTATCTTGATCACAAATCTTGATGAGTTAAGTGATAGAGATGTCGTGATGTGGGGGCATGAACTCCAACATCGCTTCGCAGGGCATGTCACTGAATGTCTCACACTCAGTCAGTCGGAGGATCTCAAAAACACGAGTCGTAACTTGTCTCGCATGTTGGAGATTCTTGAGTCAATCGATCTTCAAGCGGTATTCGTACCGCAAGGGGGTATTCTTTCTCGCTTCATGGCGAGATCGAACAAAAAGATTGACACCATCGAGGAACTTAAATTGGCTTGCGAAGAGATTCAACAGCTGATCGTGTTGCTCGATAAACGTCTCGATGGACTGCTGACACTCAAAGGAGATCTCGACACAGTGTCGAGAAAGATTGAGAGTGTTGGTAAGGAAATTGAGATGTCGATGATTGCAGCGTTGTATCTTGCAGATTATTTGTCACAAGGAGCTGATGCGAACCCTGTTCTCTCGCAACGCTTTGCGGAGCGAGGAATGAGTTTGACTCAGTCACTTGTACAAATTCGTACGAGCAGCTCGATGAGAGATATTCAAATCGAGCAACCCCTTGCCATGATTGGAAGGGTGCAGGACGTAGCACTCGTTTTGGTTCCTGGTTTGATCGGGACAATCACATCTCTCAAGATGATGACCGAACAAAATCAGAAACCAACAGTGACGACCGTCACTGAACTCGCAGACCAACTTGGACATATCGTCCAAAAACTCGGAGGTAGGTAGATGGCGCTCAGCCTCGATCTCAACAAGGCAGCTGCAAAGCTGTCGCTCGACCTCACCAAGAAGGGGGTCGACATGACCCAGATCTCTGCGGAGGTATCCTTCTGTCTTGACGTTTCCGGTAGCTATCAGGACGAGCAGGAAGATGGTTCTACGCAGAAGTTACTCGAGCGGCTCGTGCCGTGGAGCATGGTGCTCGATCCGGACAAGCAGATGGACGTGTTCACCTTCAGCAATGGTGAGGAAAACGCTCACCACGCTGGCATGATCACCCCGCAGACCGTCGACGGATTCATTCGCCGTAGTGTCATTGGCCGGGTTCCCGGATACGGCGGTGGTACGGACTACTCGTACGTGCTCGAGAAGAACCTTCGTCACTTCGGATGGTTGCCCAAGGCTTCGTCCGAGGCTCCCAAGAAGGGGATGTTCGGAGGACTGTTCGGTGGATCGAAGCCTGCATCGCAGGTGGCGGTCGCCAAGCGTCGCTCGTTGGTGATTTTCAACACCGACGGCGAAAACAACGACAAGTCACGAGTGACGCGCGTACTCGAGGAGTCCGAGCGTCGCAGCGATCTGGTGTACTTCCTCTTCATCGCGTATGCGAATGGAGGGGGCAAGTTCCCGTTCCTGCAGGAGATCGGCGATCGTTTCAGCAACACCGGGCTCGTGGTCATCAACGACATCAATCGTTGGTGTGCCCAGCCCGATGACGTGATCAACGAGCAGCTCATTGGCGAAGAACTCGTCGCATGGTTGAAGAAGTAAAGCTCTTTCGATAGAGTGACCTTCGGGTTACTCTATCAAAGCGGCGCACGTAAGTGTGCCGCTTTTTTTGACTTGGAAAGAAAAGTCTGGTATGTTTTTTTGAGTTCTTTACATCGAGAGATTGATAACCCTGCTCGGCACAGGTTTATCACAGTGTCATTTGCCGAAACCCGCATGGAGCGTAACCGTACATGAGATGCTACACTTTCGCTGGTGGGGAATTCAAGCCTGGTATTGATGTAATTCAAGACCAGGGCACACATGCAATCCTTCTCGGTGACAAAATCGCTGAGCGAGGAGAGCGACTTCTTCTTCACCTTGATCAGGTGAATCTTCCCGAACTGAAGGATGGAATGGTACATGAAGCTTCTCTCACTGAGAGATTTTTCATGGGAACCAACCACACTGTCATTTCAGGATCACCGTCATCTGAAAAGGGTGTCATTATTCGTGCCAATGCAAGCACGAATGCAAAGTCGCGTGTTGCATGTCGAAGTGGTATCTTCCTGAAAAAAGGAGATCAAAAGGCCTCAATCCCGACAGAAATTGCTTCAGGACTTGTTCCTCATTTTTCTGAAGATGAGGAATTCATTGGCTTCGCTGTCGATGGTGTCTTTCAGCTTTTGGAGGGTACCCATCTTGTGGTAAGGCCATTTGGTGTCAAACATGATGACTATGAAAAGCAGATTGTCATCGTGTGTAGGATTGAGGATGGAATCGCTATCGCGAAGAAGTATTCATTTGCTAAGTTTCGCGAGTCTGTAAGGAAGTCGACTCCGATTACTGTGGTGGATGATCACAGGAATCATCCTCTTCGTATGACTAGGCTCCAAGCAACTTCTGTGCACTAATCTCTCGAAACGCCCCGTCCCGCAAAACTGCGGGACGGGGCTTATTTTTACAAAATTATCTGGTCAATCTTTGAAGCAAGTATGTAATCATTGTCAGAGAGTCCTCCGATAGCATGTGTAGTTAGAGAAAGTTTTACTTTATTCCATCCAAAAAGAAGAATATCCGGATGATGATTTTCTTGTTCTGCGATTTCTGCGACTTTGTTTATGAATTGGATAGCTTGTGCGAAATCTTTAAAAAGTAATATTTTTTCTATAGAAATGTCTTCATTCAAGTGCCATTCATTAATTCTCTTTAGGTGTTCAAGATTACTTGGTGTACTAAACTTCGGTACGTTTCCTTCACAAGGGACACAATGCTTTTGGTAGAGAGGAATATCACTCATTATTCGATTGGGTTAACTTTGAGTCCATCATAAGGAAGCATTCTGCGTATTGGAGCATTTTTAATTAATGAAATAATTTCGGTATCATCCTCAATGATATGAAAAAGATCTAGATCTTCAGCTTCGATCGTTCCACGAGAAAGTAATGTATGTTTGAAAAACTCGAGTACTTCTGTCCAATAGTCCTTACCAACAAGGATGACAGGAACTCTCGGAACTTTATGTGTTTGGAGTAATGTGACTATTTCTGCGAATTCATCGAGAGTTCCGAATCCTCCAGGGAAGAAAAGGAATGCCTCTGCAGAATATGCAAGACACACCTTTCTACTAAAGAAATAATAAAAATCCACATGATTTGTTAAGTATTGATTCATCACTTGCTCTCGAGGTAATCGGATTGTAAGTCCGATAGAGTTTCCTCCCGCTTCTTTTGCGCCTCGGTTTGCAGCTTCCATGATCCCAGGACCACCTCCACTTACAACTGTGTAGCCGAGATCCTTGACTATCCTTTTTGCCAATTCACGAGCATGAATATAGTACGGATGATCCTCTTTGAATCGTGTTGAACCAAAGAATGTTACTGATCTTGGGTAGCCTTCTAGAAACTGGAATCCCTGACTGAATTCTCGGGATATTTCATAAATGCGTTCTACTGTTGCTTCCTGCATATCCGCAATACTAATAGGGTTTGGAGTCAGGAATTTTGTTGAAATGTTTACAATTTTTTGTTCGTCCATGTATCTATAGTAGTCTCTCAAAAGCTCTTTTGCAATAAAATGTCAGTCTTTTACATTTAGTCTGTCATTGTTATACTAGTGTCATACAATATAAATATTTACTATGCAAAAAATGAACAAAAAAACATGGATTGCTGTTACTGTTGCAATCTTTGTTGTAGGATTTTTCATGTTCGGGGGAGATATTATTGGTTTTTTCCAAGGAAAAGATACCACTCAAGTTGCATCAACTGAAAATGCTACGAATTTCATGCCTCAAAGTGTGGTGGTACAGGATGTCGTGACTGGCACTGGTGATGAAGTTGTGAATGGGGCACTACTTAGTGTTCATTATGTTGGTATGCTTTCAGACGGAAAAGTATTCGACAGTTCTCTAGCGAGAAGACAGCCATTTGAGTTTATTTATGGTGGTGGTCAGGTTATTTCTGGTTTGGAGCAGGGTATGGCTGGTATGAAGGTTGGAGGAAAGAGAAGAATCGTTATTCCACCAAGTCTCGGATATGGAGATAAAGATGCTGGACCGATACCTGCTAATTCAACGATCATTTTTGATATTGAACTTCTAAAGGTTACAAAACCGACCGGGTCAATCCAACGATAAATATATTACAAAACCACATCGTGTATACACGATGTGGTTTTGTAATTAGTGATATTTATGTTTGTATTATGGTATGAAGCCACTATCATTTCGTATAGTAAAGAAAATCGACGGAGCTCTCGGTAGAGCTGGTGTGATAACAACAGCGCATGGTGAAATACAAACCCCTGCCTTTGTTACGGTGGGGACAAAGGCTACAGTTAAGGCGGTTACACCAGAACAAGTAAAGGGTCTTGGAGCGCAGGTCGTGCTTGCAAATACATATCATCTTTATCTTCAGCCGGGAGATGAACTTGTAAAAAATGCTGGCGGACTAGGAAAGTTTATGAATTGGTCGGGTCCTACTATGACTGACTCAGGAGGATTCCAAGTATTTTCACTCGGAGCCGCGTATGGAAAAGATATTTCTAAAATAACAAAAATTACTGACCCAAGTCTTCTTATCCCTGAGAGATCAATTGATCTAGAGTCACCACCACTCGCAAAAATTGGCGCTGATGGGGTTTCATTTCGATCTCATCTTGATGGATCACTTCACTATATAAACCCTGAGAAGTCTATTGAGATACAACACAATCTTGGTGCGGATATTATATTTGCATTTGATGAATGTACTTCACCAGCAGAATCACTTGTGTATCAAGAAGAGGCACTGAATAGAACTCATAGATGGGCAAAGAGAAGTCTGGATTATCACAAATCAAGACCAGAATCAGAGAAACAAGCACTCTTTGGTATTGTGCAGGGTGGAAGAGATGAGAATCTTCGAAAAAATAGTGCACGTGAGATATCAGCAATGGATTTTGATGGTTTCGGCATCGGTGGATCATTTGCGAAAGAAGACATGAATAGTGCAGTGAGGTGGGTGAATGAAGTTTTGCCGGAGGATAAGCCGAGACACTTGCTCGGTATCGGTGAACCTGAGGATCTTTTTATGGGGGTGGAGCAGGGAGTGGATCTTTTTGATTGTGTCGCACCAACGCGAAATGCAAGAAATGGAACTCTGTATACCAAACAAGGGAAAATAAATATCTTAAATGCACAATATGTAAAAGATGTAAATCCGATCGACAGTGAGTGCTCATGCTATACCTGCTCACATTATACTCGCTCGTATATCGCGCATCTGTTTCGTGCAAAGGAAATGCTAGCGGGAACACTCGCAACTATCCATAACTTGCACTTCATTATTTCACTTGTAGATACAATGAGGGAAGCGATTATTAATGAGAAATTTCAAGATTTTAAAAGTGCATTTTTGGATGAATACCAGCATAATTAATTTTTGTATATTGACATACAATATATTAGTGCTATAATTTGAAAACTGTTCTTTAAACCCTTTCCATGGTGAGTAATGCGCATTTTTTTGATGGTTCTGGTCTTTCTCGGAAGTTTTTCACTTTCGGGGTGCATCGAAGTTAACAAGTACTACCCAACTGAACCGGTAGAGGCAAAGCTGGTCCTGCCGGCTTTCGATCCGGCGACAATCGTACTTTCAACAACGACTAGCGTAGAGTACTTGCAGGCAATCACGGTTGTTCCGCCTACGGGCGTGAACGTATGTGATGACGTGATGTGGACCATTGTTGGTTCATCGATTCAGGAATCGGCAAGAATTTGTGAGAGATACCCAGATGGGAGCACTCGGATCGCGACTTCATTCCATACTCGTGCCCCGGGTGAGTCGAGAATTACCCTCACTCCCAAAAGCAATCCGAAGGGTGCAACTACCCTCCGGATCATCGTCAACGAAAAGGGATAATTGTAGCCGCAGGTCTATATGACCTGCGGCTTTTCGTATCTATTGACATATATTGCATATGTGCTATTTTATAAAAGCATGAATAATTTCAGAGCACATACAAATAGTTTCGCTAAAAAGCACGAGTATAAGGCCCACACTCTCGTTGCTTATTTAGCCTAGCTGTTGTTATGTACATTATTCACATCTCTACACAAAAACGTCTCGGCTAGGTAAGCAGGGACGTTTTTTGTTTACCTAGGTTTGTTCTTTCACACATATGGTTGCTCTACCGTGGACATTGTCCAAAAAGAGCAGGAGTTTCAAATGTCTGGTACAGAGAAGAAGTATCGCATTCTTGTAATTGAGGATAAACCCAGTAATCAGGAATCTGCAAGAAAGACTTTGGCAGGTCATGAAGTGACAATTATCTCGAGTTTTGATGAGGCAATGGACATCATGTCAGTCAGGTACGACGAAGATAAGGTTGCAGAAATTCTATTTGCTGCAGGATTCCTTACTTTACCAGCACATGTACCAATTGACGTCAGGATTGCCTATAATAAGGCAACAAAGGAAGCTGAAAGTCAGTCAATCATACCATTCGAGTTTGATGTTGTGTTAACGGATATGATGATGCCTGCAAGTTTAAGGACACTCGGTCCAAACGTAATCGATGATTTACGCAAACAGGTTCCATACGGGTTTATTATTGCACTTCGTGCATCAATGATGCCGAGCGTAAAGTTTATTGCGATGGTCACTGATACAAATCATCATCAAGGTGTGATGAGTGCAGCACTCGATAACATCAGTAATGCATACTACCACAAGGGATTCAAGCCAAACTTTGTTATTAATGGTAAGACAGTTATGTTTGTGCATTCTCCATTTATTTCTGAGGAAATTGGCTTAGGACCTTGTACTTGGTGCAAGGGTACTGGTGTTTGCGATACTTGCAATGGAAGGGGTGACTTTTATGGGAGAATATGTAGTTGTGTAGAAAAAGTTGGGCTTGGTATTTGTTCGTTCTGTAAGGGTACAAAGCAGAGTATGCAGAAGGAAGACCGAAAAGATTGGGGCACTGTGCTTCGTGACCTGACTGGAGGTGCCTGGTCAGAAAGTGAACTGAGTGAAGAGTAGACAAACTCTGTTAACAATCAAAGTGAGCCCCGGAGCGCGTAGCGCTCCGGGGTTTTTGTTTTGTATTTTCATATTATGGCGTTCTCTGTATACTAGGATTCAATGAGAGGAAGCCAAAAATTCAAAATCCGCACAGAGCATAAGCCGGCTGGAGATCAGCCAAAAGCTATTTCTGCGCTTGTCGATGGTATCAGCAAAGGTCTGCAATATCAGACTCTATTAGGTGTGACAGGTTCAGGAAAAACATTTACAGCGGCAAATGTGATTGAAGCAGTGGGAAAGCCGACACTTGTAATCGCACACAATAAGACTCTTGCTGCTCAGCTTGCTCAAGAGTACAAGGAATTTTTCCCAGACAATGCTGTGCACTATTTTGTATCGTATTACGACTACTATCAGCCAGAAGCGTATATGCCTGTTACTGACACGTATATTGAAAAGGAAGCGCAGATAAATGAAGAGATAGAAAGACTTCGTCATGCTTCGACACAGGCACTCTTAACGCGAAGTGATGTTATTGTGGTTGCATCGGTATCGTGTATTTACGGTTTGGGAAGTCCTATTGAATATGAAAAAGTAAATTTAAAGATCGCAAAGCGAGATAAGATTTCTCGCACAGATTTTATTCGAAAATTAGTGAACATTCATTTCGAGCGAACAAATGCAGATTTAACTCCTGGGACATTTAGAGCGCTCGGTAACGCCATAGAGATTATGCCTGTGTCTGAGAAAGTTGTATATCGTATTGAGATTAGTGGAAGTGAAATCGATACGATACAAAAGATTGATTCTGTTTCGAGAACAATATTAAAAGACATCGACGTGTTTTATTTGTTCCCAGCAAAACATTTTATTACTGCACCAAGTGAGCTTGAGCGAGCAATGAAAGAGATAAAGCGAGAACTTGATATACAACTTAAGAAATTTGATAAAGAAGGAAAGTTGCTTGAGGCTGAGCGACTGAAAAGAAGAACTTCATATGATCTTGCAATGATTCGTGAGATTGGCTATTGCTCGGGTATCGAAAATTATTCGAGACATTTTGCTGGTAAAAGGGAAGGAGAAGCTCCAGATACACTTCTTTCGTATTTTCCACATAAATCAGATGGTACGCCAGATTTCCTTACTATTATTGATGAATCCCATGTGAGTATTCCACAAATTGGAGCTATGTATAACGGGGATCAAGCAAGAAAACAGACGCTTGTAGAGCATGGCTTTAGATTACCGAGTGCAAAGGATAATAGACCATTACAGTTTCACGAATTTGAAGAAAGAGTTGGTCAAGTTATTTTCACTTCCGCCACACCTGGTAAATATGAAAAAGAAAAAAGTGAGCAAGTTGTTGAACAGGTGATTCGTCCAACCGGACTTGTCGATCCGGTGGTAGCAGTACGTCCAATTCAGGAAAAAGGTGCATATAAAGGCCAGATACTAGACTTTATTAGTGAAGCAGAAAAGACTATTGAAAAAGGTGGGAGAGTTATTGCTACGACACTTACGAAAAAAATGGCTGAGGATCTGAGTGAGTATCTAAAGGAAAAAAAGATAGAAGCAAAGTATCTTCATAGTGATGTTAAAACAATTGAAAGAATCGAGATTCTTACGGCATTTCGAAAGGGGGAGTTTGATTGTCTTGTTGGTGTAAATTTACTTCGAGAGGGCCTTGATTTGCCAGAGCTTTCATTTATCGGGATACTTGATGCAGATAAAGAAGGTTTTTTACGATCTGAAACATCGCTTATTCAGATTATTGGACGAGCAGCACGAAATGTTAATGGAAGAGTGATACTGTATGCTGACACCATGACCGGATCTATGGAACGTGCGATCAGTGAAACAAATCGTAGAAGGACACTGCAACTCGAATACAATAAAAAACACGGTATTACTCCAAAAACTATTATCAAAAAGATTAAAGATATTACAGAAGAATTAAATCGTGAGCATGGAAAGGCGGTTGCAAGTCAACTTGCTATTGATGATGTGATGTTTAAGAAAAATCCGCGTAAACTGATTCGTCAAAAGGAGTTACAGATGAATGCGGCGGTTAAAATCCTTGATTTCGAGTCTGCAGCGCTCTTGCGAGATGAGATTGCACAACTTGAAGCACGGTTAAAATCTGAAGGAACAAGATAAAAAATCGCCACCTCGTAGAGGCGGCGATTTGAATTATTTCAGTCTCGAATTGTCATCTGTGCGTATTCTTCGGGACTAATACCAAGCTCTTTTGCGCTGAGCTTGAAGTCCTTAATGAAATTATTGAGACCCATATCACATGGCCAGCATTCAAGCAGGGCACCATTGTTAGCAGCAAGGTCGCCACTCATTATCCTGCTTGCGAATTCGTGAACTGTGCTATAGCTAAAGCCAAATGCTAGCGGATCAAGCCCAACCTCATCTATAAGAAGGATTAGACTTTGCATTGTACCTAAAGCGTAGTCATCGCATAACATAGTTACGGCAGGTTCCTGTGTTACGTTCTCTGCATTTGGCTTTGTTTGGATGATCTCATGAGCTGCTTGTGCTAAGTTCTTTTCAATGTGTTCTAGGATTTCCGCACTATCAATAGGGATGGAATCTTTCCACTCACTTTTTCTTGCAATCATGTTTCGAACACCCACCCATTCTGTCGCTCTTTCCTTGCTACTACATAGATCACTACCAATTTTTGTAACACCGAATGCAATTGAGTCAGCTGAGAGGTTTTCCTTCACAACAAATTTCAAGAGTTCTATTGAGTCGCTTTTGGCTCGAAGATGCAATACTGGTGATGCATCAACCATAACTTCTGGTGTCGTATCATTTTTGTCATTACTGTTATAACCACAGCAAGACATGATGATAACAACAGATCCTGTTAGAAGTAATGATATCGCCTTCATACTTACTCCTGGTATGTGTGGGATGTACTAAAAAGGGCATTCCGAGAATTAAAATATAAGTATTTTATATATCAGTCAAACGAGTAGTGCCTATTTCGAAAGATTATGTATAATATGGTTTCACCCCCCCAATGTCTTGAAAAGGGGACATTTTTCTATGGAAAAACATACAAAACAGTTGAAATCCGATGAAAAGATTGTGGTGAAAGGTGCTCGTACGCACAATCTTAAAAACATTACAGTAGAAATGCCACGAAATAAGATGGTGGTTTTTACTGGTTTATCAGGATCAGGAAAATCATCACTCGCATTCGATACTATTTTTGCTGAGGGGCAGCGAAGATACGTTGAGTCGCTTTCATCGTACGCTCGTCAGTTCCTACGACAGATGCAAAAACCAGATGTAGATGAAATCCAAGGTCTTTCTCCTGCTATTTCAATCGATCAAAAATCAAGATCAAATAATCCGCGTTCAACCGTTGCAACAATAACCGAGATTTATGACTACCTCAGAATTTTATTTGCGCGTGTTGGTCACCCGCATTGTTTGATATGTGGCGAAGAGATCAAAAGACTTTCAAATGAAGAAATAAAGAACTTTATATTAGAGAAAATATGGGAAAAGAATGAATCATTAGCGAAAGAGAAGCGCTCGATCGATTTTCCATATTATGCTGAAATTTTTGCGCCAGTAGTTCGTGGAAGAAAAGGGGAATATTACCAGCTTCTCTATGATCTTCTTGGTAAGGGATATACAGAAGTAATGATTGATGGCTCAAGAAAGAAGCTTCGGGATCAGATCATACTTTCAAAAACAAAACGACATGATATTGATGTTCTTGTAGATCAGATCAATGTAGCTGATTTCAAAGATGATGAAAGAAATGCTGAAGAAAGACTTTCTGAGTCGCTTGAAAAGGCGCTTTCCGAGTCTGATGGTCTTGTAAAGATAGTCTTTCGAGATATGAAATTGAAAAAAGATGATAGTCCAGAAGAATTCCTTATGTCCTCGAAGTTGTCATGTCCAAATGATGGATATTCATACCCTGAAGTTGAACCACGACTCTTTTCATTCAATTCTCCATATGGAGCATGTCCAGAATGTAATGGTCTTGGTACGCAACACTTCTTCGGAGAGGAGCCATGTACAAGATGTAAGGGAGCTAGGCTTCGTGATGAAGCTCTTCATGTGCTTATCGCTGGGAAAAATATTGTGGATGTCTCATCACTTTCTATTAAGGATGCGAAAGAGTATTTTGAAAAAGCAAAATTAACACCCCGCGAAAAAAATATTTCGAAAGTAGTTCTTAAGGAGATTGAGTCGAGGTTAGACTTCATGATTAATGTTGGTATTGAGTATTTATCACTCAGTCGTAGAGCCCACACGCTTTCAGGTGGTGAGGCACAAAGAATTAGACTAGCCTCACAACTTGGTTCAGGACTTGTCGGCGCACTCTATGTGCTCGATGAGCCAACAATCGGCCTTCATTCTAGAGATAACGATCGACTCATTAGGACACTTTTAAATTTGAGGGATTTAGGAAATACAATCATCGTTGTAGAGCACGACGAAGATACTATTTACGCTTCTGATTATATTATCGATATTGGACCTGGTGCAGGGGTGCATGGAGGAAGTGTTGTTGTGTCTGACTATCTAGATAAACTTCTCATGGCGAAGAAGAATGATAGTGGCTCGAGCACTCTTGCATATCTTCGAGGGGAGGATCAAATAGAAATTCCAGAAAAAAGAAAAACAACAGAAAAAGGTTCAATCAGTATTCGTGGAGGAAAAGTATTTAATATAAAAAATCTTAACATCGATGTGCCACTTGGTCGCATGATAGCAGTTACAGGAGTATCGGGATCCGGGAAGTCATCTTTTGTGTACGAGATACTCCACAGAAATCTTCAGGCTCGATTTGATAGACGGTACAGAACAGCTGAAGTGTATAACTGTAAGACATTCACTGGTACAGAATATCTCGGAAGATCAATTTTGATTGATCAGTCGCCGATTGGAAGAACGCCTCGATCTAATCCTGCAACATATACCGGAGCTTTTACTTTTATTCGTGAACTGTTTGCCGAAACGAGTGAAGCGAGAGCGCGTGGGTGGAAGGCGAATCGATTTTCATTCAATGTGAAAGGAGGACGATGTGAGACATGTCAGGGAAATGGAGAAATCGAAGTTGAAATGCACTTCTTACCGACTGTGTATGTGCCATGTGATGTATGTAATGGAAAGCGATTCATGAAGGAGACACTAGAAGTGAAATATAAAAAGAAAAGTATTTACGATGTGCTTCGTATGACGGTAGAAGAAGCACTCGATTTCTTCGAAGATATTCCTGCAATTTATGACAGACTAAAGACGATGAATGAAGTGGGGCTTGGATATCTTGAGCTTGGGCAATCTGCAACAACACTTTCTGGAGGAGAGGCTCAGCGCGTGAAAATATCTGCAGAACTGTATAGACCACACTTACAAAAGACAATGTATCTACTTGATGAGCCAACTATCGGTTTGCATTATGATGATGTAAAAAAACTCATCGAGATCTTGCAAAAACTTGTTGATAAAGGTAACACTGTGCTTGTTATTGAACATAACCTTGATCTTATTAAAAGTGCAGATTATGTTATCGATATTGGACCTGAAGGTGGTGATGGTGGTGGTCAGATTGTTGCGAAGGGGACACCAGAGGAAGTTGCAAATGTTGATAAGTCCTATACCGGACAATATTTACGAAAAGCACTGAAGCAAAGATCGAGGCGAACAAAAAAGGATGAATAAAAGAACGGCCGAGACAAAGTCTCGACCGTTTCTATTATCGGAGCATCTCTCCGCATTCTTCGCATGATCCGTCACCTCTCACCAGTCTTGTTGGGTCGAGGTGATGAGGGCAGTTCCTGCGTAGTTCTTCGATTCGTTGTCGTTCTTCTGCAGTCGAACACTTGCGTTCTTTGATGCTGGTCATGATTTGACCGATTTGAGCCGCGACGCTTATCTGCTGTCCGTTCATGGAAGTCTCCTTGGTTGTACTATCTACGTTGAAGTATAGTACACAGATGCAAATTATGTATATGTTGACAAAGTGCGTATTTAGTGTATTATGCTATATGGAAGTATATTCAAAACCCCTAGGAAAGGAGAGATGATGCGTATTTTTAGTCGCTTCATGTCGGCGATTGCGATGCTCGCACCGAGCATCCCAGTCATCCCTCCGGAGCTCATCTCGAAGGTGAGTTCCAAGCGGCGACATGAGAGCAACGGTATCATTCGTCGCATCAGCAAGAAGCAGATGCGATCGGATTTCCGGGCCAAGGCCCGGGGGGCGAAGAGTTTCAAGGGTATGCGGTAGTGAGGCGCCCATCCACTATGTGGATGGGCGCTTTTTCATATAGAAAAAAGCCGGAGAAAATCTCCGGCTGTCTTGATTACTCAAGATATGCACCACATTCACCGCACTGTGTTCCAGCTGGGTCGATTGACTGCTTCTTATGTGGAAAGTGCGAGCATGATCTTTGCAGTGAGGTAAGCTCTGCTTGTTCATGCTGAGCAAGGTCTACAGATCTTGCTCTAAGAACAAGCTCCCATGCACGTAAGCTATGTGCAGTTCTATCAATTTTGCTCATGTTTCCTCCGGATCGCTTCTGAGAAAGGACTTACCAGTCTTCAGGTCAAATTCACCGAAGCTTGAAAGAAATTCCTCCGCTGCCTCAATTAGAGTGTTGAGTTGCGATGGAATTACGCTGTAGCCGTTTTCGATTAGTGTAGGATCTCCTATAGGGCAATTAAGTTGATTTACTAACTGCCGAATGCATATGGCTGCTGACAGGGTGATCTCAGTAAGGGTGTTTTCACCTGCAACAAGGTCAATATATACGGCGTCTTGATCTCTAAGTTTCCTTAGATGAACCAATAAATACCTGCGTATGGCAGGTAGAATCCATTGATGACCTGCTTTCCCAGCAGTCTAGTAATGTCTTCTGATTCGTTATGGCCAGATGCTCTGAGTATTTTCCCAAAGTTTACACCACCCATACTGTTGTATCTCCTTATTGTGGAAGGAACTTGCGAAAACCCAAATAATTAGTATCATAGATGTCGTGACTAGTCAAGATTTCCAAAAAACAGAGCTTCCGGAAACTCCCGGTGTATATTTCTTTCGGAAGGGGAAGGAAATTCTTTATGTAGGAAAAGCAACTTCTCTCAAAGATAGGGTTCGAAGTTATTTTTCTCGAGACCTTATCAACACTCGGGGTCCTTTTATTGTCAGTATGGTTGAAGAAGCAGAAAGTATAACGTATGAGCAATCAGACTCTGTGCTTGAAGCACTGATCATGGAAGCTCAGTTCATAAAGAAACTTCAACCAAAATATAATTCACGCGAAAAAGACGATAAAAGTTATAATTATGTTGTCATTACTGATGAAAAATGGCCACGAGTGCTCGCAGTACGCGGGAGGAATGCACTTCAGAAGTCACTTTCATATACAGTGAAAGAAAGCTTCGGCCCATTTCCACAAGGTACGCAACTCAAACTTGCACTTAAAATAATAAGGAGGATTTTTCCATATCGAGATGAAAAATGTACACCTCTTGAGATTCAGAAAGAGGCAAAATCATTTCGATTACCGAAGGCATGCTTTAATCGTCAGATTGGGTTATGCCCTGGTGTGTGCACAGGAGATATAACTGCTACAGATTACAAAAAAACAATTCGACATATTACGCTTTTTTTTGAAGGCAAGAAAACAAAGCTCATAACAGAACTTGAAAAAGAAATGAAACTTGCCGCAAAGCAAAAGAAGTTCGAATTAGCCCAAGATATAAAAGGTAAGATCTTTGCACTTGGACATATTCAAGATGTATCCCTCATTAAAGAAGAGGTAGCACAAAGAGAGCTTATTAAACACGATAGTGTGTATCGCATAGAAGCGTATGATATAGCGCATTTATCTGGAAGAAATACAGTGGGTGTGATGGTTGTAATGCAAAATGGGGAGTTTGAAAAAAATGAATATAGAAAATTTAAAATTCGGGGTAAAGGCGGAAAAGTAACGGTTGATGATACAAAAAATCTAAGAGAAGTGCTTGAAAGAAGACTTGGTCATGCTGAATGGAAATTGCCAAATCTTATCGTAATAGATGGTGGTGTCGCTCAGTATAATCTCGCGCACGAGGTGCTAAAGGAAAGAGGTTTTAATATTGAAATTGTGAGCGTTGTAAAAGATGATAAACATAAAGCAAGAGAAATACTTGGTAAAAAAGGGAAGATCCATGCTCATGAAAGAGAAATATTGCAAATCAATCTAGAAGCACATCGATTTGCTATTGCGTACCATAAAAATCTTAGAAAATTTCCTTTTCGGATACCAAAAAAATAGTAGCGAACCACATATTCCCTGTGATGTGGTCTGCAGAGCCGTTCATCGTTTCGATGAACGGCTCTTTCCATTTATATAAAAATTAAAATTTGCTATATTTTTAGAAATGTTGTGTAACGTGATTGTGGATAACTTTTTGTTGACAGGAAATATGTATATGCTACATTAGTCTCTACCTCAAGAGCACCGCAAGGTACTCGAAAGGTAACCGGTAGTACCTTCAAATTCCCTAATGCTTCAAGCGTTCCCAGACTAGTCCCCTCAAAAGGACAATCCGGAATTGCATCCGAAGCCTAGGGTTGGCTCACAGTGAGCCAGTTAGTAGGGGTGAAAATCCTCTACAAACAAAATGGTTCGTAAAACCAAATTATGTTGCGAGTCGAAAGACAACCAACACAAAATGGCGATACTACCTCTGGTAGTATCACGATAGTTCGTACCGTGATGGCGACCCAAAAAGTCGTCGAATGGGATCAAAATATCCTGACACAGGCCAAGCGACCTCAAAAATCGCAAAGCACTGATCAAGACCAAAGATTACCCAGCCATGGTATGGGTCATGTACGCGCTGCCTCACTCGAAAGAGAACGGCAAGCCGGCACGCTCCCTTGGAGCGAAGTGCACACGCACTGACCACGCAGTGGGGCTCCACTGCAGTGACTAGCTTTTCCAAGGAAAAGCACCATATCTGTAACGGCCTGTCATCCTTGCGATGGCAGGCCGTTTTCTCATTGAGAATTGAGTGTATAATAAAGTCACTATGTCACTTGGAATTTCACATCCAGGAAAAATTCGAGTTGGAGTTCTCCGTGGTGGGAGATCTCATGAATACAGCGTCTCTATGCAGACGGGCTTACATGTCTTGAAAAACTTACCTGAAAAGTATGTCCCGATAGATATTTATATTTCAAAGGAAGGTGTATGGCATGTCGGTGGTCTTGAAAGAAATCCAACAAAAGCACTTGAACAGGTTGATGTGGTCTGGAATGCATTGCATGGTAAATATGGCGAGGACGGCAAGGTGCAAACTATTTTAGACACTCTTAAGAAACCATATACAGGCTCTCGAGCGCTCGCGAGCAGTATGGGAATGCATAAAGGCTTTTCAAAGGCCGCGTTTTCAATGTTTGGATTACAAACACCACATCATATAATCCTGAGTCCGAAGGATAATGTAAGGAAGAATTTGATTGAAATATTCCAATCATTTCCACAGCCGTCAATTGTTAAACCAGTCGATGGGGGATCATCAATCGCTGTTACGGTGACGTATGATTTTTCTTCATTTGAAAGAGCAGTTGAATTAGCTTTTCGGCATTCTGGTTCGGTAGTTGTTGAGGAGTACATAAAAGGACGTGAGGCAACATGTGGTGTTATAGAAGGGACTGATAATAAGTCGATATTTGCACTTATACCAGTTGAATTAGTTCCAGACGAGTCGAAACTTTTTTTTGATTATCAAGCAAAGCACGGCAATGGTGGAAGTATGGTATGCCCGAGTACTTTTTCAGAAGATATCAAACAAGAAATTCAAAATTTAGCAATTGAGGCCCATAGAGCACTTGGATTGCGTCACTATTCAAGATCAGATTTTATCGTGTCACCACAACGTGGAATCTTTTTACTTGAAGCGAATTCGTTACCAGGATTGGCGCAAGGTTCTTTGTTTCCAGTTTCTCTTGAGGCAAGCGGACTTACTCTTTCAGATTTTCTTGATCATGTCTTAACATTAACTATAAAATAAGGCTAATTAGAGCCATATTGTGATTATTGAAAGAAGTGTTATGATTAGTGTTACGTATGAAATTTCCAGTAATTATTCGACAGAGTCCTCTTGTACTTATACAAAGAATAATTGGAGTTGATTTTGTATTCTCTTTCTTTCTATTTTTTGTTTCTTTTTTGACAAACTATCAGGCTTTGTATCAGGAGACACTCGGACATCTTTTTAAGCGATATGATATTTTCCTTTTCTTGTTCGCGTCTGTAAGTCAGCTCGCTATCACGCTCATTGTTTTCTTTTTTTGGCAAAATGAAGAATATAGAATTAAGGAAAAAGAATTACTTTTTCGTGGCGGATTTTTTTCAAGCAAAGAGCATTCAATACTATTAAAGAATGTTACTGCAGTTGAATACAAGAAAAGCCTACTTGAGATGTTGCTTTCATATGGAACTATAGTCGTGCACTATGTTGGGTCTGCAAAGCCTTTTTATATTAGAAGTGTAGAAACTGCCGAAATTTACGCAAATATTATTAAAGATGCAGTAGATCGGTCACTTTCACGAAAACCCGAAGAAAGTAAAAAGATGCCAATATTGGATTTAGTTCTTGAAGGGGAGAGTTCAAAACTAGAGCTCAAACAGACCTTTCGTTGGGATGTAAAGCTTAAAGATACCAATAAGGCACTTGAAAAAGCTGTTATAAAAACGGTCGCCGCTTTTCTCAATTCTGATGGAGGAAACTTAATTATTGGTGTCGATGATAGTGGAAGTATTTACGGTCTTGAGGATGACTATAATTCACTTGTGAGAAAAGATAGGGATGGATTTGAAAATCATTTCAATCAAGTGATTAAAAATATGATAGGGGCAGAATTCCGAAGGTACATAGATTTGAGTTTTGAGAAAATTGAGGATAAGGATGTCTGTCTTGTGAGTGTTTCGCCATCTCCTAAGCCTGTATATGTAACTGTAAATGGTGATGAAGAATTCTTTATTCGTACGGGTAATACTACAAGTCCTCTAAAAGTAAGTGAAGTGAATTCTTATATTGAAACTCGTTGGCAAAAATAGAAACTCCGCACCTTGTGGTGCGGAGTTTTCCTAACGGAACTGCTCATAGTCCGGATGACCAGAGCAATGTCCAACATACCGAATCATGGGGATTATACCGAACTTTTTTCTGAGCATCTCTGTACCTTTGAGGCAAAGAAACGGTCCTCCATTTTCCGATATGAATTCTGGGTCATAGCTGACATGAAGAAAGGGACATTGTACTTCCTTCCCATGCATACACGTGTGGCCTTCATGATCTCTGGGAAACATGGTTGTCCTTTCAAGGGTTCTCATACAAGAATAGTGTTTTCACTATTTTAGTCAAATTAAAACCCCCGCCTAAGGGCGGGGGGTTTTAATAGCTTTATGAGAGATGCTTTGAAACAAGTTTTGTCATTTCAAACATATTTACCGTAGCCTTTCCTCCAAACACCTTCTTGAGAGTCTCATCAGCATTGATGTTTCTCTTATTCTTAGCGTCTTGAAGATTGTTACTCTTAATATATACCCACAATTTCTTCACAACTTCTGATCGAGGCATAGGACCTGCTCCCACAACTGCTGCGAGATCAGAGCTTATGTTCATCGGCTTCATAAATGCTGAATTAGGTTTTGCCATTGTTTTCTTTTATGCCACACCATGCGGTATAGCGGATTAATACTAAACTGACCTATATATACTGGCCTATAAGGGGAATTCTTGCAAGTACCCCTATGGGGAGGGGGAAAGTCTTTGTAATCGCGGCTTGGTATCGTGAATGACTATTCACGATATACCTGCGCGCTTCACACAAGCACAAAATCTCTTGCAGAGCAGGTGTTTGTGGTCACGAATAACCCGTAGCTCGACAGCTACGGGTTTTCTCGACCCCGCCTCGTCTGTTTTGTGTACTCACAAAACATGACTGCGGCTTCCACAAACGCACAAAATCCCGCGCAGGGGTATGTCTTTGTGGTCAGGAATAATTTTGATTTCGTCAAATCAAAATTTTCACGACCCTGACTCGGCTGTCCCGCTTACTAGCGGGACATGCCTCCGTCTTCCACAGCATCAAAAAAACCTGCCGCAGGGCAGGTGTTTTTTGTATGCTGTGGACCCTACCGGATTCGAACCGGTGACCTCCTCATTGCAAATGAGGCGCTCTACCAACTAAGCTAAGGGCCCAAAAAAATGCAGAAAACTTGAACTAAACAAGTATAGTCAACAAGGGCTCAAAAATCAAGAAATAGGCTCTGAGATACCCACAATTCTACTACAGGAAAAGCTTTGGTGGTGTATACTATACCCATGTCTACAGATTATACTCACGCGCGTTCAGCACCTGTTATTGTCATTTTTGTCAAATACAGGGAAAAATTTTTATTAGTAAAGAGAAGTCCAAAGATGTTGACCTATCAGGGCTTATGGTCATGTCTTGCAGGTTTTGTTGATGATGAGAAGACGATGGAAGAAAAAGTTATTTTTGAAATTGAGGAGGAACTCGGTCTTAAGGCATCAGATGTTAAGGAAATTAAGAAGGGTGATACTTATCTCTTTGTTGACAATGATTTGAATCGTGAATGGATAAGACATATATATTTAGTAGAAATTATGAACCCAAATGTAAAGCTTTCGTGGGAGCATACTGAGCTTGTGTGGGTAACTCCGGAAGAAGCAAAAACCTACGAATCAACTCCTGGTTTTAAAGAGGATTTAGATAAGATATTAAAGATGTAGTTTATTTGCATGAAATTCTCTTACGGTTCTAGTTCTACTTCGCATCAAAATATATCTTCAGACTTACATTCTGAATTAATTTCAAAGTCGCTCGAACTCAAAAAACATGCTACATGTACAGATTTTTCACATCCTGAGGATTTTATTTCTCTGGTAAGTGGTGGAACAGATGTTGCTTTAGCTGAAGAAATAATAAGTAAGCTCGGATCAAGTGTACGATGGGTATTTGTTGTTGGAATTGGAGGTACTAATCTAGGTGCTGAAGCAGTATATGAAGCACTGAAGTTAACTCGAGACACGCAGTATCCGGAAGCAATATTCTTTGATGCAATAGACGATCTGCAGATGGATGCTTTTCAAACAACTCTTGGAAAAATAGAATCAAAAGATTTATTTGTTCTCCTTATTATCAGTAAATCTGGGGAAACGCTTGAGACTTTGGCAAATGCACACATTGTAAGTAAAAAACTTGAAGAAAAATTCGGATCAATCGCAGAGAGAACTGTTGTTCTTACGAAAGAAGGTTCACCATTGTGGAACGAAGTAGCCCCACAGACAAATAAAGTCCCTCTGAGAGATTCGATTTCTGATCGCTACTCAGTTTTTAGTGTTATCGGGCTTTTACCGTTAGGACTTCTTGGCTTCAATATTGAGCTATTCGTCTCAGGCGCAAAGAATGTGCTGACTGATTTTAGTAGCAATGAATCAAATCATGTTATCGATTCATCAGAGTTCGTGCAAAATCAATACATGCTTGGCAAAACAATTCGAGACTATTTCTTTTTTGTTCCCGAACTAGAAGTCTTAGGAAAATGGAATCGGCAATTGGTTGCGGAGAGTTTGGGTAAGGATGGCGAGGGGATACTACCCACAGTATCGATTGGCACCACAGATCTTCATTCTATGGCCCAACTGTATTTCGCTGGAAATACAAATAGGATGACCACATTTGTAGTTGTACATACAATGAATTCAAATCCTATTTCAAACACTGAGGTTATCCAAGGTGACGGTCTCGATGGTAAGAATACGGAGGTCATAGTCGATACAATTTACGAAAGCGTGAAGCGATCTTACGTAGAACATGATCTTGTATTTCAAGAAATTGCACTCGATGGAATAAACGAGGATGCGATTGGTGAGTATATGATGAGTATGATGCTTGAAACAGTTATGGTTGCCTATGTGTGGGGTGTGAATGCATTTAACCAGCCCGCAGTGGAGGATTATAAAAATCGTGCCCATGAGTCGTTACTTTCGTAGTACAATAAGAACATGAATATTTTATTTGATATTGGTGGCACTCGTACTCGAATTGCAAAATCTCATGGTGCAGATTCTTTTGATGAACCTGTAATTTTTGAAACACCAAAAAGTTATACTGAAGGCATTGAACAGATAAAAAAAGTTATACAAAATATTGCAGGTGAAGAAAAAATCGATCTTGTTGTCGGAGGGTTTGCTGGACCTATCGATCGTAAAACTTCTACTATTATTGCAAGTCCAAATCTTCCTGATTGGGTAGAGAAGCCTTTGAAAAAGGATTTGGAAGATTTTACTCACAGTGCGGTATATCTAGAGAATGATTCTGCGATGGTAGGGCTAGGTGAAGCATTGTATGGATCAGGTAAGGGTTTTCCTATTGTAGTGTATATCACGATAAGTACTGGAGTTGGTGGGGCTAGGATTGTGCATGGGAAAATCGACGAGCGTGTTATAGGGTTTGAACCTGGTCATCAGATTGTGGACATGGACAATAGTGTATATCCGGATAATGCAGGCCACGATCTGGAGTCTATGATTGGGGGAAGGTGGGTAGAGGCTCGTATGGGAAAAAAGGCTCACGAAATCACTGATGAGGCGTTTTGGGACACAATAGCTCGAATTTTAGCCGTTGGACTAAATAATACGATTATGCACTGGTCTCCCGATGTAGTAGTTTTAGGGGGTTCAATGATGAAAAAGATAGGTGTTCCAATTGTGAGAGTTGAAGCACACCTAAGACAAATGGTAAAAATATATCCCGTACTTCCACCAATCGTGAAAGCTGAGTTTGAGCATGATGGGGGACTCTATGGCGCATTGGCTTATATAAAAAATTTAAAATCTTAAAAACAGAATGCTAAAAAATTTCTTAATGAGAAAGTTAATAGAATCAAAGATGAAGGATGTTCCGAAAGAGCAACAGGAAATGATTTTCTCAATGCTTGAAAAGAACCCTGAATTTTTTGAAAAAATTGCCACCGAAATTCAAGCAAAAATTTCTGGTGGAATGGATCAAATGGAAGCAACAATGAAAGTGATGCAAGCTCACGAAGCAGAACTAAGAGCCATAGCAGGAAAGTAAATAAAACAAACCGCGCAAAAGCGCGGTTTTATTAAATGTCCATTTGAATCCGTTTACCATCATTACAACGAAAAAGCTTTGGGTTATCACCGCCACATTGATTCAAAACTTGACGGACAAAATGTAGTGCTTTTGCATCAGGTTCATTTTGCTCTTCAGCAGTAATTGAAATTTGAACAGTTTGCAGATCCTCGCTACCGTCGGACTTTTTTATGTCACGGTAAAAGATATACGCAATTCTGTTTACAGTAGGTGGCATAAAGGCCTCATGATTTAGTTAAGAACTCACTGCAAAGAATATATCATCACGAGAATTTATGTCCAATTTTAAATTTCTAAATATATAAGTGTTGATAACTTTTTTCATAAAAATTTTAGAACTGTGTCAAAAAAAATTGAAGAGTGTAAAAGTGAAAAAACTTTTTTCTTTGAGTTGTAAAAATAGGGTATATATTTACTAAGAAATTCTTAAATATAAATAAATTCGGTTCTTAATCCGAGATGAGTGAGCGCACTTTGAGTTTCACAAATAAATATAAATTCACTACCATAAGTCACATGCAGTTATCGCTAAATAGTAAGGTTTATAAATGTTTATATATGTTATTTTTAGTAATTCTCGATTAAACTTTTGTGAAACAAGCTATATAAAATGCATTTGATTATATTTCGAGAAATAATTCTTAGATAATACAGTGAATTTTCCATTATGAATTATTTGCCTTTGAAAGTATTTTGTATTGTATTTTTTTGAAACAGAAATACCACAAATTATTTTCTATAAAATTTAAAAAATTGATTCAAAATATGCTTACAAATCTGACCAAATTTAATTTACCCTCAGAGTGAATATTGATACCATTTGTGTGTATGTTTTTTCGATTTTTACCAAGGCAAATTTTAAAAATATCTTCAGTATATTTTACTGTTGTTCTTGTACTTATTTTTGCAATTGCTCCACGCATAATTTTTGCTGACGAAGCAAGTAATGTTGATGCCATTGTGACAACCGAAGTGAGTAGTGTGGTTACTTCGACCGTTCCTGAACAGCAAGGCGCGCAACAGGAGAACTCTATTGTAGATCCAGTTGTTAGTACATCAGTACCAGAGGTTGTTGGCAATGATTCAGCTACCACGTCAAATGTCGAATCAAGTTATGAGGCTGGAGATGTTATAGCAACTTCCACATCGGAAATAGCTGTTTCAACAACAACGGATTCAACATTGCCAAATAATGTGGTGATTGATGAATCGGGATCGTCGACTCCTTCTTTCGCTGCTACTTCTACTCCGAACTCTAGTGATTCTTCTTTTGTACCGAGTCTAGATGCTGTAAGTGGCGCTTCTAGTAGTAGTGTGCCAACATCAACGGTTCCAAGTATTGTCGAGCAAGACACACAGACAGGAAAGACTTTGACGATCTCAGCAACCCCCGAGCAAGAGCTTATTACTCCTATGGTTAATATTCCCGTAAAAACGGAGATACCAGAGATCTTTAAAATTGGTCAGGAAAACCAAATACAAGTGAAGTGGCAGAACAACGGAAATCAGGAAATGCAGTTTACTGCTCTTGATGAAGACGGAAATGGATACATTGATCATATTGAGTGGATCGTACCTCATTTATCTACGCAGACGTTTTCTATTATTTACATTTCGCATGCGCTCCAGCTTGATCCAAACAAGAATGTCATTGCTGATATTTATGACCAAGTAAAGGATAAAGATGGTACCTATGCTTATCTATCTGATAGTCAATTCGTTCGTGCGACATTTGAACATATTTTGGATAATACGAAAGATATAACATTGTATGCTAAGCCACATAATGAAGGATCATCAGTAAAGATTGAAGTATATACTTTGAATGGTGATTTAGTTGCTGTATTCGATGCAATAGACCATGAAGGTAAGTATCGAGTATTGCTTACTAACTTGTCTACATCTACTGACACTTTTGATTTGAAAATAATAGGCGATGTTGATATTGATCAAATTATTGATCCGGCACCAGCAACAGCTTATTGGGTTGGCGGAACGGGTAATTGGTCAGATGCTGCAAATCACTGGGCATCTTCATCTGGCGGAGCTCCTGGCGCCGGTAACGCTCCTGATGCTACGAGTAATGTAGTTTTCGATGCTTCATCAGGAGGAGCTGCGACAGTTGTCACCATTGATTCAAGCGCTACTGTTGGTTCAATGACAATTAGTGCATATACAGGCACCATTATTCAAAATGCAAATCTCACGATAACAAATTCTGGCGGTCAATCTGGAAATTATGTACAAAATTCCGCAGTTACATTTACTGCAACAAATCCTGGAACAAATACACTTACTGTCACGGGAAGTTTTGCAATTAATGCGGGAACTTTTAGAAGATACACAGGATTAGGAATTAGTTCAGATCCTTTTCTTATTTATGATGTGTATGGTTTGCAAGGAATGAAGACTTCAACTTCAAGTGCATACAAATTAAATAATAATATTAATGCTGCTACAACTACTGGGTGGAATTCTGGTGCAGGTTTTGATCCAATCGGAAATGGATTCCCAAATACCTTCGGAGGAATTTTCGACGGTAATGGTTACACGATTAGTAACTTATTTATTAGTACTACCACATCAAGTTATGTTGGTTTGTTTGGATACATTACAAATGTCGTTAAGAATGTAAATCTTTCGAATGTTACTATCGCAGCAACAAGTACAAATGGAACAGCAGGATCAACAGGTTCATCAGGTTCTGATGGATCTGCAACATCAGCTGGAACAGCAGGTGGTGCTGGTACGGCAGGAAGTACTTTATATTTAGGAGGTATTGCTGGTTATAACACTGGAACAATTACAAATGTAAGTGTGACAGGAAGTATTACCGGTGCAGGTGGTGCTGGTGGAAATGGTGGAAATGGTGGTAATGGAGGAAATATAAATAGCGGATCAAACACTGCCGGGGCTGGAGGAAATGCGGTAAGTAATGCGGCTGCTACTGGTGGACTCGCATATGTGGGAGGAATTGTCGGGTATTCACAACAAGGAAGTATTACGACTGCCACAAGTTCGGCAACTATTTTAGGTACTGGTGGTGCTGGCGGATCGAGTGGTAATGCAGGTAACGGTGGAAACGGATCAGTTGGGGGTGTTGGAACAGGTATTGGAGGAGCCGGTGGTGCTGCGGGAGTTGCGGGTGCAGGAAACATTGCATATGTTGGCGGACTTGTTGGCTGGGTTCAGACTGGGACGATCACTTCATCATTTGCAACTGGAAATGTTACAGCAAAGGGAGGTGCGGGAGGTAATGCTGGTACATCGGGAACTGGAGGAAATGCTGGTGTTGGCGCTGGAGGTGCAAATATTGGTGGTATTGGAGGCGCAGGTGCGGCAGGAGGTGCAGCTGGCGCATCATATGCAGGTGGACTTGTTGGAAACAATTTAGGGACAATTCAAAATGGAAGCTTTGCAACTGGTAATGTTCAATCGATTGCAGGAACACCAGGTACAGCATCGGCAGGAAGTGCAAGTGGCGCCTCAGCTTCAGGTTCAATAGCAACTGCTGCATCAAGTGCAACCGCAACAGGAGGAGCCGGAGGTGCAGGAGCAATAGCATATGCTGGAGGACTTGTTGCTCAAAATGGTACATCTGGAATCATAACCGGTACATCTACCATTGTGTATGCAAGTGGAACAGTCACAGCCACTGGATCAGCGGGAAGAAATGGTGCTGCTGGTGGTGCCGGTGGTAGTGCTAGTTTAACTACATCAGGTACTGGAGGTGTTGGGGGTGCTGCCGGAAATGGTGGTGCGGGGGGTGCTGTATACGCAGGTGGATTAGTTGGTTTGAATGCGGGGACTGTAATTTCCGCAAGTTCAAATACTGGGCTCATCACAGTAAATGGCGGTAATGGTGGAATCGGTGGTACAGGTGGTGCAGGAGGAGCGAAGGGTTCAGCTGGTACATCAGGTGCAGGTGGCGCTTCTGGTACAGGAGGATCTGCAGCTGTTACTTCAACATACGCTGGTGGATTAGTTGGTAGTAACACTGGATTTATACAAACGGCATCTTCGACAAATGCAGTTAGTGCACAAGCTGGTACTGGCGGTGCCGGGGGAACTGGAGTGGCAGCACAAACAGGACTTGCAGGTCTTGCCGGGGGAACTGGAGGAGCTGCTGGCATACTATATATAGGAGGTATTGCGGGTAACAGTACCCTTTCAATAGCTGATAGTTATCACACTACTGGTGCTATAAATGGAACTGCGGGAAATGGAGGTGCAGCAGGAGCAGGTGGTGCCGGTGGTACATGGTCAGGAGGAACTGCTGGTGCTGCAGGAACTGCAATTATCGGAGGTGTTGTATATGCGGGAGGTATTGTTGGAAATAATACAGGTACAACAATCATTAATTCGTATTCGACATCTGATGTTACCGGAACATCAGGAACTGGTGGTGCGGGAGCAAACGGTGGTGATGGTTATACATTTACAGCAGGTGTGGCTGGAATTGGTGGAAGTGTCGGTTTAACAGGAGGTATTGCTTATGTTGGTGGTGTCGTTGGATATTTGAACAATGGTGAAATTACAAATTCATATTCAACTGGGATAATTACAGCAGACGGTGGTAACGGAGGAAATGGTGGTAACGGAGGAAATGGTGGCGCTGGGTCAGCAGGAACTGGAGGAGCGGGCGGTGCTGGTGCAGCGGGTGGTGCGGGAGGAGCTGCATTCGCTGGTGGAGTTGCAGGAAATATAGTACTTGGTGTTGTTACAAATAGTTACAATACTGGAAATGTAATTGCAATTGCAGGAAATGGCGGTAATGCAGGAAATGGCGGTAACGGAGGAAATGGTGGTACAAATTTTGCAGGTGGAACTGGAACTGTTGCCGGTGCTGGTGGCGCTGGTGCAGTTGCAACAGCAGGAGGTGTTGCTGGACAAAGTGCGGGAGTAATTCAAGCAAATTCGTATTCAACAGGAAATGTAACTGCAACTGCAGGTAGTGCACAAGTTGGCGGAACTGGTGGTAACGGAGGTGCGTCAGCTGGAACATTTGTTGGTGCTGGAGCTGTAGGTGGTGCAGGTGGAGCGGGTGGCGCTGGTGCAATTGCATATGCTGCAGGTATTGTTGGAAACAACACAAACACTATCCAGAATTCTTATGCGGGTGGGACAATTTTGGCGACAGCATCAGCGGGTGCAAATGGTGGCGCTGCTGGTCTTGGTGGAAGTAATGCAACAGGAGGTTCATCAAGTACTGGAGCAGCAGGTGCAAACGGTGGAGCAGGTGGAGCAGGTGCAGTTGCATACGCAGGAGGTATAGCAGGATTAAATACAGCAATAATTACAAATACATATATTGAATCTGGATCAGCAACTGCCGCTGGAGGTGCAGGTGGTGCTGGTAATACTGGAGGTGCAGGTGGAGTAGCAGGCACAGGTGCATTGGGCGCTACTGGAGGTACAGGTGGAGCAGGTGGAGCAGGAGCAATCGGTTACGCTGGTGGATTAATTGCATTTAATTCTGCAGGAACAATAAATAACTCTCATGCATTTATACTTGCAAGTTCAACTTCGGGCTCTTCGGGTAATGGTGGAACTGGTGGTGCTGGTGGTTATGCAAGCACTGGCGGAACAGGTGGTATTGGTGTTGTGGGTGCTGCAAGTTATGCAGGAGGTGCTGTTGGAATGAATACTGGAATAATAAGCAATGTATATGCAACAGGAAATGTGATTGCACGTGGTGGTGCAGGAAGCTCAAATGGTGGTGGTGGAAACGGTGGAACAAGTAGTACTTCAGCAGGAGGTGCGGGAGGTGCAGCTGGTGCTGCTACAACGAACCTCGGAGGAGTAGCATACGCTGGTGGACTTGTTGGTTTTAATTCAACAAACGGAATTATTCAAAGCGCTTCACATGCAAGTGGCAATGCGACTTCAACAGGTGGTGTTGGTGCAAGTGGTTTAACAGGCGGATCTGGTGGTACGTCAACAGGTGCATTTACTGGAGGTGTCGGCATTGCTGGAGGTCCAGGACTTTCAGGTGGAGTTGCAGCTTCAGGGGGTTTAGTTGGATTTAATTCTGGATCTGTCGCTTCAGATTCTTATGCAAGTGGAAGTGTTTATGCAAATGGCGGTGCTGGTGGTAATGGGGGTAATGGAGGTAATGGAGGCGCGAGTGGAGCAGGTGTTGTTGGAGTTGCAGGAGTTGGTGGTGGAGTGGGACTTGCTGGAGGTGCTGCATACGCAGGAGGAGTGATTGGAAACGATAGTGTACTTGGTACAACAATTTCAATTCCGAATACTACTGGAAGTGTGAATTCACTTGGTGGCACTGGTGGCAACGGCGGAAACGGAGGTAATGGAGGTAATGGTGGAAGTTCAACTGGTGCAATAGGAGGAGCGGGAGGAATAGCAGGTGCAGGAGGAAACGGTGGACTTGCAGCAAGTGGAGGAATCATGGGACTAAATGTTGGAGTAATCCATGATGTCACGTATACGATTACATCAATTAATGCACTTGGCGGTGTTGCTGGAACGGGTGGTACAGGAGGAAATGCTGGTGCATCAGGAAATGTTTCTGGTTCAGCGGGAGCAACTGCGGGTGCTGGTGGTGCTGGTGGAATTGGAGGTGCAACATACATTGGCGGACTTGTCGGAGACAACTCTGGTGTAATTGTTGATTCAATAGTAATTGGAAGTTTAACTGCAACTGGTAGAAATGGTGGAAATGGTGGCGTGGGAGGTACTGGTGGAGATGGAACGTTAGGTACTGGTGGACATGCTGGTGGTGTGGGTGGTGCTGGTGGTAACGGTTCATCTGGTGGAGCTGTGTACATTGGAGGACTTGTTGGACAGGGAAACGGTAATATTCAAAAGTCGCAAGCAGTTGGTGGAACAATAACAGTAACTTCAGGTGGAAATGGCGGTACTGGTGGTGCGGGTGCTGCAGGAGGTGCAGGAGGTACTGGTAGTGGAAAAAATGGAGTAGGTGGAGCAGGTGGTACTGGAGGAGTTGTAGGACCTGTATACGCTGGCGGTGCTATAGGATTCAATTCATTAGTATCAGTATTAATTGATACAGTTTATTCAACGAATAATGTGTCCGTTACTGCAGGTTCAGGAGGAAATGGGGGTGCAGGTGTTGCTGGGGTAAACGGAGCAGCAGGAAGTGCAGGTGGTGGAGGGGGTGGAGGAGGTGCAGTTGGTGTTGCGGTATATGGTGGAGGACTTGAAGGATATAACTCTGGTGCTGCACAAAATATTTTTAATTCATATGCAACTGGCAATGTTACTGTAAATGGTGGCAATGGTGGTACAGGGCAAGTTGGAGGTACAGGAGGTGCAGCAATAAGTGCAGTTGTTGGAGGTGCAGGAGGTGCAGGTGGAATTGGAGGTGCAGGAGGTTTTGCATATGGTGGTGGACTTGTTGGGTTTACAAATGCATTAGTATCAATCGCATCAACATCTGCAACAGGTAATGTCACTGTTATTGCAGGTAATGGCGGTAATGCTGGCAATGGCGGAGCAGGTGCACTTGGCGGAGCAGGTCAGGTTGGAGGTGCTGGCGGAGCAGGAGGTGCTGCTGGACTAGGTGGAGCGTCATACACCGGAGGTTTGGTTGGTCTCGTAACTTCAGGTGACATTGTAAATTCATTTTCAACTGGAATAATTCAAGGTACATCAGGTAATGGAGGTAACTCTGGCGCAGGAGGTGCTGGAGGTGCGGGAGGTTCAGGAGTGACAGGAACAATTGGTACCGCAGGAACACTTGGAGCAAATGGAGGTGTAAATTACACAGGAGGTTTAGTTGGTGATAACACCTCATCAATTGTTAGTTCATATCATAGTGGTGGTGCTATCTCTGCTACAAGTGGTAATGGTGGTAATGGTGGAGCGGGCGGTAATGGTGGAGCATCTGGAAGTATTACGAACGGTACAGCTGTTGCTGGCGGTGCAGGTGCAAACGGTGGAGTTGGCGGTGCGGTTTCTGTTGGAGGTCTTGTGGGAAGAAATGGAGTAACAGCATTATCTGCAGTTATTACGAGCTCGTATGCGACAACAAATGTTACAGCTCTTGGTGGTAACGGAGGAAATGGAGGAGTTGGAGGAAATGGAGGTGATGGATCTTCAGGTACAAATCATATTGGTGGAGTTGGCGGTGCGGGAGGAGCAGGAGGTGCTGCAGCAACTGGTCTTGCAGGATCAGTACAGGCTGGTGGACTTGTTGGTCAAAATATTTTAGGAACAATTACTGGTAGTTATGCTCAGACTGGTACAGTAACAGCGACAGGAGGTACTGGCGGTTCAGCTGCACTAGGTGGAACTGGTGGAGTGGGAACAGGTACGGCAGTATATGGTGCTGGTGGAGCAGGTGCTGCAGGAGGCGCAGGTGGATCTGTATATGCAGGTGGACTTGTTGGTTATACAACTGGTGTTGTTGAGGGCGGATCATATTCTAAAACGACACTTAATCTATTTGGTGGATCTGGTGCAAATGGTACAAATGGTATTACTGCAAGTGCAAATACCGGAGCTGCGGGAAGTGTTCCTGGTGGTGGAGGTGCATCTGGAATAATTTATGCTGGTGGACTTATTGGATACACAACTTCTGATGTTGTTTCTTCTTATGCAAGCTATGATGCTGGCACGGGAAAAGGCAATATCACAGTAACTGGAGGAACTCCAGGTAATGGTGGTAATGCAGGAAGTGGTGGATCTGGTCTTGTTGCAGGTGGAGCAGGTGGTGCGGGAGCAGTAGCTACGCTTGGAACAGGAGGTGCATCATCAGGAGCATTTGTTGGAGGACTTCTTGGATTTAGCTCAGGAGTAATAACATCATCATACGCAGAATCTCTCAGTATTTCTGGAACTGAGCAGACTGGTGGAACAGGAGGTAATGGGGGAAATGGAGGTGCGGGTGTTGGAGCAAATAACGGAGGTGTTGGTGCAATTGGTGGTGCAGGTGGAGCTGGAGGTGTGAGAGGTTTCGGTGGACTTGTTGGTGATTACTTACCAACACTTGGTTCAATACAGGGTAATTCATATTCAACTGTAACAATTTCAGTAGTTAGCGGTAATGGTGGTAATGGAGGTAATGGTGGTAATGGAGGAACATCTGGTGCGAGTCAATCAAGTGGAACTGCTGCTGTTGCGGGTGTTGGTGGTGCAGGTGGAGCAGGAGCGGCTGCATATGGTGGTGGGCTCGTAGGACGTATCACAGGTACCACACAGGTTATACAAGTTGCAAATTCATACGCAAGTGGAAACGTTTCAGTTACAAGTGGTAATGGTGGTAATGGTGGTACAGGTGGAAATGGAGGAAATGGATCAACAGGAAGTTCAACTCATGCTGGAGCAGCTGGTGGACTTGGTGGAGTCGCGGGTGTTGGCGGTGAGGCAGATGCTGGCGGTCTTGTTGGGCTCAGTAACTTAACAACAGGATCCGTAGATTATATTTCTGTATATGCAACGGGTTATGCAAGTTCAACAGCAGGAAACGGTGGGACACAAGGGACTGGCGGTAATGGTGGTGCATCTGCTAGTGGTGCAGCAGGTGGAGCTGGAGGTGGAGCAGTGTTAACTCCACCAGCTGGAGGTGCGGCTTATGCAGGAGGGCTTATAGGCATAAATAGAATTACAACAACGCCAGGACAAAGTGACATAATAAATTCATATTCAACTGGTTTAGTAAGTGCAAAGGGAGGAGTAGGTTCTATTGGGAATCAAGGAGGTAATGGTGGTACTGGAGGAACAATCGGTGGTGCAGGTGGAGCTGGAGGTGCATCAGGAATTGGTGGTGAAGCAGATGCTGGAGGTCTTGTAGGATTATCAAGTGTGACAACTGGTTTTGTGCATTATCAAAATAGCTTTGCAACAAATGGTACAGTTACTGCAATTGGTGGAGCATCAGGTGCTGGTGGAAGTGCAGGAAGTTCAACTGCAGGTGGGTCAGGTGCAGGAGGAACAACAGGAGCATCTGGT
This sequence comes from uncultured Candidatus Saccharibacteria bacterium, assembly GCA_964516975.1. Lineage (GTDB taxonomy): Bacteria > Patescibacteriota > Minisyncoccia > Phycocordibacterales > Zambryskibacteraceae > CAZFAS01. Next base: position 67,330 of record CAZFAS010000001.1, read on the forward strand.
GCAAGTGCGGCTGGAGGTGCGGCATATGCTGGAGGATTAATTGCACAACTGAACGCAACAGCAAGTAATAACCAATTAGTTACAGCAAGTTATTCAACTTTATCAGTAAGTGCAACTGGTGGAGCAAGTGGTAATGGTGCAAATGGAGTAATTGGTGGCGCTGGTGGAACAGCATCAATCGGAGGTGTTGGTGGATCAGGTGGAGTGTCTGGAGCTGGAGGTGCTGCGTATGCAGGAGGGCTTATTGGTACAAACGGAACAGCAGCACTTGCTGGTGGTGGTGTAATTGAAAGTGGATCCTATGCTACTGGTGATGTTAATTCAATAAGTGGTGTTGTTGGATCTGCGGGTACTGGTGGCGCTGGTGGAGCAAGCAATAGTGGTACTGCAACGTTAGCGGCTGGTGGAGGAACAGTTGGTACCACTGGTGCTGGAGGTGCAGCATACGCAGGTGGGCTTGTTGGAATTAATGCAGCAACCGGCGTAATTCTTAATTCATATGCAGCTGGAAGTGTAACTTCGCTTGCAAGAAATGGTGGTCAGGGTGGTACAGGTGGAAATGGAGGTGATGCATCATTAAGTACAGGTACGGGAGGACCCGGAACAATTGGAGGTGCTGCTGGTGCAGGTGGCGATAGCTATGCGGGAGGACTTATCGGATATAACGTAAATGCACTTAACACAGTTACAACGAGTTATTCAACTGGCACAACGATAAGTGGAACAAGTGGAAATGGAGGTCAAGGTGGTACAGGTGGAAATGGAGGAAGTGCAGGTATAGCTGCTGCGGGTGGAGCTGCTGGTGCAGGTGCAACTGCTGGTGCTGCTGGCACATTATATGTAGGAGGTTTGATTGGAAGAAATGATGGAACCGTACTTCTATATTCATATTCGACATCAAATGTTGTTGGAGTTGCGGGTACTGGTGGCGCTGGTGGAAACGGAGGTAATGGTGCAAATGGTGCAGTTGGAACATCGGGTAATGGAGGAAATGGAGGAGTAGGTGGCTCAGCCACTGCTGGAGGCGCAGGAGGTATCGCTTATATTGGTGGATTTGTTGGAAGAAATGAGACCACAAGAGTAATAAAAGATTCATACGCTCTTGGAACCGTGACTGCAAGTGGTGGTGCTGGAGGTGCAGGAGGTGTTGGTGGCAATGGTGGCAATGGTGGTAATGGTGCGTCTGCAGGAACAGGTGGTACAGGAGGCAATGCAGGCGCAAGTGGTGCAGGGACGGTAGGAGGTGTTAAGTATGGTGGAGGATTTGCAGGTTATAATTTCGGTACAATTTCTACTGTTTATTCTGTTGGTACAGTTTCTGTCACAGGATCAAATGGTGGTGCCGCTGGTAATGGTGGTAATGCAGGTAATGGAGGTAATGGAGGTGCAAGTGGTGCAGGTGGTATAGGTGGAAATCAGGGAGCAACATCAAATGCTGGAAATGGAGGAGTTCTTCATGCTGGAGGTTTGATCGGATATAATTTTACTGCAGGTGTACTTTCTAATTCATGGACAGCTGGAAGTGTTGTAACTTTTGGAGGTGCGGGTGGTGCAGCAGGTATTCGAGGAACAGCGGGAACTGGTGGAGATGGTGGAACTCTTGCGGGTGGAGCTGGAGGTGCAAGTGTTGTTGGAAGTGCAGGTGGAGCTGGCGGAGCAAGTATAGCGGGAGGTCTCATTGGTTCAAATATAACCACAGGATCATTTAGTAATAGTTATGCATCCACAACTGTGACGATGACTGGTGGAAATGGTGCAGATGGTGGCGTTGGTGGATCTGGTGGTAATGGAGGAACTGGTGGATCCGGCGGATCTGGAAATGGCGGTGCAGGTCAAGCTGGCTCATTAGGAGGTGCTGGTGGTAATGGTGGCGCAGTAACAGGAGGAGGTTTGGTTGGTGATAATACAGGTGCAATTACTAACGCGTATGCATTAGGAAATATTATTGCGAGCGCGGGTATTCCTGGTGCTGGTGGAATTGGAGGTGCTGGTGGTAATGGTGGCGCAGCTGGTGGTGGAAGTGTTGGCTCAAATGGAAGTGGTGCGAATGGTGGAGGAGGTGGAGCGGGTGCAAACGCTTTAGTTGGAGGGTTGCTTGGTAGCCATGCAACTTCACTTGCATCAAGTACGTATTCTGTTGGCGTACCAACAGCAACAAAGTCATCAGGTGGCGTAGGTGGGGCAGGTGGTGCAGCAGGAACAGGAGGTTCAGGAGGTAGCGCTGGCTCAACTGGAGCAGCCGGATCTTCAGCAGCACTCCAGTATGCGGGTGGTATTGTCGGCAATCCTGTAAGTGGAACGTGGGCATCAAGTTATTGGGATGTTACAACTTCAGGAAAAACTGATGGAGCGGGGAATGCAACAACTCCGACAAACACAGTAGGAAAAACTACTACGCAGATGAAACAGCAAGCAACATTTGTTGGTTGGGACTTCACCATTTTCCCAGTTTGGGACATTGTGGCGGCATCAACATATCCATACTTTAATTATCAAACTTCTCCAGATGCTCCAACAAATGTTACTGCTATTGCTGGAAATGGTCAGGCGACAATCACGTTTACTCCGCCAGCAAATATGGGAGGTGGGCAAATACTATCTTATACCGTAACATCTTCTCCTGGTGGATTTACAGCAACTGCAGGGGCTTCACCTATAGTTGTTACTGGTTTAACAAACGGCGTTGTGTACACATTTACTGTTACAGCAACAAATGCAAATGGTACCAGCGTCTCTTCAGCAACTAGTAACGCTGTCACACCAGCAACAGTTCCGGATGCACCAACAATCGGCACTGCAACTGCTGGAAATGGTCAGGCAACAATAACCTTTACTCCGCCTGTTTCAAATGGAGGTTCAACGATTTTGTATTACACAGTTTCGTCTAATACGGGAGGATTTACAGTATATGCTGGGTCATCACCTGTCGTTGTAACTGGTCTCTCAAATGGCACACCATATACATTTACCGTGACAGCAACAAATGCAGTTGGGACAAGTTCAGCATCAGCAACTACAAATTCTGTCACACCAGCAACAGTTCCGGATGCACCAACAATTGGCACTGCAACTGCTGGAAATGGTCAGGCAACAATCACATTTACTCCACCAGTATCAAACGGAGGAAGTGCTATTACGTATTACACAGTCACATCAAACTCAGGCGGATTCACTGCGTATGGTGGTTCATCACCAATTACAATCACAGGTCTCTCAAATGGAACACCATATACATTTACCGTGACAGCAACAAATGCAGTTGGGACAAGTACAGCATCATCTGCAAGTAATTCAATTACACCTGCCACCGTCCCAGACGCACCAACTTCTGTTACGGCAGTTCGAGGAAATGGTCAGGCAACAATCACATTTACTCCACCAGTATCAAACGGGGGGAGTGCTATTACGTATTACACTGTGTACTCAAACACGGGTGGATTCACCGCAACTGGTGGAAGTTCGCCAATTACGATTACAGGATTAAATAATGGAACGGCATATACATTTACTGTAAAAGCTACAAATGCGATTGGTACAAGTTCTGCTTCTGCAACAAGTAATTCCGTGACTCCGGCAACAGTTCCGGATGCACCGACAGGTGTAACAGCAGTTCGAGGAAATGGCGAAGCTACGATTTCATTTAGTGCACCTTCATCTGATGGAGGTTCATCAATTATTAGATATACGGTTACTTCAAGCATTGGTGGGTTAACTGCAACTGGTGCAAGTTCGCCAATTACAATCACAGGTCTTTCTAATGGGACTTCGTATACGTTTACTGTTACTGCCACAAATGCGATTGGCACAAGCACAGCATCATCTGCAAGTAATTCGATTTCACCTGCTACTGTTCCAGATGCACCAATTATAGGAACTGCAACTGCAGGAAATGGCGAAGCTACGGTTACATTTTCGCCACCAGTAAATGATGGATATTCATCAATCCTGTATTACACTGTTTCGTCTAATACTGGTGGATTTACAGTATATGCTGGGTCATCACCTGTCGTTGTAACTGGTCTCTCAAATGGCACAACATATACATTTACTGTAACTGCCACAAATGCAGTTGGTACAAGTACAGCGTCAAGTCCGACAAATTCTGTGATGCCAGTTACTGTACCAAGTGCTCCAACATCTGTTAGTGCTACAGCCGGAAATGGTGAAGCTACGATTTCATTCACAGCATCTGCATCTGATGGTGGTAGTGCGATAACAACGTATACTGTCACTTCTAATACTGGTGGATTCACTGCAACCGGTGGAAGTTCACCAATTACAGTAACTGGCCTCTCAAATGGCACAACATATACATTTACCGTGACAGCAAGTAATGCGTACGGAACAAGTTCTGCCTCCGCAACTACAAACTCTGTTACACCTGCCACCGTCCCAGACGCACCAACTTCTGTTACGGCAGTTCGAGGAAATGGTCAGGCAACAATCACATTTACTCCACCAGTATCAAACGGGGGGAGTGCTATTACGTATTACACTGTGTACTCAAACACGGGTGGATTCACCGCAACTGGTGGAAGTTCGCCAATTACGATTACAGGATTAAATAATGGAACGGCATATACATTTACTGTAAAAGCTACAAATGCGATTGGTACAAGTTCTGCTTCTGCAACAAGTAATTCCGTGACTCCAGCAACAGTTCCAGATGCACCAACAATCGGCACTGCAACTGCTGGAAATGGTCAGGCGACAATCACATTTACTCCACCATCAAATACTGGAGGCTCGTCTATTTCATACTATACAGTATCGTCTAATGTCGGTAATTTTGTCGCTTATAGTGCAAGTTCACCAGTAACTATTTCAGGGCTTTCGAATGGCACAACATATACGTTTACTGTAACTGCCACAAATGCAGTTGGGACAAGTACAGCGTCAAGTCCGACAAATTCTGTAGTGCCTGCTACGGTTCCTGATGCCCCAACTTCTGTTACAGCAGTACGAGGTGATGGTCAGGCAATAATCTCATTTACTCCGCCTGTTTCAAACGGAGGTAGTACGATTACAACATATACAGTTGCATCAAATATTGGCGGATTTGTTGCTACGGGTGGAAGTTCTCCAATCATAATTACCGGTCTTTCCAATGGGACTTCATACACATTTACTGTTACAGCAAAAAATAGTGTTGGTACAAGTGCGAGTTCAACACCATCAAATTCTATAACACCTGCTTCTACGCCAGGATCACCGACAGGTGTAACAGCAGTTCGAGGAAATGGTGAAGCTACGATTTCATTTAGTGCACCTTCATCTGATGGAGGTAGTGCTATTACATATTACACAGTCACATCAAACACGGGTGGATTCACTGCGTATGGTGGTTCATCACCAATTACAATCACAGGTCTTTCAAATGGAACACCATATACGTTTACCGTGACAGCAACAAATGCAGTTGGTACAAGTTCTGCTTCTGCAACAAGTAATTCCGTGACTCCAGCAACAGTTCCGGATGCACCAACTTCTGTTACTGCCGTACGTGGTGATGGTGAGGCAACAATCACATTTACTCCATCAGTATCAAACGGAGGGAGTGCTATTACGTATTACACTGTGTACTCAAACACGGGTGGATTCACCGCAACTGGTGGAAGTTCGCCAATTACGATTACAGGATTAAATAATGGAACGGCATATACATTTACTGTAAAAGCTACAAATGCGATTGGTACAAGTACTTCATCTGGAACAAGCAATGCTGTAACTCCGGCAGGTGCACCTGGAACACCAACAGGTGTAACTGCCGTACGTGGTGATGGTCAAGCAACAATCTCATTTACTCCGCCTGTTTCAAACGGAGGCAGTGCGATTACTACATATACCGTTACTTCTAATATTGGTGGATTCACAGCAACGGGGGGTTCATCACCAATTACAATTACAGGATTAAATAATGGAACAACGTATACATTTACGGTGACTGCAAGTAATGCAGTTGGTACAAGTACTGCATCGAGTGCTTCAAATTCTGTAACTCCAGCAACAGCACCAGATGCACCCACAAATGTCGCTGCAAGTATCGGAGATACAAGTGCAACAGTGACATGGTCAACACCAGCATTTAATGGAGGATCTGCAATTACTCTATATACAGTAACTGCAAGTAGTGGGGGCCATACTGCCACGAGCACAGGAAATTCAGCAGTGGTTCTTGGTCTCACGAATGGCTTTTCGTATACATTTACTGTAACTGCAAGTAATGCAGTTGGAACAAGCACATCATCAGGAACAAGTAATGCTATTACTCCAGCAACTGTACCAGGTGCACCGACAAATCTTGCAGCTACTGTTCAGGATAGCAGTATTGATTTGTCATGGACCGCACCAGCATCAAATGGCGGTACTCCAATAACCGATTATGTTATCGAATACAAACTTTCAAGTGGAGGCACATGGGCAACATTTAGTGATGGTGTAAGTACAAGCCCATTTGTTACAGTCACAAGTCTTTCAAATGATAATTCGTACGATTTTAGAGTTGTAGCAAAAAATTTGATTGGACTTGGTGCATCTTCTACTCCAGTAAGCGCAACTCCAGGTGCACCAGCACAGGTTTTGATACAAGGATTTTCAAATACGACTGTTCCAACAATTGGAACAAATGTTCGAATAACAAATGAAGGTTCAGTTGCGTATGAATATCAATATACGTGGTGCATTACAGATTCAAGTAGTAATCAATGTGGTGGAGGAGATGATATTTTTAGTTCAACAGCTGCAAAACTAGTTCAACCAGCTGAAAACTTCGATACCACATTAAATTCTACTGTTCCAACTCCTGGAAATTATTGGTTTCATATAAATGTAAATTTTGGATCAGATTCATCACAGGCTAGTCAATCATTTACAGCTATTCCATCTGGACCTGCTACAGCTCCTGGCGCACCGACAATTGGAACCGCAACAGCAGGTGATGGTCAAGCAGTTGTAACATTTAGTGCGCCAATAAGTAATGGTGGGTCAGCAATTACGTATTACACAGTAACATCAGATATTGGGAATTTTGTAGTATATGGCGCTTCATCTCCAATAACAATTACCGGTCTTTCTAATGGAACAGCGTATACATTTACTGTTACCGCTACAAATGCAGTTGGTACAAGTACTGCATCGAGTGTTTCAAACTCTGTAACTCCAGCTGCTGCTTCAAATGGTAATACTGGCGGTGGTAGTTCAGGTGGTGGTGGAGGGGGAGGGGGCGGAGGTTCATCCACACCAGTGCCAATTTCCAATGTTCCAGGCACCTATAAGCTTTCAGATTTAAATAATGATGGAAAAGTAAATTCAGTCGATTTCTCTATTTTACTTGCATTCTGGAAGACAAAAGGTCCATTTAAAAATCCAAAAGTCGATATAAATAAAGATGGAAAAGTTGACTCTATTGATTTTTCAATCATGTTGTATGATTGGGATAAAAGAAATTTCTAAGATGAGAAGTTTATTACAAAAATTAATTTTACTGAGCGTCTTAACTTATGTTGTACCAACGTATGCATATGGTTCTACTATTTTTCTTACAACAGAATCAAAGAAAATTTCTGTGGGTGATACAGTCGTTGTTTCGGTAATGTTAAACACAGAAGACGTGCTCACAAATGCGGTTGAAGGGTCAATCATTTTTGACCCAAAGGACGTAAATTATACAGTGGATGTAAGTGATGCGGGATCAAAACTTTCAATTTGGCCTACAAAACCAACATATAATCAAGTTGGCCATATCATTACGTTTGTTGGCGGAGAGCCACTCGGCTTTACGTCAAAGTCTGCGAAACTTTTTGATATTATTATCACTCCACAAAAAGCTGGGAATATAACTTTAAAGCCAAGTAATTTTTTAAGTTATAGAAATGACGGAAAGGGAACAGTCGATAAATCATCTGTAAGTAGCTTCACGTTATCTGTTGAACAATTGGGTAGTGGTGAGCAAAATCATAATGAGTGGAAAGATGTTGTGGCGGCAGATAAGACATCACCTGAGGAATTTATAATTGAAAGTGGCAGCGATCCCTCTGTTTTTGATGGAAAAAAATTTATAACTTTTCATACTAAAGACCTTGAGTCAGGGATCGATCATTATGAAGTCATCGAAGGTGATCTACCGGCTGTAAGATCTGATGGGCAATATGTATTACTAAATCAGAATGCAAATCAAAAAATTACAGTCATTGCATATGATAAAGCGGGAAATAACAGAGTAGTAGTTTTTAATTACGAAAATATGCAAACAAGTAGCAAGCAAATCTTTTTTGGTGTATTTCTTGCAATACTTTTAATGGGAATAATTGTATTATATAGAAAGCAGAAAAATAATTAGTTCATATGATTCGTTCACAGTACTCATATCGTTTCTTTCAAAGAATTATTTATATAGCTTTATTGCTTTGTGTTTTTATACCACAAAGTAATGTTTTTTCAGCGACTTTATCTATTATCCCGAGCCTGTCACAAGTAAATGCAGGTAATATCATCAACGTGTCAGTTGCAGTAAACACACAAGGTGTTGCTGTAAATAATAGTGAGGCAATAATTCAGTTCCCTCCAGATTTACTCCAAGTAGTTTCTGTGGACAATAGTAGCTCTATATTTTCACTTTGGGTTGAAAACCCATCTTTCTCAAACTCTACTGGACAAGTTTCATTTAATGGCGGCGCTCCTAATCCTGGCTACACAGGTAATAATGGTAGAATTTTATCAGTTACTTTTTTAGCAAAAAAAGCAGGAACCGCAACAATTCTTATTGGCGATTCATCAGTGAGAGCAAATGATGGATTAGGTACTGATGTTTTGTCGACTAAATCTTCAGCAACTATTAACATTAGTAATTCTGCAGTACCAGTTTCCCAGCCTGAAGTTGCAGTACCAAGTCAACCAAAGAATGATCAGGCGCTTATTGTTACGTCCTCAACTCATCCACAACAAAAAACATGGTACAACCTAAAGACAGCACTTCTTTCATGGAATAACCCAAGTGATGCCACTGCAATAAAGACTTTTTTTGGCTCTCATGCTGATTCTGATACGAGTGTTCTTTATACACCAGCAATTTCTAGTAAAAAAATTGAATCAATTGATGATGGAATTTGGTACTTCCATGTAAATTATAAGACTGCTCGTGGCTGGTCACCAATTACTCACTACAGACTCCAGGTTGACTCAACAAGTCCAAAAGATTTTTCAATGCAACTTAAGAAAAGTGATTTTGGAGGTGCAACTGTGGTTCTTCAGGCTTCAGATGCTTTGTCAGGCGTCGATCACTTTACTATATCTGTTGATAATGAGAAGCCGATCGTTGTACCTGCAGATCAGAGCGGTTCTGCATCAACGTATCTTCCAATCAATTCGACAGGTACACATACTGTTGTAGGAAGGGTATACGATAGTGCTGGAAATGTTTCTGAAACTTCTTCAAATATTGAAACAAGTGTCCCGGCCTCACTTACAATCGACTCATATCCATCTGCAATTAAGGTAAATGAAGTCATCGACTTAACTGGCACTTCGCCATATCCAAATGCAACTCTTTCAGTATCAATTCAAAGGGGAGCTGATTCCATACAAACCTTTAATGTAACGTCAGATGGTTCATCAAAGTATCACTTTGTAAGTAGACCAATTGAACAAACAGGTGCGTATACAGTATGGGTCAATCTAATACAAGATGACGGAAGTATTATTTTGACATCAAGAAAGGTAAAAATTGAGGTTTCAAAACCTATTATTCTTCAGATTGGATCATATACGACAACACTTATGACAGTTCTTACACCACTTCTCGCACTTATTATTCTATTTATACTTCTTATATATTATGGCTGGCATAGGTTCTTTATCTTGAGAAAGAAAATGAGGGGAGACCATAAACTTATTGAGGAAAAAGTTCATCGATCACTTAAAATGCTATCTGAAGAGGTCACGAAGCAACTTTCGGCTGTTGAGAAAACAAGTTCTCGCAGAAAAGTATCTGCTGATGAGAAAAAAGCCATCCTTGAACTTAAGAGTGCAATTGCAGATATTGATTCTTATATCGAAAAACAGATAGATTCATTAGAAAAATAAATGCATATAAATAGCCACCTCTATGAGGTGGCTTGTTTTCAGTCGATGAAGGTCTCGTGTACCTTCGGGTTCATTATGAATTCTCGTAGCCATAGGAAGGCTCGAAAAATCTGATTCGGGAAGATTACACTTACTGAAAAAATGCCCAGGATAATCGCGGCACTTCTTATAACGCTTATCATGTATACTCCCGTTTGATTTTCTTTTGAAATAATATCACAAATATCTATCTTGTCTAGTAATATACATATGCTACTATTAACACTCATATTTTTAAATATTATGAAATTATCTATTGGAATTGTGGGCTTACCGAATGTTGGCAAATCAACATTGTTTAATGCCCTTACAAAAAAATCTGTACCAGCAGAAAACTATCCATTTTGCACAATCGACCCATCGGTTGGTGTAGTTCCTGTACCCGATGAGAGACTTGGAAAGCTTTCAGCTTTTAGTAATTCAGCAAAAACAATTCCAGCAGTAGTTGAGTTTGTAGATATCGCAGGTCTTGTAAAAGGAGCTTCAGAAGGCGAAGGTCTAGGAAATAAGTTTCTTTCAAATATTCGAGAAGTTGATGCCATAGCAGAGATGGTTCGAACATTTAAGGATGATGACATCATCCACGTCCATGGAAAAGTTGATCCATTGTCTGACATAGGTGTAATTAATCTCGAGCTCGTGCTTGCTGACAGTGAAACAGCAACGAAAAGACTAGGAAATATCGGAAGAGATATCAAGAGTGGGAGTAAAGAGGCAGTTGCAGAAGAGGCAGTATTGAGAAAGATCGATGAAGTATTAAAAGCTGGAAATCTCGCTCAGACTGCAAATCTCACTGATGATGAAGAAAAGATTATTCGTGGTATGCATCTTCTCACCATGAAACCAATTCTCTATATATTGAACACTTCTGAAGCAAATGAGAATGTTGCTGATGAGATTGCAAGCCAAATACATGGTAAGACGGTGAAAGTTGATCCAGTGTTCGGAACAGGATTTGATGATCTGATAACGTCTAGCTATGAGTTACTTGGTCTCATGACGTATTTTACAACCGGTGAAGATGAAACACGTGCGTGGACAGTGCCGATCGGTTCTATAGCACCAGAGGCGGGAACAGCGATTCATACTGACTTTAAAGATAAATTTATCCGTGCTGATGTTATTGCCTGGGATAAACTCCTTGAAGCTGGATCATATGCAAAAGCAAAGGAAAAAGGCTGGGTGAGAACAGAAGGGAAGGAATATATTGTCCAAGACGGTGATGTTATTGAGTTTAAAGTTTGAGAAATTTGACAAAATTCTATTATATGATATTTTCTAAGTAGTCGTGTCCTTAACCTACAGATGGAGATCTCAACTAATGAAGTCTGAAACTTCGAGCAAAGAAATTGTTAGTTGGATTGTTATGTTTGAAGTGCCAGATTGTCCCGGGGCACCTTTTACTACAATTAGTGAAAGAAGAGCAACAATCGAGGCTCCAGATGATTATGAAGAAGCCAAGAAAATTGCAATTTCTTATCTCAACGGGCTTAAGAATGGAGCGAAGGGCCGAGGTTTGTGGAGAAAGGAGTGATTAGTAATTACCCCACCAGTAACAAAAGTGAATGGTGGGGTTTCTCTTTGTTAACATACTAAATTAGTACTACAATACTCAGCAGATCTTCTTTGGGAGAGTTCTGTATGAAAATTATCATAACCAAGCGTGGAACTGGATATCACGCTGAAGTAGAAGGTCGTACAGAGATCTTCGGCAATGGGAAGACTTCTGACGAGGCGCTTGGTGAGCTCATTCATGCAAGTGCAGGCTTATTTAACATACAGCTTGAGTACAGAGATAAGGTCAAATAGTCTAAAGCCCCACTGATAAGCTACGGCAAACAGTGGGGTTTTTCATATTTAGGAGTATAATTGCTTTATGGAACCACAAAATACAAATAATCCTGTTAAACAGGAAATGGGCGCACCAAAGATGTCAGCACTCGATTTCTTCCTTCATTTAGGAGTTATTGTAGTGCTATATGTCATGGTTGGATTTTTACTTAATCTCGTTTTTACAGTTATTAATGTTGCGTATCCTCAGGTAGCTACAAATTATTACTATTATCAACCTTCTATAAGTTTCCCTGTTGCAGCACTTATTGTGTTATTTCCTTTATTTGTTTTGCTTTCTTGGCTTGTGTACAGGAGTTATGACGTAGATATAGCAAAAAAGCATTTAAGTGTAAGAAAATGGCTTACGTATTTAACACTATTCCTTACTGGTGGTGTTATTGCAGGAGATTTAATCACAGTTATTTATTACTATCTTGATGGTCAAGAGTTGAGTGTGTCATTTATGCTCAAAGCACTCACACTCCTACTAGTGTCGTTAGTTATATTCAGCTATTATCTTCGAGATTTGCAGAGTAAAATTAGTTCAGCTCAAAGGAAAATCTGGACGATTATTGCTGCTGTTATGATATTACTTTCGATTATTGCTGGTTTTTGGGTTATAGGTTCACCTCGGAATCAGCGACTTATGCGATATGATGCACAAAAAGTTTCTGATCTTCAGAATATTCAGAGTCAGATTTTGTCATACTGGCAGATGAAAGGAATTCTTCCAGTTACTCTTGATGCATTGAGAGATTCGACAACGTATTTTTCTATTCCACTCGATAGTCAAACTGGAAAACAATACGAATATAGTACTGATGGAAAACAATCGTTTAGAATGTGCGCTACGTTTAATCTAAAATCTGCTAATGAAAATACTTCCCCAAGAGTAAGTAATGCGATGTACTATGTTGGTATGGAGAATGAAAATTGGAAACATGATGCAGGGTATACTTGTTTTTCAAGAACAGTCGACCCAGAACGGTATCCCGTCATAAAAAGATAAGGATGAAAAAAGCGACTTTGTCAGAGTCGCTTTTTTCTTGTAGTATGAGGAAAATCTATGAAATCATACGACCATTCAGATATTGAGAAAAAGTGGCAGAAAAAGTGGGATGATGAAAGGCTGTACGAAGCAAAAAATTCTCCTGACAAAGAAAAATACTACGTGCTTATGGAATTTCCATATCCATCTGGTGAAGGACTTCATACTGGTCATGTACGTGGATATACCGCGATGGATATAGTCGCTCGTAAGAGGCGCATGGAGGGGAAAAACGTACTATTTCCCGTTGGTTGGGATGCATTTGGTCTACCTACAGAAAATTATGCTATCAAAACAGGACTACAACCGACCGTTATTACGAAGAAGAACACTGATAATTATCGAAATCAATTCAAATCTCTCGGTATGTCATTTGACTGGTCTCGCGAGATAAATACAACAGATCCAAAGTACTACAAATGGACGCAGTGGCTTTTCCTTCAATTCTTAAAACATGATTTGGCATATAAGTCGAAAATGCCTATCAATTGGTGCCCGAAAGATAAAATTGGTCTTGCCAACGAAGAAGTGGTAGATGGGAAATGTGAACGCTGTGGTACATCTGTAGAAAAAAGAGAGAAGGAGCAATGGATGCTCGCTATTACAAAGTACGCGGATCGACTCGATAGTGATCTCGATACAGTGAATTATCTCGAGAGAATCAAGACTCAACAGCGAAATTGGATCGGAAAGAGTGAAGGAGCTGAAATAAGTTTTAAGTTGCAAGTTTCAAGCTCCGAAGATAAATACATAAAAGTTTACACAACACGTCCTGATACGATTTTTGGCGCAACGTATCTTGTTGTGTCTCCAGAGCATGAAATTCTTAAAAATAATGAATTAGGGATTATAAATTACGATGAAGTTATGGCATACGTCGCTGACGTAAAAAATAAAACAGATATTGAGAGAACTTCGGAAGTTAAAGAGAAAACCGGTGTTGAATTGAAAGGAATAAAAGCTATCAATCCTGCTACAAATGAAGAAATCCCAGTGTGGGTAGCAGATTATGTGCTTGTACATTACGGAACGGGTGCAATCATGGCTGTTCCGGCAGATGATGAAAGAGACAGCGCGTTTGCAGAAAAATTTGGTCTTCCCATTATCCGTGAATACAAAAAGGCAGGTTTCAATGATTTTGGAACAAAATCAGTCCGATTTAAACTTCGTGATTGGGTATTTTCAAGACAAAGATATTGGGGGGAACCTATTCCAGTTATACATTGTGAAAAATGCGGGATTGTACCTGTTCCCGAGAAGGATCTCCCTGTCGTACTTCCAGAAGTTGAGAATTACCAACCAACTGATAATGGAGAATCGCCACTTGCTACGATTGAAAGCTGGGTAAATGTAACTTGTCCTCAGTGTGGTGGCATGGCAAAGCGGGAGACTGATACGATGCCAAATTGGGCTGGCTCATCATGGTATTTTTTGCGATATACCGACCCTCATAATGATGACTATTTTGCAGGGTCAGATGCATTAAAATATTGGACTCCTGTTGATTGGTATAACGGTGGAATGGAACACACAACACTCCACCTTTTGTATTCAAGGTTCTGGCATAAGTTTCTCTTTGATTTGAAGCTTGTTCCTACAAATGAGCCTTACATGAAGCGAACTTCGCATGGCTTTATTCTCGGTGAATCAGGAGAAAAAATGTCTAAATCAAGGGGGAATGTCATTAATCCTGACGATGTTGTGAAAAACTTTGGGGCAGATACGCTCCGGTTGTACGAAATGTTCTTAGGCCCATTTGATCAATCTGCATCGTGGTCTACTGATGGTATTGTCGGGCCAAGGAGGTTTATTGAGAGGGTGTGGAGATTGAGAGAAAAAATCAACGAGAATGTTGAACAATTTGTAACTGATAAAATTGAAGAATCATTACACAAAACTCTCAATAAAATAAATATTGATATTGAAAGGTTTGGTTTTAATACCGCAGTGGCATCATTGATGGTTTGTTTAAATGAGATTGAACGGTTTGAGATTATTAGAAAAAATGATTTTGAATTCTTCTTGAAGCTTCTTGCTCCTTTCGTTCCTCATGTTGTGGAAGAACTTTGGGAATCTCTCGGAAATCAAGGAAGTATCCATAGTACTGCGTGGCCTACTTACGATGAAAGTATGGTTAATCAAAGTGGAGTGACCATCGCAGTCCAAATAAATGGGAAAGTAAGGGCTACCATTGACGTGTCTGCCGAAATAGGTCAAGAAGAGCTTGAAAAAATTGTACTGGACTTGGACGAAGTGAAGAAGTGGGTTGGGGATAACACAATTTCTCGTATTGTCTATGTAAAAAATCGCTTGATAAATATCGTTTTGGCTTAATCTTGACAGCTACTTGACTCATTTTCCATAAAATGATACAACAAACAGTACGTATTTCGGATAAAACACATTATTTATAGTAAAATAGCAAATCATGAGTGATTCAAAGACCATAAAATTCAAGCCAAAACAAGTCACAAAACGACTTCTTTCGGTGTTATCTGACAGAGGACGAGACGTTATCGTAAAGCGGTATGGTTTGGACGATTCTGCCAAGAAGCTTACCCTTGAGGGCATAGGTAAGAAGTATGGCATAACCAGAGAGCGAGTTCGTCAAATCGAAAATCACTCTCTTATGAATATCCGAAAATCTAAAGAGTATGCAAAGGAAAAAATGGCCTTTGATCAGCTCAAAGCTTATGTTGAATCCCTTGGTGCGGTTGTTGCCGAGGAGGATCTACTCGCTCATGTAAGTAAGGACAAGAGTACTCAAAATCATGTTAATTTTATGCTTGTTGTAGGTGAGGAATTTGTGAAAGAAAAAGAAGATGAGGAGTTCAAACATCGATGGCATGTTGATAAGGATCTTTCAAATAAGATTCATTCATCTCTAAAGAAACTCTACAGTTCTCTTTCTGATGATGAACTCGTTATGGAGGGAGACATGATTGATTCTTTCCTTGAATATGTTGAGGATGTGAATGACAAATATAAAAATGAAGAAGTTATAAAAAGGTGGCTCTCACTTTCCAAGAAAATTGATAAGAATCCTCTTGGAGAATGGGGTAAATCTTCATCACCAACGGTAAATGCAAAAGGAATGAGAGATTACGCATTCCTCGTTATCAGAAAGCATGGATCTCCAATTCACTTTAAGGAAGTCGCGAAAGCAATTACACTGTATTTCAATAAAAAAGCTCATGTAGCTACAACACATAATGAACTTATCAAAGATCCTCGATTTGTTCTTGTGGGACGCGGCCTCTATGCTCTAGCAGAATGGGGATACCTATCAGGTGTAGTGAAGGATGTTATTAAGAAGATTCTTGAAAAGAACGGACCACTCACAAAAGATAAGATTATTGAAAAAGTTTTGAAGGAGCGATATGTTAAAGAAAATACTATTTTAGTAAATCTTCAAAATCCAAAGTTTTTCTCAAAAGATAAGGACGGTAAGTATCATATTGTCGAGAAATAAAAAAAACCCGCTCTCTGGCGGGTTTTTGTATAGTAAAATAATATTTTTCTTGTAGAATATAGTTATGCTACATGCATTCCTTGATATGTTTGGAGGGGTAGTTTTTAGACAGGCACTTCATGGTATTTGGATTACCTTTCCAATTTGGTTACCAATTGTATCTTTCTCTATATTTGCACAAACGTATATGCGTTATATACGAGCAAAGTATATATCAGAGCAAGCCACAGTGCTTCTTGAGCTCAGGTTGCCCAAAGAGATGCTCAAGTCACCAGCAGCCATGGAGATTGTACTTCAGTCGCTTTCTCAGCCTTCAGTAGGTACATATCTTGATGTTTACTTAAAAGGAAGAATTCGACCGTGGTTCTCATTAGAACTTGTTTCTCTTGAAGGGCAAGTAAAATTTTTTATTTGGACACAAAAGAAATTTAAAAATATTATCGAGACACAAATCTACTCTCAGTTCCCAACAGTAGAGGTATTTGAGGTGCCAGATTATGCACTGACAATGATATACGATCCGTCGCGTATATCTATGTTTGGAACTCAGTTTAAACTTACTAAAGCTGATGCATATCCAATCAAGACCTATATTGATTATGGTATGGATAAAGATCCAAAGGAGGAGTTCAAAATTGATCCGATGACACCGGTAATTGAATTCCTTGGTTCACTAAAAAAAGGTGAGTACGCAGGATTTCAAATACTTATTCAGGCAAATAAGAAACTTGGTCTTAAAGATGCTCACTTAACCCAAAAGCCTGACTGGAAAGGCGGCGCAAAAAAAGCGATCGAAGAGGTACTCAAAGATGCAGTTATAAAACCTGAAAAAGACAAAGGTCCAACACTACAAAGCCTTTCTGATATACAGAAAGAAACCATTAATGCAATACAAAGAAACGTAAATAAAGTTGCATTTGATACGATGATACGAGCAATGTATTGGGCGGAGAAAGATTCATTTAACGCAGTAAATATCGGAGGATTAACAGGTAGTTTTAAGCAATACAGTTCAGGAAATTTGAATGGTTTTGCTCCAAACTTTACAACAGGGTATGACTATCCGTGGCAAGATTTTCGTGGAAGAAGAAAGACAGAGGGTGAAAGAAAGATTTTTGATGCATATAAAAGAAGATCCTTCTTCAATCCACCATATAAAAATTTTAAAGGAAAACCGTTTGTTCTTACGGTAGAGGAGCTAGCGACGATCTTTCATTTTCCTGGGGGAGTATCAGCAACTCCAACATTTTCTCGTATTGTTTCCAAAAAAGGGGAGGCGCCTGCAAATCTTCCGTTATAGTTTTTATGAACAGAATTCAAGCATATTACCAAGCGTGTCTTTTAAAGTGGAATCATTTTGAAAAAAGAGAGAAAATTTTTTGTATAGGTGTTTCGATCATAGCGATATTAGCACTCATGCAGATTTTCTTCTGGTCTGCACCAAGTAGTTTTCATGCAAATACAATTGTAGAGATTGAGAAGGGATCAACACTAAATACAGCAGCACTTGATTTAAAAAAGGCAGGGTATATACGCTCTCCATTCTGGTTTAAAGTGTTTGTAACAATATTTGGTGGTTCACGCTCTGTAATTGCTGGAGATTACTTTTTTGATGCTAGTTTAGACGTTCAAAAAGTTGCCTGGAGGATTATTCATGGCACCTTTGGTCTTACACCTATTAAAATTACAATTCCGGAAGGATTAACAAACGCACAAACAGCCGAACTTTTCAAAAAACAATTCACCTTTTTTGATACGAAAGTATTTACTGAGAAAGCGGAGCAAGGAAAAATGTTTCCGGACACATATTTTTTCCTCCAAAATGCAAAAGCCGAGGCAGTGATTGAAAGAATGGAACAGAATTTCAATGACAAGGTTGCCACACTAGCAACTGACATTGCTTCATCCTCTCATCCATTTGACGAAGTTCTTGTTATGGCATCCATCATAGAAGATGAGGCGAATACCGAGGAGTCGAGAAAAATTATTGCTGACATATTATGGAGGAGAATATCGATTGGAATGCCACTTCAGGTTGATTCTGCTACAACAACGTACAATCAAAAAGGTTTACCAAAAGAACCAATCACAAATCCTGGAATTGGTGCAATCATTGCAGCACTTCACCCCAAGAAGAATGCATATCTCTATTTCCTATCTGATCTCCGTGGAAATATGTACTATGCAAAGGATTTTGATGGACACCAAAGAAATCGCGAGCTCTATTTTAAAAAATAGCAAGACATAATAAGTTCTAGATTGTCAATGAATTTATATTGAGGTATTATCTCAACTCATGAAACCTGTAAAAAAGAAAGTTTACGTGGGCCTCTCGGGAGGTGTAGATTCATCAGTATCCGCTGCTTTACTCAAAAAGGCAGGTTTTGATGTAACTGGAGTCTTTATTAAGGCATGGCACCCAGATTTTATGCCGTGTGACTGGAAGTCTGATAGACGCGATGCAATGAGAGTGTGTGCGAAACTCGATATTCCATTTGTAACTCTTGATTTAGAAAAAGAGTATAAAATGTCAGTAGTTGACTACATGATAAGAGAATATTCACTCGGAAGAACTCCAAATCCTGATGTAATGTGCAATAAAGAAATTAAGTTCGGATATTTCCTTAAATACGCACAACGTATGGGAGCTAATTATGTAGCAACTGGTCATTATGCTCAAAACTTAAATGTAAATGGCACGCATATACTCTCAGAAGGAAAGGATAATAATAAAGATCAAAGTTATTTTCTATGGACTCTAACAAGTAAACAACTTGAGAAAATTCTATTTCCGATTGGATACCTCACTAAACCAGAAGTTAGAAAACTGGCGAAAAAATTTAATCTCATTACAGCAGAAAAAAAAGACAGCCAAGGATTATGTTTTATGGGAAAAGTGGATATGAAGGAATTTCTCCTGCATTATCTCAAGGAGAAAAGAGGCTCCGTATTGGATATTCAAGGCAAAAAGATTGGGCATCACGACGGTTCTATTTTTTTAACTATCGGCCAGAGACATGGATTTACTGTGACAAACAATGCTGAAAAGACAAAGCCACTGTATATAACAGCGAAAGATTTCAAGAAAAATACAATTACAGTATCAGAGAAAACACCCGAAGAAATCGAGAAACTTGGTGTGAAGCTTATATATTTGGAAAATACTGTGTGGACCTGTGAAAAACCAATAAAGAATAAAATATATAGTATAAGACTTCGATATAGGCAGTCACCACAAAAAGCTACAATAGCAAAAAATGGAAATATTTGGGTCGTTACTCTTGAAAAACCTCATATTGGTGTTTCTGAGGGGCAATCACTAGTTGTCTATGATAAAAGTTTGTGTCTTGGAGGGGGAATAATAAAGACTGCAAAATAACATCTGGTATAATCTGTAAATGGACTATTCAAATATTCAAATTGTTAAGGGTAGTGGAAAGAAAGAGCCATTTGATCATATTAAATTAGAGAACTCACTTCGAAAGGCAGGTGCAGATGAGCCTACCGTTCAGGAAATTGTGCATCATATGGAGGAAGAGCTCAAAGATGGGATGTCAACGACCCAAATTTATAAACACGCATTCTTTTTACTTGAGAAAAAACAAAAACCTGCAGCTGTTAGATATTCACTGCGAAAAGCAATCATGGATTTAGGGCCATCTGGTTTTCCATTTGAAGATTTTATTGCAAGTATCCTAAAAGAAAAAGGATATGAGGTTCTCACTGATCAAGAGGTGATGGGTGGATGTGTATCTCACGAAATTGATGTTATCGCATGGAATGAAAACAAACTCATATTTGCAGAAGCAAAGTTCCATAATGAACTTGGTATAAAGTCTGACCTTAAAGTCGCACTGTATGTGAAGGCACGATTCGATGATTTAAAAGACAATAAGTTTTTTTACGGAAAAGAACGCGCCGTTGATGAAAGTTGGTTAGTAACAAATACAAAGTTTTCAACGACTGCAATACACTATGCTGAATGCAAAGGCCTAACCCTCATTGGCTGGAATTATCCTGAAAAGGGTAACTTGCAGGATATGATAGTTGACAGTGGACTTCATCCGCTCACGTGCTTAACTTCTTTATCAAATAGTGAAAAACACCTTTTACTCGAAAGAGAAATCGTTTTATGTAAAACACTTAAGGACAAACCATCTCTTTTAAATACTATTGGTCTCGATGAGGAAAAAATCAAAGAAGTTATTGAGGAAATTAATCAACTATAATGTCTAAGTTTTATAATCCACACAGAAGCAGTAATTGGAATTACGGCGGAAAAAATTGGCGACTTTCACGATCAAAAATCGACTTATTTATTGAATGTAAGCGTTGTTTTTATATTGATAACAAACTTGGAACATCAAGACCGAAAGGGTATCCATTCAATTTGAACAGTGCTGTAGATAAATTATTGAAAAAAGAATTTGATATCCATCGTAAGGCTCAAAGCGCACACCCCTTAGTAAAAGCTTACAATCTAGACTTTGTTCCATACTCTCACCCAAACATAGATGAATGGCGTGATGCTTTAAAAGGCGGAATACAGTATTTTCATGAAAAAACTGGCATGCTTCTTTCGGGAGGAATCGACGATGTATGGCAAAACTCTGAAGGGGAACTTATTATCGTAGATTACAAAGCAACATCCAAGGATGAAGAGGTTACACTTGATGCAGACTGGCAGGATGGATACAAGCGCCAAATGGAAATTTATCAGTGGCTCTTTAGATTAAATGGATTCAAAGTTTCAGACACTGGGTACTTTGTATATGTAAATGGTCAAACAGACAGAGAATCATTTGATGGAAAGCTCGAATTTGACGTAAAACTAATTCCTTATACAGGGAAAACAGATTGGATTGAAAAAGTTATAGTAAGTATTAAGCAATGTCTTGAAGATCCAAGAATACCAAAAGCATCAGATGAATGTGACTACTGCAAATATGTTGAAGCGGTATCGGCAACTTCAAAACATAATGCAAAGCCGAAGGACGATGGTGTATCAGGTACTCTTTTCTCTTTATGAAAACGACGCAAAAGGATAGTGAACTAAAAAAGATTGCCGAGGAAATACGCAATCTTGGGAATTTTGCCTTAGCCAATGAGCGACGGATAAATAAAGTGCTTCCAGTATTTGGTGACGGAAGTAGTAATGCACAAATTATGTTTATAGGTGAAGCCCCTGGGAAAAATGAGTCAGAGAAAGGGAAGCCGTTTTGCGGAAGGTCAGGAAAGGTATTAGACAGCTTACTTGAGTCCGCTGGTATATCAAGGAGTGATGTGTACATCACAAATATAGTAAAAGACAGACCTCCAGGAAATAGAGATCCTCTTCCAGAAGAAATAGCTTTATACGTTCCATTCCTTGAAAAAGAGATCGAGATTATAAAACCAAAAGTAATTGCTACGTTAGGAAGAATATCTATGGCATATATATTAGATCGCTATAACGTCAGTGAAGAAAAAAAGCAAATAAGCACTCTCCATGGAAAAATATTCAAAGCAAATGCTTCGTATGGAGAAATTGTGATTATGCCCCTATATCATCCAGCAGTAGCTGTATATAATGCAAAAATGTATCCAGTATTGCAGGCTGATGTATTGGCTCTAAAAAATAGTGTATAATGGCCACAAATATAGATTTTATGATGCTTTCATCTGAAATTCGTAGTAGATTCCTAACATTTTTTGAAAAAAGGGGACACAAGATTATCCCCTCGGCTTCACTTGTCCCGGAAAATGATCCATCGGTATTATTCAACACAGCTGGAATGCAACCACTCGTGCCATACCTCCTCGGACAAGTACATCCTATGGGAAAACGCATCGTTGATGTACAAAAATGCGTACGAACTGGTGACCTTGAAGATATCGGAGACAATAGACATTTTTCTTTTTTTGAAATGATGGGCAATTGGTCACTTGGTGACTATTTTAAAGATGAAGCAATTGCATGGAGTTATGAATTTCTTACTTCAAAAGATGAAGGTCTTGGGTTAGATCCAAAAAGGCTCTACATTACAGTGTTTCAAGGCGATGAAAATGCTCCAAAAGACACAGAATCCGTAGAGATTTGGAAAAAAGTTGGAATTCCAGAAAACAGAATATATTTCCTACCCGCTGAAGATAATTGGTGGAGCCCAGGAGATAATGGGCCATGCGGGCCGTGTAGTGAGATGTTTTATGATATGAAAGGTACTATAGGTGATCTTAATCATGACGAGTTTCTTGTAGCAGTAAAAAATGAGGACGTCATCGAAATATGGAATGACGTGTTCATGGAGTATGAAAAAAAGGACGGAAAAGTAATCGGTAAACTGGCACAAAAGAACATTGATACAGGTGCGGGACTTGAAAGAATGACTGCTGTAATGCAAGGAGTTCAGACTGCTTATGATACAGATATTTTTACTGAAATGATGTCAGTTTTCCCAGTTGATACACCTATAAAGAATAGGAGAGTTATTGCAGATCATATCCGTACATCAGTTTTCTTAATCCAAGATGGTGTCTCGCCATCAAATAAAGATCAGGGATATGTACTCAGAAGACTACTTCGCAGGGCATTTGTATACTCTCGAACGATGACGCATGACACAATCCCAATGCTGATCAACAAAGTTGCTAAAACGTATCAATCTGTGTATGCGCTTGATATAAAAAAGATTGTTGCAGTCATTACAGGAGAACAAGAGAAATTTCAAAGTACGTTAGATCAAGGTTTAAAGGAGTTCGAAAAAGGGACTGACGCATTTACGTTATTTACTTCGTATGGTTTTCCAATCGAACTTACACTTGAGCTAGCAAATGAAAAAGGTTTGGAAATTAATAAAGCTGAATTTTTTGAAAAAATGAAAGCTCATCAAGACTTGTCACGCTCTGGCGCAGAGCAAAAATTCAAAGGGGGTCTTGGAAATCATAATGAGCAGACAGTAAAACTCCATACTGCACATCATTTACTGCTCGCTGCGCTTCAGCAAGTGCTTGGTAAAGACGTGAAGCAAAAGGGTAGTAACATAACTGAAGAAAGACTTCGAATGGACTTTTCATTTCCAAGAAAGGTAACCCCTGAAGAACTATCTCAAGTTGAGTCTATCGTCAATAATCAGATCAAGAGTGACCTAAAAGTAACTCGTCGTGAAATGCCACGTGAAGAGGCAGAAAAACTTGGAGCTGAAATGGAATTTGGAGCAAAATATCCTGATATTGTCTCTGTATATTTTATCGAGAGTAATGATGGTAATGTTATCTCAAAAGAATTTTGTGGAGGGCCACATGTGGAGCATACCGGCGTGTTAGGTGCGTTCAAGATTCAAAAAGAAGAAGCGGTTTCAGCTGGTGTCAGAAGAATTAAAGCGACTCTTTCATAAAAAGTTATATAATGAAATTATGAAATTTTGGAGTACCTCAAAATCAAAACTTGCGGTGATATGTGACGTAGGCACTGCGTCAGTAAGCGTTGGACTTGTCCAGTATATGAGTGATGACAAGCCTAAAATTCTTTATACACTCCGAGTTCCAATTACAATCCAAGATAAACCTAATATAAAAGATCTACCGCTTGTTATCGAGCGATATCTTGATGAGGCATTTCATGAGCTCTCACTTGATATCCATAACAAAGATGAAATACGTAATTTAAAAAGCAAAAAAATTGACACTGTTCATGTAATTTTCTCTTCACCTTGGTTTGTAACAAAAACACAATCAATTCATATAGAGAACTCAAAACCGAAACCTTTACAGAAAAATGACGTCGAAAGGCACATTGAGACTGAAGAGAAAATTTTTGAGGAGGAGTGCCTAAATAGAACAGATCTTTATTTCGGTCGTGTTGATATCACGATGATTGAACGTGAGCTTGTGAAGATTAAACTTAATGGTTATGAAACATCGAGTCCATACCTCAATGATGTGAAGCATTCTGAGCTTACGCTCTACATGAGTATTGTGCCTCATCATATCTTAGTAGATATTAAAGAGCGCTCTCATTCATATTTTCATACGGATTCAGTAACCTTTAATACCTTTCCACTTGCACTCTTTAATACGGTAAACAAACTGTTTACTCATGAGGAAGACTACCTTCTCATAGATATCGAAGGCGAAAATACTGACTGTACAATTGTTCGTGATGGTATATTGGAGAACTCAACGACTTTTCCAATTGGGAAAAATTCACTCATACGATCCATTGCAAATAAATTTGGTGTTACTCCAGAAATTGCACTTTCATACCTTGAAATGCTGAGTACTGATAGCTTGGAAGAGCACATTCGTGATGATGTAAAAGCCCAAACAAAAGACTCTATTGGACTCTGGTATACCGAACTTACAAAAAACCTCGAAAATCTTTCAAATAAACGACGTATTCCTACAAAAGTGTTTGTCACACTTGATCAAAGTACAGCACATATTTATCTCGATTCTCTAAAAAATGAAAGCGGCGAGCATACATTTGAATCAGTACTAGAATTATCACCTGAATTATTTGCAAATGAGGTAAATTTTGGAAAATTTGTTTTTCCTGATCCATTTTTATGTATCGACACATTATTTATCGACACATATAAGAAATAATTTGTTTACAAATAGAATCATTTTGTACTACAATAGCTGATATGGCAAAAAATATTTTGCAGGACATTGTTCCTCCAGAAAAAAGATCTATTAGAAACATACCTTTACCACGAAGAAGCGAAGTGGCGGAGTTTGAAAAAGCAAAAATATCTGTCTCGTCTTCTTCAACAAAAAAGGCCGAAAGAATAGAACGCGAGATTGAACCAGAGGAGAGTACTCCAAGAGTGTATCCGTATGGTAGTGAAAAAGGACCATCATTTATCAAAAAATACGCTATATGGTTTGCTAGTTTTGTTGCTGTACTTATCGTACTTTTTGCTATTTCCGGCTTATTTACCGGTGCAACTATAAAAATCACTCCGAAAACTACAACTGTGAAATCATCTGCTAGTACGGTACTCACCGCAAAGCAAAACTCTCCTGATGCACTTGATTACCAAGTCATCACAGTTACGAAGGATCTTGGAAAGTCAGTTCCGGCAAATGGCGAAGAACACGTTGAGAGAAAAGCGAGTGGAAAAATTGTTATCTTGAACACTTATGACAGTAATACACAAAGACTCATAAAAAACACTCGGTTTGAGACGCCTGAAGGGCTTATATTTAGAATAAATGAGTCAGTTGTTGTCCCTGGAAGAACTGGAAACGGTGCCCAGATGACCCCGGGAAGTGCGGAGGTCACTGTATACGCTGACGAACCAGGTGAAAAGTACAATATCGGACTCAAAGACTTCACAATTCCAGGATTCAAGGGTGACCCGAAGTACAAAGCTGTATACGCTAGATCAAAAACAGAGATGACAGGAGGTTTTGTTGGTACTATCAATAAAGTATCAGATAGTGACCTAGCTTCTGCCCAAAAGGAAATCCATAACGACCTCGATGAGGCACTTAAAAAAGAGGCCCTATCGCAAGTTCCAGAAGATTTCGTACTTTTTGAAGGCGGGGAAGCTATTACGTACGACTCTTTACCACAAACTGATGCAAAAGGATCAAGTGTGACAATAAATGAAAAGGGAACACTCAACGGGGTAATCTTTAATAAAAATAAACTTGCACAATACATCCTAGCTCAAAATAAATCATCATTTGATGTGCCAAATATTTCGATATCAAATCTTGATAGCCTAAATATTTCTATTCAAAAGAAAGAGAACTTCTCTCCTCTCAAAGATAAAGAATTTACATTTACTATTGACGGAGACATTAAGTTCGTAGCTCTATTTGACACAGACAAGGTAAAAAATGATATTATGGGTCAACCTAAGAAAAATTTGAACCAAATACTAACGAAGTATTCTTCAATCGAGAAAGCAGAGGCAGTTGTAAAACCATTTTGGAAGAGCAATTTCCCAACAAATCTTAAAAATATTACCATCCAAGTTATAACAGAAAAATAGCCCATAATGTCTGAACAAAAGAAAAAAGGTGAGGTCATCGTTTGTACGGTAGCAGAGGCGTTTCCAAACATATTATTTAAGGTAGAACCAGAGCAAGGAGAGCCATTTCTTGCTTATTTATCAGGGAAAATGCGAATGAATAAAATCCGTGTTCTAGTGGGAGATCGAGTTGAAGTTGAACTCGATCCATATGGTGGAAAGGGTAGAATTACACGGAGACTATAGGAAATGGGGAGATATTCATTGACTTATTTTAATGGATAGGTAGAATAAACGCTCAAATTATGAAAGTCCGAGCTTCAGTAAAAAAGATGTGTACACAATGCCAAGTAGTCCGAAGAAAGGGCTATGTGTATGTGGTATGCAAGGCAAATGCTAGACATAAGCAAAGACAAGGCTAAATTATATAAACAATGAGAATTCTCGGTATCACAATCCCAGAAAATAAAAGAATAGAAATTGGACTCACTGTCCTCTATGGTATTGGACGTCCTCTTGCAAAAACAATTCTCAAGGAAGCGGAGGTTGAGGGATCACTGAAACCAAAGGATATATCCGTAAACCAGGAAAATGCCATTCGAAAAATCATCGAGAGTTTAAAGGCGGAGGGTGATCTTAAACGAGAGGTTGCAAGTAATATCAAACGCCTTAAGGATATCAAAGCTTACCGTGGTATAAGACATATGCGAGTTCTACCAGTTCGAGGGCAGAGAACAAAAACAAACTCTCGCACACGACGCGGAAACGTTCGAAAAACCATGGGTACGGGCCGTAAGGTAGCAGAGAAGACATAAAAACCTTCATTTGTTTTGACAGTTATTTTCCAGTATGATATTAATAAAGGGTTAAATACGTGTTCTATGGCACCTCAGCCCTAAACAGGAGTGGGGGTGTCGTTTGTTAGTTTTCACACACAATGGGTAAAAAAAGAATTATAACTAAAGAGGGAGAGGAATCAGGTGCACAGGACAAGCAGCCTGTTTCTTCTGTATCAAAAAAGAGAGCTGATGTAGGTATTCTTTCTGTACAATCTACATACAACAACACAAAGATCGTTCTTACTGATACAAAAGGTAACACTCTCTGCTGGTCATCAAGTGGATCACTTGGTTTCCGTGGTGCAAAAAAGGGAACTCCGTTTGCTGCAGCGAAAGTTGGGGAAATTGTAGGAACAAAGGCTCAAGCAATAGGTATTAAAGAGGTATCTGTTGTTGTAAAAGGAGTAGGATCAGGACGAGAGTCTGGAATCAGAGGATTTCTTTCAAAGGGAATGAACCTTATTGCAATCAAGGATGCTACACCTGTTCCACATAATGGACCAAAACCTAAAAAGCCTAGACGAGTATAAATTTTATGATCATAGGACCAAAATACAAAATTGCACGACGACTTGGAGCTCCTGTATTTGAGAAAACTCAAACACAGAAGTATGTTTTGTCACAAGCAAGAAAAGAGAAGAGCGGTAAATCTTTCTCAAGACCAAAATCGGAATTCGGACTTCAGCTTCTCGAAAAACAAAAAGCTCGATTTACTTATTGCATGACAGAGAAACAATTTTCACGATCAGTGAAGGAGGCTCTATCAAAAAAAGATAAAAATGCTGTTGCAAGACTTTATACAGCACTTGAGTCAAGAGCAGACAATGTAGCATATAGAGCCGGATTCGCTCCTACAAGACTTGCAGCAAGACAAATGATCTCTCACGGCCATATGACAGTAAATGGTAAGAGGATCACTATCCCATCAATGAAACTCTCAATGAATGATATCCTCGGTATTCGTCCTGGTAGTGTATCAAAGCCTCTCTTTGCTTCACTTGATGAGCGCTTGAAGACGTACACAGCGCCAGCATGGATAGCATTTAATTTTGATAAGAAAGAGGCGAAGATTCAAGGAGAGCCGAAATATTCAGCAGGTGATTCAATGTTTGATATCAATGCAATATTAGAATTTTATAGTAGATAATTTTATTTTTTAATAACAAAACCATGTCTGATCATTCAATAGTTTTGCCATCGAAGCCACGAATTGTGTCAGAAGACCAATTTTCAGGTACATATGAAATCGACGGATTGTATCCAGGGTATGGACATACTCTTGGAAACTCACTACGAAGAATTATCCTTTCATCACTTCCAGGTGCAGCTATTATTGCTGTTAAAATTGATGGAGTAAGTCATGAATTTTCAGTTATTCCAGGTGTAAAGGAGGATGTTATTACAATCATGCTCAACCTTAAGAAGGTTAGAATCAAGATGCTCACACAGGAGCCTCAGGTTCTTACACTCAAGGTTAAGGGTCCAAAAGTTGTAACAGCAGCAGATATAGAAGTTCCAGGCCAAGTTGAAATACTTAACCCTGAGCTAGTTATTGCAAACCTTACTGATAAAAACTCAGAATTAGTTGTTGAAATGACAGCAGAAAAAGGAATGGGATATGTTTCAAAGGATGTTCTTCAAAAGAACCGAGTTGATATCGGTACCATTGCTCTTGATGCAATCTTTACTCCAATCCGAAGAGTTAGTTACGAGGTTGAAAATATGCGTGTCGGCGATCGAACAGACTTCAATCGCCTCAAGCTATTCATTGAAACAGATGGAACTATTACATCAAAGGAAGCTCTTGAAACGTCTATTGAGATTATGATTAACCAACTTAAATCTATTGTTGGATTCAAAGAGGAGACTGAAGAGGTGATGGAGATATCTGGAAAAACTCAAGAGGAAGTAAAAACTGAACCTGATGCAGATTTCCTTAAAACAAGAATTGAGTCAGTTGGTCTTTCTGCCCGAACACAAAACGCACTTGCAAATGCAAATGTTCGAACTGTTGGTGGACTATCACGAAAAAAAGAGAAAGATCTTCTCGAGATTGATGGATTAGGCGCAAAGGGTATCCAAGAGATTAAGGATTTTCTCGGAAATTACGGCATAACGTTAAAGTAAAGATATGAATCACCATAATTCTGTACGAAAGTTTAATAGACCAGCAAGTCAGCGCAGAGCCCTCCTCAATACGCTCGCAGTTTCACTTGTGATGAAAGAAAAAATCCAAACAACTACTCCAAAGGCAAAAGAGTTAAGGTCGTTTGCAGAAAGACTCGTTACCTATGCAAAGAAGGGAACGCTCGCATCTCACCGTGATCTTATCGGATACGTCGGAAAAGTTGCAGCAGGTAAGCTTGTAAAAACGATTGGTCCAAGGTATAAGGATAGAAAGGGTGGCTACCTTAGAATCACTAAAGTAGGTATTCGTAAGAATGATGCGAGTCCACGTTCGCAGATTGAATTTGTATAAATCCCATGAAATACACTATTGATGCAAAAAATAAAAGATTAGGAAGAGTTGCTACTGAAGCAGCGCATATCCTTATGGGGAAAAATACTACGAGCTTTGTGAGAAATGAGGCTCCAGAGATTGAACTTACTATCAATAACATTTCACTTATTGATATCCCTGAGAAGAAAGCAGAGGAGAAAGAATATAGGTGGTACTCTGGATACCCAGGCGGACTTCGATTTGAGAAACTAAAAGATGCACTTGTTAAGAAGGGGAAAGCAGAGATTCTTCGAAGAACGATTTCTGGTATGCTTCCAAAGAACAAGCTTCGATCTGTTATGATCAAAAATCTAATATTGAACGAATAAGCTTATGAATACTGAAACAAAAAATAAATATATTGAAGCTGTAGGACGAAGAAAAACTTCTATCGCACGAGTTCGTATTACAGAGGCAAGTAAAAATTCTTTTGAGATTAATGAAAGAGAGGGATCTGAGTATTTTCCAACTCAAGCAATGCAAGTGACTATTCATGACGCATTTGTAAAGTCTAACGTACCAGCAAAATTCAAAGTTTCAGCGAAAATTACTGGAGGTGGAATATATTCACAAGCCGAAGCACTTAGACATGGTATTGCTCGAGCACTTCTCAAATTCGATGCGGGACTTCGAAAAACTCTTAAAGAGGAAGGTTTCCTTAAGAGAAACCCTCGAATGAAGGAAAGAAGGAAGTTCGGTCTCAAAAAGGCTCGTAAGGCACCTCAGTGGAGTAAACGATAATCTTATATTATTTTTTACAAGTGATAGATATAAAGAAATAGTAAAAAACGGCAAAGCCGTTTTTTACTTTTACAAATTTTTAAGTATACTGTGTGCCATGAATACAGATGAACACAATGAACATGATATTGAGATCGATCTAAATTCTGATCTTGACGATAGTGTTGTTGCCGAAGAAAACCAGGCAGAAACAATTAAAAAACTTCGAGAAAAACTTAAAAAAACCGAGGAAGAAAAACTCGAGTATTTAACTGGCTGGCAAAGGACAAAAGCTGACTTCATCAATCTTCGAAAAAAAGATGAAGAAATGAAGGGGGAAATCGTCAAGTATGCAAATGAAGATCTTATAAGTCAGGTACTCCCAGTTATAGACAGCTTCCAAATGGCATTTAGTAACAAAGAGGCTTGGGAGGCATTACCTAAGGAATGGAGAGGTGGAATGGAGTCAATATATAACCAACTGATACAAACCCTCATGCAAAATGGACTAGTTATAGAGGAACTCTTGGGAAAGCCCTTTGATCCAAAATTTGCTGAAGCAATTGGCACAATAAAAGTAGACTCAAAAGATAAGGATCATACCGTTGTTACCGTACTACAACCATGTTATATCCTAAATGGCAAAATTATCCGAATCGCGAAAGTAACAGTAGGCCAGTACGAAGAATCACACTAATTGACATAAGGGAAAAATCCTCATATACTACGGCTCTAAAAGGTCTTTTAACAGCAATAATTCAACATATAGTATGTCTAAAATCATAGGAATCGATCTAGGAACAACGAACTCTGCAGTTGCATACATGGAGCTCGGAAATCCGAAAATTATTGAAAATTCTGAGGGGGCAAGAACGACGCCTTCTGTTGTTGCTGTCTCAAAAACTGGCGAAAGGCTTGTGGGATTACTCGCACGTCGCCAAGGAGTAACAAATCCAAAAAATACTATTTTCGGAATTAAGAGATTTATCGGCCACACGTTTGATGATCCAGCGGTTCAGAAAGATAAAACATCTGTTCCATATGAAATATTGAAAGCTACAAATGGAGGTGTCGAAGTGAAAATCGGTGATAAGAACTATCGCCCTGAAGAAATTTCTGCGATGATTCTACAAAAACTCAAAACAGACGCAGAGGCAAAACTTGGAGAGAAAATTACTGAAGCGATTATTACTGTACCTGCATACTTTAATGATGCACAAAGACAAGCTACAAAAGATGCGGGTAAAATTGCTGGGCTTGATGTAAAAAGAATCATCAACGAACCAACTGCTGCAGCACTAGCATACGGATTTAACAAAAAGAAAAACGAGAAAATCGTTGTGTTTGATTTCGGAGGAGGAACATTTGATGTTTCTATTCTCGAAGTTGGAGATGATGTTGTGGAAGTAAAATCAACAGATGGAGATAGTCATCTCGGAGGTAAGGACATAGACCAGAAAATAATTGGATGGCTTGCAGAGGAATTTAAAAAGGAATCGGGTATTGATGTGCGTACAGACGCACTTGCACTTCAAAGACTCGATGAAGCTGCAGAGAAGGCCAAAATTGAGCTTTCTACGGCATCTGAAACCGAAGTGAACATTCCATTCATTACTTCAGATGCAAGCGGTCCAAGGCACCTTCTTATTAAGATGTCTCGAGCTAAACTCGAAGATCTTTGCCGAGAATTTATTGACCGTGCTATGGAGATTACAAAACGCGCTATGGAAGCATCACCATTTAAAAATGCGGACATTGATGAAGTTATCCTCGTTGGTGGTCAAACAAGAATGCCAGCAATCGAGCTCGCAGTTAAAAATTATTTTGGTAAAGAGCCAAATAAATCTATTAACCCTGATGAAGTCGTGGCTCTAGGTGCAGCAGTACAAGGGGGAATTATTTCGGGTGATGTAAAAGATATTCTTCTCCTCGATGTGATCCCACTTTCTCTTGGTATTGAGACAATGGGTGGAGTAGCAACTAAACTTATTGAGAAAAATACAACAATCCCAGCTTCAAAATCTCAAGTATTTTCAACTGCAGCAGATAACCAAACATCTGTAGAAATTCATATCGTACAAGGTGAAAGGCCTATGGCTTCTGACAACAAGAGTCTCGGAAGATTTATCCTTGATGGTATTCCACCTGCGCCTCGTGGTATGCCTCAAGTGGAGGTATCATTTGATATCGATGCAAACGGTATTCTCAACGTAAAAGCAAAAGATAAATCCTCAAACAAAGAACAGTCAATCCGAATTGAAGCTAGTTCTGGACTTACTCCTGCCGAGATTGAAAAAATGCAAAAAGATGCAGAAATGCATGGAGACGAAGATAGGAAGAAGAAAGAGATCGTTGAGACAAAAAACCTCGCCGAACAACTTATTTATACCTCTGAGAAATCACTCAAGGATGCAGGTGATAAAGTTCCTGCAGAATTAAAAACTGCAATTCAAGAAAAGATAGACCAGTTAAAAAAAGATAAAGAAAGCTCTGACATAGAAGTTATTAAGAAATCAACTGAAACACTCTCTACTGAACTACAAAAAATTGGTTCATATATGAATCAGCAAGCGCAGCAAAGCCAAGATACTGCCGCGGGTACACAAGATGGTCCTGTTAAAGATGCTGATTTTGAGGAGAAGAAGACTGGTGAAGAACCAAAAGTTTAATAAAAACTACTTACAAAATACTGCTCGCATTGCGAGCTATTTTGTAAGTGCTAGAAAGTGGTAACATAACTCCATGGGAAAAGACTACTATAAAATCCTCGGTATAGATAAAAGTGCTTCTAAAGACGATATAAAAAAAGCGTTTCGTAAGCTTGCCCATGAATATCATCCGGATAAAAAAGGAGGTGACGAGGCAAAATTTAAAGAAATTAACGAGGCATATACCGTCCTTTCAGACGATACAAAGCGATCTCAATACGATACTTATGGCAGTAACTTTAGTAATCAAAGTGGTGGAGGATTCCAAGGTGATTTTGGTGGATTTGATTTCTCACAATACACAAACGGAAATGGAAATTTTGAATTTGATTTAGGAGATATTTTTGGTGATATTTTTGGTGGTCGTGGGAGAGAGAGGACACGAAGGGGTAATGATATTTCTATAGATATCGAGATTTCATTTGAGGAGGCGGTATTCGGTGTTGAAAAGAAAATTCTTTTGAACAAAATCTCAACATGTACGTCATGCGAGGGTACTGGCGCTAAAAAGGGAAGTGGATTTGATACTTGTAAGACTTGTGACGGAAAAGGTAAGGTCACTGAAATAAAGAGATCAATTATCGGTTCATTTCAAACCGTACGAACATGTGACACCTGCCATGGACAAGGGAAAATACCAAAGGAAAAATGTGAAACTTGCAAAGGGAAAGGAACACTAAAGCGAGATCAGGAGATGTATGTAAAAATTCCTGCTGGCATTGAAGACGGAGAAACCTTGCGTCTAACAGGAGCTGGTGAAGCAGTTACTGGTGGTTTGACAGGTGATTTATACATTAAAATTCATGTAAAACCTCATGCAATCTACAAACGAGAGGGAGCTAATCTCGTTACGAATGTGAGAATTAAACTATCGGATTCTCTACTTGGTACCGAATACAATCTCGAAACATTAGATGGAGTGATCAAACTTAAAATTCCTGAGGGCATTAACTTTGGAGAAATACTGAGAGTGAAAGGGAAAGGGGTTCCATATGGAAACAAGCGTGGTGATATTCTCGTAAAGATCGTAATAGAAATGCCGAAGAAGATTTCAAAAGATGTTAGAAAGCTTATAGAAGAATTAAAACAAAAAGGTGTATAATATTTTCTAATGAGCACTGCGCTAAGTTTCATAAAAAGTTTTGCATCACTCTCAACTGATGTAGTAATACTCATTGCTGTTACCATTCTTTTTATTGCGATTGGTATATTCTACGGAAAGAAACATCTTATTTCTGGTATGCTTGCTTTCTATCCTACACATCTCATTGTAAAATCCATTCCTTCATTTCTTGCTATGATGAAAATATCAGTTAAGTTAAATAACGCCACACTTTGTGTATTATTTGTTGCTTTTTACTTATTTTCAGCATTCGTATTGTATAGACATCTTTCAAGTGAATACTCATACAATAAATTGATTAAATTTATTGAGATAATCCTTATTAGTATTGCTATAACGGCAGAAACCCTTGTTTTCTATTTAGGGAATCCATTCTTTACTAAGATATATCATTTTTCTGGAGTAATTACCTCTGGTTTTACTGGAGGTATGATTTTTATATGGCTCATTATGCCGTTTTGTATTCTTTATTTCTTTAAACATTAAAAATGGACACATATTTTGGAGAACATTTAACAATTGATGGATACGGGGGGTCAGAAGAGTCACTTAATAATAAAGAGGCTGTTTTTTCGTGCCTTAATGAATTACCAGAAAAACTCGGTATGCATAAACTTTCAACACCAGAGGTTTACCATGCAGATGCAAATGATATCAAAGATCCTGGGGGTTGGACCGGTGTTGTTGTTATTGCGGAGAGTCATATAAGCGTTCATACGTTTCCTAAACGTGGTTTTGTAAGCGCTGATGTGTACACTTGTAAAAGCGGCATGGACACTAAACTCATCGAGCAATTTTTCATTGATACGTTTAAACTTAAGAAAATTGAAACTCATTTTCTCAAAAGAGGTCTAGAATATCCTAAAGAAAATATTTATTAGTAATTATATGAATTGGTTTACTATCGCAATCATTGCTCCGTTTTTATTTGCAATGATTAACCACGTAGATAAATATTTACTTTCAAAATTCTCACACGAAGGAGGTGTAGGAAGTATTGCAATTTTTTCCTCATTATTTAGTTTTTTTGCACTTCCAGTTATATATCTATTTAACATACCAGTATTCGGCATTCAATTGCAGAATGCTGTCATACTTATCATTGGTGGTCTTATTAGTGGTCTTGCTGTCTTACTCTATCTACTTGCACTTGACGAAGGCGAAGCAACAAATGTTGTACCCTTACTTCAAACTATCCCAATCTTCGGGTTCATTCTTGGGCTCGTATTTTTAAATGAAAAACTCAGTATACAACACATATTTGCAGCGCTTCTCATTGTCTTCGGTGCAACAATACTAACAATCGAAAAGGATGAGTCGGGGTCATTTACTTTCAAAAAGAAAATAATGATTTTAATGCTCACTTCGTCCTTTTTATACGCAACCTATGACACCATCTTTAAATACATTGCACTGAATGAAACCTTTTGGGTCTCAACATTCTGGCAAACTACGGGATATTTCTTATTTGGACTTTTATTATTTCTTATTAACAAAAGGTTTCGAAATGAATTTAAGCGATTGATTTCAAGAAAAAGCGGTACACTTTTTTCATTAAATATTTTTATTGAACTTGCAAACCTCGGTGGTAATTTAGCAACAGGATTTGCAAGCTTATTAGCGCCAATCGCACTTGTAATGACTGTGAGTGGCTATCAACCTGTATTTGTCTTTATAATGGGTGTAATAATGGCGATCTTTTTCCCTCACATATCAAATGAGGATATTCAGAAGCATGCTTTACTAAGAAAAGTTTTTTCTATTGCGATAATACTTACAGGAACTTATCTTATTTTAAATTAATCTAAATATTTCCACTTCTTTAACTTAAGTAGATCTTCATTTTCGAATTTTAGTCCAATATCATTTCTATAAAACATCTTTGGAATATGAATTTTTTTCACCAATTTATATACCTCTTTTGATGCTTTAGATATGGTCTTTGCGACTGAAGTAACATATAAAATATAACCACGATGATCTGAAATGTAGTATCTATTTGTTTGAGGATGCATTGATACTTCCTCAAAATGGATCTTTTTACCAAAAAGTTTTGGATCAATACTTTTATCAAAGTGTATATCAGTATGATATGAGGAAATATCTCTCAATCGTTTTACATATGGAAATGGTGGAGTAGAGACCATCACCACAATTCCAAACCCTCTTTTCCATTTGAGCTTATAATTTTTACCATCAGCGAGCGCTTTTAAAAACTCTGACCATGGACTTGTATGTAACTCACATTGAAGGTGAATAATTGGTGATCCGAACCGAGGGCTTGCTTCAAGAGGGAACACTCCTTCCTTATTTACAATACACCCTATATCAATGTCTCCCTTAAAGTTTATTTCTTGTAAGTATGGCTTTAATTTTTCTAGTGTAAGTCTAAACAACTTGTTCTTTTCATTATCATCGTACCAAGCTAGCGTTCCCATCTCTCCAGTAGTAGGACCCACATCACCAGGAAAAAGCATCTTATGCTCAATATTTAGCTCTATAGGGCCAACCCAATCCTTTCCATTAAAAAACCTCCCAACACCGATTTCGACACCTACGACCCTTCTTTGTAATGTTACTGTGCCGATACTTTTATAGAGTCTTTTATAATTGTTGAGTACAACAATAACATCACTTCCATCTTTAAATTGGCCGATATAATTAATACTTTTTGAAAACCCACCATTTTGCTTTATTACCCACTGATCAGGATGCTCGGAAACAAATCGTATTGCTTTATCGATCGTAGTAAAGTCATACGTAGGGAGTGCCGACAATCCATATTTTCTAAAGATTGACTGCGCCCATGCTCTATCAGACTCTAGTTTATCTCCAAGAGCATTCCCTCCAAAAACTGAATATCCTTTTTTACGGAGCTCATCTTGAATTTTCCCATATCCAACATCATCAAAAATAATAAGTCCATCCTTACCAACCCACGGTAATTCCTTTCTCCAATTATCAATTTTAGGTACAAGATTTTCTAAATTTTCTCTTTGCTGTTTATTTTCAATAAATAACTTAACATCACATCCTTCCTTTTTTAACACATACGCAAGATTACCCGCGAGCAAATCGTTTGAAATAAACAGTATTTTCATGATAAAATTACTATATCATGACAAAGGGAAAGCGTGAATTCGACTTCATTTTATGGTTTCTTTTCTTTTTAACTATAATTATTTTTTCGTTACTCTGGAAACAAACTCTCATTGAGAAAAATTTTAGAGTAATTCAAAATCAAGAATACTAATACTTATGGATTATTTACTTTGTCCCGACGCAAAACCTACCTTATTTCAAATTTTTGATTTAAGTATTGCACCTCCACTGCTTTTTTATTCTTATATTCCTATTTTTTTATTAACTATTTTTTTTGGTTTTTTTGTATGGTGGAAAAGTAATAAATCATATTCAGGTAAGTATTTCTTTGCGCTTTCACTTGCATTTAATGCTTGGATAGCCCTCATTCTTATTCAATGGACTGCAGCATACGCTGAAATTGTTCACTTTGCTTGGCAGCTATTGGTTATTCCTGAGACTTTAATTTTTCTTTTTTCAATTTTCTTTACATATACTTTTCTTTATAAACAAAGAGTGCCGAATTCGATAAAGCTTATTGTGGCATCATTTTATACCTCGATTCTTTTACTTGTACCGACAACTTTCAACATGAGCTCATTTGATTTGAAAAACTGCCAGTCAAATGTCGGAATACTTTGGAACTTTGTTTACATTGTCGAACTCATTTGCTTGGCAATTATTGCAGTGATTGGTTATGAAAAATATAAACACCCGAAAGATCGGGATGAAAAACACCAAGCAATATTTCTTACTATTGGAATGATCACTTTTCTTGGAATCTTTTGGTTATCTAACTTATTTGGAGAACTATCCAAGGCATATGAAATAAACTTAGTAGGCCCGATTGGAATGGTTCTTTTTCTCGGAATAATGTCATACGTAATTATGCGTTTCAAAGCATTTAATATAAAAATATTCTCATCTCAAATACTTGTTCTAGGACTTTTTATACTTGTTTTTGCAGTTCTTTTTATTGATAACATAGATTATGTACATACAATTATAGCTGGAACACTCATTATGATATTAGTATTAGGTATCCAACTAATCAAAGGTGTCCAAAAGGAAATTCAGCAGAGAGAGCATATAGAAATTCTTGCGACAGACCTTGAGAAAGCGAATATTCGTCTCAATGAGCTTGATAAACTTAAATCAGAGTTCCTTTCATTTGCTAGTCATCAAATACGATCTCCACTTACAGCAATTGATGGGTACGCATCGATGCTCCTTGAAGGGGATTTTGGTGAAATGTCAGAAAAGGTTAAAAATTCTATAAAAGTTATCGACACTTCTTCAAAAAGCCTCATAAAAATTGTTAATGAGTTTCTTGATATATCTCGTATCGAACAAGGAAGAATGAAATACGATCTTACTGATTTTGATGCAAAGAAATTAGCAGAGGAAGTTGTAGCAGAATTAAGACCAAATGTTGAAAAGAAGGGATTAGCATTTGAATTTGCTGCTGCACAGCATGATGACTATATGGTTCATGCAGATCAAGGAAAGGTTAAGCAAGTTATCGGAAACATCGTTGATAATGCAATAAAATACACCCCAACTGGAAAAATTTCTATTTATCTAGACAAAACCCTTGAGAAAATTCACATTTCAATTAAAGATACTGGCATAGGAATAGACAAAGATATCATTCCTCGATTATTCTCAAAATTCACACGTGACAAAGATGCATATAAAACAAACGTTACAGGCACAGGACTCGGTCTCTATGTGGCAAAACAGATGATCGAAGCCCAAAAGGGAAGAGTATGGGTTGAATCAGAAGGAAGAGGCAAAGGTTCGACATTCTATATTGAATTACCGATAAAGGCTTCCTAGCTTACAATTACTACACCTGAGAGTTTTGTATAAAGGCCTATTTTTGCTATTATTTGTTTATGAACGATGGAAAAATACTTGTTTCTGGGGTAAAGCCTACGGGAAGACCTCATATAGGCAATTATCTAGGTGCAATGAAGCAATATGCTGACCTGCAAAACGACTTTGAAAGTTACATTTTCATCGCCGATCTTCATGCGCTCACCACACTACAAAACCCAACTGAACTTCGCAGTAACATATTCGATGTTGCGCTTGACTACCTTGCAATCGGGCTAAATCCAGACAAAGTTACCATATATAAACAATCAGACGTTCCACAAGTTGCAGAGCTTGCATGGATTTTTGAAAGTCTCACAACTATGCCATACCTAATGCGGGCACACGCATTTAAGGATGCGGAGGCAAAAAACAAAGAAATCAACGTTGGTACTTTTAATTACCCAATGCTCATGGCAGCAGACATCCTCTTACCTGATGCTGATGTGGTTCCCGTTGGACTCGATCAAAAGCAGCATATCGAAATCGCACGAGATACTGCAGAGAAATTCAATAGAATTTTCGGTGAGACTTTCAAACTTCCTGAACCACTTATTATGGATACAGTAAAGACAATCCCGGGTACTGATGGTCAAAAAATGAGTAAAAGCTACAAGAATACTATCGGTCTGTTTGCAACCGATTCAGAAATCAAATCTGCAGTCATGAGTATTCCAACAGATTCAAAAGGTATTGATGAAGCGAAAGATCCTGAAACTGATAACGTATTTGCGCTCCACAAATTTTTTACTGATGGACCAGAATTTGAGGAAGTAAGAGATAGATATGAATCTGGCGGTATAGGATACAAAGAATCAAAAGATATTCTCATAAAAAACATTATTCGTTTTGTTGCGCCACTGCGTGACAAAAGAGCGGAACTTGAGAAGGATAGAGATTATGTGATAGATGTAATTAAGAAAGGTGGTAAAAAAGTACGAGAAAGAGCTGAGGAAAAAATGATTGAAGTTAGAAATAAAATTGGAGTAACTCTTACATAATATGAAAAGAACATACATTGAAGCCCTAGGACAGAACATTGGTATTGAAGTGCAAATACGTGGGTGGGTAGATGTGCGAAGAGACCAAGGAAAAATGGTTTTCTTTGATATGCGGGATATGACTGGAAGCGTGCAATGTGTTGCCTTGCCAAGCCGTGAGGATGTAATTGAAAAAGCAAAACAAATTCGTCCAGAATGGGTCCTTAAAATACATGGCATTG
Source organism: uncultured Candidatus Saccharibacteria bacterium (assembly GCA_964516975.1). Taxonomy (GTDB): domain Bacteria; phylum Patescibacteriota; class Minisyncoccia; order Phycocordibacterales; family Zambryskibacteraceae; genus CAZFAS01. Next base: position 107,835 of record CAZFAS010000001.1, read on the forward strand.
TAAACAAAAGGCCTGAAAAAAATATTAATAGCGGAATTCAAAATGGTGATGTAGAGCTTGAAGTTACCAGTATCGAGGTGCTTGCGGAAGCAGAACCATTACCATTTGATATTTCACTCAATGGTTACAATGTTGATATATCCACTGAACTCGATAACAGAGCGCTTGTTCTTAGACAGCCGAAAGTGCAAGCTATCTTTAAAGTTCAGGAGACCGTGATTGATTCATTCCGAGAATTTATGAAGCAAAATCGGTTTTTTGAATTCCAAGCTCCCGCTATTACTCCAGCAACAGCTGAGGGTGGCGCGGAAGTCTTTCAAGTAGATTATTTTGGTAAGAAGGCCTTTCTCACACAATCACCTCAGCTCTATAAACAGATTGTCATGTCAGCATTTGAGCGATGCTTTTCTGTAAACAAAGTATTTCGTGCAGAACCTTCTTCAACAACTCGCCATCTTACCGAGATCGTTTCGCTCGATGCTGAGATGGGTTTTATTGATTCATGGACAGATGTACGGGATATGGCAGAAGAAACAGTACGGTTTATCTTAAAGCAAATTGCAGAAAAAAATGAAAAGCACCTAAAGATTCTTGGCGCTACACTACCAGTAATGATAGAAAAAACTCCCACACTTTCACTCCGTGAAGTTCAACAAAAAATATTTGATAAATCCGGAAGAGATGTACGAGGTGAAAAGGATACGAATCCCCAAGACGAAAGAGAGATCTGCGAAATAATTAAGGAAGAAACTGGATCTGATTTCGTATTTATTTATGGATATCCATCCAGAAAAAAGCCATTTTATGTTTATCCAAATCCAGAGGAACCCGAATACAATGAGGGTATGGACTTAATATGTAGAGGAGTTGAATGGCTCTCAGGTGGACGAAGAGTCAATGAGTACAAACAACTTCTCGAGCAAGTAAAAACATGGAACATGGATCCAAGTAAAATTTCTATGTTTTTACAGGCCTTCAAATACGGAGTTCCTCCAGAAGGTGGATTCGCGCTTGGTGCTGAGAGAATCACTATGCAAGTACTTGAGCTCAAAAACGTTCGTGAAGCATCTATGTTTCCTCGAGACATGAATAGGATTGATGAAAAACTAACTAGTGACGGATTTTAAAAATGGATACAATCGAGTACAAAGTTAAGACCCAAGTATTTGAAGGGCCGCTTGACGTTCTCCTTTCTCTCATTGAAAAGAGGAAGCTCTTCATTAATGATATTTCTCTTGCAAAAGTTGCGGACGACTACATTAATTACGTTAAAACCTTAAGCGAATTTCCTGTTGATACAACAGCGCATTTCATCCTTATTGCATCGACATTACTCCTCATTAAATCCAAATCACTTCTTCCGACACTTCCGCTTTCTCTTGAAGAAGAGGCAAGTATTGATGACCTAGAACACAGGCTCAAATTGTATAAACGTTTCAAAGAGCTTTCTCAGTATGTTTCTAAAAAATTTGGAAAAGAAATTATTTTCCCCCGTCTTCCAAATAAAAATATACCCGTAGTATTTTCTCCTGATGAAGAAATTACGATTCAAAATGTAACAAATACTGTGCAGAGTTTGATCCAAAGTTTCCCAAAAAAGGAGGTCATACAGAAAGGTGTAATCAAGAAAATGATTAGCCTTGAAGAAATGATTTTTAGATTAACTGAGAAAGTTCAATCAAACATAAAAATGAGTTTTGGAGATTTTGCAAAAACACAAGGAAAAACTTCACACACAGGTGCGAAGCATACCGTCACAAAGGAAGAAAAAGTTCATATCATCGTAAGCTTCCTCGCAATGCTTGAACTCGTTAAACAGGGAATTATCAACGCGAACCAAAATAATATAAGTGAGGATATCGAAATAGAAACCGAAACCATTCAAGTGCCAAACTATAACTAATTGTTATGAATTCCTTAATTTGATAGAGTACACAAAATGTTATCGCTAGAAGCAAAAATTGAATCAGTCCTTTTCTTCCGAGGTGAACCAACCTCGATTAAAAAGCTTGCCGAATTATTAGGAGCTTCGCAAGAGGAAATACGCACATCACTCTCATTACTTGAAAAAAAGTATGTGGATGGAGGACTAACCCTCGTATATTCTGATGATGAAGTCTTACTTGCGACCTCACCTGATGCAAGTGCGATTATCGAACAAATAACAAAGGACGAACTTACTCGAGATCTAGGGAAGGCAGGCCTTGAAACTCTTTCGATCATTCTTTATAAACATCCAATCAGTAGACGAGAAATAGATTATATACGTGGAGTAAATTCAAGCTTTATCGTACGTAACCTTCTCATCCGTGGTCTCATAGAAAAAGCTGATCAAAAAGAGGGAAGAGGTTACAACTATAAACCGACAATAGAACTACTATCGTATATGGGACTCACGAAGATTGAGGATCTTCCAGAGTATGAAAATGTACTCAGAGAGTTCGAAGAATTCAATAAAAAAGAAAGCGGGTCAGAAGATACTGTAACTCCAATACCAGAAGCTCATGAATAACATGGAACACGATTTTTTTGAATTAGACAATAAACGTCTCATAAATTTGGCGTTACTTTGTATACTTATTCTTTCAATTTTCTTTTTAATTTCTTTGTATGCATCAAGAGGAATTAGAAATGATCAAAATATTCGTTATGCGGAGGAACAAAAAGTTAATCCATTTCAAGATGTATCAATAGAGGCATTATCAGCTATTGTATATGACATAAACACTGGAAAAACTCTATATGAAAAAAATTCTACAGAAGTTAGACCACTTGCATCCATAACAAAGATCCTTTCAGCAGTCACCGCAATCGATCTCCTTCCACAAGGAACAATCGTTACTGTCGATAAAGCGTTTCTAAAAGAAGAAGGGGACTCAGGACTCTATAGCAATGAGAAATGGAAATTAAAAGATCTTATCGATTACACACTGATCTCATCATCTAATGATGGAATGGCAGCGATAGCTGGAGCAGCTGGTGCTCTTGATAGTGGATCAAAGAACTTTGATATTTCAAAACAAGACTTCATTACAAAAATGAATGCAAAAGCAAATGAAATCGGTATGACACAGTCACGTTTCTATAACGAAACAGGACTTGATGTAAATAAAAATGACAGTGGGGGATACAGCTCAGCATCTGATGTTGCGAAATTATTTGCATATACCCTAAAAAATCATCCTGAGGTTTTTGATGCCACAAAACTAGATAAAATTGCAATCACATCGCAAAGTAACATTAGTCACAAGGCTGAAAATACAAACACATTTATTAATTCCATACCCGGCCTTATCGCATCAAAGACTGGCTACACTGACTTAGCACAAGGAAATCTCGCTGTTATTATTGACCCTGGAGTTGCAAGGCCGATTGCCATCGTTGTTCTTGGCTCAAGTATTGAAGGACGATTTACTGATGTACAAACATTGGTGCAAAAAACTTACCAGTATCTTTCTCAAGGAAACTAAGGTTTTCAAGCTCAAAAATTAGAGTATACTAGTGCATATGATTGTTGCTGATATCGTAAAAGTGGTACTTCCAGCGGTCCTTTCATTTGTTGTGGGAGTTGGAATGACTCCTACAGTTTCAAACTATCTCTATAACCACAAGATGTGGAAAAAGAAAGCAGGTAAAGTGTCACTCGATGGCAAACCAACTCCAATTTTCAACGAACTTCACAAGGACCGAGAAGTAAATACTCCACGTATGGGAGGGGTGATAATTTGGCTCTCGGCACTTATTACCATTATTGGAGTCAGCTTCCTGTCAAAATTTATCCCTGGCCAAGTCAGTAATAAACTTACATTTTTAAGCAGGAATCAAACCTGGTTACCGCTCTTTACGCTCATTGCTGGCTCACTTGTTGGCCTATTTGATGATCTTCTTGAGGTAAAGGGAAGTGGGAGTCATATAGCTGGAGGACTTTCACTTAAAAAGAGGCTCCTTATCGTATGCGGTATTGGTATTGTTGTTGGATCATGGTTTTTCTTTAAACTTGATGTAAGTACTCTTGGTTTACCAGGTGGACACGAGCTTTATCTGGGCTGGCTATTTATTCCTCTCTTTGCTGTCATAACAATGGCAATTTATTCTGGTGGTGTAATTGACGGTATTGATGGTTTGGCAGGAGGAATTTTCGCGATTATTTATAGTGCATATGCTGGAATAGCCTTCTACCAACAACAAATTAACCTCGCTGCATTTTGTCTTGTGGTTGTAGGTGGAATACTTGCTTTTCTCTGGTTCAATATTCCACCTGCACGTTTTTATATGTCAGAAACTGGATCAATGGGACTCACTATCACCCTTGCTGTGGTTGCATTTATGACTGATTCGATTGGAGAAGGTTATGGGGTGCTTATTTTGCCAATCGTTGCAATGCCTCTTGTAATAACAACTGCATCAGTCATCATTCAAGTACTTTCGAAAAAATTTCGAAACGGAAAAAAAGTATTTCTTGTTGCACCCATTCATCATCACTTTGAGGCGAAAGGTTGGCCAGCATATAAGGTCACAATGCGATTCTGGATTATTGGAGTTGTGTTCGGACTAAGTGGCGTTATCCTAGCTCTTATTGGTTAAATATGACAAAAAAAGTCGACCGAATATTTCTCGTAGTTGTTATCATTCTCATTGTTTTTGGCTTTTTTATTTTTAGCTCAGCTTCACTTGGACTTCTCGCAAAGGGAGGTGACAAATATTCAAATGTTGCGTTTTCACAAACATTCCTTGGATTGTTTCTAGGTAGTTTAGCATTGATTACAACTTCAAAAATTAACTATAAGTTACTGAGAAAATATTCTTTTTATATTTTTCTTGCATCACTTGTTCTCACTGCACTTGTTTTTGTGCCACATATCGGATTCGAACACGGAGGTGCAAAACGTTGGTTACTCATCCTTGGTTTTTCATTTCAACCATCAGAACTACTAAAAATAACTACGATTATTTATTTATCAGCATGGGTATCAGGAATAAAAGATAAAGTTGGCACAATAAAATACGGTTTATTGCCACTCGTTATCGTTCTTGGAGCTGTTGCTGGAGTTCTCCTTAAGCAACCCGATACCGATGTTTTTGTAATTACAGCGCTTGCTGGATTTGCTATATATTTTGCAGGCGGTGGTAAGTGGAGGCATATAATTCCCATCTTGATTATTTCACTTGTTGGAATCGGAATAATCGCGTCAGTGAGGCCATATGTCCGCGAACGTATAACCACATTCATAAATCCACAAGCAAATGGACTTACAAGTGGTTACCAGATTCAGCAGTCACTAATTGCAATTGGATCTGGTGGTCTTACCGGAAGAGGCTTTGGTCAAAGTATTCAAAAATTTAATTTTTTGCCAGAACCTATTGGTGATTCAATTTTTGCAGTTGCTGGTGAAGAGTTTGGTTTCCTAGGAACACTTACCATTGTGTTTCTCTTCGTAGTTTTTGCGATAAGGGGCTTAATCATTGCTTCAAGGACTGATGATATGTTTGGTAGACTGCTCATTATAGGAATTGTTATACTTATCACAGCACAGGCCTTCCTTAATATGGGGGCAATGCTAGGAATATTTCCACTTACTGGTAACCCATTACCATTTGTAAGTCATGGAGGAACAGCACTTTTCTTTACGTTGGCAGAGGTTGGAATAATCCTTAACATATCTCGATACCAAAGCTTTCGAAAAGCTGAATAATACATAAACACATGAAGATACTTTTTACTGGAGGAGGATCAGGTGGACACTTTTATCCAATTATCGCTATTGCGGAAGAATTCAACAAAATCGTTCGAGAAAACAAACTCGTAAATGTTGAACTGTACTATATGTCACCATCCCCATACAACGCGGGGGTATTGTTCAATAATAATATTATTTATAAGAAAAATAGTGCTGGAAAAGTTCGTCGCTATTTTTCATTTATGAACTTTATTGATCTCTTTAAAACAGGATGGGGGATTATTCGATCTCTGTGGGATATTTTTTTGATTTACCCAGATGTTATATTTGGAAAAGGAGGCTACGCAAGTTTCCCTGCACTCTTATCTGCAAGAATCCTCCGCATTCCAGTAGTTATTCATGAATCTGATAGTGTGCCAGGTAGAACAAATATGTGGGCATCGAAGTTCGCTGAAAAAATTGCTGTATCATATCCAGACACAGCAAAATTCTTCAATAAAGAAAAGGTTGCGTATACTGGCCATCCAATCAGAAAAGACTTTCTTATGCCGCTTACATCGAATGCTCATGAATTTCTAAATTTAGAACCAGCTATACCAACGATTCTCATCATAGGAGGATCCCTTGGTTCACAAAAAATTAATGAGGTGCTCATGGAAGCGCTTCCACGACTTGTAGAAAAGTATCAAGTCATTCATCAAACAGGGAAAAATAATTTTGAAGAAAACAAAAAAGTTGCAGAAACAGTTCTCTATCAATCGAGCCATAAAGATAGATACCGACCATACCCATATCTCGATAGTATTACCTTACGTTCTGCTGCTGGTGCCGCAAATCTCATCATCTCACGAGCGGGCTCAGCTATATTTGAAATCGCAGCATGGGGTGTGCCATCAATCATAATTCCTATCGCAGATTCAAATGGGGATCACCAAGTTAAAAATGCATTCGCATATGCTAGAACGGGTGCAGCAATAGTAATTGAAGAAGCAAACCTTACAGGTAACATCCTTGTTGCTGAGACAAATCGAATACTCGATGATCAAGAACTGTATACGAAAATGAAAGAATCTACGAAGCAATTTGTAAAACCAGACGCAGCACAAAAGATAGCAGAGGAATTACTAAAAATAGGACTTAGACACGAAATATAATGGAAAAAATAGTCGTACGAATCGCACCATCACCAACAGGAAACTTACACATCGGCACTGCTCGAACAGCACTTTTTAATTTTCTTTTTGCCAGACAAAATAATGGTACTTTTATTGTTCGTATTGAAGATACAGATAAAGAAAGAAGTAAAAAAGAATATGAGGACAACATACTCGATGGGTTTAAATGGTTAGGCATAAGCCATGATGCTTTCTATCGTCAATCAGAACGTGAGGAAATATACAAATCTTATTTAAAAAAACTTATTGAGGATGGATATGCATACATCTCAAAAGAAGAAGTAACTGAAGAAGGTAAAAGAAGCGAGGTTATTCGATTCAAAAACCCAAATACAAAAATTTCATTCTTTGATCTTATTCGTGGAGAGGTGGTCTTTGATACTACTGATCTCGGTGACTTTGTTATTGCTCGAAGTGAAACCGAACCTCTCTACCACCTCGCAGTTGTTATCGATGACCATGAGATGGGAGTAACGCATGTAATACGTGGAGAAGACCATATTTCTAATACCCCTAGGCAAATACTCATTTTGGAGGCAATCGGTGCTTCTAGGCCAATATACGGCCATATACCCCTTATTTTAGGCCCAGATCGGTCCAAAATGTCCAAGCGCCATGGAGCGACTTCTATAGCCCAATTTAGAGATAGGGGATATCTCCCTGAGGCCATAGTAAACTACCTCGCACTCCTCGGGTGGAACCCAGGAACTGAAAAAGAGATCTTCGACATCGAAGAGCTAATCAAGATTTTTGATGTTAAAAAAATCCAAAAAGGAGGTGCTATTTTTGATGAAGAAAAACTCAAATGGGTTAACAAAGAGCACATAAAAAAGATTCCACTTGAACAAACACTTCCTATCATTAAAGAAATAATTGAATCATCTCTAATAGCGAAAGAAAACTCTTGGAATGTAACAGAAGATATTCTAGTTAAAATTCAACCGATTATTTTAGAGAGAATTAATCGATGGCAAGATATCACTGACATGTTGCTAAACCATGAACTCGATTATTTTTTTATTAAACCTGTATACAAAACTGAATCGTTTTTCTGGAAAGGAGAAAAAAATATTCCTGATACAGTTGCCCATCTTGAAAATGTTGTGAGTACGATCAAGTCAATTTCAAATTCAGATTGGAATTCAGAATATATTAAAAATTCTATTTGGGATTATGCAACAGAAAAGGGGAGAGGCTCAGTATTGTGGCCATTCCGGTATGCCCTATCAGGAAAGGAAAAATCCCCTGATCCGTTTATACTTGCAGGTATTCTTGGTAAAGAAGAAAGTGTTTTAAGACTTAAGGCTTCCATAGAATTACTTCGCAATGAGGATGTACAAAAATAACTATGCACTTTCGTTTCTTATATTGTTTTTTGCATTGAGCACTGGGCTAAACACTGTGCACGCTCTTTCTGTTGATGAATTAAGACAGCAAATCGAGGCAAAACAAAAAGAAAAGGCAGCACTTGAAGCACAGAATCTTTTACTTCAAAAGCAAATTGAAGAAACTAGTAAACAGGCAAATACACTTCAAAATACTGTTAAGTCACTCGACACGACACAAAAGAAACTGCAAAATGACCTCAAAGTAACTGAAACAAAAATTTCTAGTACTGCACTTACCATACAAAAACTTTCACTTGAAATAAGTGATACGCAAAAGAAGATTGAACAAAGAAAATCTGCTATTGCTGAGATTATGCGCAGTCTACAAGACACTGAGAATGGAACTACACTTGAGGCATTTTTAAAATACAATAAAGTCAGTGAACTCTGGGATAATGTTGAAACTCTAAAACGTTTCCAAGAAGTACTTCGACAAAACTCGATTGAACTCGGTAACTTAAAAAAGGAATACGATGATAAAAAAAATGAAAATGTTGAAAAAAAGCAACAGCTTACTGGACTAAAAGAAGAGCTTTCTGATAAGAAAACTATCGTTGAACAAAATAAAAACGCAAAAACCGCGCTCCTTGTTCAAACAAAAAGTAAAGAGACCCTCTATAAAGAACAGCTCGCAAAAAACATTGAATTAGGAAAAAAATTCGAACAAGAACTTTTTGATTTTGAAAACCAATTAAAAATTGCTATTGACCCAAGCAAACTACCTTCTCAAAGAATTGGCGTTCTTTCATGGCCTCTTGATTCCATTACTATCACACAAAGATTTGGAAAAACTGTTGATTCGAAGCGTCTCTATGTGTCAGGAACACACAATGGTGTTGATTTTAAAGCATCTGTTGGTACACCTGTAAAAGCTGTTCTTGGAGGTATCGTAAAGGGAACTGGTAACACAGATGATCAGGCTGGGTGTTATTCGTATGGAAGATGGGTGCTCATAGAGCATCCAAATGGACTTTCGAGCCTCTACGCGCACCTTTCACAATCAAGAGTCAGCCAAGGACAAAGTATTTCAACTGGTGAGGTGCTTGGCTACAGTGGTGGTCAGCCAGGTGTATTTGGTTCAGGATATTCAACAGGGCCACATTTACACTTAGGACTTTACGCATCACAAGGTGTTGAAGTTAAACAATATACGCAAAGTCTTTTCTGTAAGAAAGTATTTATTCCTGTTGCTAGTGCAAATGCATATTTAGATCCGCTTGCGTATTTACCAGCACTTCCGTAAGCTTTAGATATGAAAAAAAACCAACAAGGTTTTATTGGTCTCATCATTGTTTTAATTTTTGCATTATCACTTGCAAAATATGTTTTACATTGGGATGTAATCGCGTTCATTAAGTCAGCGAAGTTTATTGAAATTCTTACATACATAAAAAAAGCACTTCTTATTGTTTGGAAGACATTACTCGTGACTCCAGTGACTTTTGTTTGGAACAAAGTGGTAGTGGGCATCATCTGGAAGACAATTGTGACCGCATATGGGCTTTTGACGGTCTGGGTGGACAAGCAGTCCTAAATCAGGTAGAACAGTGCTGTATGAAGTTTAAGCCCAAAGTAATACTATTTTTTCTATTAGCGCCAATATACGTGCCGTTATATATATTTTTGCATCTGACATTCAAATGGTGGGAGGGACTACTCGACTAATATATAGGTAGAGAAATGTAAATTTTTTCTATAAAAGTTTCAATAGGATTTAAATTCACTAGACCACACCATCATTTGAATAAAATAAGAGATCGCAATAAACCGAATACCAAGAACAAATCCATTGGTTAAAATTACAGCAATTGTATATTCGGAATCATAGCTATTATTGAAAGCTGTGCCACTATCGAATATAGAATACAGAAGAAATAAAGTGCCAACAAATCCGAAAACTGATGACGTGAATTTAATAAAGGATTTAAATTGCCTCATCCGCTCCTTATCATGCTTATCAAAATTAAGTAAATTAGGTATTGATTTCATTTTTTAAGTATGTTTATTTTTAAATATTACTTATTGAGTTCAAACTAATAATATTCCTAGTTATCAAAAGTTCAAGAGAGTTAGAGAAGGGGAAGTAAAATTCTTGAAAGATTAAAGAAGATAAAAAAACTTTTATTGTTAAATTATCGGACACCCCAAAAAATTCGTCATTTAGTAGGGGACCCCTCGGTATAATTTGTACCTAGGCTAACGTCGCAAAAGATATATTGTGCGACACTCCATACTGAGGGAAAGGTATATTCCCTAATGCACAATGAAGGGTTACTATTGATGTATGCCTAAAACTTCAATTCGTATTTTTATATTTATTTTTGCACTTACATTATGCGTTCCGCAGACCGCTCTCGCATCTTGGTGGAACCCATTTTCCTGGTTTAAAAAACATGAAGTCATAATTCAACCTGAGCGACCAGTACCGTATGAAGTGATTCCTGAAATCACAGCTGATGAAGCGACAAGCACGCAAGCTACATCTACCCCACCCCAAAAGGTAGATATGGGGGAACCGGAAGTTTCTGATGAAAGTCAAAAGAAAATTATTTTACTTGAAAAGAAAATTCTTTCGCTTGAAAAGCAAATTAAAACTCTTGAAGAGACAAATAAAAGTGTCGCTACAAAATACAATAGCTGTCAGGATTTCATTACAAGTGTATCAAAAGCCAAAGCATCACATAATCCATCAAATAATCCACAAGTAGAGGAAAAGCTTGAGGCTCTTGATACAAAATTATTTGCACTCACTGATCCTGTTGAAAATTTATTGCAAAGTTACTCTGATTGGCAAAGTGTGCCAGTAAATAGATGGTATGTATTCCCTTCTGCAGATCAAATTAATGTCATTGTCAGAAAATACAAAGAACTAGATCCTAATGTGCCACTTATTACCATGAGTGAAGGTGAGCCAAGTTCATTTGGACCACAACTCATGTTACTAATTTCTCAGGTTAGAATGTATAAACAATACAGGTAACCTACTCCGGTAAATTGCAAATTAATTGTATTTGTATACACTGCAGAAAGATCATATTGTTCCTATCACTTATCAGTAGGAGGATGCCATGGAAAAGGAAAGGGATGAGATCACCGCATTGCGTAAATTGCTTTACAACAGGCTTAACTACATTGCGGCATCACTAGAATCAACACTGCTACTTGTAGTTAGTTATACCCTTCTCTTTTTTACATACTTATCAGTCACTGAGCATATGTACTATTTGTCTTTTGTACTTGTACTATTTGTTCTTTGTTCTTTGAGACTCACCTACTACTCGTACAAAAGATTCATTACTCTGTTTATCGATGAATTCAAACAAAAACCACCCAAATAGGGTGGTTTTCTACTGACACGAATCACATATATACTGCTGACTCGGATCTTCAATATCTGGTAAATCCATAAACTTTGGCTGTGGCTTCACATCTTGTATTTGTTCTTCTTGCATAATTTATAGTATGAATGAAAAATAAAATAAATACTTGTGGATTAATATTTCCTAATAACTGCTTTTACAATAGCGGCAACATGGAAGCTCTCTGTTGGAAAAATGTTTCGAAACTTCTTGTTGGCAGGCTCAAGATAGGGTTTGTTACCTTTCTTGCGGTAATATTTCATGGTCCACCCGCCATCGACCTCTGCTATCACAATATCTCCCTCCTTTGGTGATCCAGAACGCTCCACGAGGACATAGTCACCTTCATTGATATGCGCATCGATCATCGACTCCCCTTTCACTTCGAGTAAATAACTCTTCTCTTTATTTTCAACAAGAAAATCTTCAAGACTAATTCTATCCAGCTCATCTACTTCAGCCTCACTTGGTATACCTGCTTCGACTAACCCAAGAAGTGGGATTTCCTCATATATTTGATTTGGGATAATCTTGCCTCGTGCATCCTTTGTAACGATACCTTCATCGACAAGCCAGGAAATAAGCTTGTGTACAGAGTTCTTTGACTTAAAACCAAGAAGCGTCATGATCTCTTGATACCCAGGCATTCTTTTGTGCCGTTTATAAAAGGAGATGAGCTTATCTTTTTGTTCTACTTTTTTTGGATTCATATAATTAGAGTAAAAATGAAAGGAACCGCATTGATGCTTGAGGACGCTGTATCCGTGTAACATCTTGCAACATATTCATGAGAAGTTTGTGACGCTTTGCTTCCCTCTTGTATGGGATACCACGGATAACTTTTAGATCGATCTCTTCGTTAATGTGCTGTAATTCCGAAGAGAGAGTATGTATTAGTTTTTGTGTACTCATTTTGGAATTTCAAATAATTTGTATATTCATAGTATAAGTGAACTCTAGTTCACCTGCAAGAAAATTCCTGTGGATAACCATTTAAATTTGTTAATCTTTTAAAAAAATCTAAATTATGTAATCTATAAGTTAGGCAGGCACGCGGTCCACATACAGAGAATCCAAGGAGTTACCAAAGGATGAACAAGCATGAAATAAGGCGCGATGCTCGTGTACATTTGAATCGTAAAACTGGACTTCTGTTCAGTCGTGAGTCGAAGCAGAAACCTCAGCGTAAGAGTGTACGGCAACGCTCATTTACCCAAATTGTTAGCAGCGTTTTTTCTTTATACAAGAAAGTAACGAGAAAATGATCTATAGGTGCGAGTACAAACTCGCACCTATACTTTTTTTATGTATAATGCGAAAAGACAGTACATGACAAATTGAGCGTCTGGAGGAAGCTATGGCTAAAAAGCACCTGGCGAAACAACTTAACAAGTGCAGAATCCTAGCAAAGTACACAAAAGGAAAGATCACACTCTCAAGGCAAAAAAGAAGCGGCCTGTTGCCAGAACGGCTTCATAAACCAGCAAAAAAGTGACACCCGAGTCCAACAATGGGATCACAAAGCGCGACAAGTTCGCGCTTTTTCTTTTTTGCCTTACTATGCTGTTTATACTAAAATACGTCTATTCACTAACAAAAATAATTATGTCATTTATAAAGAGAAATCTATGGGGTATCGGGTTTGCGGTTATTCTTATAGGAGCTTTCGGAGCTATGTGGGTAGCAGGAAAAAATACAAATATACCCTCTCCTACTGCAACGGTGACGAATACCACAAACTTTACATTTGCTGATGATGAATATATTAAAGGACCTTCCACTGCGAAAGTTACACTCGTAGAATTTGGCGATTTCCAGTGCCCAGCATGTGGTCAGTATTACCCTATCGTTGAGGAGGTTATGAAAGCTCACCCTGATAACCTCCGAGTGGTTTTTAAACATTTCCCACTTACTCAGATTCATTATCGTGCACAAATTGCTTCACAGGCTGCAGCTGCTGCAGGAATGCAGGGAAAGTTTTGGGAAATGTATGATCTTCTCTTTAAAAATCAAAATAGCTGGGTAACAAAAAGTGGTAATACCGAATTTGAAAATTACGCAACACAAATCGGCCTTGATCTGAGTAGATTCCGAATCGATATTAGCTCACAAGCTGCAAAGGATCGTGTAGCGCGTGATCTTAAGCAAGGTATTGACCTCGGAATAAATGGCACGCCAACATTCTTTTTAAACGGCAAACACATTGATAATCCAAGAAGTGTCGAGGAATTCAATAAGCTTATCGAAGAAGCAACTAAGACCGCACAATAACAATGAGTACATCAAAACCACTTTTCTTTGCGTTTATTGTTGTTGCTTTCCTTGGATTTCTAGACGCCTCATATCTTACTGCGCACCATTACAGTGGAGTCCTTCCACCATGCTTTATAACCCAAGGATGTGATGTAGTAACAACAAGTGCTTACTCAACGATGCTTGGCATTCCTGTTGCACTTCTTGGAACACTCTATTACCTCACCGTACTCGTACTCGGATTTATATATATTGATAAGAAAAAGGACTGGGTCATTCTCAAGGCATTACCCGTTGTAAACACACTTGGTCTCTTGGCTTCCGCATGGTTCGTCTATGCACAAGTCTTTATCATTCATGCACTTTGCATGTATTGTCTTCTCTCCGCAGCATCATCAACGACGCTTTTTATTCTCATGATATTTCTAAGAAAAAGAATACTCCAAGCAACAAAAAACCCTCTCGCTTAAGGCAGAGGGTTTTTTGTTATAGATAGATAGCGATTATTTCTTGGCGATATTACTATACTTTGCCCAACAAGGGGACGAGGCAATCCAAGGACGAGCACCTTCCTTCTCATAGAGGTATCTGGCATAGGCCATATTCCCCTCTGTAGTGTAGATGTCGTAGCCGAGTTTTTTTGATTCCTCAAGGTGATACATTTCATTGATTTGCATCACCCCAACGTCATATCGATTGGCTACACCTCGGAATATCTTCCCATTCTTATCAACTTGTCTGAAGTGTGATTCACATCGCGCAATGTCGATCATGATAGGAAGGTCAGAGAAATATTGATTTACTTTCTCCTCAACCGTAAGTGGAACCGATTCTTCAGTACTCTGGGTACTATCTGTAGAATAACTTAAGTTATCTGCAATCATACCGTTTGTATTGAAGCCTGAAACAACTGCCAATAATCCAATAGTCGCAAGATTTAAAATACGTGTTTAGGTTATTGGTAATTCTGTCGTGTTCTGAAGTTGGAAAGATCAATTTTTCATGCTTTTGGTGTTGACCAAACATCACCAAAGCCTTGAAAAAATAAAACTCAGCTGTTAACTGAGTGATTAGATAATAGCAGATTTAAATGTCAATGTCAAGGATTTTTCATGAAAATATAGCTATTATATGGCTCTATAAAGGCCTATATTTCATAATATCATTAGCCAACTTTTTACACTTTTTGTCCAAAAAGAAAGCGGGGTCAATTCAAAACCCCGCTTGGCTTCTTACTTCCCTATTTGAGAGAGCTTTTTTTGCTTTTCAAGGCTCTCTTTTATCTCCTTAATCGATGCGGAAACGACTCGAAGGGACCTTTCGATCCTCTTAGCAAGAACCATCGCCCGATCTGATGTGCCTCTTACGCTCACATTACCTCACTTGATGATGGGGTGAATTTCGTGTGAAGCATCCTGTGACGGGACATTTCCCATTCAGGTGTAGTCCCCAAGAATATCTTTGCACACAACTCCAAAGGATTCATGGGCAACCTTCGATTGATCTCTTGCAGGAATGCAACTCTATTTACTCCGTGGATAATAAAGACAGGCCCCTTAAGCGTGCATACCGGGCCGTTCATTTCAAACAATTCTCCCCGCATACCAAGCTCAATGTCAGGAAATGGCTCGAATATCGCAGTATCCTCGCTTTCTATTCCTGCCCTTAGAGCTTGCGACACTTTTCGCATCCAAAATACTTCAGGTAAAGCCTTACTTTGATACTGAGGATCAATTTGCAAAGAAGAAAGCGATCTACGATCAAGGACTCCGTATAGTGTCGCCATGCCATTTGGTGCCACAGCAACCGTTGGTCGAAACAACTTGACCTCTTCACAAACTGAAGTATCCATACCCAATACCTGTTAAATGTTGAAAGAACTTTTACTCAAAAACATAGTACATCCAAGGTAAATTATTTCAAGCTATAAATATTGAAATATAAAATTGACCCCCAATCCGCCAAAGCAGACTGAGGGTCAAAGGGTCCAAGGGACAAAGGATCAGGCTTGCGCCGGAGCCGAAGGTTCCGAGGATGAAAGATCTGAATTGCGAGAGAACACCCGGTCGAAATCACCCCACCAGACCGGGCCCTCGACGGAGCTCGCATAGACGCCCCAGCCGTCGTCGCAGCAGCGCACGCGGACCACACGAAGCACACCTTTTTGGTCCCTGATGTAGAAGATGTTGGCGTAGCCGTTGTTCAGGAGAACACCGTATTCACCGTTCTTCTGCTTCTCCATCATGGAGAACATCTCCGTCAAAGTGGTTTCGGATTTCTCCTCGCCACCCAGTTCGGTGATTATGGGACCATTAACTGAAGACTTCCGCAATTTGTGGTAGCGGAGCGTCTGTTCGCTGATCGGGTCTTCGGTTTTGCCGTCGCCTGAGAGGAACCAGTTTGTGAAATTGTCGCAGACTTCCAAGATCTTCACCGGATCGTTGCGCTTGGTGCTGACCGCGAACTTGTCTTTGGCGACGAACTTGCTGGTAGTTGCCAAGACCACGACAGTCGAGACGAGCTCGAGGATCGAGGGTGTGGGTTTCGGCTGCGCCACTTGCGTGACGTTGCCGTTGGTCCAGCACGGCTCCTTGCGGAGGAACTTCTTCAATTCCGCTTCCCACTGGTCGCCGTATTGGCCACCGAGGTTCACGATGAGCTGATTAAGCGGTCCGGTCGTGAATTCGCGGAGCGCTCTGCTGAGCATGGTATCCATGGTCAGATTTCCTTTCTTTTTGGTTTCCTCTACGCCGAGGAGGCACTATGGGCCGGTGTGGTCATAGCGAGGAGAGGTCCAAGATTGAGCCACTTTTCGCTATGACCAACTTACAATTCGTATTAAAGAACTACTAATAATTATACAACTATAAGTTAAATTTGTAAATACAATACAAAAGCCGCAAACGATGTTTGCGGCTTTGTTCCCCTATCGTGGGACAAGGGAACCGACACTAGCAATGTTCTTGGTTGTACCAAGAATTGATTGCAAGGATTCAAAGAACGCGAGGAGGGTATTCTCGAATCCTGCAAAAACTCGCGGGATTAGGAACTTGAACATGATTATGGCAAGCCCCAAACCAAAGACTCTAAGTATTTTCATACTTGTATCAATGAGGAAAGCTCGGCTGTGACGGACGAGGTCACAACGTGCCCATAATCAGGCTGCCCCCCTCTTTTCAAAATAGAATTAGAATAGAGTATAAAGAATACAGCAATTCTGTTTCAAAAAGATTGGAGGTTCCGATGATGTTATTTCAAAAAACTATATACTATTTATAACATATAAATTGGAAAAAGAAAACCCCGCACGCAAGCGTGCGGGGGTATGTGACAACTTGACTATAGTCCAATGGACATTCACTTGATCGTCACACACAGTTTCAGTACGAAGCAATCGTGTAATCGTCTTTCGACAGTATGGGGATCGCTTCGCACCAAGATATGAGACATTGAGGTCTGCGTCTACACAAACAGAGAATCGTCTCATATCAAAAGAGCAGTTCGGGGGAAAACATGAGCTGAAACGCTTTTACAAAGCACGAGAGCTCCCGTTCCAGTGACAAATACTACCTCGTAAATCAACATCTCGAATATCGTCACTTCCCCCTTTCTAAGTTACAGATATATAACCTAGAAAGGAGGCCCGACAAGCAAAGCTTGTCGGGCTTTGCAGAAAACATCAGTATTCTCGTTGTAAAACATTTTGACAATCGTCTTCTGCCAAAGCAAAATATCATTCTTTATATATAAGTCAACCCCCATACAAGCAAGCTTGTATGGGGGCGTGTGACAATGATTCGGTCGTCGTAGAGACATCAAGTCCATCGTCACAAAATGAACTATGTTGTAAGACATGACGAAAGCCGTCAGACACGACAAGCATCAATTCGTCTCACAACATACAAAAGAACTTGACCTGAGAACATTCATACCGTCTTCACTTAGGAAATGAACTCGATCGTTCTCAGATCAATGAAATGTTGTTTTGAGACATTGGGTGAATCGTCACTAAGACAAACAGCCTATCGTCTCAAAACAAAGAACTTTAAAGTACTACTCGTTTTACACGACACTCCCTGCTTCGATCTTGCTCCACTCCTTGTAGAGCCACTCAGCAAACTTCGTCGCAGTCCTCCAGATCGCCATCTTGTGGATGTGACCCTTGGAGTATCGCTTCTTTCCATCTACCACTACTGGCTCAGGGTGACGGACTGTGATCTGCGCCTTGATCTCTTTGAAACGAATACCCCATGGAGAATCAGGATTCTTGATGAACTGATCCATCAGAAGATACAAGCCCTGACGCACTTCTGCATTCCAGTTTGCGACCTGACCTCGCGAACGACGAGCAAGGCCGAAATTTCCATCCTTTCCCTTGCGAAGCCCGACGCCACAATACGACTTGAACTTGCTCTTATTCGGAAAGCGACGGACATCACCGATACCTGAGATGATTCGAGCTGCAATCTTGGGACCACAACCCTTCACCTCGGCAAGCACCTGAGTCCAGATTGGAAAAAGGTCAAGTGTCTGTTCGACTGCCTTTGCGCAGCGAGCTTCTTCAGCAATGAGTGACTTCAAGGTAACATCATTTGCTTCCGCATCCTTGAGCCAAAGCTCAAGCGAACCCGCTTCGTACCAACCTTCACTGCTACAAAATATCTCGCCGATCACTCGTTGCTTCAGTCTCTGCTGACAGGCAATGCGTGCCTTACGAGCATCGACAAGACTGCGATACTTCCACTGAATCGAGATCAGATCTCGATCAGCAGGAGTCGTCTCAATGAAGTATTCAGGATTAGTAGCAAACAGATCAATGAGTAGTCCCGCATCTTCATCCTTACTCCGCTCTTCTCGAGCAGACTTCAGATAAAATGCTGGAATACGCAAAACCTTTGCTCCAATCGATTGACCGCGAAGCGAGAGCGCGTATGCGAAGTAATCCCCACTTCCACCAAGAGTCAAAAGCACTCGGTCTCCTGACCGCAAACCATCATACTCGGATGGAATCTTCCAACCGTTCTTTCCTTCACTGCGATGACTGATTTGAACATCAGAGGGAATACCCTCTTCATTTTCTACAGTCATCCACTTCACAGGAAATCTTCCGACAAGAAAATCGTATTCATGAGACTCACTTTCAAGCTCATACACAGTTCGCTCTCCACCATGATCGATTACGATCTGTGTCGGCCTTGCTTCTCCATCTATAGTCTTCTTGACTCGATGACGAATTCCGATGAGGCGTCCCACGTTACTCTCCTTGTAGAGGTTTCGTCCTGAAGGACATGGAAAGAACTGTCAGACAATCGTATACTCGTATGTAACATACATCAACGAGATAGTCTGACCAAATAAAAATACATACTATATTGAATTTGTCAATAGAAAACCCCGCACGCAAGCGTGCGGGGGTGTGTGACAAGCGACACCTCGTTGTGAAAGACATCTGCATATTCGTCACACACAATCTAATGTGAAGCAAATCCCACTACGTCACACTACCACAAAAGACAATACCTCTTTCGCTTCACACTATAACACTAGATATTTTGTCACACAGAATTTTAGTACGAAGCAACTCCTCTTTCGTCTTACGACATATGACCTGCCGCTTCGCACTAAGATATGAGACACGGTTCTTGTCGAATCGTAAGACGCATTCTTCCAGTCGTCTCATATTAAAAGAACAGTTCGGGGGGGACAATAGCCTCCTTGTGCAAATAACGCACATCGACGTTTTCGTCCCAGTGACAACGCGTATCTCGTAATATTACATTTCGAACTTCGTCACTTTCCCCTTTCTAAATTACATATATAACCTAGAAAGGAGGCCCGACAAGCAAAGCTTGTCGGGCTTTGCAGAAAACATCAATACTATCGTTCAGAACAAACCAATCATCGTTCTCTGCCAAAGCAAAATATCAATCTTTATATATAAGTCAACCCCCATACAAGCAAGCTTGTATGGGGGTATGTGACATTGATTCGATCGTACACAGGTACATTCAAACTCTAGTCACATATTGGAAAACATTTCTGAGTTCGTTATAAACAAACGTTGCATCGTCTTCCAATGAAAACAATAAAACACATGTAAATAAGGTAAGCAAGTAGTGCCCTTACGCGGCTTGTACTACAACCTCTTTACACTCTGTACTACAAAATCCATCTTTTTCTTCAAAACATGTATCACATGCGAGAAAATGTTTATTACACCTGACATTTTTACAATTCACATAATGTTCAGTTGGGGTATCACAGAGATCACACTTCCCTACGATAGTGTGATTACTCGGATCATCAAAATCCATTGCAATACGATTATCAAAGACGTAAAGCTTTCCCTTGAAGGCTTTATTCGGGTATTTCGCCATGTAGGTCACGATTCCATCTTGAAGTTGGTATACATCTTCAAAGCCTTTACTTACGAGGTATCCTGATGCTTTTTCACACCTTACTCCACCAGTGCATACTGTAAGAATTTTTTTCTTTTTGAGTGGTTCAAAATCTTTCACTCTCTCTTTGAGATCGCGGAAATTAGCAAGTCCTGCATCGAGTGATCCCTCGAATCTTCCGATTTTGTATTCATATGTATTACGCATATCAATAACCACAAAATCTTCGCCTTTTTCATACCATGAGTGAAGTTCATCAGCAGAGAGATACTTACCGGTGAGGTCATACGGCTTCACATCTTCTTCTCCAAGATGTGAGCTCACTATCTCATTTCTTAGTTTCACTTTTAATTTTGGAAATGCCATTCCATCACCCGCGCTTCGCTTTATGACAATATCCTCAAATCCTTCACGGCTAAGCAAATCTTTGCAATACGCATTAATATTTTCCTTCGTGCCCTCGAGAGTTCCATTGATACCTTCTGAGGCAATAATAAGTCTACCTGTAAGCCCAAGCTTCTTTGTTATTTCCTTTTGCTCTTGCCAGAGCTTTTTGGCATCAGCTATCGGTGTGTATTTATAATAGAGAATAATTTCGTACTCCATTTATTTCGTAAGACTAACCTGTAGTTGTTGCCCTTCTGTAACACCACTTTTTACTTCAATAGATTCATCATTTCCAGAAAGACCAGTTGTAACTTCTACTGGCACAGTTTTCTTTCCAACGAGGTTTTTAATAATGGTCTTTCCATTTTCTTCTGTAATTGCATACCGTGGAACCTTAAGTACATTTTCAGCGACAGCAGTGACGATCTTAAGATTTGCAGTTAGGCCACTTTTTAGCTCCTTTGCATCACCATCAATACTTACTTTTACTTTATAGTTCACAACATTATCAATAATAGTTTCCGCGGGTTCAATGTAGAATAATTTTCCTGTATATGTCTTTCCAGGAAATGCATCGAAGGTAATTGACACAGTATTACCAATAGCAACTTTACCGATATTCACTTCAGAAATATTTGCTTCGATTTCCATATTTCCATCAGAAATAACTGAAACGAGCTTTTCACCTGCACCGACAATCTGACCTTGCTTAGCATCCTGGCGAGTTACAAGCCCATCGATCGGAGAAATAATGAGAGTCGATGAGATCTGAGCTTGAATACTCTGCACTGCTGCTTCAAGTTGTGCGAGCCTAGCTTCTTCCGCGAGAACTGTATCGTAGTTTTGTGAAGTATTGTTTACGCCAGATATAACCTTCGGTGAAGTTGAGAACTTAGCTTTTGCAGTGTTGAAATTTGAAAATGCAGTACTTACTTCTGTTCGAGCAGTTGAGACCGTTGTCTTATACCCAGTCACCGTAGCTTCATACTGATATTCTGGAGACTTTATTGAATTCACTGCAAGAGCGACTTCATCGAGAAATGCTTTAGCACTATTGAGGTTTGCCTCTGCTTCTACGCTGTACTGATTGAGGTCTGAAGTCACAGAAAGCTTGGCAAGCGATGCCTTCCACTTAACCAAAGAAAGTTCCAAAGCATACCGATCAGTATTAATCTGATTCCTCAGATCTGTATCAATAGGGAAAGTATAGATAGAAGTACCATCTTTAAATGTAAACTCAATATAATTGTTTGCCTGCCTAACATTTTTGAAAAATGAATCAATATTGTTTCGAATGGCATCATCTGTCTTAGCGTATGCATCTTTGATATTTGCGACAAGGTTTGAACGTGAATCAATAAAAGAATCTCCACTTTGTTGTTTTGCCTGCTCAAGCTTTACATTTTGTTCATCGACATCAGCTTTCGCTTTTGCAAGATTTGCCTGCAATTCTGCATTATCAAGTGAAGCAAGAACGGTACCCGCCTTTACATGTTCACCAACAGCAACTGGCTGACCGCTAATCCTTCCTCCCTTATCGAAACCGAGATCGACAGAGCGCACAGCAACAGTCTTTCCAGATACCGCAACTTCTTGTGTTACAGTCCCTCTTGTCACAGTGAATGATTGCACTTGTGCAGTACTTTTTCTTGCAAAAAAGAAAACCAGAAGACCGATGATAATAACAATAACCACCGACTTTTTCGGATTTTCTTTGATCCACTGAATATATGATGTTAATTTTGCTTTCATAAATTTGATTATACCTTATGTTTATTATTTTTTTCTCTGTGCATTCTTCTCATTACCCACAATCTGTCCATCTGATAATACGATCGTCCGATGTGTCATCTCTGCATATTCCGGCTCATGAGTTACCATTACGATTGTTTGCCCTTCTCTATTTAACTCAAGGAAGTGATCGAGCACCACACGAGATGTTTCAGTATCGAGGTTTGCAGTCGGCTCATCAGCAAAAATAATTTTGGGTTCATGTGATACTGCGCGTGCAATCGAAACTCTCTGTTGTTCTCCTCCTGACAATTGGTTTGGCTGATTGTAGAGACGATGACCCAAGCCTATCCTTTCAAGTGAGCGTTTTGCTTTCTCCTCTGCCACCTTTGGATCATAGCCGAGCATAAGGAGTGGGATGAGTACATTTTCCATCGCTGTGAGCTCAGGAATGAGTGCATAATCTTGAAATACATAGCCGAGTTCTTGAAGTCGAAGTTGTGTCCTTTCTTGATTTGGCAAATTTGTTACTTCCTTCCCATCAATCATAATCGAACCTGATGTAGGATGATCAAGAAGCCCGAGCTGATACATAAGTGTGCTTTTTCCTGATCCTGATCTACCAGTAATCGATATAAATTCCCCTTTTTCAACTTGAAAATTTACCCCTTTCAAAACAACGAGTTCACTATCGCCACTTGGAAAGGATTTTATTATGTTTTTTGCTTCAATTATCATTTTGATTCGTTAAAGTTTGGCGTATACATTATTTTCTTCCTAGAATTGCATCGAGCGTGTTCTGTTTCACTACGATTCTCGCAGGTATATATCCCGCAACGAGTGTTGCAAAAAGGAGGATAAGAGCGCGATTGATAGTGTTTGGAATTTCAGCAACTAGTATTCCATCACTAAATGGAAACTTAATTGGGTGGGAGGCAATATATGGCACCATAAATCCGTATAGGATAAGAAGGCCAATTCCGATTCCAACTACTGCATAAAAGAAAGACTGCAGTACATATGAGAACTCAATTGCTGTTGCTTCAATACCGATGCCCTTCAAAATTCCAATAAACTTTCTTCGAGTAATTGCGTTCACAAAGATCACAATAAAAATAGTAATTGAAGCTGCCACGAGTCCGATAGATCCGATCACATTCCCCAAAAGTCCGAAAGTATCCCGGATATCAAGTAAGAATTTCGGTAATGACTCCTCCCATGTTTGCACTTTAGCATATTGACCAACGCCATCTTTAACAAGAAAATTTTTCACCACAAGAGGATCAACACCTGGTTTTAGTTGAATTGAAACTTCGTCGACATTATAGTCAGTCCTTCCGATAAGATTACGCAAAGTTGTGGCGGGCATAAAAACACGAAAATCCACCTGATCCACTTTTCCTTTTACTATACCTTTCACTGTAAACTCCTTTACATTTCCACCGATAGTAAGTCGCACTTTATCACCGGGAGCAACATGATCAAGCAGCGTTAATCCAGGTGCCTCGATATTCAAATACTTTCTTAAAAAATTCGCACCAATCAAAATACTTTCAGAGTCATCTGGTGATAAATAACTTCCTTCAATCACTTTTGAACTTAAATGAGTTAGCTTATCTTCTGCAACAGGGTCTATTCCCACAATCGATGCCGCGATCGCATCGGGCTTGTCTGTTAATTTAATTTTTGTTTTATAATTTGCCTCTATCGTACCACCCTGTGCGTATCGTGCTGAATAATTTTGCACCCATGGAAGATTCGCAATTGTCGAAAGTATTTGCGGGCTATTTTCAATATAATCTTTCTTTGAAAGTGTCGTGATAAGTACATCTCCAGCGTACCCAGATTTATATACATCTGTTGATCCTTGAATGAGTCCGACCAAAACACCTCGCACAACAACGAGATTTAAAAAAGTGAGCATCATCACAAAGATGATGAGTATAGTAGTTGCTTTGCTTGATCGTCTCACTTGCCGAATCGCAAGGAACCAACCAACACCCAAAGAAACAAAAAAACGCTCGAGTTTCAGCTTCTGTTGCTTCATATTTCACTCTAAATATACACTAAAATAGAGCCAAAATCAAGACTATTTACCATAAAATCGGATACTTCTGAAATTGTTCAAAAAGACTAACATTATGGAGCAATCGTGAAAAAGCCTCTGCTTCCCATACCGCACCGTTTATAGCCTTATGTGGTTTAGGCTCCGTTGGAATTCCAACGTATTCCATAATCTTATCTGAGTCCAAGTGGGTCTTCCGATTAAGAAGTGGAGGAGTGATCCCCCTTTGTATCATATGAAAATATGTTATCGAGTGCAGATCGATAATGCGACGTGAAAGAAAGTATGGGATATTCCACCGCATTGCAGCATCTCGCAAAAAATCACAATCAAAAAACACATTTTGTCCGGCAACTACAAGATCATCTTGTGCATCAAGCCATTTGAAAAAAGAAGTAAGTATCTCCCCTTCGCTGTGCTTACTACCATCTCGAACTTCATCCTCTGTGAATCCATTTACCTCAAGCGCAACTGGATCAATATGCGAATTATCCCATACACGGCACTCTTCATAAAAACTTTGATCTGGTTTTTCAAAATTAACTGCACCGATACTAACAATCGAATTTTTCTTAGAGTCCACACCAGTAGTTTCAATATCTATGATTATCATGAATCTATTGTAACCCCTTACAGTTACTTGCTGGAGTGTATCCAGCTTTTCGTGCCTCTTCACTACTTTTAAATGTGATTTTGTTAGCTGGTGAAATGCGCTTAGCCCCAGAGCACCATGGATAATGGTACTTCTTACCGAGCTTTGAAGCTACTACCTCATCACTGTGCGGGAGTTGAGCCGCAGCACCTTTCACTTCTCCCACTCTAGCTTGCGAGGTCACGGGTAGTGCTGGCGTCTCAATGGTAATAGCAGGCGCCTGATTACCTTGCACGATAGATACGGGCACATCCTTTGCTTTTAACTCACTGTATTTCCCTATACCAAACGCGCCAGTGGCGATGAGAACTAGGATAATAATACCCTGTATAGTAGCCCTAAAATTCGGTTTTTGGGGATTATCTCTACTGACAATATCAAACTCCTCCTCTTCTGGGATGTTAGAGTCTTGGGGCTTGCTTTTTCTCCCATTCTCTACTATACTCATTGTTCAAATATTATATCGTTTTCTGATTAAAAGCGAATCACATGGCAACAAAAAAAGCAGGAGGCTCAACGAAAAACGGGAGAGACTCAAATCCAAAATACTTAGGCATCAAAGTTACCCCTGGAGACCAGACTATTTCTGGAGCTATTCTTGTACGCCAGCGAGGAACTGACATCCTACCAGGCAAAAACGTAGGAATGGGACGTGATCATACTATTTACGCCCTCAAAGATGGAGTTGTTGCCATGAAGACTAAGAGAAAAACTCACTTCGACAACAAAGTAATGATAAAGAAAGTAATCGAAGTTAAGTAATAAAACATAAAACCACCCGAGAGGGTGGTTTTATGTTGTATGATTATTCTTTTGCTTTTACGACGACCTTAAGCTTTGCGACATGGTCTTGTACTCCAACCTCGACTTCATGCTCACCTACCTCTTTTATTGGTTTTTCCAACTTGATATATTCAGGAGCAATATCTAATCTCGTCTGAGCTTTGATGAGAGGAACGAGCTCTTCTGTGTGAAGCCCTGCAAAAAGATGACCTTTGTCATTTGCCTTCTCTTCTACAACAATCTCTATTCCCTGCAAATCATGAATATTCTTAATGAGTAAATCCTCATGAATTTTTTTCTCAACATCTTCAGTAGTCTTCATAGCCAAAACTCGCTTAACATTTCCTTCTGTAGCGATCTGTGCATGACCTTGTGGAATAAGGAGGTTTGTTGCGTATCCATCCGAAACATCCTTCACCTCGTATTTTTTGCCTAATTTTGGTACGTTTTTTAATAGTATTACTTTCATTCCGTTTGTATTTATATTAATTGAGTTTTGACATTCTATCAGGAATACGCCCATTGTCTATAGGAGTCACGTGGCCCTTTTAGAACATATTTTTTACTTTGCCCAGTGCAATAGAAGATCAACAGCCTTTTCCTTTTGAGCATCAATACCCTTTTCTGCATCCTCCTTTGTGACCTTTACTGTCACATCTGGCTGAACACCACTTGCAGAGATTGATACACCATTTGGAGTCAACCAACGAGCAATCGTAACCTTAAGCGCAGTGTCATCCGTAATCTGTACGAGTTCTTGTACTGATCCTTTTCCGAATGTCTTCTCACCAACAAGCTTTGCTACACCATGTTCTTTAAGAGCGCCGGCAAGAATTTCTGAAGCTGACGCAGATCCACCATCAACCAAAATCACAAATTTGAGTTTATCAGTAAATACATCATACCCACGACTTCGGTGTACAATCTCTTCCTGCTTTGCACCAAAATTTTCTCTTACAATAACTTTTCCTGGTGGAAGAAACCAACTTGCCATATCTATAGCAGCTTCTAGGTACCCTCCTGGGTTGCCCCGAAGATCGAGGAGGAGCTTATCAGTTCCAGATTCAATAAATTCACGAAGTGCTTTTCTAAAAAGATCAGGAGAGTTTGCAGAGAAACTATAGAGCTCTATAACAAACACACCATCCGGACGAAGACTTGTATTAATGGTTGGGATATCTATTACATCTCGAACAACCTTGATTTCCATTGGGTCTTTATTACCCGCACGAATAACACTGAAAGCAACTTCCGTTCCCTTTTTCCCACGAATAAGTGATACCGCCTCTTCGGTCGTCATATTGTATGTAGACTTATCACCGATCTTTACGATCTTATCACCAGATTTTATTCCAGCATTGTAAGCAGGAGTACCCTTGAGCGGAGCCACTACCGTGAGAACACCATCACGTACTCCGACTTCCATTCCTACACCTTCAAAATTTCCACGTACATCACTTTGGAAGATTTCATTTTCAACGGGTGGAAAAAATACTGTATAAGGATCTTTAAGTGATGAAGCAAGTCCTTGAATAGCGCCATATACTTTTGATTGATCACTGACAGCAGGAAGAGTGGAAGACGCGCTAACGTATTTTTCCTGAAGCACAGTCCATGCTTTCCAAAACGGACCAAAATCAACATTCGCTGGTTTATTTGTTTCTTTGTTTAACAAAGTTACAGAATCTACAGAGTATTTACTGTGATTTTGTCCTTGCTTATATCCAAATGTGAATGTGCCAATAAGTATGAGAACGAGAACAAGTGCTGTTGATAAATTCTTTTGATGGGATTTCATATAAAGTAATGCACATTATCTCAAATTATAGATGTCGCGGTCAAATTATAATTCGTGTACAATAACAAAAGTATTTTCCACACAATGATAAATCGATATTCCTACAAAGATACCGTTTGGGTTGACATCACTAATCCAACAGAAGTCGAAATAGACACTGTTGCGAAAGAGTTCAATATTACACCAAGAGTAATCGGTGAGCTTACTACTCCATCCATAAAATCCAGAGTCGAACTCCACAAAGATTATATATATATGATTCTGCACTTCCCTGCATTTCGCCACAGTCATACAGGCAATGATGGTAAGCAAGAAGTCGATTTCGTCATAGGGAAAAATTTTCTCATAACTGCTCGATATGACACGATTGATGCAATAGAGAAATTTGCAAAGGTTGTAGAGGTAAACTCAATACTTGGAAGAGGATTTGAAGAAAATCTTACTGGCACAATATTTTTTGGTATTATCCAAGAAATATATCTCTCGCTGTTTAACGAACTCGAATATATCGAAAATTGGTTAAACAAAATAGAAGATGGAATCTTTAATGGAGAGGAAAAGGAAATGGTAGGCGCTCTATCACAGGCAAGTCGCACACTCCTTAATTTCAAGAAATCAACCGATTTTCATAAAGAAGTCCTTGAGTCTCTCGACTATTTCGGAAAGAAAATTTTTGATGAACATTTCTCTTATCATACAAGAAGGATCGTCGACGAGTACTTTAAAGTACAAAATACTTTAAAAAACAATATGGAACTTGTTACGGAGCTCCGCGAAACAAACAATTCCCTCCTCTCTACAAAAGAAAATGAAACCATGCGCACTCTTACCACTCTTGCATTCGTAACATTCCCACTTACACTCATTGCAGCAATCTTTGGTATGGATACTCATTACAGCCCAATACTTGGTTCACCTCATGATTTTTGGATTATTATCAGTATTATGGTGTTCTCTACTATCCTCATGTACGCGTTTTTCAAGCATAAACGCTGGTTTTAATCTCAGAGTTTTTCTGGTACCTTAAAAGGATGCTTAGACTCACAAACACGCTTACAAAAACTAAAGAGGACTTCTCTTCTCTTGTGCCAAATACTGTGCATATGTATAACTGCGGTCCAACAGTGTATGACTATGCGCATATTGGAAACCTTCGTGCATATATCATTGCTGATATTCTCCGAAAAACGCTTGAGGCTAATAATCTAAATGTAACTCAAGTCATCAATGTGACTGACATAGGCCACCTCTCAAGTGACAGCGACGACGGTGAGGACAAAATGACAAAGGCCTTAAAGCGAGAAGGAAAACCACTCACACTTTCAGCAATGCGTGAGATCGCAGATTTTTACTTTGAAGCATTTAAAAAAGATCTGCTTTCTCTCAATATTAAGCTTCCAGAATATTTCCCTTTTGCAAGTGATCATATTGCAGAAGATATTGCGCTCATAGAAACTCTTCATGATAAAGGATTCACCTATACAACGAGTGATGGGATATACTTCGATACAACAAAAGACGAGGATTACGGCAAACTTGGTGGATCCACGCAAGAAACTAACGCTGTGGAAAGAATTGAAATAAATACAGAAAAGAAAAATTCTCGTGATTTTGCTTTATGGAAATTCAATACTGAGCTCGGATACGATGCACCGTTTGGAAAAGGTTTCCCGGGCTGGCATATAGAGTGCTCAGCAATGTCGATGAAATACCTCGGCGAAACATTTGATATTCATACAGGAGGAATCGAACATATTCCTATTCACCATAACAACGAAATTGCTCAATCAGAATCAGCAACTGGAAAACCATTTGTAAACTATTGGATTCATCATAACCATCTAACTGTTGATGGAGGAAAAATGGCAAAATCAGAAGGTACTGGTTTTACTCTTCACGATCTTGAAGAGAAAGGGTTTTCTCCTTCTGCTTATCGATATTTCACCTTACAAGCAAGATACAGTTCCATACTAAATTTCACTTGGGAAGCTATGAGCGCTGCTCAAAATGCATACGAAAAAATTCTTACAACATACAGTGAACTTCCAGAAGGAGGTAACATTAACGAATCATATAAAATAAAATTCCTAGAATATATAAATGATGATCTTGATACCCCAAAAGCGCTTGCGCTCATGTGGGAACTTGTAAAAGATGACTCGGTCTCAAGTTCTGATAAAAAATCTACACTCCTATATTTTGATACAGTACTCGGTCTTAATCTAGCACATGCGAAATTACCAAACATGTTTCTCGATATCCAAGCGCTTCCACAGGATATACAAGTATTAATTACAAAAAGAGAAGAGGCAAGAAAAGAAAAGAATTGGAATGAATCTGATTTGCTCAGAGAACAACTTAGTGCACTTGGGTACACCATTCATGATGCGCCAGAGGGAGCAAAAGTTACAAAACAATAGTATTGACAATGGTATTTTTTTGATTTAATGTAAATAGAGAACCAACAGGAAACTCTCTATGAAAGAGAAGTGGACGACTAACCCAGAAACAAGGAAAGAAAACGACTCGCTTATGTTTCACCAGATAAAGAACGCTATCAGTGAGATCCTCAGTAAGCAAATCCGAGGATCAAAACCTGAAGATGTGAGTGCTGCGGCTTGGATGGTACTTGCGAACCTCGCTACTGAGTTTCGCATGGTTCCAGAGGACTTTCTCGATCTTTAGGCCCCGAAATACGCCGCAATGCGGCGTATTTTTTATTTGACAAGGTATTATAATATTTCATTTTACTCTCTCCCCATCTTACACACAGCTTGTACAGAAAATTACTTTCTTTGATTACTAACTGATATGCTAAAATTCTCACATGGCAGAAAACTTCGTACGCGACAAAGTAAGAATCCCACCACAAAATATTGAAGCGGAACAAGCACTTCTTGGTTCTATTATGCTTCGTCCCGACGCTATCTTTGAGGTCTTTGATTTCATTAATGGAAAAGCATTTTATGCAGAGCGGCACTCAATGATATTTGAGACAATGCTCGAACTCTTTTCAAAACGAACTCCAATCGATCTTCTTTCTCTCTCATCAAGACTAAAAGAAAAAGGGATTCTCGACCAAATAGGTGGAGCAAGTTATCTCACCGAACTCGTAAACACAGTTCCCTCTTCGACAAACATAAAACATTACGCTGAAATCATCCAGAAAAAGTTCATGATGCGCAGACTCATCGAGGCGTCAGAATACATCGCTTCACTTGGCTTCGATGAAGCAAGTGAACTCGAGGAAATACTCGACAAGGCAGAAAAGCAAGTATACGAAATTACAAACTCTGGTGGAGTGCATAAATTTGTTCACCTCAAAGACGAGCTAGCGGAAGCATGGGAAAGACTCGATACACTTCATAATTCAAAAGGTGAACTCCGTGGTATCCCAACTGGATTTCAAGAAATTGATGGCAAGCTCGCTGGACTCCAAAAAGCAGACCTTATTATTCTGGCAGCAAGACCAAGTATGGGAAAGACTTCCCTCGCTCTTGATATCGCTCGTCAGGCATCGGTAAATCACAATATCCCTGTTGGAATATTCTCACTGGAAATGAGTTCTCAGCAACTCGTCGACCGTATGCTTGCAGCACAGTCAAATGTGGATGCATGGAAGCTTCGCACAGGTAGACTCTCACGAGAAGAAGACTTCGCTTCGATCAGGCAATCACTCGATAAACTCTCTCAAGCACCTATCTTTATCGATGATCAGCCAGGAAGTAACATCCTTAAAATGCGATCAGTTGCGAGAAGACTTAAGAGTGAAAAAGGTCTCGGTCTCCTTGTAGTAGATTACCTCCAGCTCATCATCCCGACGTCTTCAAAGAATAATGACAACCTCGTGCAACAAATCACTGAAATCTCACGCTCACTCAAGAACCTTGCCCGCGAGCTCGATATACCAGTTCTAGCCCTTTCACAGCTCTCTCGTGCGGTGGAAAGCCGTGGTGGTAGGCCTCGTCTCTCTGACCTTCGTGACTCAGGATCTATCGAACAGGATGCCGATGTAGTGATGTTTATTCATCGAGAGGATAAATACAAAGATGAAAGTGAGAAAACAAATATCGCAGAAATCCTTATCGAAAAGCACCGAAATGGAGAAACTGGTAGAGTAGAGCTCTTCTTCAATGAGAAAAAAGCCACCTTCCAGTCAATTGATAAGAGTAACTATGTTGGTGCTGAAAAAGAATTACAAGACTTCTAATAATGACCCCTTTGAATACGATTCAGAAATTAGAAAAATTATTTAAAGACTTCCCTGGAATAGGTCCACGCCAAGCAAAACGATTCGTATATTTTTTGCTTACTAGAAATGAGGAATTCACTTCTGAGTTTGTTCGTCTTATCTCTGAGCTCAAACATGAAGCAACAGTCTGTTCATCGTGCTTTCGATATTTTTCAAAATCGAATCCTCTATCAAATCAGACACTCTGCAGTACCTGCTCAGATACTGAGCGTGACGCCACCCTTCTTATGATCGTTAGCCGTGATGTAGATTATGAAAATATTGAACGAACCTCCGCATATAAGGGAAAGTATTTTATACTTGGTGGCGTTGTACCAATCCTAGAACAAGAACCAGAAAAAAGAATCAAAATAACAAAACTTATAGAAAGAATTAATAATGATTCAAGCACTATTCAAGAGATAATCCTAGCTCTCAATGCAAATCCAGAAGGAGAAAATACTGCCGATTATATTCGAGAAAAAATTAGCGATCTTGCATCCTCACATAACATAAAAATCTCTACCCTCGGAAGAGGGCTCGCAACTGGAAATGAGCTTGAGTACACTGACTCAGAAACACTAAGAAGCGCTTTTAAAAACAGGCAATAATACAAAAACCACCCGAGAGGGTGGTTTTTGTATTATTTGATTGAATCAATTGTAACTTCAAAGTATGGCTGTCGGTGACCGTTTTTCTTGTAGTAGCGACTCTTCTGCTTATACTTCATCACAATTACCTTTTGTGCTCTGCCAATCTTCTTTAAAGTACCTTTTACTTCAGCTCCTGAAACTTCTGGCTCACCAATAGTAGTTTTTGTTCCATCATCGACGAGGAGAACCTTGTCGAAAGTGATAGTGTCACCCTCAACAAAACCCCCGAGGATCTTTTCGATTTTGACATTATCTCCAACTGCTACTTTATACTGCTTTCCTCCTGTAGCAATAACCGCAAAGGCATTACTTACCTCTGCTTTTGGGGCCTTTTTAGCCACCTTTGGTTTAGTTGTTTTTGCTTTTACTGCCATAGATATAGTGGGTACCATTCTATACAAATCTCGAAAAAAGACAAGGCCCCCGGTGAATTGGGGGCCTTTTGGAGCATCCTAGGGGAAGGATTGGCATTTAGATGCAAACCTGCTTCACTTCCCTCTAGGAGAACAGAGATCACCTCCCTTATGTGCCAGTAGGTCTCTTGGTGCCTTCAGTTCTGAAATGCGAGGGAGGAGAGTTATTGGGTCTCATAGATCTCCGTACGATGGGGGGTGGATGAATACCGCGCGAGGACCAGCTCTTTATTTCTTTACGTACATAGCTCCTCCTTTGGTGAACGGTCTTTTTTCAGTATAACAAAAAATATCTTGTATGCTACTCATCACTTGGCTTCACGAGCTCAAGTGTTTCTATCTCAATCGATGTGCCACTAATCCGCATCACATCTTTATCTATTTTTCCAAGTTCCTTGCGTGAAGTATTGAAGTGACTCACAGCAGTGCCAAGAGAATTACCGAGTTTTGAATGATATTCCTCAAAACTTTTTATATGTTTTCCAAGATCATTTACTCGCTTGATAATATCCTGCGCTGTCTCCTCGATCTGAAGCGCCTTGAGTCCCTGCAGTACAGTCTGAAGGTACGCAAGGAATGATGTGGGTGAAACGATGATGACATGCCTCTCTTTAAATGCATACTCTATAAGATCACGAGTATTTACTTTTACAGAACCGACCTGTGCTACGAGTAGGTCATAATAGATTGCCTCGTGGGGGATAAACATGAAAGCGAAATCCATCGTCCCCTCCTCAGGTTTTACATATTTTGCTGTTTCATCAATACGATTTTTTAAATCTAGTCTAAATGCTTTTTCAAATTTCTCTTTTTCTATAGGGTCTTTTTCTTCCACAAGACGATTATAATTCTCAAGAGAAAACTTCGAGTCAATCGGGATAATCTTTTCTTTTACAAATACGACTGCATCAACAATCGTTCCATCAGTAAATGGATACTGCATTTGGAAACTCCCCGGTGGTAATACATTTTTTAAAAGTGTCTCAAGATAATACTCACCAAGTATTCCTCTTT
Source organism: uncultured Candidatus Saccharibacteria bacterium (assembly GCA_964516975.1). Taxonomy (GTDB): domain Bacteria; phylum Patescibacteriota; class Minisyncoccia; order Phycocordibacterales; family Zambryskibacteraceae; genus CAZFAS01. The sequence continues at coordinate 141,813 of CAZFAS010000001.1, forward strand.
GCTTTGGATTCTTGAGTACATCTTGAAGAGATTGGAGTTGATCAGCGAAAGAGACAACTTGTTTATTCGTTTCATCAAGACGGGTGAGTTTTTCGGTTATCTCACGAATTACCTTTATCGACTCGCCTGATTGATACTTGAGAGAATCATTCAGTTGTCTTGAGGAATCAATGAGTTTTTGATCTATTGTGGTCGTAAGATTACTCAAATTTCGTGACAAATCATTGAACTGATTTTGGATCAAAAGGAGACCACTATTGTCAGCAGTACTCCCCTTCCCACGCCTTGAAATCTGCCACAATATAACTGCGTTTAACACGAGAATAACAAAAACAAATACGTAGAATGTTGTATTTCCTGTCATATGAAACCATTATAACACTCAAAAAATATTTGCATCTTACTAATTATGTATATTTTGTTACACACAAGACGCTCTGATATAATTCATCCTCTAAACTTTTTATCTATACATTATGCAGTACGTCTATGTGTTGCAAAGTAAGAAAGATAAGGATTTGTATATTGGTTGTACCACCGACTTAAAAAAGAGATTTGCCCTGCATAATGCGAAAAAAATTACCTCTACTAAAAATTGAACACCACTTGTGCTAATATACTACGAAGCCTATCTTGATAAGAGGGACGCGTACCAAAGGGAGATATATATGAAGACACAGTGGGGCAGAAAACATATACGCAAAGTACTGGGTAATTTTTTTAATAGATAAAAAGTTTTTAGGATACATATGTCATTACATGAGCAAATAAAAAATGAAGTAAAGCAAGCCATGTTTGCGAAGGATAGTGTTCGATTAAATACCGTACGAGGACTTATTGCCGCCTTTATGAATGAAGCGGTATCAAAGAAAAAGAAACCAGATACAGAACTTACTGATGAAGAAGCGCTCGAGGTCATCCGTCGAAGTGTAAAGCAAAGAAAAGACTCTATCGACCAATTCAAAAAAGGTGGCCGTGAAGACCTCGCAGTGAGTGAAGAGGCTGAGCTTGCAATACTTTCTGCATATCTGCCAGCATCAATGAGTAAAGAGGAAATCGTGAAAGTCGCTGAGGCAAAGAAAAGTGAACTCGGTATTACCGACAAATCAAAAATGGGGATGCTCATGGGCATGATCATGAAAGACCTCAAGGGCAAAGCTGAGGGTGACCTAGTCAAGGAAGTTGTGGAGTCTCTCTTTAATTAACTACTATCTATTTTTACTCTATAGCTCATATACTTATCCACAGTATATTGACTTTTTCTATTTATTGTGATAGTATATAACTCAGATTGAACCCTTACAAGTGGAGGTAGTATGTCTCTTCCAAGTGACATCCGCGCCTACATGGATGAGGCGTTCAAGGTGTCAAAAAAGGAGAAACTCAGACTCTGGTCGGCAATCTTCCGAGTTCTCGATCTTCATGGTGTAAGAGACCATGGAGAACGAATGTCAGTAATCAACCAAATCCGAACAGAGCTGGAAAATCGTAAAAAAAAGAAGTCCGCACCTCGGACTGCAAAACCTGTCGAACCGCGAGTTCGACAGGAACCACACCCCCACCCTTCACCACGCGAGCGCACTGATTGGCTCGCGCAGGTCGAGGAGAGGCACGATGAAATCAGTGCTTCTCTTGAAAACAAAGGGCCCGCTACCTAGCGGGCCCTTTTCTATTTCTGATACTTTTTCATTATCTCACCCTCTATTTCGTACCTATCCCTTCCGAACTCCTGATATGAAAGTCGCTTGATCGTCTCAACATCCACATCAGTCTTCGGCGGTGGTGGCATTGCCTTCATATTAAACGGCTTTACCGGTTTTCCATTGGCAAGCATTTTTACAAACGCATTGTAATTATCGATGTTTATTATTTCTGAAACAGAAAATACAGGCTCAAACTGTTTTACAAGATATTCTGCATCATCAACCCCTACTCGATATGAAATTATAGTACCCACATTTCCAAACACGGCATTCTTGATATTCTCATCGAGCTGTCCGATGAACTGATGTGCGATATAGAGAGATAAACGATATTTTCTCGCCTCCGAAAGGATCGTTGCAATAGATGGAGTGGTAATATTCTGAAACTCATCTATATAGAGATAAAATGGGGGGAAATCTTTTCCGAGCATATCCACTCGTGAAAGTGACGCCATAAGTATCTTTCCAACCAAGATAAGACCGATGAGGTTTGCATTGATGTCTCCGAGTCTTCCCTTCGAAAGATTCACGAGGAGGATTTTCTTATTATCCATAATATCGCGGAAGTTAAACGAAGATTTCTCCTGCGCGATAATCGGACGCATGATCTCATTTGCGAGGAATACATCGAACTTACTTGTGATATATGGCACGATATTTGCAAGAGCTCCTTCCCCGCCAGCTTTTTCTGCAACTTCATTCCAAAATTGTACGACGATCGGATTTCGACATCGCGATAATTTGAGCTGTCTAAATTCTTTATTTGCGAGCACACGAGAAACATCGAGGAGCGTTGAACCCGACTCAGGGTCCTCGATCACGAGCATCGTCGCGTTTCTAAAATACTGTTCGAACATTGGCCCCATTGATTCTGGTACTGCTCCATACAGTTTTTGGAAAATACTAAAAAGCTCATTCACTACAAAAGTTTTTTGCTCCGGAAAACGATAATCATACTCGAGCATATTGAGTGCCATCGGCCTATCAATAAATGCTGGATCAAAATAGATAACATCTTTCATTCGCTCTGGTGGGACATGTGCTAATACATCCTGAACATCCGATCCATGCGGATCGATCATACATACACCATTACCACGTTCGATGTCCTGAATAATCATATTCTTAAGGAGTGTGGTCTTACCAGTACCTGTTTGTCCGATCGTGTATACATGGCGAAGTCTATCTTCATCAGTCAAATACACCTTTGTATCTTGGCCGCGATATGAGTTCACTCCGATAAGGGTTCCAAGCTCAGGAAGCTCATGCGGTGCTGGGGCATACCCACTCTTTGCTACCTTGAGCTGACTTGCTCCCTTGAGGGCACTTGTGTGGAAGTGGATAAGAGTAGTGAGTTCTTTAATATTGAGTGGGATAAAATCTGCCCAATCAAAAGCTCGAAATGCAAATGATCTTATAAACTTCTTCAGCTTTCCACCATTACTGATTCGTGAAAATCGAATACCATTACCCTGCGTCTCATCGAACTGATTAAAACTCGATTCAAGATCAGCTAAAATACTTTCCGCTCGGTTCTTATCACCGGCAGAAACTACGATCCGAATATTGATAGCACAAATAGGACTGCTTAATTTTTTCTGAATTTTTTCTATTGCCTGAGTATCGACTTTCTTCTCTTCTTTTTTTTCATCTTTCTTAGTAGCGCCAAATATAGATTTAAATGTCTTACCGAGCTCTGTCACAAAAGAATTTTCAGCAGTTGCTTCCTTAGCAGACATGCCTTTTTCTATCTTTTTTATTGCTGATTCATATTTCTGCTTGTACGTATCACCCACAGGTCCCATCATCACCTGAAGACATGCTCCCTCACCTTCCTTTTGAATCTTCGAAAAACTATTGAGGATTACATTGAGCGGATCATGATCAAAAGACTCATATGTACGCATTTGAAATGCTGGATTTCCGTTCGAATACCCTACTGAACCAAGTGACACGCCTTCTTGGTTGAAGATATTATGATCATCATTTTTCTCTGTAACTCGCGCATCATGAAAAATAGATAGGATTTGTTTTTCAAATAAATCCTTTCGTTCATCTGGTACCGCAACATAAAAAATAAACTCATCACTACCATTACTATTTGCGATTTCAAGAGTAATATAATCTCGTTTATTATATTCATCACCAGAAATGGATGTCATACCGGCATAAAACTGCTCCATACCAGAGATAAGCTCTTTTAACCCTCTTTGCTGTTCATCAGATCCTTGCGGAAGTACTACTTCATAAAGTGTCATGCGAAGTGCTCGTGAAAGTGGAGCTCTTGTGGGTAATCCTTTAACTTCAAAACCTTTTTTTACATACTGCACGAGAAATCGATGGAAATCATCTTCGACATGAACATCGCCAAGCTTTTCGATAATAGCTAAAGTATTCTTTATCCCCTTTTGATTGAGCAAAATTAAAAGTTCATCCATTTTCTTGTCATGTGGTTCAGGAGAAAGATTGAGCGCAAGCGCATGGATTGTGTCTTGTGTAAGCGCATGATGAGCATGCAAGATAGTATGAGGCTGTAAATTGTATTCTTTAAGTTTCTCTCCGATAACCTTATCCCGCGAAACTTCGTTTCCTGATTCACGGAGGAAACGTTCCTGTTTCAATACTTCATTTTTAATATGAGAAATTTCCTCTTCTTTTGTCCGAAGTGATTCCAATCTTGTTTCTGGTTCCATATAGGAAAATTATACCACCTTAACCTAGATATATCTGTGCAAAAAAACACCCCCGACAAGTCGGGGGTGTTTTTTAACTTTGGTTTTCCTTATAACTTTGTACCTCATCAGTAAGCTCTTCAATTGTCGCGAATTCTCGCAATTCACCACTCGGTGTCACCCATCGAAATGGTTTCATTTCTCCCTCAAATTTATTCTGTGTATCCTCTGGATTAAAACCGCTTTGTGAAGACTCTGCTGTTTCAAGATTTTCACTCATATAATAAATATTGACTTAACTATACTAATGTGTTAAATTGTAGCGCAGAAAATACCTCAGAGTCAAGCTCATTTATACACTTATCGAAGAGGATACCTCTATGCCCGCAGATTTGAATGCGGGCATGATGCCCGACTTCATACTACCCAACACATTGCGTGAACTACGCGCAATGATCCCCGAAGATCGCTACCTCTCAATCGTTGAAGATGACCTCTCAGATGAATATTTGAGAGTAAAACTCAAGGAGCTCGAGTGGCTAGCCGAAGTTAGCAGTGATCCAATTCTGCTAACTATTCACTCTGAAGGTGGTCATCTCGGAAGAGCCAGGGATATTTCAAGGTTCCTCAGAACAACAGAAGTACCAGTGATCGGTGTCGCAGCACGACATTGCTACTCAAGTGCCTTACTCATCCTACTTGGGTGCAAGTACAGAGTAGCGAGCAGTAGTGCGACATTCCTCGTCCACAATCCTGTTGTGAGATTTGCTTTCGAAATCAATGGAAGTGTTACGAGAGCAAAGCTTCACACCCTTGTTGACTCTGCGTTTGATCATTTCGAGTCGGAGCAACGGGTAGTTCGTGATCTTGTCTCATCATGCTCGTTTCTTGAGCAAGATAAGGTGTTTGAAATCATGAACAAAGGAGAAATACTTAGCGCTCAAACTGCATTTGAGTATGGCTTCCTCGATAAGGTGTACTAGCACGCGCCGTCCTGCACAGCAGGACGGCGTTTTTTTATTTGACAAAACAAAATTTGATGATATAATTGCTTCAAACGTTCATTCAAGGAGGTAGTATGAAGACCCTGAAGGCAATCCTGTACCTGATCACCATCATCGTTCTCGGTGCATGCGGGAATGTGTGGGAACAAGCTCGGTTTGAGCTTGTGATCATCAATCATAGCTCTGATGAGCTCATGATTACGGTCAACGGTCGTGCCGTTGATCCCACAACGAAGGGTAATGAGACCCACCGTTACACTCCACGAGTCATCGTGGAGCAGCAGTACTACTACAACAACGGCTACTCGCCCGAGCCGCCAAAGTGTGCCACCTACATCGATGTTGTTGCGAAGAATCTTCGCAACAACGTACAGGTGCACAAGACCCTCTCAAGGGTCTGTCAGGACGAGACTCTCTCGCTCGATTTCTATTCGAACGAGTTCAAGTAGCCCCCGCCCCGCCCCGCAAGCTTTGCTTGCGGGGCTTCTTTTATATTTTTACCCCCTCCTCTCTTAAAAGTTGCAATTTTGTCTTGCCACGTAGGCTATTATACCCGCCCACTTTTCCATCAGAGCGGATCACTCTATGACATGGGACTTTTGTATCGCTATTTTTCGACAGGATAGTTCCCACTGCCCGTTGTGCATTGGGCCTTCCTGCGATCAATGCAACTTGTTTGTATGTTAATGTCTTCCCTTTTGGAATTTTCTTCACTACAGCATATACATGTTCTGCAAAAGTTTTATACATAAAAAAAGTATAACAAAAGGCCAGCATTTCTGCTGGCCCACATACTACTTTTTCCCTTTCTTACTGAGTTCATCTGCCCGATGATACAGCGCCTTCGCATAGGTGCGAAGCGCACGAGGATTATCGAGTATTCCCGAATTAAGCTTTCGAATATTCTTGCTGATGACAACAACCATCTTTCGAATGATCTTGTCACCCTCAAGAGAGGTGTACACATGGAAGTGCAGACTCGCAGTATCCTTACTGCGAACAAAGAAATCTCTTCGGTCTGGTGAAACTTCCCACACCTTGATAGATTCTCGACCAATCCGAACCTTTCTCACTTGTGGCGAGAGCTGATCATCAAGTTCTCGAGCAAACACTTCGTTCGTGTGTGCATCGAGAGGTTCCAAAAACCACAGTCTCTTTCTGCGCATATCTCCTCCGAACTTAAGGGTGAAGTTACGATCTAAAAATACAATAACACATTATGTAGAATTGTAAAGTATAATTACTGAATGTAACCTTTCATAGCGCGAAACACTCGGTCAGCAATAATCGCATAACCTGCATCATTTGGATGAACTTCATCTGACATATATTCTTTATGTGCAAAAAGACCATCAAGCACATCGCTCACATACACTGCTCCTGTTTCTTGTGCAAGCTTTGCATATTCATCTTCGTAGTGGTCACTGAGGATTCCTCCACGTACACCAAGGAGCACTACCATCACCCCTCTTAATTGAAGCCTACTTATTATGTTTCTTAAATTTTGAAATGTCTGTGCCTTTGGAACCTTCTTTAAGTAGTCATTCCCACCAAAAAGCAAAATCACTGTGCCAGGACTCCGATCCAGTATATCTTGCACTCGTGATAATCCATCTGATGATGTCTCTCCAGAGACCCCAAGGTTTATAATCGGCTTACCGAGTTTCTCTGCTAGTAGCGATACGAAACCTCTATCTTGAGTTGCACCATATCCAACTACAAGACTATCTCCAAATGCAACGATCGTGGCATTTCTTGGTGGGTAATTTTTTATATTTTGTTTTCTTGGTATAAAAAAATATATTCCCAAAATAAGAGCAAGTACAAAAATAATTACAATATACTTTCTATTCATATCACAATTCTACAGTAAATTTTTGAATACAAAACAGCCCATCTGCGTAGCAGATGGGCTGTACAATTTCTATACTAAAGACAAAGCGGCTTGTGCCTTGTCGATCTCTTCATAAGTACGCAAGACAGCTTCACGTGGATCCTTCGCTTGTGTAATGGGTCTTCCCACTACAATACGGTCAGCTCCAGCGAGCATTGCCTGCTCAGGTGTCATAATCCGTGACTTATCTTGATCATCACCCTCAACAATAGACCATGCTGGCCGAATTGCAGGAGTGATAATCTCTGTGACAGTCGGAATAAGATCACGAATGAGCCTTGCTTCTTGTGCAGAACACACAAAACCAGTGAGTCCTGCCTGAGAAGCAGAAAATGCAAGATTTTGCACTGCAGTCTGAATGGTTGCATTATGAATCATCCGCGACTCTCTCTCACCAATTGCAGTGAGCACCGTCACACCAAGGACAATCGTACTTGGCAATTCATCCTTGAGCGCTTTGATTGAAGCTTGTCCAGCATTACACATCACAGTGACAAAATCTGGAGCAATTGTATCGAGCCCCAAGAACCTTGCATCATTTCGAAGTGTCGCAGGGATATCGCACAACTTCAGATCTGCGAAGAATTTATTTCCGCCCTGCTCAACTATTGCAGATAACTCTCGAATCATCGCATATCCGAAAAACCTGATGACAGAATTGAATTTCAAAATGACACCAGTTCCATCGAGCGATTCGATGATTCGATTTATGTCTGAAACAATCTCACCCGTACTGTTGTAATTCGATGGGTCGATGTCAATGGCGACTATGAGTCGCTCATTTGGCTCCAAGACCTTTCGCATACGCTGTCTCCTCAGTTAGTAGCGCGCGTTTAAGCGCTGCCAGTTGTCGTTGTGCTTCGGACGAAGCGCCTCAGAACCCTGCAAACACAGTGGGCAAATTTCACTCACCCATGTCGGCATGGAGCGATCGATAAGAGCAATGATTTTCTTTCCGTTTACTTCAGAAAGTCCTGTCCGATTCACAAGAACGAGAACGAAAGGAAGACACTTTGCATCAAGGCCTTTTACCGCCTTCACAACAAGGTCAACGCTTCTCCCAGTAGTAAGAACATCTTCCGCAAGGAGAACATTATGTGCATCCTTGATCGATGTCTTGTTGAAATACATGCCGCCATCTTCAGTTTTTTCTGTATATGCACGCGAGCAAGGGTATCTACGGCGTTTGCTGATACGTCTTGCGATCTCATGCACAAGAGTGATTGCTCCCATGGCAGGTCCGACAACACAATCAACGCTATCTAAATCAAACGATTGATTTTCTAGAGCCTGGACAAGCGCCCCACATGCATCCTCAAGCAACAGTGGATCACGCATTACTTCTTCACTATTGAAGAACCCCGATGAATGCAGACCTGATCGCAATAGTGCATGTGGCCTGCTCGGATTACCGTCATGAATCCACAGTGCACCCCTTTTTTCATATGCGTCGATCCACTCGTTCTCAATGTCTTGCAAAATCATGCATCCTCCTGTGTATAGATTTGTACAACAATGAACTGCAAACCCCGAAACACATTAGTAGAAATACCCAATTTGGTCAATATAAACAAAAACCCCGTACCATAGAAGCACGGGGCTTGATGGTACGGGGTAACGCACTAACAGTTCGGTGGCGAGAGAGCGAGCTGCTTCTCGGCCAAATCAAAGCCGAGATTGTAGGAAGCACTGCGTCCGTCTTCACGGGCGCAATACGCTGCAGCTATGAAACGCCCTGCGTAATACTCCCGCAGGGCAATCGTGAATGCCAAACCTTTTTCAACGGTCTCGGGACACCCGTTCAGATGCCCGACCTCTTCCTCGCAGTACTTGCACTTCATGTGCGCTCCAGGTTAAAGAACTGACAATATAGTAGCATATTATATACAAAATGTCAATCTACATTATCGTGGCTAATTACACTTTATAAAATCAAGTAGATTTTTTGCTATATTTTGCTATTCTTCATTCCACATGGCCCTATCGTCTAACGGTCATGATTGGACTCTCAAGCGCTTAAGAGGGGTGAGAAGCGAACACTTGGAGCTTCGCAAGACCGGAGCGCGACGGCGCGAGGTATGGTCAGGAGCAAAGTCAGCAGACTTTGACTCATGACCGATGAACCGGAATCGGGTTTTAATAATTTATGTTTATATTGGCCCTATCGTCTAACGGTTAGGACAAGGCCTTCTCAAGGCTTAAATCGGGGTTCGATTCCCCGTAGGGTCACCAAATATTACGAAGTAATATGTGTGATTTTTAAACACGCTGGGAGCTTGTTTAAAAAGAATCGAAAGCCGGAGCGCGACGGCGCGAGGCGGGGTCGCGAGCAAAGTTAGCAAACTTTGACTTGTGACCGAAGCGTACTCGCGTTTCCCCGTAGGGTCACCAATCGAAACCTTTTACATTTGCTACTTCCTCCCCTTCACTATCCGAATAAAATCACGCATTGTTTGAGGGGCAAAATATCCCGGAAGATCATATGAATCTTCCCATGTATATAAAGTTTTATTATGTGTGCCTCTCGCTGAAATATACCCCGCTTCATTTACTACCGTCATAATCTCTTTATTCATATCTCCAAAAGGATACGCAAAGCTTGTAACACGTGATCCGAGCTTTTTCTCAAGCAATTCTTTACTTCTTAAGATTTCCTCTCTCATCTCATCAGTATTCAACCTCGAAAGGAATGGGTGCGAAAGTGAGTGACTCCCAAACGACATACCTCCTGCCTTCATTTCTCGTATTTCATCCCAAGTTAGAAATCGGTAATCTTTTCCAATAGGATTTGTATATACGTAGAAAGTTGCAACTTGTCCGTACTGTTTAAGGAGTGGATATACACGTACATATTGATCCTGCCAACCGTCATCAAATGTAAGTGCAACCAATTTCTTTTCTGTAGTTGTGCCAAATTGCAAATATTCTTCTAACTCACCCATAGTGATTGTTACATATCCATTATCACGAAGGTACCTTAGCTGTTCTTCAAATATTTCTGGTGGAACATTGTATTGTATTTGTTCCTGCGTCTCTCCTTCACGGAGTGGATGTACCGAATGGTATACCAAAACCGGAATATCTAAAGGAAATAATTGACTTGCGGTTCGTGCACTAGCTTTAATCTGAACTGGCAAATCAACTAAAAACGGATGCATGAGAAAAAAAGTGATTGCAAGTAATGAGCATTGTATAAGTACTGTAATCCTAGATTTATCCATGTATTTTTAGTCTAACAACTCTCTCCCAAAACATACTGTGCACATCGAATAAAATCCATGTTAGTATAAAAAATATCAGTTTCGTCAAATTATCATCATCATTTTCACTCTATGGAAAAACACATTCAGCATCCCCGTATTGAAGAGCGAGCAAAAACCGGCCCTCATCTTACAAAAGATGAACGAGTTGGTTTCAACGGAAAGCTTGCACTTTATATTACAAATGCTGTTAGTACTATGTGGTGCGCATATATCTTTGCAGCAATCGCACTTATCAGTCTTCCAAACGCTATTCAAAGTGGCACATCAGCGATCATCACGTGGATTGCTCAAACCTTTCTCCAACTCGTTCTCCTCTCTGTCATCATGGTGGGACAAAAAGTTGCAGCTACAGCATCAGATAAGCAAGCTCTCCAAACGTACAAAGATGCTGAAGCACTTCTCAAGATTCAAGACGAAATACACAAGCTTGTAAAAATCAATAACGAGCAGACAGAAGAAATCCACGACCTGATTGTAAATAAAAAATAAATAGTAATAAAAAGTGCCCCAAAAGGGCACTTTTTATTACTATCTTAAAATTTATTTCTTCTTTTCTTCTTCCTGTTTTTTTCTAAGTTCCTCTGCTTCTTTTTCATGAAGCTCTCGCATTTCTACCTCAAGTTCACTAATCTCTCTTTGTATTTTCTCTTCCTCCCTTTTTGAATCGGCAATTTCTCTTTCCTTGTCCTGAGTTAATTTTTGCACTTCTTGGGTAAATTTGCCTTCAATTTTTTGCACTTCGCCTTGCACTTTCGTCAATTCGCTACGAAGCTTTGCTATCTTACCTTCGATTTCTCTAATTTTATCTGTTGCGCTCATATTTTTTTACTATTATTTATAATGCTATCTCTGCTGCCATGCGCTTCCTTGCCTTACAAGCAAACTATCTTTTTTCTCAGGATGCAACATAACTTCCTCAACAGTCTTTTCCATACGAACACCTTGTGAACCCTTTATAAGTACGACATCACCTGATAGAAGTAATGACTGTAAATGCTTTCCTGCCTCTCGAGGTTTATCAAATTGAAATATATTTTCCTCACTCATCCCACTACTAAGAGCACCCTCTGCTATACCTCGAGATCTGATACCTACCGTTATCAAAATCTCCACCACTTGTGCGGCATGTTCACCAGCTTTTTTATGTTCTGCACTTGAATACATACCAAGCTCTAGCATATCCCCAAGTACTGCAATCTTTCTCCCTTTTGCACGAATTGTTTTGAGTGCCTCAAGAGCTTCATGTAAGGCAACAGGAGAAGAGTTATATGTATCATCAATAAGTATAGTATCCTTTAATCCCTCAATAATATTCATTCTTCCAGGTGTCGGCTCATGCTTTCGAATAGTATCAGCAACTTTCTTGAGTGTAATGCCCTGTGACACCCCTACTGCAATTGCAGCGAGAGCTGGATACATGACTTGTTTTCCAAGCCCGCCTTCGATTGTCACTTTTTCAGTATGATCTTCAACTGTCACTTGAAAAGTTACTCCTCGTGGAACATCGCGTTCTTCATAGAGTGCATACTCGGTACCGAGCACATCAGAATTCTGCATGCCGTAATACATAATCTTCACATCTGATACGAGTGTTGCATAATTCCTCACATCCTCATCATCAGAATTAAGTATAAGTACCCCGTCACGCTTCAGAGCCTGAACAAGGTATCCTTTTTCTCGAACCACATCTTCTGGTGATGGGAAGAACTCGACATGCACTGGGACTTTTGAAAGTCTCGTTATTACAACAACATCTGGTTTAATCCATTCTGTTATCTTTTTTATATCATATGGCCTATCAGCACCGATCTCGAGTACAAGCCAATCAGGATAATTATTTGGTATAAGTACAAGAATAAGGCCCTCTATTATAATTTTGAGCCAAGCAAATGGATTATTCCATCCAGTAGGACAACCGAGAATCGTAAGCGGTACACCGAGTTCGCTATTAAAACTCTTCTCGCTCCTTCGAGTAAAATGAAAATGTGAGAGGGTTGAGAAAATAGCATCTTTCGTTGAAGTCTTCCCCACACTTCCAGTAACCGCAACAATCCGCGGGTTATATTTTTTAAGAACAAGCTTTGCCTCCCAAGTAAGAATCGCCACTACAACATCTTTTAAAACCTGCTTTATCATATTTTTATTATTAGTTATCTATCCGGCGGTATTTGGCCCCAAACAAATTATATATACTTTACTATTGCTGAGATACTATCTTCATTCTATCCTATTTTCGATGTATCACAATTTTCCCAGTAATTTGTAAGGGGTAAATAATAGTCTATCTATCTGGTGGTATCTGGTAGTAATTAATAAGAAACTTTGCGATATCCATAAATGGATCAGTAAGTGTCTCAGAAGCATATTTTACATTCTTTGGATAATAGGTATAGAGAAATACTATAAATTGAGGTTTGTATGCGGGGAAATAACCAAAGAAAGAGTGCAGATATCTATCTTCATAGTACCCGCCCCCACTTCCCTTTGAAATCTGAGCCGTACCTGTCTTAGCAGCAATACTATAATGCTCCTGCTTTACCTCTCCGTGACGAAGTGCTGTGTCTACAACACCCACAAGCATGCGTGTAATTGTTTCAGAAGTTTCTTTTTTGAGGACCTGCTTATCTGGGCCGAAGCTCATCGTCTTATATCCACCGATTTTATAATTTATCCTTGTTGCGATATGTGGAGTTACGAGCTTTCCTCCGTTACCCAAAGTTGCGAGCGCTCGAATAGTCTCCACAGGGGTAAGAGCTATACCTTGCCCGAATGAAGCGGTTGCATATTCAATATCTCGAGGACTATTGAGGTTCGCTACAAGTCCGTGCGTTTCATTAGGAAGATCAATACCTGTTTCTTCACCAAGTCCATAATCAAGCATATATTTTGCAAAATTCTTCGTACCCATCTTAAGAGCTACGTATGCAGCGCCTGTGTTCAGTGATTGATTGAGTACTTCCTGCATACTTACTTGACCTCTACCCTTTCCATCAAAGTTCGAAAGTGTGCTTTTATTGAGTGTTAACTTACCCGCATCATAATATGTTGACTCTGGTGTAACTGCTCCAGCATCGATACCCGCTGCCATTGTGAGAGGTTTTACGATAGAACCCATTTCATATACATTTTCTACAAATTTATTTGAGAACACTGAGGAATTTTTTTCTTCTTGAAGATTATTTGGATCAAATGTTGGGTCAAGTGCTATAGAATATATTTCCCCATTCGATGGATTCATCACGATTGCTCCAGTATATTCTGAATGATACTGCTCGTTTACTTTTTTGAGTTCCTGCTCTACATATGCTTGCACAGATGGCTCGATCGATGTTACGACGTCACCCTCAAGTTTGTTCCCTTCTATACCCTGCTTTAAATTTGAAAACACTTCTGCAAAAAAGTTTACAAAAACACTTTCGTTGTTTCTTCCAAGTACATCTTCATAATACCTTTCAAGCCCATACCTTCCCGCCAATTCATCACCCTTATAGGCAATGAACCCGAGTGTATGAGCCGCCATCGTATTGCCTGGATAGTATCTCCATCTTTGTTTATATGCAGTAATACCAGCAATCTTTTGCTTACTAATCTGATCAGCATCTGAAGCTGAGATCTTTTTTGCAACTTCTATATAGGTAGTATTTTTGTTTTCAATTTTCTTAAAGTATTCATCTTTATCAATAGATACAGCAGAACTAAGTGCTGCATAAGTCGCTTGCGGATCACTGATAAGTTTTGGATTTGCAGCAATAATAAAACCATTTTTCAGTGTTGCCGCAGAGACAAGATCACCATCCTTAGTAGTAAAATAAATTAAACCACGATTGAAATAATCATACGTTGACTGTAAATATTGTCTATCTGCTTTTGATTCAAAATCTTTTCGAGACACAATCTGCACCATGTAGAGCTTTCCAATAAGCAAAAAAGCAAATAGTAAAATTACTATCGAGAAAAGTCGTATCCTCGAAGAAGAATTCTTTGCCATGTATGAATAGTGTACCCTGTTTACACAAAGTACGAAAGACTAAAAAATATAAAAATACTACCTAACTTCGAATGCACTATCAGATGCTGGTATCTCAAGCATTGCAACTGAAGTTTTACGAGATACATATTTTGTATCTGACGTTGGAACAAATCCAAGCTTAAGCGCGTAATCTAATGTAATACTATTTTTTTGTTGTATATATTGAAATTCAAGATCACTAATATGTGAAGAAACCTTAGCGAGCTCAGTCTCGATAGCTTGGCGCTTCACTATATTACGTACTGTAAGATTTACAGAAAAAATGTATACAAAAATAGACAAAAGACATAGAGCACTCATTACCGTCATCGTGAGCTTTGGATTCTGGAATAGTATTGCTTTTGCTTTCGTCATTATTTTGTAAAATTACTTTTTCTCGATAATTCTTAATTTCGCACTTCTTGATCTTGGGTTTACTGCTACTTCTTCGTCACTTGGCACGATCGGCTTCTTCGTTACAAGGACTGCGAGATCTGTATCTGACCAAGCTCTGAACATATGTTTTACAATTCGA
The DNA here is from genome assembly GCA_964516975.1 of uncultured Candidatus Saccharibacteria bacterium. Taxonomy (GTDB): domain Bacteria; phylum Patescibacteriota; class Minisyncoccia; order Phycocordibacterales; family Zambryskibacteraceae; genus CAZFAS01. The sequence goes on from CAZFAS010000001.1 coordinate 156,893, forward strand.
TCTTCAAGGCTGTGAAATGAAATTGCTGCTATTCTTCCTTTTGGTCTGAGCGCAGTAAACGCTTTTGTTAGTCCATCTTGTATAGACTCGAGCTCATCATTTACTGTTATACGTAACGCTTGAAATGTTCGAGTCGCAGGATGGATCTTTCCATGTTTAGATTTGGCAGGCACTGCTCCGACAATAATGTCTACCAGTTGCCCAGTGGTGCGTATTGGTTTTATTTCTCGAGCTTTTACTATTGCCCTTGAAATCTTCCCCGCAAAACGTTCTTCACCGTACCCACGAATGATATGTCGGATGTTCTCTTCATCCCACTCATTCACAATCTCCTGCGCGGTGAAACCGGAGTGATTTTTCCCAAATGTCATAAGGAGAGGTTCATCTCTTTGAAATGAAAATCCTCTTCCTGATTCTTCGAGTTGATTTGACGAGAGGCCAAAATCAAAAATCACTTTATCCACATTCGACAGACGAAGGTTCTCGAGGATTGTATCAAGGTTTCGAAATGAATCATTTACATACGTGATGTTTGTAAATTCTTTCAGTCTCTCCTTACTCCTTTCGATAGCATCGGGGTCAAGATCAATCCCGATAATGTTAACCTTCTTTCCAAGACGCGCGATTGATTCGGTATGCCCCCCGTTTCCGAGAGTGCCATCAACCACGGTGTTGTCGTCTTGAATGTCGAGCCCATCTAACACTTCATGTAAAAGAACTGATGTGTGCACCATACATTTATATAACTCCCATTCCTCCAAGCTTTTCTGCCATTGAATCCGCTTGTTTTTCAATAACAGTGCGCTTCTCCGACCAATCTTTTTCATTCCATATTTCGATTCGATCGTAGAGTCCTGCAAAAACAACTTTGCTTTTGAGAGAAGCGAAATCTCGGAGAAAATCAGGAATAAGAATTCTTCCGATTGTATCTACCTCGACTTCTACTGCTCCAGAAAGCATGAATCGTCCGAAGTCACGATTATCACGGTGCCCCATGGGTAACTTACCAAGTGTCTTTGCAATTTCTTCCCACGCTTTTGTCGGATACACAAGAAGACACGCATCAGGACTTTTTGTTATTACAATTTTTTTCCCGAGATCTTTTCTGAATCGTGAAGGTAATGAGATTCTTTTTTTCTCATCAACCGTATGCGTATATTCTCCAATAAACATTGTTGCGTAGTGAAGAAAAAGCATATCCCACTTCTTCCCACTTGATAGTAAGTATAGAACACTTCATCCCACTTCCCTACAATTTTTATCCACTTTTTTGGTGAACTGTAGTTCTTTTGTATATTTTTTTAAAAAAGAAAATAGCCTCGCGCTTTGCGCGAGGCTATCCAACGGAGCTACTTCTTCTTCGGGACCCAAGTGAGTCCCATGTACCACATGTCTGTCCTCTTGTTCACGTTGCGTGTCCAAGAAGATGTCACGGAAACTTCTTCCGTCATCGGTACCGTAAGTGCTACTGACGGAAGCGTGTTCCATGGAAGGTCGAGGAAGTTCAGCTTGGCGTAGCCAAGCGTTACCCATCGATACGAAAGGGAAACATCACCCAGATATCCGATGAGTAACGTCTCCGGATTCTGGACACCATCTTCCCTGAATGACTTCGGTTCATAGGCCGGATACCACGCTGGCCACTGCATCGTCGAGACCTTGATCTCGTCACTACCGATCTTCGCGACCGGAACAGTGAGCCTGACGTACGGCCCAACCCAGGGCGAACCCTGGTAGTGACCGACAGACCATGCGATGAAACCAGTCAGCTTGCGTCCATGAAGATTCTTCCCCATGGCAAGCCACGCCTGCTCCTGCATGACAGCGAACTCCCCATATTCAGAGGAATCCGCTTTCTCGAAGATTACGATACCGGTGATTCCTGATGCGATGGCGCCTTCGCCAGCACCAACGCTGACAGAAGACACACGGCGCTGGGCAGACGCGCCACTCACGCCGACCAAAAGCATCATGACAACCGCAAGAATGGTGCGCATCCCCCTTCCCCCTTGGATTTGAAGTTAAGATACAAACAAAGAACAGTACTACTTATATATCATAAAATATTTATTAAGTCAAGTAAGAAAAAGCCGGTTCATTTCTGAACCGGCTCTCCTACAACTAGAAGCTAAGTCGCAATGCAGCGACCGAATTACGCGACCCCTTAACTTCAGGATCAAACGCAACCGGCACTGCCCACAACATCACACGCTTCTTTGAGAATACAACTTGGACACGAGGTCCAACACCAGCGAAACGCTGGGCACGAACACCGAGTCCAATGTTGTTGATTCCATTCAAAGTATCTGAATGGGTCAAAACATTGTTGTTCTGTTCGAGCAAATACCAATAACCCGAACCTCCCAACTCAGTGGCGAGATACAGCGAGTGCACCCCTTTCGCCATGAAGGCTGACGCCTGCATGCGCAAGGGGTTAACATCGCTCTCCACACCTCCTCCGATACTCAGCTCGATCCATGTAGCGGGAACGTAGGTCATCCCCACGATCCCCTCGCTCCATGTATTTGAACTGAGTGACCAGATGAACACCTTCAAGTGTTCATTGATCTTGTGCTCACCAGAGATATCCACCTGAGTGGACATCTTGTGGGACTTTGCATTATACAAGTTATAGCTCTCTGTCCAGAACGAATTCCGAGACTGAGCTTCAACATTGCATACTGCTCCCAGCATGAGTGCCACAAAGGCGAAGATTCTCAACACTGTCGTATCCTCTTTGTAAGTGAAAGAACTAACCGTGCTAGTATTATACCATAAATATTACATAATTGTCAAGTATGAAAAAGACGTCTTGATATGTACCAAGACGTCTTGTTGCCTACCCAGGATTTTCGTTGTAACCACAGTTGTTACACCGATGAGACCTTACATCCAGCAATGACCCACATTTGGGACATGAAACTGGCTCTGGCTTCGGCCTTGGGATTCCATGATGGATTTCCGCTCCGCAATGCGGACATTTTCTCAGATTTCCCTTTTCAAAGTTTCTCTTGCACGTGCAGTAATACACTGCCATATCTCCCCCCGGAAAGGACAAAGCTGATACTAGTGAAAACTGAATATAAAATCAAGTCAAAAAAATAGCATCGTACAAATTTTGTACGATGCTACTTACTAACAGTACTTCTCAAGTACTCCTGCAACTCGCGCATCACCTTTTCATGGTTCATGTGAAGAAGGCCTCTCAGCTGAACCAGCCTCCGCTGGTCTACATCAGGCAATTCATCCTCTCTCACACCATTAACCATGATCTTACCGTATTCAAGGAGGAGTTTCCTCTTGAATTCCTCGTTTCGCATGCGACCTCCGAGTTGTCCTCACAGCACAATAACACAAATTCGGATAAACGCAAATTATTGCGTTTCAAGATTGTTTGCCCGCGTCAATGTAAGTCTAAGAGCGAATTGGCCACATGCATTCCTAGATTCAGCGTTTGGAAGTACCGCACTCACATCTTCAAGTTTCTTCCCAGCTTTTATGGCATTTCTTATAAAAATTCGGATAGTATCCTGTGTTGCGGTGTGAGTGATGCTTCTTTGTTCATCTTTTATTGCATGCTCCTCACCTCTACCCTCCGTCTCAAGTGTAGAAAGATGATCCACTACACTCTTTGTATACCGCAAACACTGATCAAGAAGATCTTCCAATAATTCTTGTAAATTTTCATCACCTTCTGCTAATGCGTTTAGTTTTTCAAGTGGCACCATCCACGAAGTACTATCCATATCAAATCCTTCACGAAGTGGTTCTATCTCTTTTACTGTTTCATCAGGTAACTCAAAATGCATATATGTTAATTATCTTTAGGTTTTAATGTTGGAAATAGTATCACTTCCTTAATATTCTTCACATCAGTAAGTAACATTGCGAGTCTATCTATTCCGATACCAATCCCTCCATTTGGTGGCATGCCGTATTCCATTGCTTCAAGATATACTTCGTCAGACGGTGATATCTCGGATTCACCTTTTTTACCTTTTTTCTCTTCCTCAAGATATCGAGCTTTCTGATCAAGAGGATTATTCGTCTCAGAAAAAGCATTTACAAGCTCTACTCCCCCGACGACAAGCTGAAATCTATCGATAAGTGTAGGATCATCTTCCTTACGCTTTGCGAAAGGATTCATTGCAACAGGATAATCAACAATAAATGTAGGCTGAACAAGCTTAGGGCGAGCTGTCTTTTTATAAATGTTATCCATGATTTTTTCGAGTGCCTCCTCTGGTTCAACTTTTACTCCAAGTTGTTGTGCGCGAATTGCAGCGTCTTCACGAGTCAGTGTCTCTGGATTTGGAATAAGTGCATGCCGGCGTAATAGATCATAAAAAGTAACAACAGCAAATTTTTTGCTAAAATCGATTGTCTGTTCGTCGTACACGATCTTACTTTTACCAAACAACTTTTTCACAACATACTTAAAGAGTTCCTCGATAAAGTCTCGCTGATCCTGTGCATCTGCATATGCTTCATTTGACTCAAGCATTGTGAACTCAGGATTATGTGTTGTATCGATACCTTCGTTTCGAAATCTTCTACCTATTTCATACACCTTGGTAAACCCACCACCAAGCAGTTCTTTCAAATATAACTCTTGCGCGATAGGAAGATAAAAGTCCATATCAAGAGCATTATGATGTGTCACAAAAGGTTTAGCTGTTGCTCCTCCAGCTAGCGGTTGGAGTTGTGGTACTTCGACCTCAAGAAACCCTTTATCATTATAAAAGTTGCGAATTTCTTGAATCATCTTGATTCGAAGAATAAATCTTTGCTTCACTTCTTCGCTCATGAGTGTATCGAGATACCGACGCCTGAATCTTTCCTCGACATCTTGAAGTCCGTGCCACTTTTCAGGAAGAGGTCTTAGTCCCTTTGCAAGCATGCGCCACTTAGAAACCTGAACGGTCTTCTCATTTCTTTTTGTCACGAACAGTGAGCCTTTTACTTCTACGAAATCCCCGATATCGAGCGTTTCATTGAGCAAGTCAAAATCTGCATCGCTAATCTTCTCCCCCTTTTTTACAAGTGCTTGAAATTTCTCAGTACCATCTGAAAAATGAAAAAACACGAGACCACCTTGAGGCCGTAGTGACATGACTCTTCCTACAAGGTAATACTCTTTCTTTTTTGCTTTTGATAGCTTATTAAAATTCTTAACAACCTCTGAAAGTTCAAAATCTCTTTTTGTTGTGGTTGGGAATGCATTAATACCCTTCTCTTCGAGCTTCTGCAATTTCTCTAGTCGTATATTTCTAATTTCTTCAAGTGAAGACATGTTCGGACTCTTATCTATTAATACTATATGGTAAATAGTAGCACAAAAAAGCGTGTAGACATGGCTCTACAATAATGGGACCTTAAAGCAAACTTGGAACGAGATTACTTGATTTCGAGAATCTTGTAGGTCACATTACCGCCCGGAGTTGAGAATGAGAATGACTCCCCCTTCTTTTTTCCCTGAGCGGCAGACCCTAATGGAGATTTGATTGAGATTTTGCCGAGAGACATATCAGCCTCTTCTGAACCCACGAGTGTAATGACCTTTTTATCCTTGTCACCCTCCTTCTGAATAGTAAGTGCTGAACCCACAGACGCAACGCCAGTAGTATGTGCTGAAACGATAGTTGCTGTTTTAAGAATCATTTCAAGTTTTGCAATTCTATCTTCAACAGAAGCCTGCATATCACGTGCTTCATGGTATTCAGCATTCTCAGAAAGATCACCAAGACCCTTGGCATGCTCAAGGTTTTCTGCAACTTCCTTTCTTCGAACTGTTTTCAAATGATGTAACTCATTTTTGAACTCTTCGAACTTTTCTTTGGTCAAATACTCGTGTTCGTCTTTCATATATATTAGCGAGTTATTGTATGCTTTTAGGGGTAAAAGTCAACTTACCTACAAGAGTAATACGTGGGGCAATACAAAAGAAATATAAAAAACGCTTGACAATAAAATTGGGCATGCTATAATAGGCGCAGAAAAAAGCAGTACGTTCGAAACAAAAAGAGCGAAGCGAAAAAGATAAAAGAAGAAGCGAAGCAAGACTCAAGACCCAAGAGCCAAAAAAGTAGTACACGAGCGGGATCAACCCGCCCGTGCCGCACTACAAGCAAGTGGGCTTGAAAGCTTGGTTATCCTCCGAATCCGGATTTGGGCCCGCGTTGGCCCAAGACGTGAGTCGGACAAATCTGCGACCACCGATAGAGGTGAGAGGTGGCGTGAGATCAAAAGGGAGTCTTGGCCAGGCTGCGGGATTTGAGTGCCACCTTTCGCTCGCCAAGTTAGTAAAGTCACTCGAGCATTTGCTCGTAGTGCACCATTGCCCCGTCACACATCCAGTGTGACGGGGCTCTTTCTTTGTCAAAAACTTTTTATCATTATTTAACGTATTGTGGTGTATTAATATACATCCACTCTAGAAGTTGGCGCATTACGTATGTTGCTCCGATAGTGTTTGTTCGATCTCCTCTTTCCATAAGTACAGCAAAAGCGAAACGTGGATTTTCGTATGGGAAAAATCCTGTGACCCATGAATTCACTTTTTGTTTTGTTACACCAAGCTCTGCTGTTCCAGTTTTGGCAGCGACGGATATTCCAGGCATCGAAAGACCTTTCGCTATGCCCTCATCAACTGAAAGTTTCATCCCCTCTTTTACAATTTGGAAATGATCGCCTGAAAGTGCAAGCGACACGGTATCTTTACTTTCTCGAGGGTTATTCAAAATCACTGTTGGACGAAGTAGTGTGCCATTATTTGCAAGTGACGCTACTGCGCGCACCGCTTGAATAGGCGTCACCTGAAAACCATACTGACCGATAGAACTATTATACGTATCACCGATTCTCCACGGATCCCCTTTAAACGTTGCAGCTTTCCATTCTGGACTCGGAATATTTCCCACCTTTTCGCCCAAAAGGTCTATTCCCGTATTACTACCGAAACCAAACATTCGTATATATTTTTCAATATTTGCTATACCAAGGCCTTTTTGACCGTTATATCCCCCGCCAATCGTATAAAAATATTCATCAGATGATTCTGCAATTCCTTGTCTCATATCCACCCATCCATGCACCTTCCAGTCTTTAAATATAGTTTTCTTCGTTGGATCGTATGGATTTGGAATACTAATATAACCAATACTTAAAATCTTCTTGAGTGGATCAATCAAATTCTCTTCAAGAGCACCGAGAGCGATATATGGCTTTACGATAGACCCTGGAATATAGAGACCTGAAATCGCTCGATCAATAAACGGATTATTTTTATTGAGCAAGATTTCCTGAATCGCTTTCGAATCTGTACCATCTGTCATCACATTGAGATCAAACTCTGGATAACTTGTTATAGCAAGTATTTCACCATTATGAATATCCATAATGACCCCAGATCCTCCAGAAAAACCTCGATCAATCGCAGTAGATTTGATCGATTCAAACAATTTATTCTGTACACCAGCATCTATAGAGAGTGTGAGGTTGGCACCATCTTTCGGAGGTGTCAGTAAACTCTCAGACTGAATATTACCAAGTGCATCTGTTTCTGTAATCTTAAGGCCATTCGTTCCAAGAAGCTCATTATTATAATACTCCTCAACCCCACCCTTCGGAGTAAATTTTTCTTCATAATAAAATCCAGATTTATCTTTCGAAGGATATTTCACGAATCCGAGCACATGAGCAAATCCAGCTTGATTTATATATTTTCGAAAAGAAAAATCGCTTCCCGGATTTAGCTCATTCCATGCAAGCTCTTTTTTATTTCTATCCAGTATAAGTCCACGATCAGCATATATCGTCGTATGCTTCAAATGGTTCTTGTCACTACGTATTTGAAAAGCTTCACCTTGTTTCACTTGGAGGACCCACATCCTTCCAGTAAAAACAATACCAATTATTAAAAATAAAATACCTGTCAGAAGAAATGTGGTCTTTGAGATTGGCTTTTCGAGCCTTCCCTCAAACTGATGAGTGTCAAAATCTGGTAAGTTTGAAGAATCAAGAAATATTTCATCGGGATCAATCGTCCCTTTTGTATCAATTACTCCAGAATGAAATATTTTTCTTTTGATTCTCTTAAAGGTCATGAGTGAAAAGTGAAGTGTTCCTTCATATAGAATGAAAGAAGAAACATAGCAGAAAGAATAAGTGTAAATGGCATACCCATAAGAAAACTGAGTTTGCCTGCGGCATACAGCGTATCAAGGATAAGTGCTACAGGCAATAATTCGTAAAACGAATTAAACATAAACACTAAATACAGACCAAATAGCACACTCACCCACCATGGAAGGAAGAACAGCGAGCTAAAAAGGATTACGTCACAGATGATACGAATACTATTATTTTTATTCATGAATAATTTGTACCCAACTTAATTCAAAAATATTTAGTGGATATGACAAATAGAGTGTCTTAAATGAGTCTGCCTCCGTTTCAGATATATGGCCCACGAGCGCAATCACATGAGAATGAAAAGCGGGAATAATAACAGTGTCATTTGGATTTACTGTTAAATCTTTTGGTACTACAACAGTAAAATTTCCTCCGCCACTTCCCACAAGTTTGAGCGGAACACTACTCTTTGCAATTTCAGCATCTATGGTAAACCCAGGATCAGAGTACATTCGAACTTTTGCAATCTTTCCATATACATCGAGCACTTCACCAAGGATCACACCCCCGACACCGAGAACTTTGTCCCCTTTTGCGACAACCTCACCTCCTGTCTCAACATAAAAAAGATCGTATGGTGTTTCAAAAAAACGCGTGAGAATTCGAGCAGGGATTGTGCGACCATTTGGTGTGGAAGATGATATACCTTTCAGCACTTCATTTTCTTTTTGCAAATATTCTGACTTTGATGCTTCGAGATTTGCAAGAAGTAAATCCTGCTTAAGCTTCTCGTTTTCAGCAATGAGACTTGACTTTGAATAGAGAAAAGAAAACTTAGACTTTGCAGCATTAGAAACCGATTCACGAATCGCCCAAAGCGGTTTTGAAACTGGTTCAAGAATAGTAAACAAAAAATGTGGGAATAATCGTGAAATGAAAAAAGTTGCCACACAAAAAACAACGACGACTTTAAGTGCCATCGTAAATGATGCATTCTTTCGAGGTTTAGTTTTGAGCTGGTAATTCATCTTCATTCTGAATGAGTACTTCCCTAAAGCTATCGATATCTTCAAGAATAATACCCGTACCACGCGCAACCGCAGTAAGTGGATCAGACGCAACATGAATCGGAATCTTCAGTTCACTTTCTAAAAGCTCGGCGAGTCCTTTGATAAGTGCACCACCACCTGCAAGGTATATTCCTCTGTTCATAATATCAGAGAGAACTTCTGGTGGTGTAGTCTCGAGAACTTCGCGACTTGCTTCTATTAGGCTTGCTATCGATAGTGATATTGCTTCTCTAATATCTGAATCAGTAATAACAACCTCACGTGGAAGACCGGTCACAAGATCACGACCTTTAATAGAAGACTCGAGTGATCCTCCCATTGTAGGGATTACAGCACCAATCGCCATCTTAATATTTTCTGCAGTCTTCTCACCAATCAAGATTTTGAATTCACTGCGAATGTACGAAATGATGTCGTTATTAAGCTTGTCACCTGCGATACGAAGATTTTTTGCTTTCACAACGCCGCCGAGTGAAATAACTGCGATATCAGATGTGCCTCCCCCAATATCAATAACCATACTTCCCACAGGATCATTTACAGGTAGTCGCATGCCGATAGCTGCAGCCATCGGCTCTTCTACAATATGCACCTCACCTGCTCCAGCATTTCGCGTTGCGTCACGGACTGCACGAATCTCAACATTGGTTATTCCTGATGGAACACCAACAACAACTCGCGGGCCAAACATTTTTTTATTATTTTTTTGCGCAGTATTGAGTAGGTACGTAATCATTTCTTCTGTCACTTCGAAATCCGAGATAACTCCATCGACAAGTGGTTTTACTGCGACGATGTGTGCTGGAGTACGTCCAAGCATTTGCTTTGCTTCATTGCCCACGGCTACCACTCTTCCTGTTTTTTGGTTTATCGCTACTACTGATGGCTCATTGATGACAATACCCGCACCCTTTACATACACAAGAGTATTTGCTGTTCCAAGATCAATACCAATGTCATTTCTGACAAAGTGTTTAAACTTTTCAAATGGTCCTTTTTTTTGCTTATCCATAATTATGAAAACAGTGAGCCGATCGTACCAGTAAGCACTCCTTCTTCTTTTACTATTTTTACTTCACCTGTCTTTCGATTTTTAACTTCAACTGTTCCTTCCGCATTTCCTCTTTCACTCACAATCACCTGATACGGAATACCGATGAGATCTGCGTCAGCAAACTTCTCTCCTGCACGAGCATCTCGATCATCATAGAGAACTTCAATATTTTTTTCTTCAAGGGTTTTATATATTTTCTCTGCACGCTCCTTTACACTTTCATCTTTGCTTCCAATCTCAATAAGGTGCACTGCAAATGGTGCGACAGACTCAGGCCAGACTATTCCCTTGTCATCTGCGAGGACTTCTACGATTGTGCCCATAAGTCTACCGAGGCCGATACCATAACTACCCATAATAACTGTTTTCTTCTCACCTTGTTCATCTGTATACGATAGACCGATAGGCTCTGAGAACTTTACACCGAGAGAAAATATATTCCCCACTTCAATAGCCTTCTCCTCTGTAAAATCTTCTTTTGCATGGCCAAGTTCGGCAAGCACCTCAGGAGTGAATACTTCTTTATTGATAGCTATTCCTGCTTTTTTGTTGAGATAAATGATATCTTCACCTGCGTCGGTAAGTGTCTGAAATTCATGTGAATATTTACTGAAGCTTCCCCCCGAAGCAAAAGTCATATATGTCACATGACCGATTCCCGCACGATTGAAAACATTGGTATATGCTACTTTTGATTTCTCATAAAATTCATTGTGCTCTGCTTCATCTTTTGAAAATGAATACAAGTCTTTCATGATAAACTCTCTTCCTCGAAGAATTCCGCTCTTTGCACGAAGTTCATTTCGAAACTTTGTTTGAAATTGATAGACGTATTGTGGGAGGTCGCGATACGAATTCACATATTCGGAAAGAATCGCAGTTAATGGTTCTTCATGGGTTGTAGCAAGGCCCACATCAGCACCACTTTTGAGCTGTGGTTTAAACCACACATCGATAACTTCATCACTCCATCTACCAGTCTTTGACCATACTTCACTACCTTGAAGTGCAGTCATTTCAATTTCCTGACCACCAAGCATGTTCATTTCCTCACGAATGATGTTTTCAATCTTTTTTAGTACACGAAGTCCGAGTGGCAATATGGCATATGCTCCTGCCATTTCCTTATGAATATATCCAGCGCGAATAAGGAGCTGAGCGTTTTTTGCAACCTCGTCTTTAGGTGCTTCCTTACGTGTTTTTGTGAAGAGTTTCGATTGTTTCATGAGGAAATAGTAACGCAATTTATTATTCTCAGCAAACACTACTTGACACATGATAAAATACATGATAAATTTTTCTTAGAAAAACTTGTTCGTTCCCACACACGGAGAAAATCTAATGGGAGAAAAAAAGAAGTCGAAGTCAACTTGGTTACTTGCGCTCGCAAAGTCGACCAAGATTCTCAAAGCAGTCAAGATCTTGAAATCTCTGAAGTTTTTCAAAATGTTCATCATGCTGTTCAGCATGGTGGCATCTGTCTTTTTCTACTCGTTTCGATTCGGTTGGAAATTCGCAACAGGTTTTGTACTTCTCATCTTTGTACACGAGATGGGGCACATAATTGCAATGCGAATGAAAAAGATGAACGCATCACTTCCGATGTTCATACCCATGCTTGGTGCAGTTATATTTGCACCTAAAATGGGTACTCGTGAAGATGAAGCTTTTGTTGGAATCGGTGGCCCAGTACTTGGGAGTATCGGTGCACTTGCAGTTTTTGGTGCACACTTCTTCACCAATGCACCGGTATCAGATTTTTTGCTTACCCTATCATTCTTCGGTGTTGCGATTAATCTGTTCAACATGATTCCTATACGTCCACTTGATGGGGGTCGAATTACGCAGGTTGTCGGAGAATGGTTTCGGTGGGTAGGAGGCATTCTTTTGCTTGCGCTTACGCTGTTTGCAAAAGATCCTTCACTGCTTCTCATTTGGATCATCGTCATTCAGGATTTCACTTGGAAAAATCTTTGGCACAAATTTAATATCGGAGTTGCACTGCAGCTTTTGATGTTTACATTGATGCTCAGAGATTACGGCGGTATCAACTTCCCTCGTTGGCAAATAATTGTCGATATGGTACTTGCTACTCTCCTTAACTTCGGCAGCTATTTATCTGCTTCCAAGGTAGTCGAGGAAACTACTGAAGATCGCCATGTTCTTCCGGTAGCTACCGCACCAACGCGATTTAAGTGGTTCGCATACTACCTTTTGGTTGTTGGTGGCCTCACGTGGATCATGTACTACCAATCTTCACTACTCAGAAACATTGTGAAGTGAAGATAGAACCCCGACGCTTCGCGTCGGGGGTTTCTTTTTATTATCTCCAGAGTTTTATGATGTCATGAAAAGTCACTACAACCATAAGGAGAATAAGAATCACGAAGCCAACTGCGTTCAATGTATTTGCAACCTTCGGTGATAAAGATTTTCTTCGGATCGCTTCAATAAGCAGAAAGAGAAGTCTTCCCCCATCAAGTGCTGGGAATGGGAGCAAGTTAATTACTGCAAGATTGATAGAGATTATCGCAGTAAATGAAAGTAAATATATAAATCCAAGCTTTGAGACATCTCCCACTAAGCCAACAATTCCTACAGGACCTGTAACCTGTGAGAGATCTCCTTTTCCAACAAATGCACTGCCTATAAATCCTATAAGTCCAGTAGCGGTTTGCCATGTTGTATTAGCAGTTGTTTTAAGCCCCTCCCAAATTGCCTTATGGATTGGAAGTCGCATTATTCCAATCTCTTCCATGCGTACTCCGATAGCGATTTTCCCAGGGACTATTCCCTCTTCTGCTTTTACACGTGCTGAAAGCATTTCTTTTCCACGATTGATATCTACAGTTATCTCATCTCTTCCATGTGCTTCGATAAAATTCGAGATAATCTGCGGTGAAACTTCTTTGATCACATACTTACCTGAACTTGCACTTAGTATCACATCACCTGCTTTTATACCTGATTTAAATGCTGGAGAATCTGGCGCAACTGTCGTCACTACTACATGTGGGTTTACCACAGCGCCCGGATTTGCACTATCAACCGGTGTTGGAAGTCCGATCATATATCCAAGTGTAATGAGAAGCCATGCAAAGAGCGCATTAAATAGTACTCCGCCGATGAGTACCGCTGCCTGGATATATCTTGGCTTATGAACAAAACTTCTTTCTTTCTCTGGTCCATCGATAGACTCTTCATTTGGTTCTTCACCAAAAATTTTTACAAATCCACCAAATGGAATCGCATTTACTGAATACAAAGTCTCACCCTTTTGTTTGCCCCAAATTTTCGGTGGAAAGCCTATACCAAACTCCGTCACTTTGATTTTAGATTTCTTTGCAATAAGAAAATGTCCGAGTTCATGCACGAGTACAAGCACTGCAAGTATGATTACAAATATAATAAATGACATCTGTGTATAAATTAAAATTAGTAGGTAAACCTAGTTAAGGATCTCCTGCTCTTTCTTTGTAGCAAGTTCATCGAGTTTTTTGTTTGCCTCATCCACGATCTTTTGCATTTCTTCGAGAGCTCTGAATTTATCATCCTCTACGATAGCTCCTGACTTTTCTTTTGCATCGATATCATTCTTTGTTTGTTCTCGTTCTTTGCGGAGGGTAATACGAGCTTCTTCGAGTTTTTGTTTTGAAACTTTCACAAGAGATGTTCTTCGTTCAGCAGTAAGTTCTGGAAAAATAACTCGAAGCCCCTTTCCATCTGACACGACAGAAAGCCCGAGTCCAGCATCTGTTATGCCCTTTTCGATAGCCTTGAGAAGTGTATTATCCCACGGTACTACACGAAGAGTTTTCGGATCTTCAGTTGTCACACTCGCAACCTGATTTACCGCCATACGTGATCCGTACGACTCTACTGAGACTGCATCAAGGATGATCGGTGTCGCACGACCTGTGCGAATAGATGAGTACTCTTTTTTGAGCCACTCCTCAGTTTCTGATACTCGCTGTTTTAATGTGTTGAAGTTGTATGCCATTTTTTCCTTATTCTATCAGAGCACGACCCAAAATCAATGAAAACGCGTAACGAGTGTAATAACCACTATTACAAAAATTATCTGAAGCACGGGGCCTAAAATATTGCGTCCCTTGAGTCGAATATCGGTATGCATGAAATCATGAAATCTCTGATGAGTAGTGAGTGGTTCCCGCTTTACTTGGTAGTACGTGAATTGCAATAGATCTGGGAGCACAGCGCCAAATGAACCCCATAGCACAGGACTAGTAAAAAGTGTTGCTACAGAATAAAAATCACGAAAGAAATATATTGTAATCGATAACCCAATAAGAAAATCTATACTGACTTTCACTAGATCAATAGCAAATGCTTTACCTCGAACGTTTATCGTACCATCGAGAGCATTCTCACTTGAACTCTTTGTACTCGAAAGAAGTGGGTAATCCCAGTGTGGCAATACATCAAGCATGTAGTGCGAAAGTAATCCAAATACAAACGATGTCGCTGGATTCGCTTTTGCAAGAACACTGATCGCTCCTCCAGTAATAATGTGTGGCGTAAAAACCATAGAAAAAGATTATAGCATTATACAACCGGTGTAATATGAGCAATATGCTCGAGAAGCATCTTGAGAGATGGTGACCTATCATCTACATACCCCTTAACAGAAATAACTTGGTGTAATGTATCCTGTAATTCCTTACTACTATTCTTTTTCATCTGTTCATACAATACAAACTCAATACCATTCAAAAGCATCTTTGCTCCTGCCTTATCTTTTTTCTCATGAAGTTCCTCTATTTGTTTTACCCTTTCGGCAAGGGTGCTCGAGAGAAACTTCTTTCCAATTTTTTGGATATCAGCAATGGGTCCTTCATGTTTAGAAAGGAAAAATACTCGTGACTGCAGTGTCGGCAAAAGCCGATCAAATGAATCAACGATAATAAAAAAGTGGGTATGCTCGGTCGGTTCCTCAAATACTTTAAGAAGTGCATTTTGCGCCTCAACGGTAATGCCTTGAAAACTGATTACAAATATTTTCTTGTTTCCAGATATCGACTTTCTCATCTGATCGAGTGAAAGCGCACGCGCATCATCAACGCCAAGCGTTTCAAATACTCTATATGTGTAATCTGGATTTCCTTGTAAATCGTAATCAAGAGTCTCCGTAAGAAAATTTTCAAGCAATGGAAGGACTACATCAGTCGAACCTTGTATTACATACGCATGATGTAAATTTTCAATATTAATATTTTCAAACATGTATGAATTAGCTACCTTTTTGCAATAATACTCTTCTTATAAGTATCGAGGTGATCGAGAGCAATACCAGTACCTCGCGCAACACAATACAAAGGATCTTTTGCAAGTACAGCTTTTACCCCAGTCCTACGAAATACGAGCTCAGCTATATTACGAAGTTGTGATGATCCTCCTGTCATAATGATACCGCGATCAATAATGTCTGATGAAAGTTCTGGTGGAGTCTCTTGGAGTACATCCTTAATTGCTTTCACAATCTCTCGAAGTTCCTTTCCTATCGCTTTCACGATTTCATTTGTCTTAATTTCTACTGATCGAGGAAGACCGAGCACATAGTCACGCCCCTTTATTGTCATAACAAGCTCTTCATCGAGTGGAATTGCTGACCCAATTTTTATCTTAATTTCTTCTGCTGTTCTATCTCCAATAGCGAGGTTAAATGTCTTCTTAATATAGTCTGCGATTGCAGCATCGATTCTATTTCCAGCACACTTTACTGATGTTGATGAGACGATACCTCCAAGAGAGATAACTGCAACGTCAGTAGTACCTCCACCTATGTCTACGATCATATGTCCAACCGGTTCATGAATAGGAATACCTGCGCCAATAGCAGCGAGGATTGGCTCTTTCACGACATATGCATTCTTAGCCCCTGCCTTTACTGCTGCTTCTACCACCGCTCTTCTTTCTGTAGATGTAACACCTGCAGGAACAGAAATGAGAACTTCGGGTTTTGCAATATTCCATTTACCAAGCGCTTTTGTAATGTAGTACCTGAGCATCGCCTCCGTCACACGATAATCTGCGATAACACCATCTTTCATTGGTCTGTATGCAACAATCGAATCTGGAGTTTTGCCGATCATTTTTTTTGCCTCAAGACCGATAGCAAGAATCTTATTATCTTCCTCTGAAATCGCTACAACAGATGGCTCATTCAATGCTATGCCTTTTCCAGGAACAAATACGAGAACACTTGTTGTCCCCAAATCAATACCAAGCTTTTTTGAGAAAAATGCCATAGTGCTTCTAGCATAGGGCTTTCAACACCAAAAGACAAGAATAATCCGAATTTAAGCATTATTTGTGTTTTAAAGGATTATCTGCAAAAATGGGCAGAAATAAAATTAAAAAATAATGAAAAAAGAAACAATCTGGAAAATAAAACTTACTACTATTGTCATCGTGATTCTCGGGCTCGCCTTCTTTTTTCGTTCTGGATGGAAACCAAGTGGTCATTTCAATCTAAATGGTGGCACCATTGAGATCACTGTTGAAGAACCAAACACGAAGATCTATATCGATAACATCGAAGAATACGAAACGAAAAGCGTAAATGAAACCTACACCGCAAGTAGTGTTTCCGCACAGAACCATTCAGTAGCAATATCAAAAAAAGGATACTGGCCATGGCTAAAAAATGTTGATGTTAAAAAAGATGAAACAGTTAAACTTCGTCCATTTTCTCTGTCTCAAACACCGATGGCAAAGGAAATTGACACAACTGATCCTGCATACACCAAAGTTCGCACGGATTTCTACAGCCACAGCACTCCGAGCGAGTGGAATAAACTACCATCCCCACACGCTATCTACAAAGTATGGGTGGATAACAATACAATATTCGCCGAGCTAGCAGATGGAAATAAAAACCCACCACCATTTTTTTGCCCTAACACAGTTTGTGCAACACGTGTTGAGGTGTTAACCAGTACAAAAAATATTGATGATGTTTCTTTCTATAAGGACTTCGACGACGTACTCATTTTCTCAAATGAAGATGGGGTATACGCTCTCGACCTTAATAAAAATGGCACTCAAAACTTCCAACCATACTTTCCTTTCCCCCATGCACAGTTTCTTAGATATGAGGATACTCTCTACATCCTCGTAGGTGACTCCATAAAGGCAGTCTCACTAAAATAACCCTGTTTTTCACTCCATGCGAGAACATAGTATTATGGGAGAATGAAATTATATGAGGTCATCCCCATAGCGAAGGTACTCGGCAAGGAGACACTCTCCTATTTTGGACAAGACTCAATAGAGCTTGGTGCACTCGTTAGTGTGCCACTCAGAAAAAAGACATCTTTTGCTATTGTTATTGGGAAAAAAGATATAAGCACTGAAAAAGCTTCAATCAAATCTTCGGATTTTATTTTGAAAAAAATTATTGGAGTGAAGTCGCCACACTTCCTTTCGCAAGCATTTCTTGAAGCAACCCGTGACACAGCACATTACTTCGGTACAAATACCGGAAGTATCCTTCGCACAATTCTTCCCGAACTCATACTTACTCAAACCATAAAAAACAAAGCTCCCATCGTTCATAAAAAATCTGAAGCCAGACGAGAAAACCTCGTACTTCAATCAGAAGATGAAGAGCGCATAGCAAACTATAAAGCCTTCATTCGAGGAGAATTCGCAAAGAAATCTTCGGTATATTTTTGTCTCCCTACTATGGAAGATATTCGCTATACCAAAGATCAACTCGAAAAAGGTATTGAACAATATACAGCTGTACTTCACAGCGGCCTTTCAAAAAAAGAATTCCAAGCAGAACTCAAAAAAATAGAGAACGTATCTCACCCCATCCTCATCGTCGGCACAGTTCCATTTCTTTCAATCGAGCGTGACGACCTTCGAAGTATTATTCTCGACAGAGAAAATTCTCGTTCATACAAAACACAAGCAAGGCCGTATTTTGATCTACGTATTTTTGTAGAAAAACTTGCCGAGCACACAAACAAAAAACTTATCATTGGAGACATGTTACTTTCGACCGAGACAATGTGGAAATGCAAAAATGATGAATATGCAGAATTCTCTCCAATCAAATCACGCATCCTTTCCCCCGCACAAAGCTTACTAGTAGATATGAAGCTTAAAAAAGGAGTGTATGAGGAGGAATTTCGGGTACTCTCTCGAGAGCTTGAGGCGCTCATAGATAAATCAAAAGAAGACAACGAAAGACTCCTCATTTTTTCATCACGAAAAGGACTCTCGCCTTCCACAGTATGTGGTGACTGTGGCCTTGTGGTAACCTGCAATAACTGCAAAGCTCCCGTGGTTCTCTATACACGTGGTGGAAATAATTTTTTCAAATGTAATAAATGCGGTGAAGAGAGAGACGCGATGGAGCGGTGTAGAAACTGTGATAGCTGGAAGCTCGAAACGCTTGGAATCGGAATCGAACGAGTAGAACAAGAAATCAGAAAGTTATTCCCTGACCTCAAACTCTTCAGGCTTGATAAAGAAAGCGTAAAGAGTGAAAAAAGAGCGCTTGAGATCGTAAACAAATTCCAAGAATCACCGGGGAGTGTACTCCTTGGCACAGAACTTTCACTCTTTTATCTTAAAAAACCTATTGAAAATGTAGCGATTGCCTCAATAGATTCACTTTTTGCATTACCGGATTTTCGAATAAATGAAAAAATATTTTATACCCTTCTTACACTCAGGTCACGTGCAGAGAAAGTATTTATTATTCAGACAAGAAATGCTGACGAAACTGTATTTGATTACGCTCTCAAAGGAAGCCTCGCAGACTTCTATCGTGAGGAAATCGAAGATAGAAAGAAGTTCCTCTATCCTCCATATTCAGTTTTTATTAAACTTTCTATCGAAGGCAAGAAGCCGGCCATATTAGAAGATGCACAGACACTCGCAAAACTTCTTGATGAGTATAATCCAAATATATATCCATCATTTTCACCATCACGCAGAGGAAACACAATCATGAACGTTATCCTAAAACTCCAAAGTGAATCGTGGCCGGACGACAAACTTATGAAAAAAATCATGTCACTTCCCCCACAAGTAGCTGTGCGTGTGGATCCTGAAAGCCTCATTTGACATTTTTTTTGTTTATTATATACTTGTTAGGTAACTGCTCATTCTAAACCCCAGAGAAGGAGGCACCGTGCTCGACATTTTGTTGATCATTATCGATTCATCACTCCGCATTCTGCTGTTCGGCATCCTTGAGCTCGTCATCGCCTTCACTGGATATGGTGAAGAAAACGAAGACAAGTTCTCACGGACACACTGCGTCCTGCGTGCGCGTTACAACGGCATGCGCATCACCTCCTATTCTACCTATCTTGAGTGGCTCAGCCACTACAAGGAGGCATGGAAGGAGGAGAGGGTGTAATACCCTCTCACTGGTCCGCCCGACACGAAGTGTCGGGCGGTTTCTTTTTGTATTTTATATGCTAGAGTCTTTTTATATATGAAAGTTCATATAGTTCAAAAAAATGATCCGGTACTGCGAGCAATCGCGAAAGAAGTCCCGAAAAAGGATATTGATTCTCCGAAGATCCATAAAATTATAGAGGATATGAAAATCGCACTTGCATCACAAGATGATGGTGTTGCGATCGCAGCTCCACAAATAGGACACTCTCTCCGCATGTTTGTTGTATCAGGAAAAGTTATTGGATATATCAAAGATGGTGATTCTGAAGATGATGGAATGACCAAATATCCTGACCAAGTATTCATTAACCCGGTTATTACGAAATCTTCTCGTGAAAAAGAAACAATGGAGGAAGGTTGTCTCTCAGTGCGATACTTTTATGGTAAAGTTCGAAGATCAAAAAAAGTTACTCTCGTTGCATACAATGAGAATGGCGAAAAAATACAAAGAGGAGTAACTGGTCTCATGGCACAAATATTTCAGCATGAGACAGATCATCTAAATGGAGTACTATTTACGGATACTGCAGAAGACCTTGTAGATATGCCTCCTGAAGATTTTGAACACACTTCAAAGAAAAAGAATGAAAAATAACATACCATTTGTTTTTTTTGGATCACCGGAATTTGCTGTAAAAATTCTAGATGTGCTGAAATCACACGATTATTTTCCAGTATGTATAGTGACCCAAGAAGACAAACCAAAAGGTCGTAAGCTCATCATCACGCCCCCACCCGTAAAAATATGGGCGCAAGAACATTCAATCCCCTTTATTCAACCAAAAACACTTCGAAGTTCAGAAATTGTCGAGGAACTAGCAAAATGGAATGCGGAAGTTTTTATCGTAGCTTCGTATGGGAAAATAATTCCTCAAGCAGTACTTGATATACCTAAAAAAGGGACACTCAATGTCCACCCCTCTCTTCTTCCCAAGCTCCGCGGTGCTTCACCTATTCCAGGCGCAATACTGCAAGAAGAAAAAACGGGAGTATCTATTATGCTTCTTGATGCTGATATGGATCATGGTCCAATACTTGCCCAAGAGGTCGCTAATATTGCGAACTGGCCTCCATACGCAGATGAACTCGAAAATATCCTCGCAAACATAGGTGGCAACTTACTTGTACGCACACTCCCAGAATGGGTGCAAGGCAACATTACCGCTGTCGAACAAGAACACGATAAAGCAACGTTTGTTAAGAAAATTGAAAAAGAAGATGCTCTTATAGATCTATCAGCACCTGCGGAAGAAAATTTGAGAAAAATAAAAGCGTACGCAGAGAAACCAAATGCGTATACTTTTCTAAATATTAATGGAAAGCAAACTCGAATTATTATCAAAAAAGCCCACATCGATAATGGGCTCCTAGTACTAGATAGAATAATTCCTGAAGGTAAAAGAGAAATGTCGTTTGAAGAATTCAAACGAGGTCATATCAAAAACTAAAACGGTTCAAAATACCCGATTGAAGCATTATATTCATAATACGCTGTCTCTTGTTGTTGCTGGTAACTAAGTGTCCATAGCAACATAGCAATAAAGAGACCTCCAGCAAGGACACCATACGAAACCTGCTTCCCTATTTCTTTTTCAATATTCAGCATTATTTTTTAAATTTATTTCGAAAATCTCCCAAACCTTTTAATAAATTTTTTACCTGAAGCGCACCTCTTCTATACAATGTTTGTGATTTATCTTTTTGAGTCGTGATCTGTTGAACAATTTCATCCTTCACTTCATCGATTGCGGCATAGAGATCATCTTTCTCAGATACTGCATAAAAATTCCTTCCAGAAAAACGAAGATTCACTTCAGCTCGAAAAAAATCTCCTGACTTATGATGTCGCGATGTCTTCCCCACCTCGACTTCACAGAAAGCACTATCAAGTTCACCTTGAATAAATCTGTCGAATGCTGAAAAACGCTTGTCGATATAATCACTAATAGCTGGAGTAATCTCAATATTTGTTGCTTTAATATTTTTATTCATGTGTTCATTATATCAAGTCTACTGTTCTTGAACATCCACCGACAACATTTTACTGCCTGAGTGATGACCTGAAATTATCCTCACTTTACCCAAGGGGACGCCAAGCTCATGGGCAACAAGCTCTCGAATACGGGTATTGGCCATATTGCGCTCAGCAGGCTCTCGTACCGAAATGTCATAGTGGTCAAAACTCACCTTCTCCACGAGCTCTCGCTTAGCTCCTGCTGTTACTCGTACCTTTATATACATACCCCCTATCATACGCGATACCGTACTGTGCTCAACAGTACTTTTGATTTTCAAAAGATATCTGATATTATCTTTCTGTTCTGCTAAAACAGAACCATTCCGGAGTAGCTCAGTGGTAGAGCGATCGCCTGTGTCGGAAAGTTCGTGGTATAATTGCTTGGTGTATACCAAGAAAAAAAGATTAGAAAAATGAACTTACGCCGACCGTCGAGCATATATGGTAATGGCAGTAACAAGGAGAAGAAGAAAACTCCGTGAGATGGCCAGAGAACAAGCCGGCGGAAAATGTGCATTATGTGGCTACAAAAAATGTCAGAGGGCTTTAAGCTTTCATCACGTAAACCCTAAAAATAAGGATTTTGATCTTTCTTCAAGGGGTTTAACGAGATCGTGGGAACGTATTAAAAAGGAAATCGAAAAATGCGTTCTCTTGTGTGCAAATTGTCACATGGAAGTACATGAAGGCATTACGCAGCTTTCTATCAAAAGATAGATTGAAAAACGAGGTGAATTCGGGGAAACCCAATTATTGGGCAATCCCGAGCCAAGCTCTAATGAAAGTTGGAGAAGGTGTAGAGACTATCCTTTATGGAGTAGTGTCAAAAACTTGATACGAAGCGCCTCGATCCTAAGTTCCAGATTGGAATATGGATATGATATAGTCCACGCTTCTAGCAATAGAAGAATCAGTGTAAGCGATTGGTCGTAGGTTCGATCCCTACCTCCGGAGCATGCAAAAATCTTAGGCCGTCAGAAATGACGGTCTTTGATTTTTTATGCTCAGGAGAGCAAAGCCTGCGCGCTTTGTGTGCAGGGATCGAACGGCGGAATGTGAAATTTTCAGTAGAAAATTTCCATGAGCCTGTGCCCAGACTTTTTTTGTATTGACTATTTGTATATTTTGTGATAGTAATTATCCAGTACTGTTCAATCAACTAAACAAGAGAGCGAGGTAACAAATGGCGACGAGCAAGACACAGGATATCAAGACTTTCAAGAATCAAACCGGATACTGGGAGCATGATGGAGCATTTTCCGTCGAACTGACACCCAGTGCCGACAAGAGCATCGTACCGCCAAACGCAGAGATCCGAGTCGACACAGTTCATGTGAGACACGGACGCATCAAACAAACGATTGGTGGTATCCAGCTCTACTCGGAAGGTAGCCCCCTTTCTACTGGGGCTACGCACACATCAAGATCATTCGCGACGGAAGCGGCAATCTCCTGTGGGTCAACCATAACTACAGATAAGTTTCACCTCTCCACCGCCTGACAGAAGCCGTTCGCTT
Organism: uncultured Candidatus Saccharibacteria bacterium; assembly: GCA_964516975.1. Classification (GTDB taxonomy): domain Bacteria; phylum Patescibacteriota; class Minisyncoccia; order Phycocordibacterales; family Zambryskibacteraceae; genus CAZFAS01. The sequence goes on from CAZFAS010000001.1 coordinate 180,128, forward strand.
CTGTGGGCGGTTTTCTTTTGTTTGACAAATTATATAAATGTGTTAATATGTTAACAGTACCTTCAAACAATCGAGGTGATCATGTCGAAGAAGCAAGGTATGAAAAAACCTCTTCGGTCTTGGACCATTCTGCTCAATGAGCAGAACATCCGAGCTCGAATCGAGAAGGAAGAACCAGGAATGCTGAAATTCCTGGACTTCCTTGCGAGTAAGGAAAAGGTTCCGATGCAAGCTGGTCTTGTTGGATGGTCAGTGTTCACACACTGGCTCTCTTGTGCTTACAAGTACCTGAAGCACAGACCATCTGATGTTCCCTACTACAGCGACAATGCTGTGCTCGATGTGGTTTTCCCCGCAAGTAAGAGGTAAAATGAAAATCCAGTGCGTATTGTTTAGTGGAACGGTCTCTGATGTCGAGTTGTTCAACAACGGCACATCTGCAAGTGTGACCGTAACCACACCACTTTCGACTCCCTGTGGAACTCTATACTTTCCAGTCGGCCAAAGGATTCAGTTCAGCAGAGTCCTAATCGAAGGAGACACGATTGTTCCTCAGAGCGGAGGAAGTATCTCCGTTCTCTAGAAAGTTCACCGCCGCCCACACTGTGGGCGGTTTTCTTTTGTTTGACAGTTTTATATATATGTGATATTTTTTCAACAGATTATCGTTCCCTTCTCACCCATGAGGACTCATGCCAGAAGATATATTTGCTGAAGTTCCTGAATTTCTCGCAGCATTTCAGAACATTCGAGAAAATGGCTTCTTTGAGAGCATGGATTTCAAAGTGGGCGGTGAGCAATTAGAAGGAAAGGTTGCGCATTTCTATATCCGCGCTGTAGGGTGTATTCCAAATAATCCAGACTTCATGGCTATTGGTTGTGACGAAATCATCGATCCAGACAGAATCATCAATTCATGTCGAGCTCTTGTAAAACTGAGGAAAGTAAAGTCTGTACAGGTTAAAGTTGAAACAGATGAATGGCCAAAATGGAACCGATCCGGCACGGAGATAACTGGAAGTAAAGGTAGACGCACAATTCTTTCGCTTTCAGTTCAGTTTAAGATATAGAATAATCACACCGCCCACACTGTGGGCGGTTTTCTTTTGTTTGACAAAAACATGAATTATTCTAATGTTATCGCAGAACTTTCACCAAGGTAACCGTGCAGAAAGATACCAGCACGAATCATCCTGAACAGAAAGATGGAGAAGTGTTCATTGGAAACTTCTTGAATAAGTCACCAGAAATCCCAACTGAGGGGATACTCATCGACCCCTTCGACAGAGTTGGTTGGAAAACAAAGCGAGCTGGAATGGTTGCGTATGACCACAATGGCAACACCCTTCCGGACTGCTTCCCTGTTTTTGTACTGAGGTCAGAAATGAGAGAATCAGGAATGGATCCCGATTCATTGTGGTTAAAAAAACCAGAGGAGAACCGCGATGTCTGAGATTGTGACTCAAGCTGAATTGAGGTTTGAAGATCGAACTGAATGCAACCATTTTTTCAAATGGGATCCAGAATCAAAACATTGGAAGACCACTCGTGGGCAAACTATTTTCGTTTGCCCACCAAGTAGCATATGTAAAAGATGGGTAGTCATCTGGCCTAGCAACAACAAAAGAAAGGAAATCCACAGCCAAAATCCGGAATTCGCAGCATTTAGCGAAGCGGATCTCTGGTCAAGAAGAAAGTAAGTATACAAACCGCCAAGTAGCAAATAGCGAACGGCGGTTTTTCATTGATATTCATTAAATAATGAAGTGATGTATACTATTTATATTAATCAAAAACACTATGCCATTCGAAAAACCAACGCAAGTATTTGAAAAATATGAGGAAGAAGCAAATGCGCTATTACCTGAAATTACAGATCGTATCAAGGATGCGCTCATTGGAAAAAGGGTGACACTCATGGACTATTCTAGAAATAAGGAAGAAACAGTGACGGTAAGGCAGGCTGACCCTGAGAGTTCGAATTGGATGTACATACGTGAGGATGGTCTCAACCATTCATTCACTACTACATTTCGTAGTATTGTACTCAGCACAGAAGGAAGAAAAATTATGAATGAAATCGTCGATGGTCTATCTGTACATAACGAAGTAAAAAAAATATTAAAAGAAAAAATTACAGCTCGATAGCATGAAAATAATAAAACTCTTTGATCGATTAGAGGATCGTGTCCGTGGTTGGCTCAGTAAACGCCCTATTCTGTATGCACTCATTGGTGGATTTGCTATTGTCCTCTTTTGGAGAGGAGTCTGGGATTTCGCAGATGAATTCGCATTTCTCACGCCAGTAGTATCAATCGTAATCAGTGTCCTTATAATGATGGCAACTGGTACATTCGTATCATTCTTCATTGGTGGAAGACTACTCATTTCAGGTCTCATGGCAGAAAAAAGACTTGATGAAAAAACTGCTGAAGAAATTCGTGATGAAGAGAATGAACTTGTGAAAATGCGTAAAACACTTTTAGAACTTAAGAATGATATTGAAGAAATCAAAAAACTTTTAAATAAGTAAAATCAACGCTTTCTATTGACATAAAGATGTATTTAGATTATAGTTTTTCCTCTGATTCATGGTGAATCAGTGTGTACATTCACAAGGAGATCCGATGCATTTCGTACGAACGCGTTTCATCGCTATCGCCAGCATGATCATGTTGGCAGCGTGTGAGAGTGGGACAGCTCCTAGCGTCATCGCTCCGACCGAGGCATCGCAGGATCTCTCCCGCATCGACGGGAGAGTCAGCACATCGGTTTCGACTTCAACTGCTGAAGGAAGGCACGAAGGGAGGGTCAGCCTGGCTTCGCTCGCCGAACTCCAAGCGCCACGCCTCGAGGGGAAGACGAACCTCGTGGGAACCTGGAGCAGGGAGCACTCCGTGCTCACCTGCACGGTGAGGTTCCGACAGGTGACCAACCCCAACTGGTTCCCCAGAAGCGGCGTCATCGTCGTACACTACCAGAAGCGCAAGAACGAGAAGTACGTCGACACCGGCGTAACCGACCGCGTCGAGCTCGGCGAAAAGGCGCTCTGGGCAATGCTGCGTGGTGACGGCTACAAGCTGGTCACCCGTGGATCAGCGAGTCGTGAAGTCATGGAACTCGTCTACAAGGACGGCGAGCGCACTGCCGCAAACCGAACCGAATTCACCTGCAGGGGCTAACCCTCCGCGCCCTTCTCACGTTTACCGTGAGAAGGGCGTTTTCTTTTTTCCCACTCGACAATCTTCCCTATTTCTCGTTCGATTTTTGATGCCTTTCGTAATGTACCTGAAGGAACTTCGTCTAAAATTTCAATATATTTCACATTGTTCAACAAACTATCGATGTAAAAAATATTTTCTCTATCTGTAACCCATGCATGCTCAATATTATCTAGATCAAAAACAGTATACGAACGTAATGTTTTAACTCCATCATCAAGAAAGTATTCATGAAAATATGACATCACAAGCTCACGAGGTGATGCATATACCGGATCACGATACCTCAAGACCGCATGATTAGTCTTACTGATTGCTCCCCATTTTCCATTTTCTTTATAGAGAGCAACCGCATGACCCACGTCTTTTGAAAGTGGCTGCATATCGAGAAGATACACTTCACCTCCATGATACTTCATAACTGCACATGCAAATAATGCCCCTTCCATACAATGAGCACTCTCGTGCTCAAGTACAAGTACCGGAGAGTGTAGTGTTTCGCCTTTTTGTTCAAAATTAAACGGAATATTTTCAAGAAATGTCTGTATCTTGCTCGGTGAAGATAGCTTTGAAAATATTTTCCGCTCTACCTTTGTAAGTCCATCGAACAGTCTATTCATACCTATAGTATACATGAGTTTATTGACAAAAATTCATCCGATTGTAATATGCATCTGGAAATAACCCTTCCCAATGGAGATTACATGACACAGTTCCTTGGAGTACTCGGCATTTTAGCAATCATCTATGCTGGATATGATGTCATGTTCGATGACGCACCAGTCAAGAAAGCTCTACCGAAGATTGGGCTTGGGATTCTGCTGATCATTATTTCGGTCGGAGCGAAATTCATCGGAGTTGATTTCTAAGCCCTACCCCCTTTGCACAGCAAAGGGGGTTTCGTTTTATAAACCTTACTTGTGATACAATGTCTTTTCATGAAAGAATCCCTAAAACGAAAAATCCCTTCCCCTATCGGATATATTTTCCTCACTATTGCGATAGTGCTTACAGGCTATATTTTCTATGACCATTCTTTAATAAAAAATGAAAACATAATTCTTCAAAACGCCCTTGAAAATGCTGAAAATACCATTTCTTCAATTACACAAAAAAACTCTTCCTTAAATACAAAACTGGTTCAGAAGCAAGTTGAAGTCGATTCTCTTGGTAACCAAGTTGGTGAAATCGCAAGCACTGTTGGAACTCTCAAAAAACTGAGTGAAACCGATAAGGAGCTCCTACAGAAATATTCAAAGGTGTATTTTTTAAATGAAAATTATATACCATCAAGCCTAGGTGTGATCGATAAAAAATATGTTTATCAATTAAAAGACAAGGATCTTGAACTTCATTCGAAAGTTCTACCCTACTTGCATAGAATGCTCGATGTTGCATCAAGTTCTGGACTTAAGCTTGAGGTAATTTCTGCATATCGATCTTTTGGTGAGCAGGCAGGACTAAAATCAGCATACAAAGTTACCTATGGAGCAGGTTCTGCAAACCAATTTTCTGCAGATCAGGGATATTCCGAACATCAATTAGGCACAACTATCGATTTCACAACACCTAAGATCGGTGATACATTCTCTGGTTTTTCAAAGACACCTGAATATGATTGGCTTATTGCTCATGCACATGAATATGGTTTTATCATTTCGTATCCAAAAGATAATGGATATTACCAATTCGAACCTTGGCACTGGAGATTCGTGGGTATAAAACTTGCAACAATGCTCCACAATGAAAAGAAAAGCTTTTATGATCTTGACCAAAGAGATATAGACAAGTATTTAATAACAATATTTGATAATTTTTAAATCATGGAAACAAACAATCATGAAGAATTCAAAGTAAATGGAGAAGAGCTTCTTAAAAAAGTAAAGGAACTTATTGCAGCTGGAAACGCACGTAGAATTATCATAAAAAACGAAGTTGGAGAAACCGTTATTGAAATACCGCTCACACTTGGAGCACTCGGAGCAGTACTTGCACCAATGTTAGCTGCTGTCGGAGCTGCTGCTGCAATACTCACAAAGTGCACAATTATAGTAGAGAAAAAATAGCTTACTCCTTTTCGTCCAAGTTTAAACACACTGAATTCAAACAATATCTCTTTCCCGTTTTTGTTGTGCCATCATCGAATACATGCCCGAGATGTGAACCACATTTTGCGCAAACTACCTCCGTTCTATGCATTCCATGACTAGTATCATCGACGAGTTTTACACTCCCCGGAATCGCTTCATCAAAAGACGGCCAGCCCGTACCAGAATCAAATTTTGTATCTGAAGAAAATAATTCATTACCACAAGCTACACAAGTGTACATTCCCTTTCTATTTTCATGCACATACTTGCCACTAAAAGGCGCTTCAGTTCCCTTTTGTCTTAAAACTTCATACTGCTCAGGGGTCAGCTTTGCTCTCAATTCTTCTTCATTTGGTATGTATGGATCGGACATAATTAATTTTTAGCTAATAAATCTGCAAAATCTCTCTGCACTTTTTCTAATTTTGGATTAATTATAATCTCACAATAATGATTATCTTTATTTCGCTCATAATAATCCTTATGATATGACTCAGCAGCGTAAAATCTATCAAGTTGCGCAACTTCTGTAACTATCGGCTCACCCTCTGCGTGTGAACTATTCAATTCCTGAATAAACTTCTCAGCATCAACTTTTTGATTTTGATTTGTATAAAAAATTACTGACCGATACTGTGTACCCACATCATGGCCTTGTCTATTTTTTGTTGTTGGATCATGAGAACCAAAAAAGACAGTAAGCAGATCTCTGTACGTAATGAGAGCGGGATCAAATTCTATTTGAATTACTTCCGCATGACCAGTTTCTCCGCTACTTACCTGTTCATATGTTGGATTTTCTTTCGTACCACCAGCGTACCCGGGCATAACCGAATGAATTCCCTTTAGCATCTTAAAGACAGCTTCTGTACACCAAAAACAACCTCCCCCAAACACAGCAATTTCATTTGTATTCATACCACTATGATACTCCATGAGTCCATGAATAGACAGACGGAGCTTGTTGAAAAAGAAAAAATATGTGCTAATGTGACCCAAGAAACTGTCCCCAAACTAGGAGATTTTCATGCACCACGTAAATGATGGTGAAAGAAGATCGCCATTCCTAGAAGTGCGAAGACCCTGTAGCGCTCCTTTTCTCATCAGAGAAACGGCTAGTCTAATGGGTATTACTTGTCAGCGAGTCTTCTCTGAAGCATTCAAAAGTGGTGGCTATGATGAAGCGATATCGAGAGCTCTTTTTGCACGATTT
>CAZFAS010000002.1:0-70540 GCA_964516975.1 uncultured Candidatus Saccharibacteria bacterium
AGTGCGGGTATTGGATCTTTTGCAAGATTTGAAAGAATTTTAAAATCAGAACTTTCTTTTTTAAGACTGTTGACAATGGAGAGGTGGATATCGACGAATTCAGGTGGTACCTCTATCGAGAGGTACGCCTTAGATGCTTTGTCGTAATATAGGGTATTTTTTATTGCCCAATTATAAAATGCTGGATCTTCAGGATCACTTATTCCAGAAAACGATAATTCATTTGCATCGATATGGTAAACTTTTTCTGCGGCAATAAAATCATTACCGTATTTTATTAATGTTTGGTTGGTTATGTTTCCAGAGATGATTTTAAGATCTTTTTTCGTATAGAGTTCAATTTGTGGTGGTCTAATCGAAACGATGTCGCTCGCTGCTCGCTTGGAGAGATCATCAATGTATGCACTAGTAACTTGGTTATTTGATTTTGCCGTTAGATAATCATAAAAAATACTTCGAGTTAATTTATCAGTTTCAGTTAGATTTTTATCTTTCGTTATGTCCAATTTTGGAAGTAAGGAAGATTCTTTCGTCTCAGATTTTGAGGCGACTTCTTTCTTGTCATCGATACCGTTATTGTTTGTATCAACTTTATTTGGATCTGTACCATATATTATTTCCTCCCAGTCTTTGAGACCATCACCGTCGGAATCTTTTTCTTCGATAGTGGGTACTGGAGAATATGCAACATTTTGCAAAACTTGATTTTGAGATTTTTGATAATTTTTATAAGCAAGTGAAAATCCAAGTAATGATGCACATACTAAAATAGTCAGTAGTATTTTTTTACTAGGCATATGTGTTTCTTGTATAAAATTGTAGCACAAAAGAATCTACAATTAGTGTGAATTATGAACTTTTGTAAGTAATGATTTCCATTGGTCGAGGGTAATATCTTCTGCTCGAATAGTTTCAGGTATTGTGAGTGTTTTAAATAATTGCGCGAGCAGGTCTTTTTGGTAGATATCGGAAAGGTTGCTGATAAGCTTCTTTCTTTTAGAAATAAAACCTGCGTGAATGAGGTCAAAAAAAGCTTTTTCTGTAAATTGTATGAAAAATTCCCTTGAAATTTTGTCTATGAGAAGAATTGCGGAGTCTACGTTTGGAGCTGGAGAGAAAGATCCACGAGAGACGGTCATAACATAATGAGGGGTGCCATAGGCTTTTACAGAGAGTGAAAGCAGGCTTTCCTTCTTGTCGATTGCAACAATGCGTTTTGCTACCTCCTTTTGTACCATCATTATGAGAGTTTTCGGCTGGTTGCTGGCAGAAAGTAGCATGCGAATGATCTGGCCAGTAATATAGTATGGAATATTGGCAACCACTTTGTAGGTTTTTTCGCAACGAGCGAGGTCAAAGGTAAGAATATCCTCATGGCACACAGTTAGCAGTCCTAATTTTATTTGCTCATGGAATGTTTCTTCTAGAATGGGTATGAGTTCTCGGTCTTTTTCGACGGCTATGACACGTGCTCCGGCTTCAAGGAGAGCCTGGGTAAGGACTCCTCTTCCCGGTCCAATTTCTAAGACTGTTTCACCCTTTTGTATTTCGGCTGTTTCAACAATCTTCCTTACAATGCCATAGTTTTTTAAGAAATTTTGGCCAAGGGATTTTTTTGCTCGTATTGGGTGTGTTTTTTTCTTACGTTGTTTCATGTTAAAAGTCGATACTAAATAGGGGTTTTCGCAGTAATCCATAATTCCCCTCTTCTCGTACGGTGTACTCTTCAGGAATATCAAGCACAAATTCTGACGGAATAGTAATTTGTTTTGTGCCGAAGATGGTTCGTATTTGTGCGTATGATAGAAATATTTTTTTTCGTGCTCTAGTTAGTGCCACATAAAATAGTCGTCGTTCTTCCTCGTCATCCTCGTTCGCTATCTCTTTTTCTTCCATTCTTTTGTGAGGAAAAAGGTTTTCCTCTAGGCCAGTAATAAATACATAATCGAATTCAAGCCCTTTTGATGCGTGTACAGTCATAAGTTTCACACCGTTTTGCTTTTTTTCGAGCTCGTCTTGGTCGCTTTGGAGCGACACATCAGTTAGCATTCGTTCAACACCAGCTTCTCCAGGTGTATCATCGTACCTCGTGGCAAGTGTTACTAGTTCACGGATGTTTTCTAGTCGCTCTTCACCATCACTCTCTTGTTTCAATTCCTCTTCTATTCCTGTTTCAGATATGACGTATTTAATGAGTTCTGAAGGTTTATCCATGCTTACACGAACTCGTATTTTTTGGAGCAGTTCAACAAAATGCTTATATTCACCACGTACTTTTGTTGGAAGTGAGTCCGCTTTTCCTTCAAAAATTTTAAGAAGTGATACTTTTCCAATACCTCGAGATGGCACATTTAGGATTCTTTTAATATCAGCAAGACTTTCTGGTGAAAGAGATGCTCTTATATATGAGAGCACGTCTTTTACCTCTCTGCGCTCAAAGAACTTCGTACCAACGAGCTGATAGGAAACCCCATAAGAAAGAAAAGCTTCTTCAAGTGATCTTGATTGAAAGTTTGCTCTATAGAGTACTGCAATATTCTGTGGTTCACACCCCGATTCAATAAGCGCGGATGCTTTAGTAGCAACAAATTCTGCCTCACTCATTTCGTCATAGCCTTCAAATATAGAAATAGGTTCACCTGTCGGGTTTTTCGTATAGAGATTTTTTTCTTTTCGAAATTTATTCTTTTTGATTACATAGTTCGCAACTTCCAGAATCGTCTGCGTTGATCGATAGTTTTCTTCAAGGAGTACAACTTTTGCACTTGGAAAATCTTTTTCGAATTCAAGGATGTTTCGAAGTTGCGCTCCTCTCCAGCTATATATATTTTGATCGATGTCGCCTACAACGCAAATATTTTGTTTTTTAGATGAAAGAAGTTGGGTAATCTGGTATTGAACCTTATTTGTATCTTGATATTCATCTACGTGGATATATTGCCATGTGTTTTGGTAATGCTCGAGTATTTCAGGATTGTGAAGTAATCCTAGTGCTTTAACTAGCAGATCATCGAAATCTAGAGCTTTCTCTCTGTGCAATGTTAATTCGTATTCTGCCCAAACTTCTGCCACGACCCCCCCAATATAGTCACCAGCAACACGCTCTTCATAGATTTCTCTTGGGGTAGCATTCCCCTTTTCTCGAGATATAATGTTTTGAATTTTGCCAACATCAAATTGTTTCGGGTCGTAATCAAGTTTTTTGAGAGCATCTTTGATTGCCTGCTTTGAGTCAGATTTATCATAGATTGCAAAAAATCTTGTGAGACCAAGGAGGTGAGCATTTTCTTTAATGATATGAACTCCAAGTGCGTGGAATGTGCTCACGAAGGGCATTTCCTGTATGGTTACTGGACTTGAAAGGAGCGCGTCTTCCTTTATAGCTATTTCTACCCTTTCTTTCATTTCACGGGCAGCTTTATTTGTGAATGTGATAGCGAGAATGTTTTTTGGAGCAACGCCACTGCGAATGAGCTGCACAATTCTTGCTGTAATTGTTTTTGTTTTTCCTGCACCAGCACCTGCAAGCACTAGCATAGGTCCGTGTAAGTATTCTGCTGCCTCCTTTTGTGCTGTGTTAAGATTTTCCACCTGCATACTATATCACGCGAATATTTTGTTTCTGATTTTTGTTGTGAAAATGTTTTTTTGTAATATTTTTGACCATTTTTTCTTATCCACATGTGGGGACAGGTGGCTTTGACCGGGAGCAAGAGGGGGGTATAATAGGAATGTTCCTAGATAAATACTGTATTCTAAAAATATGGCTCATTTAGGCCATTTTTTACTCGGCACGACAGAATTATCATTTAAATTAGGCTTATTTTACCATTTACACGTCATTCGAGATCCGAAGATAAGGTTTTATCTCGAGTAACCACAAAAAAACACTTATTCTTAGGGCTATTATGGCAAAAGTGCCTACCAGTCCTCATTCTTCTTGCCTTTCCTTTTGGGGTACATGCAAGCTTGCTTTCGTTTGTGTCAGATCTTTTCTCTTCAGCTCATGCAGAGGTAGCTGCCGCTGCGAACTCGCAGACCATCGCTCTTCCACAGGCGGCATTAAATAGTAACCCTAATCCCTCACTTGGGGGTGCGGATATAGTAATTGTAGGTGGTAGTGCTCTTTTGCCAGAAAATGGTCCATCTGAGGGACTTTCTGAAAATAAATCAGATCAGCCTATTTCTGATCAGATTAGTATTTATGTCGTAAGAGAAGGAGACACCATCGCTTCTATTTCAAAGATGTTCGGTGTTTCTGTAAATACCATACGATGGAATAATAACATTCAAGGCTCCGTTATTTCTCCAGGACAAACACTTGCCATTCTCCCAGTTTCTGGTGTTCGACATACTGTTAAGAAAGGTGATACCGTTGCAAGTATTGCGAAGCTCTATAATGCTGATGCCGGAGATATTAAAATGTATAACAGCATTTCTGATTCAACGAAACTTTCTGTGGGAGATATTGTGATTGTTCCAGATGGAGAAATTACTACAAAGACTACAACTTCAAGAGTACAGCTTGTCGGCAGTACAAAAACATATGAAGGCTATTTTATGAGACCGGCAAATGGCCCTAAGACGCAAGGTATTCACGGACACAATGGAATAGATATTGGTGGTCCTGTTGGTGCCCCAATTTTCGCTTCGGCAAACGGTAAAGTGATCATTGGTAGAAGTAGTGGCTGGAATGGTGGATATGGAAGTTACGTGGTCATACTTCACCCGAACGGCACTCAGACGCTCTATGCGCATATGAGTAAAAATATTGCATTTGAAGGTGCTGATGTAGTTCAAGGTCAAGTTATTGGATACATTGGTACAACTGGAAAGGCAACAGGGCCACATTTACACTTTGAAATTCGAGGAGCACGCAATCCATTTTAATCCGGGTTTGCTTTTGGGCGCTTTGTTAAGCGTTCAGAATCAAATCTAGATAATATACCGATAAAAACCCCAGTATGGGGTTTTTGTTTTGCACCGTTCATGAAAGACAATCGTTTTATGTGGTGGTATATTGTGGTTATGAAAGCTATGCTAAGCGCGTTTTATAAAAATCCTATTGTGAAAGCGATACTCGCGCTACTAATTTTTGCACTGATCATTCTGATCTCTAAGGCGATTACTGAAAATAATATTGTTTTTCAAGATAATTCTCAATCGAGCGCTGTAAAAGGTTCAGATGGACACAATGATGCTGATTATTACTATGAATTAGGAAGGATAAATGAGAATGTTGGTGACCGTACACAAGCCCATGAAAACTTCGGTAAAGCACTTTCTTTGATGTCTCCGCATGACCCAAGAATTCCTGCAATTTACGTGTATTTGGCTCGACTTGAATTTCAGTCAGACGAAAATCCAACTGAGGAAAATAAAAAAGAGATTCAAAGATACGCTGATCTTCTTATAAAAGATGGCAATACTGCAAAAGAAAAGGCGTGGGGCTACGCATTGCTTTTAGAGTTGTATCATATGGAAGATAGACAGGAGGAAGCAATTGCAGCAGGAAAAAAGGCGCTTGAATTGCAACCAAACGACCCGTCACTGCTCCATGTTCTAGCCGAAGGTTATATGGAGGCTCATATTGGAGGAAAAGAGTTTTACTACACGAATTACCTCGATGAGACCATAGACGCACTTGAAACTTCATTGAAATCTCAAAGAACGCAATCACATTCGCTCTATCTTCTCGGTGTTGCGTATTGGTATAAAGGTGAGTCTAAGAAAGCGTACGATTTATGGTTAGAAGCGAAGAGGGCGCTACCCACAGATCCTTATTATCCAGATTGGTATAAACCAATTCTTGGAAAAGATATTGATGAAGCCCTAGAAGATCCAAACATTCTAAAGGCAATGGAATACAGAAAACAATAAACCGCCTGAGGGCGGTTTATTGTTTTCTTGGTCTGTATTGGATTGCTTCGAGAATGTGTTTTGTGAGGACAATATCTGATTCATCTAGGTCTGCGATCGTTCGAGCTACTTTAATGATTTTGTGATATACCCTTGGTGAAAGGTTGAGTTGCTGTGCAGAGTTGTTGAGAAGAGTTTTTGCTTCTTTGTCGAGCTGAATAAGGGTAACAAGGTCACGCGCTGACATTTCAGCATTCGTTTTTTTATTCAGACCACGCATCCGATCTTCCTGTTTTTGTCTTGCCTGCACCACTCTTGATCGAACATTGCTCGATTTTTCTCCTTTGTACATGTCTTCTGAAAGTTTTTCATGTTCGATTCTGGGAACATCGAGCCATATATCAATACGCTCAAGAATCGGTCCTGATATTTTTCTTTGATACCTAGTTAGGTGTAATGGAGAACAAATGCATTCTTTCCCTTTAAATCCATAATTACCGCATGGGCATGGATTCATGGCGGCAACAAGAACAAAGTTTGCTGGGAAAAGTGCGCTGCCTTTTGCTCGAGTAACTGAGACTACCCTGTCTTCCAGTGGTTGCCTGAGCGCATCAATAACTCGTCTTTCAAATTCTGGGAATTCATCGAGGAATAAAACACCTTTATGTGCCAAGGTTACCTCGCCAGGTTTTGGTGTCGTACCCCCGCCAACAATTGAAACATATGATGCAGTGTGATGTGGTGAACGAAATGGTGGTTCAACAGCAAGTCCATCTTGCAGCGTTCCAGCGATTGAATGGATTGATGTAACTTCCAATATTTCATCAAATGTTAATGGTGGAAGTATTCCCATAAATGCGCGTGCAAGCATCGTCTTCCCAGTTCCTGGTGGACCATAGAGTGCAACATTGTGACCTCCTGCTGCAGCAATTTCGAGTCCTCGTTTTGCATTTTCTTGTCCGCGGACATCCGCAAAATCAAAACCACTAAATATTTTTTCAGCGCGTATTTTTGTTTTTGGTTCAGCTGAAATCTCAGAGTGCTTAATCTCAGAATCTTTCGTATTAATATGTGCAATAACGTCGGTTAGCGATTCAGCTCCATATATTTTAATTCCATCAATAAGTGCCGCTTCCTGCGCGTTGTGTTTTGGAACAAATACTTTTTTAAATCCTTTTTGTTTTGCTTCAAGAACAAGGGGTAGTGTTCCAGTAATACCTCGAAGTCTTCCATCAAGTGATAATTCCCCTAAAAATAAAATATCATTCGTTTCAAAATATATATCTTCGCTTGCGAGTAAGTATGCAATCGCCATCCCGAGATCGAAGAAAGGTCCCTCTTTTTTTATTTCTGCTGGTGCTAAAGAAATGGTAACTTTTTGATTTTTATTTTTAGGAGATTTGAAACCTGAATTTTTTATTGCAGCAGAAATTCGATCTCTCGATTCTTCAACTGCCTTATCTGGAAGTCCGACAATAGAAAAAGAATGAAGACCTTTTGAAATATCAACTTCTATATCAATAATGTGAGCTTTGAGGAGAGATGTTTGCGCGCTGTGTACTTTCGCAAAGCTCATGGTAGTTACATATGGAGTGTGCAGGTTGCAGCAGCTGGGTTTACTTTAAGTCTGTCTGTTTCAATTTCTGCACCACAGACTTCGCATTTTCCAAATGCATTGTTTTCAATTTTTTCTAAAGCTTTTTTTACTTCGTGTAAACGTGTTTCGAGTTGTTTTAAAATAGCAGTGTTGTCTTCAAATTCTTCGATAGTGTCGGCAACTTCATTTTCGTCGGCACTGAGCGCATCCATAACAGCCGGTGTTGGTTGCCAATCATCTTTGTTTTCTGGGTTCACTCTCCCTACAGTTTGGAGCTCCTTTTCTAATAAGCTGAGTTCTGTTTCAAGCTTTGTCTTTAGGTTGTGTATGTGTTCTTGGTTCATGGGCATATGATACCAATCTCTAGGGCATATGCAAATATGGTAACCTATCTAACGCGAAACACTTTGTGAGGTAATTTTTTCGTTTATATTTTCAAGAACCTTTAAGTCAGTCGTAATCAGCAGCGTTTCTTTATTGATGAAAGAATATAGCAGAACGATTTCACCTCTATTGTTACGCAAAACACGCGCGTCCTTGTTTTGGATGGTTTCGTCTGTGAAACGAGTCTGTACTGGGATTTCAGAAGCGAGAACCTGAGTAACAGTTGGTGTCGTTGATGATGTTATTTGTTTTGAGGTTGAGGTGCCAGCATTTTTTGCTGAAGTAGAGGTTGAAGAATTTTCTGAGATGGCGACTGTGTTATTTGTGATGACAGGGGTTTGTTTTTGAATAAGATCTTTTTTAACTATTAGATGAAGATCTTCGTACATATTTGGTTCCCATTGGAGCATGCCATCAAATGCATTTTCAAAAGATGTAAGTTTAATAATGATAAATGGTTCAGTTTGATTTGTTTTGATAAAACCAAACATGAACTGAGAGTTAAATGCGCGTAATGCAGAACCAGGGATTTTTGTTTTTAAGATTGCAAATAAATCATCTGTAGAAATTATGTTTTCATTTTCAATGATTGTTTTTGCAAGTGCAACATAGGCCACATCTCCGGTGTTTAATGCAAGATTTTGTTTTCTTGTATTTAATGCTGATGAAAGTTTTTCTTTATCAGAGCTTGATACATTGATAGTAATTTTCTCTTTATATCCGATGAGAGTTCTATCTTCGGGCGCAACGACAATTGGGGTATTTGGCGCTCGCTTTTGAATTATATAAAATCCAACGACGGTTCCTATTCCTAGAAAAATAAATACTAGACTTGCGGCAATTGTTAAAATTTTTTTCTTTAATTCAGGATTTTCCGGTGGTTTTTCTTTTGCTTTTTCATCAACCTTTTTCTTTTCTGCGAGTGCGATTGAAAGTACTGATGCGTTTTGATTTTTGATAGCTTCTGCAGCATCGCCTTGAAAAGTTCGTAAACTTTTGATCACAATTTTTTCACCACTTGATTCTTCGGGTTGTGATTCGTTTGAGCTAAGTTGTTGTTGGTTTTGAGGCGTGCTAGCTATAGGAATTTGTACACCCGCTTTTTTTCCGGCAACAGAAATTTTTTTCTGAATTGCATCTATTTGCTCATCATTGAGTTCGATTTTTTTTGCAGAATTATCAGCCATAGTTTTCAAAGATATATTTTACCATATCACTCTTGTCACACTCTATACAATTATGTAAACACACAAAATAGTTGCTACTGTTCGTTCGTAGGTTGTCGTCTTTGGCGTGGGTTACCAAGAAGATATTTTCTTGGTGATGCATCGAGGTCGATGAAGTCATCAGCGTATTCAATAAGTCTGCCTGATGTAGATTTTCCAAATGAAACCACTTCGACTTGGCATCCATGTGTATTTCGTAGATATTCGATGAGTGGAATGAAATCACCATCTCCAGAAACAAGTATCACAGTATCAAGTTTGTGTCCCATTTTTACGGCATCGATTGCGATACCAACATCCCAATCAGCTTTTTTAGATCCGCCATAAAATATCTGGAGGTTTTTTGTCTTTGTTTCAATTCCAGCTTTTTCTAATGCTTCAAAAAAATTCTTCTCCTCCCCACTTTCAGTAGTGATCACGTATGCGATCGCGCGGATAAGATGTCTACCAGCAAGCGCATCTTTTACTACTTGGCTGAAGTTTACTCTGCTTTTGTATAAATTTTTCGCACTGTGATAGAGATTCTGTGTATCAATAAAAATTCCAACTCTTTGTTCTTTATGTTTTATAACTGACATATATATTGTATTAAAATCAAAAAAGAGCCGGAGCTCTTTTTGGGGTGACTAAGCTTTCTTTTTTAAACCGAGCTTCTTTGAAAGCGCACTAAATCTTTTTGGATCTTTCTTTTGCAGATAGTTCATTTGTGACTGTCGTTCTGAAACCATTGAGAGGAGGCCTCTTCGTGAGTGGTTATCCTTCTGGTGTTTCTTGAGGTGAGAAGCTAATTCCTCGATTCTCTTTGTTAATAGAGAAATCTGAACCTCAGGAGAACCTGTGTCCGTATCGTGGATTTTCACCTCTTTTATAATTTTTTGCTTCTTTGTTTTCGTAATCATTGTTCGACTACAGTATCATGAAACTCCATATATTGCAAGCTAAATTCCGCGCTCGGGTATAGGGGTACTTTTAGTTAAAATTAGGTATAATTATTGTGCGACATTGTAGTAAATCTCATATGGACTTACCAATTTTAAAAAAAGAGTTTCTCGAGCACCTAGAAATAGAGAAAGGGAGAAGTTTGAAGACAATAGAGAATTATGACCGGTACCTCACTACCTTTCTATTGTATGCAAAGATTAAGAAACCTAAGGATATTACTGACAGTCTCATTCGAGAATATAGGTTGTGGCTCAACAGAAAGGATTCTGGTAACAGGAAGGGTCCTAAGGAGAGTATAAAGAAAAGGACTCAAAACTATTATCTCATTGCACTTCGAGCGTTCTTAAAGTATCTCATGAAGCGCAATATCCCCTCTCTACCACCTGAACGTATCGAATTGGCCAAGGTTCCAGAACGCTCACTCGATCTTATCAATTCAGATGAGCTTTTGAGGATTATGAAGGCTCCCACTGGAAATGATGTAAAAAGTCTAAGGGATAAGGCGATACTAGAGCTCCTTTTTTCAACGGGTCTTCGTGTGTCCGAGCTCTGTTCCCTCTCTCGAGATTTGGATTTAAGTCGTGATGAGTTTTCTGTTCGAGGAAAGGGTGAAAAGGTGAGAGTGGTATTCATCTCCCCTATAGCGAAGGAGTCAATAAAGGAGTATTTGAAGAAAAGAACCGATATGGAGGACGCGCTGTTTGTAAATATTGGGAGAAATACCAATGCAAAGGAAGAAAAAAGGCTTACATCGCGCTCTATTGAGAGGATTGTAAAATACTATGCAATTAAAGCTGGAATATCTAAAAAGGTTACCCCGCATGTTATTCGTCACAGCTTCGCAACTGATTTACTCCAAAATGGTGCAGATATTCGATCAGTACAGATGCTACTTGGACATGCAAACATAGGAACAACACAGATTTATACCCATATTACGGATAAGCATCTCCGTGAGGTACACAAGAAGTTCCACAACAAAAGGCAGTAAATATACATAACAACCTTTGATTGTTACAATTGTAGAATGAAAATTATCTCTTGGAATGTAAATGGGCTCAGAGCAACTCATAAAAAAGGGGCGTTTGATTGGTTACTAAAGGAAAGTCCAGATATCTTCTGTTTTCAAGAGACAAAGGCAACTCCCGATCAATTACCTGACGAAGTGCGTAATCCTGCTGGGTATACATCGTATTTTAATTTCCCTAAGGAAAAGAAAGGCTATAGTGGAGTAGGTTTGTATACAAAAGAGCAACCTCTCGATGTATTCTATGGAATGAAAAAAGGAGAATCTGATTTTGAAGGAAGGATTGTGGGTGCAGAGTATGCAAGATTCTACTTACTCAATGTTTACTTCCCTAATGGAGGCGGTGGACCTGATCGATTGGCATATAAGCTAGCTTTCTACGATGAATTTTTGAAATGTACTCAGAAGCTAAGAAAAAAGAAGCCAGTTATTTTCTGCGGAGATGTGAATACTGCCCACACAGAGATAGATCTCGCGCGTCCGAAGGAGAATATAGAGAATACAGGGTTTCTTCCTATAGAAAGGGCGTGGATAGATGAAGTTATTGGAAAAGGCTATGTCGATATATACAGAGATTTACATAAGAATGAAAAAGGAAAATATACATATTGGGATATGAAAACATTTGCTAGGGATAGAAATGTAGGATGGAGAATAGACTATTTTTTTGTAAGTAAAGAATTAGAAAAATTTGTAAAAAATGCAGAAATTCTCACAGACGTACACGGATCAGATCATTGTCCTATAGAGATAGAAATATTTTAAAGGACATTATCCACAGTTTTTATTTGTATGTCTTTTATTTCTGCACTATACTACATGAGGACGTTTCGGCAGAAGTTCTCGGACAAAAGCTGGAGCATTAGTTCTTTAGAGTCTGCAGGCTCGAAAGGTCACCTGGTTTGATACATAGCGGAAGTCATTACATCTCCGCACTTATATTTTTTTCGGATGTATGATCCGAATGTTATCACTCTGTGTGACACTTTCACCCCGAAGCCGCTCAACCGCAACGTGAGCGGTTTCTTTTTGCCTATTTTCTTATTTTACCCAGTATTTACCTCGTATTTTCTCTAGAATTTTACCTTCTTCCTCTTCTTTTTTTGTCTTACCACTTGCACCCAATTTCATAAGTTCTTCGTCTGTCAGCTTATCAAGCTCCCCTGCTCTCTCAATTAACAATTTTTTTGTATTCAGTTCAGGTTTTTCGAGTACTTCTTCGAGAATTGCATGAAGGATATAACCAATTCTTGGTCCTGGAGGAATAGAAAGGTCATTTATAAGAGTATTTCCATCTATGTTCAGCATGCTAACAGAGATTGGATCATGCATTGCTTCCTCAACCATAGATTTATATTTACGAAGCCTATATGGGTCTTCTTTTGGCCTTCCTGTCCCGATTCGGTCGCATATGCGAACATTCATTAGGTCCCATACATTCTCTTTACCTACGTTAGAAATGAGCCTTCTAACGGCAGATAAAGTAATTTGCTCTGTATCAGAGAAGAACATGTGCCATCTGACAAGTTTTACAACTTGTTCTGTTAGTTCTTTTGGAAATCGAAGATCACGCATGATTTCCCTCGTGACTCTCTCCCCAACTACTTCGTGGCCATAGAATGTCCATTCTTCTTTTTCTTTTGACCATCTTCTCGTTTCTGGCTTAGAAATATCATGAAATAACGCTGCCAGTCTTATGTGGAGTGGCCATTCTTTGTCTGCTGCATGTTGTACTGATTTGAGTAAGTGGGTCCACACATCGAAAGCATGAGCTTTGTTCTGCTCTATGCCTACGCTCTTTTCTAGTTCAGGGACGATATACTGAAGAATAGATAGTTTTTGGCATAGAACAAGCCCGATCATTGGATTTTTCGACATGATTATTCGTATGAATTCATCACGAACTCTTTCTTTTGCGATATTTTTCAATAAATGACCGGTTTCAGCTATTGCAAGCTTAGTGTCTTCATGAATTTCGAACCCAAGTTCAGCGTGAATACGCACAGCACGCATAATGCGAAGTCCATCTTCCTCGAATCTGTCCGTTGGCTTCCCTACTGTACGAATAATACCGCTTTGTATGTCACCCCTTCCAAAAAATGGGTCAACTACAACGTTTTTTGAATGATTGAGTGCAATTGCGTTTATTGTGAAATCTCTTCTTTTGAGGTCATCTTCGAGTGTTGCTTCAAAAGAGACAGAGTCTGGTCTGCGATTGTCAGAGTACTTCCCTTCCGTTCGGTATGGAGTGACTTCTATTACTTTGAGAGTTTCATCCTCAGTTTCCTGAACTACTCCTACGGTTCCAAAATCATTTTCATAAAAGGTATTTTCAAATAAAGAAATGATCTGATCAGGTTTGGCGTTAGTCGTTATATCCCAATCTTTAGGTTTATTCCCTAAATAGAGGTCTCGAACGCATCCACCGACAAGATATGCTTCAAAACCAGCATTTTCGAGAGCTGATGTTACTTGTGAAACTTCTTTTGGTACTGGAAAGACATTTTTCATCATCACAAGTGTAGCATTTTGTGCTCTAACTTCATACCAAAGAGATTATTTGAATATTAGTCAATTAAAGGTATGATGTTTCTACGCACCTGTGGTGAAATGGATATCACAACGGTCTTCGGAACCGTTATTGTGGGTTCGAATCCTGCCAGGTGCACAAGTATCAAAAAATGCCGAAAATTCGGCATTTTTTGATACTTGTGCAAGCCGGAAGCATGTTCAGCCAGCAGGCTGAACAGCTGAGGCAGGGTCGTGAAAATTTGTTTGTGATGACAAGCAAATTATTCCTGACCACTTTGTGCTTTGTATATGCTATGTAGTCCTAACCTATCGCTGCTTCCCTTTTTGCTTTTGGCTTTAGTTACGCTATAATCGATCGTATTGCGGGATTAGTTTAGTGGCAAAACAACAGTTTTCCAAACTGTGGTCGGGAGTTCGATTCTCCCATCCCGCACAAATAAACTGCTTTATTTGTGCTGAGAATCGAAAGCCGGAATATGTCGCTTTGCGACTATGAGGCGGGGTCGCGACCGAATATGAGAGTTGTGACCGATTCTCCCATCCCGCACAATCGCTCCATCCCCACTAGATTCCAAGGTGTATGTACCTTTTAGGCCATTTACATGCGACGTGTATACTTTTGAATACTATGTCTTATAATGAAAAAGACTTCCTTGGATTAACACAAAGTTACTTTTCTGTACAAAAACTATATTGTTCGCAGTTATTGCACCATTTTTACGGAAAAAGTTAAGAAACTGTGGATAAAACTGGGGAAAGTGTGTATTAAGGACAGTCCTTTACCTCTAAAATAGGTCTTTTCCTTTATATAATAGAGCTTTATGGCATATTAGTTTCACGTGAAACATAGTTACATATGAAACATGAAGTCTCAGAAGAGATCTTTCGGTGATAAAGGTGAGCAAATTGCGAAAATGTTTCTTATGAAACATGGTTTTACTATTGTCGACACAAATTTCCTTAAGCCGTGGGGAGAAATAGATATAATCGCTAGACTAGGAGGGAGATTACGGTTTTTCGAGGTTAAAACAGCGCATGTTACATATGAAACAAACGATCGGCTGATGCCAGAGGAGAATATACATCCTGATAAGATAAAAAGATTATTACGAACGATAGATTCATATTTACTAGAAAATGACTTAGAAGAGGATTGGGAACTGGGCGCAATTATAGTTGAGATCGATGAGGCAGATAGTAGGGCTAAGGTAAGATATGTAGAATCAATTGTAGGGTAGGAGAATGACTCGCAGTTTTTTATAACTCGTGATACTATTGCATAACTGTTTTATATCGGGGCGTGGTGTAACGGCTAACATGCCTGTTTTGGGAACAGGTGACTCCGGGTTCGAATCCCGGCGCCCCGACAAAGTGATATCTGTATCTAGGTTTCAAAAAATTATCTGGGATAATTATGAAAAGTCTGGTAGGTCAATGCCCTGGAGAGGGGAAAGGGACCCGTATAAGGTACTTGTCTCTGAGGTTATGCTTCAGCAGACACAAGTTTTACGTGTAATCCCTAAGTACACTCAGTTTATTCAGAGATTCTCGACTATTAAAATTTTAGCTAATGCGAGTCTCGGAGATGTGCTAAAAATATGGAGTGGATTAGGGTATAACAGGAGAGCGAGATTTCTGCATCAATTAGCAAAGAAAGTTGAACAGGAATATAAAGGGAAAATTCCTTGCGAAGCAAGGATATTGGAAACTTTGCCTGGGTTAGGGAAAGCGACCGCTGGTTCAGTGTCAACATTTGCTTACAATATTCCAAATATATTCATCGAAACCAATATCAGAAGAGTTTTTATTCATTTTTATTTCCCAAATAGTGAAAAAGTGTCCGATAAAGATATTTTGCCCTTTATCAGTAAAACTCTCGATAGAGAGTATCCGAGAGAGTGGTATTACGCACTCATGGATTATGGTGCGCAGTTAAAAACCCAAGAGAATCCTAATCGAAGGAGTAAGCATTATGCTAGGCAATCAGTATTCAAGGGATCTAATAGGGAAGTAAGGGGCGCGATATTGAAAAATATGAGTACAAAGAAGATTGCAGTTTCCTCGTTAAGAAAGAGAGTTGGCTTCGATGAGATGAGGTTTGCACATGCCCTTCAAAGTTTGATTGATGAAGGTTTTATTACTAAAGTAGGGAATACAGTACAATATTCACAATAATGGCATTTAAAAGAACAAAAGAAGATTTCGTCTGTGAACATTGTGGTGCATCCATGAAAGGAAATGGCTTTACTGATCACTGCAGTCAGTGTTTGTGGAGTAAGCATGTCGATGTGGACCCCGGAGATCGCGCATCTTCATGTGGGGGGCTTATGGAGCCAGTTGATACAGAAACAAAAAAAGGAGAGTTCCGAGTGCTTCAGAAATGTAACATATGTGGGTTTTCGAGGTGGAGCCCGATCGTCTCTGAGGATTCTATGAGTGAGTATATAGTAGTTACACAGAGAGCTGCAGAACGTAAGAGTAAATTATTGCGGTAGAAATATTTTTTTGTTAGACTGACCCCACTGCGGCTATGGTTTAGTGGTAGAACACCTCCTTGCCAAGGAGGAGACGCGAGTTCGATTCTCGCTAGCCGCACTATATAAAATAAAAATCGTACTGTAATAGTGCGATTTTATTTTATATAGTGCAAGCTAAGAAAGTGTGGGGCACTTTCGTGCGAGAATCGAAACCTCTTTGAGCATACTTTTGAGTTTAACGAAAAAGTATCCAAAGAGGGGACTGCTCCTGTAAGGAGAGATTCTCGCTAGCCACATACTCAATGCTGCTGAAATAAAATTTCAAAGATATATTTGATTGATACAGTATGAGATTTATTTTACTGCATCTTTAAGAGCTTTTGCTGCTCGGAATTTTGGCACTCTCATTGATGGGACTTGAATGGTTTCGCCAGTTCGAGGGTTTCGTGCTTGTCTTGATGCTCGTAATTTTGTCGAGAATATTCCAAGACCAGCAATTGAAACTTCGCCACCTTTCTTTAGAGTGCTCACAATGGTTTCAATCATTGTTTCTACTGCTTGTTCAGCTTGAACTTTCGTTCCGCCAATTTTTGCATGTACTGCCTCTACGATTGATGCTTTATTATTCATAAAATATTATTGCCCTAATTTAATAATCGAAGCGTCGACAGTTTTACTGACACAACGACTGTCAGTAGTCGTACAATAATTATATAGTAGGCCACTTTTTGCGCAATAGCGCAAAAAAGACCATTAATTAGGACATATTTTAGACTAGCGTGCAAATTCTATTACTCGGGACTCTCTTATAACAGTAATCTTTATTTCTCCTGGATACTTGAGTTCTTGTTCTACTCGATTTGCGATATCACGTGCAAGTTTTTTTGATTCTAGGTCGGTGATTTCTCCTGGGGTTACAAAGACTCGCACCTCTCTTCCAGCTTGAAGAGCGTATGTTTTTTCAACCCCTTTGAAATCGTTCGCAATAGATTCTAGCTCTTTGAGTCTCTTCAAATAATTTTCAACAGTATCACGTCTAGCTCCCGGTCTGCCACCTGATATAGCATCAGCAGTTTGTACAATGATAGATTCGATCGTCTCGTATGGGTATTCACCATGATGTGCTTGCATTGCTTTTATTATTTCTTCACTTGCACCGAATTTTTGGAGTATGCGTCTGCCGATTTCAACGTGGGTGCCGACAACTTCATGGTCAACAGCTTTCCCTATATCATGAAGAAGTGCTCCTGCTTTTGCTACAGAAACATTTGCACCGAGCTCTTCTGCGAGCATGCGTGCAATATGTGCCATTTCGATTGAATGTTGAAGTACGTTTTGACCATAACTCGTTCTAAAGTGAAGTCTTCCGAGTATTGCGATGATTCTTGGATCTAGATTGTACACTCCACATTCGTATACCGCCTGTTCACCTTTCTCTTTTATAATTTTATTTATTTCTTGTTTTGCTTTCTCCACCGCCTCCTCAATCTTTGCAGGTTGGATTCTTCCATCTTGAATTAGGTTCTCGAGTGCAACGCGAGCAACTTGTCTTCGTACTGGATCAAAGGAAGAGAGGGTAATTGATCCCGGTGTGTCATCTACGATAACTTCGACGCCAGTTGCACGTTCGAATGCTTTGATATTTCTTCCTTCTTTTCCAATGATTTTACCTTTCACTTCGTCTGATGGAATAGTGACAGTTGTCGTCATGATGTCAGAAGGTACGGCAGCTGCAAGGCGTTGAATTGTAGTTGCGAGAATTTCTTTTGCTTTTTCTTCTATTTTTTCACCTGCAATCATTTCAAACTTCTGAATCTTTGCAAGGGTATCTTCCTCGGATTGTTTTTCAATGATATGAAGAAGTTCAGCTTTTGCCTCTTCCTTGTTCATACCGGCAACTTTTTGAAGTGCCGCTTCTCTTTCTTGGGAAAGGGATTCGGCTTTTTCCTTAATATTTTTTATCTCAACAATTTTTTCTTTAATATTTTCGACTTCTTTGTCGATATCGAGCTGTCGCTTATCAAGAAAATCCTCTTTTTTTATGAGGCGTTCTTCTGTCTTTTGGATTTTTTCTTCTCGTTCTTTTATCTCAGCACGTGACTCCTTTTGGATTTCGTCAGCTTTCGTTTGTGCATCACTCACTATCTTCTTGGCATCCTCCTCAGCTTTGAGGAGCTTCTCTTTGATGTCGAGTTCCATTGAGCCTTTCTTGCCCAATGAGATGATCCATCTCAGGAAATATCCGAAAGCGATACCGGCAGACGCTGCGATCGTCAGGAGCAGTAACACTATTTTTAATGACATATATGTGCGAAATACCTCGCTCTCTCTTTCTCGAAAATCTAGGTTTTAGTAACGATCATGGATGAACATGCAATGGATTTACGGATTCTGTGTGTCTGACGTGGGTAGGAAGTTCTGGAAAGAAAAACAAAGGTTTCAATTAAAACTTTTAAAGGTAACATTCATAATCTATAAGAATTTTATTAAGGTGTCAAATATTGATTACTCTAGATTTAATTATATAGTAAGAGTGGATAGTAAATTTAAATTGGGAGGATTTATGCGTAATCTAGATGAAGTGAGAAGTGCTAAGGAGGAATTGAAGATACGGCTTAAGGATCTCCCTAATTGTGCTGTGGGGATGGTCGGCAATGCAAAAGATGGTTATGCCCTGTATGTTCGGTTAGAGGAAGTAGTGCCAGAGGGAAATATACCAAAAGAGTTTTGTGGTTTCTCAGTGAAAATAAGTGTTGTGGGGCAAGCTAGGAAGCGCCGAAAGAGATAAAAAACGATAAACGACGGAGATTCCGTCGTTTTCTTTTAATTTTTAGACTTCATGATTTTGTCGACGATTCCGTATTTCACTGATTCGTCAGCGTTCATAAAGAAGTCACGATCGACGTCCTTTTCTATCTTTGTGAGTGGTTGGCCTGTATTTTTTGCAAGCATTTTGTTGAGGACTTCTCTGTTTTTTATGATTCTTCGTGCGCTGATCTCGATATCGCTTGCTTGACCTTCCACACCACCGAGAGGCTGATGAATCATAACTTCAGCATTTGGGAGCACGAAACGCTTACCTTTTTCTCCTGCAGAAAGGATAACAGCTCCCATCGATGCCGCCATCCCAACACAGATAGTAGAGACATTTGGTTTCACGTGGTTCATTGTATCAATGATGGCGAGTCCTGCGGTGATCATCCCCCCTGGAGAGTTGATGTAGAGATAGATATCCTTCTTCGGATCCTGTGACTCAAGGAAAAGAAGCTGGGCAACAATAAGGTTAGCCACATTTTCGTCTATTGGGCCACCTAAAAAGACAATACGATCATTGAGTAATCGTGAGTAAATATCATATGCTCTCTCGCCAAACTGTGATTTCTCTATAACTGTTGGTATTAACATAATTGAATTTTTATTATGTGAGTATACTACATGAAGAACTTTTTTTTGCAAAATCTTGCCTGATTTCTCGTGCAGTATATAGTTACACTATGAGATTACATCGTTTTTTTGTTTCGGATACGATTGGTTCTAAGAAAGAAATCACTGTGCGTGATTCTGCTCTGGCTCATCAACTTAAGAACGTTTTTCGTTTCACTGTAGGAGGACAGGTTATTCTTTTTGATAATACTGGGTATGAGTACCATGCACTCATTGGTAAGCTTGGTCACAGTGACATAGTTTTTTCCATTGCTTCTAAGAGGATGAGTAAAACAGTACCAGATAGAGAACTCTTTCTTTTCTTTTCAATAGTAAAAAAAGATAATTCTGAATTTATATTACAAAAGGGAACAGAAGTGGGAGTTAGTCACTTTGTGCCGATACTTTCTGATAGAAGTGAGAAGAAAGGATTTAATCTTGAACGAGCGCAAAAGATAGTAAGGGAAGCTGCTGAGCAATCCGGCAGGGCAGTCATACCAACAGTTGGAGAGATTGTTTCGTTTGATGAAGCTATTGCACAAGAGTTCCCATGCTTTGCTTTCGATAGTAAGGGTGATGTATTTACACCAGAACATGCACAAAAGCATTCACCACTTGGTGTATTTATCGGCCCTGAAGGTGGTTGGGCGGAGAGAGAAATTTTTCTTTTTAAGAAACAAGGAGTAAAAGTTTACTCACTTGGAAGTGCCACACTTCGAGCGGAAACAGCTGCGATTGTCGCATCGAGTTTGATTCTCCTAGGGTAATTAACCCTGACTTTCGAGGAAGGTAAATACTTTTTCATTGAGGAGCATGGTCGCGACATACATTTGTACGCGAAATGGGTCAGCATCCTTATGTACATCGAGGATTCTCTTTACTTCTTGTTCGAGTCTTTCTTTTTCTGGTGAAATTTTTTCTACTTCAGCGATTCTTCCTACGACAAGCTGAGCTTTCGCTTTCTTACTTGCAATCTCCTCCCATTCTTTCTTGATTTCTTCCTCAGTTTTCTTAGCTACTTTGAGGTATTCATCGAATTCCATGCCAGTTTGGGCAACATCATTTTTGAATTGTGCCATCATCTTTTCTAGTTCATTTTGAACCATGACATTCGGTATTTCTACTTCGACTTTGTCCATTATTGCTTCAATGATTTCAATTCTTTTCTTTTCTTTTGCTCTACCGATTTTTTCTTGAGCAACATTATCACGAATTTTTAATCTAAAATCACTGACATCTGCGAAATCACCAAACTGTTTTACGAGTTCGTCAGTTAGTTCAGGTAGATCTTTCTCTTCAATTGGTCCATGAGTATGGTCAGATGATCCATCTTTATGCATTTGCATATGTGCATGGTGTTTTCGAATTTCCATGACCACATCATCAATATCTTTTTCTGTAACTTGCAGTTCATCAGGCTTTTGGAGAACCTCCTTTGCAAGTGCTTTGTATTCAGGAAGTGAGAATTCTGGATAGAGTGTCGCAACAATTTTAAATTCGAGAGGGTTTCCGAGCGCGAGCTTTGTGATCGTGAGGTTTGGTGTGCCTACTATGTCAAGGCCGGTCTCTTTGATGATCTCACCATAGAGTTCTTCTACAGCGTTGTTTGCCGCATCTTCTAAGATGGCTTTCTCTCCAACTTTTTGGATAACGGTAGCTTCAGGAACTTTGCCTTTACGAAACCCTGGAAGCTCTGCGTTTTTTGTTATTTCTTTGATAACTTTCTCACGAGTTTGCGCGAGGAAATCGGCAGATATTTCACCAGTGATTTCCGCTTCAGATTTCGGAAGCTTTGTAACCTTTATGTTTGAGTATTGTTTTGTCATAAGGTCACAGTCTATAGAAAACATGAACTTGATGCAACTAAAAACACCCCGAAGGGTGTTTTTAGAACATACGTCTTATTTCCTATTGTGTTGATGCCGCAGCTGCAGCACTGTTCACTTCGTTCCCTAAACCATTCAGATTTGTTGCTTTGAGGTCAGCCTCGATTGAGTTGAGATCATCTGCAGAACTCTGTTTTTGGAGTTCCTGAGTTGTCTGATCTACAGCTGGCTGCGTTTGTGTTTCAGTTTGTGTTGCTTGTGTTTGTTGGGTAGGTAAAGCAGTACTTGCTCTCTGTCCCCAGAAATATAAACCCCCGATAACAATAACCGCAATGATGATTATGATTCCGATTGCAGGCCCAATTGGCTTTTCATGTGCTGGAGGCACCATAGAGTTTGCCTGCTGGTTCATTGGATTAACTGGTTGATTTTGATTTAGTGGATCCATAGTTATAAGAATATGTTATTAAATGAACAAAGGTTACGGCGTTGTTGTTGCGGTCGAAGTACCTGTTGTTGATGTACCTATATTACTACCTGGATGATTTCCTTCCAACTCACCGATGTGCATACCTCGGATAAGTCCTATTGTTTTTGTAAGTAATTTTTGTGCATCCTCAAGTTCTCCTCTGATTTTCTTAACGAGAGCCTTCACTTGTTCAAATTCTGCTTTTGCTGGAGTTGTAGTTGCTGTTGATGATGAAACCGTGCTTGTAATAGCTTGTGTAGTGAGAGTAGGGAGGCTAGCAATATCTATTTTTGCTTGGGCAAGTTTTGCTCTTGCATCGGCTACATTTTTCTCCGCTTCAGTTGTATCTTTTCCAGCAGCTTTTATCTTCGTGATTCGTGAGCTGATTCGGTCTGCAAGCTTTGTGATTCTATCTACAGCAGCAGTAAACCTTTGACCCATGAGCTCAAACTCTCTACCCATTATTTTTTTAATCTCATCTTTTCTTTTCTCTCGGAGATCTTGAAGTTTTCCTTTTACTTCATCCTTTATTTCTTCTCTTTTTTCTTTTGCTTCAGTTCTGATTTCTTGCCTTTTTTCCTGAACTTGTGTTCGAACTTCTTTTCTGTCATCACGCAATTCTTTCCTTTCGTCTCGTAATTCCTTACGAATTTCTCCGGGTCTTGGGGGGTTCGCTGGTGTTGATGTGCCAGTCTCTGCATGAACAAGGGCAAGAGGCGATCCGAAAACAAGTGCCGCCATAACTGGTAATGTAATAATGCTTTTTACTTTCATATTTTGTGAATTAAATAATTAATCTACACACATCTAGTAAGACGGGCAGACGTTGTGTCTCTTACAGCATATAAGTATAACGAAAAATGCCACTGTCGTACAACAGTGGCATTTTTCTAAGCATATTATTTGCTAAATTTTTTCTTATATATTTGCATTCCTTCGAGAAAACACTTCTCAGCTTCTTCTTTTCCTTTGAATCCTTTCACATGAACTTCCTTTTTTTGAATTTTCTTATAGGTACTAAAGAAATGATCCATCTCTTTGAGCGTGTGCTCGTTAATATTCTCAAGGTCTTTTACCTTGTCCCACCTTGGATCTGAAGTTGGAACAGCGATGATCTTGTCGTCTTCATCGCCAGAGTCATTCATGTTCATGATGGCTACTGGTCTCACTTGAACTAATATTCCAGGAACAAGTGGGTATGTTGAGAGTATAATTACATCAACTGGGTCACCATCGTGCCAGAGTGTCTGAGGGACGAATCCATAATCATATGGATAGTCCTGAGCTGAGTGGAGTACTCGATCGAGGGTGATAAGTCCAGTTTTCTTGTCTATTTCGTATTTATTTTTTGAACCTTTATTGATTTCAACGATAACATTTATTGAATTCACTTCTCCAGGTTCAATATCATGCCATAGATTCATATGTTTTGTATTAGATTTGTTCTTCAGTAATAAGAGGTTTTTCTTCCTTCGGTTCATCTTTCGATTCGGCTTCCGCCACAGTCTCTCCTTGGACTGATTGGATGTCTATCTTCCATCCTGTGAGTTTTGCTGCAAGGCGAACATTTTGTCCACCGCGTCCGATAGCGAGAGATTGCTGATCTTCAGACACTCTCACTTTCGCTTCTTTTGTCTCCTCGTTAATATCTACTGAAAGTATTTTCGCAGGGGATAGTGCATCCTCGATAAACTTCTTTGTGTCAGGTGACCATTCGATTATATCGATTTTTTCACCGCCGAGCTCACTCATAACTGTTGATACACGCACTCCGCGCTGCCCAACCATGGATCCTACTGGATCTACATGGTCATCCTTTGAGAACGCAGCAATCTTACTGCGGAAACCTGCTTCACGGGCAACAGCTTTCACTTCAACTGTGCCATTAGCAATTTCGGGAGTCTCTTGCTTAAAGAGCTCTTCAAGGAATTTTGGATGAGAACGAGAAAGTCTGAGGAATATCCCCCTTGGAGTTTCCTCTACACGGTAGAGATATGCTCGAACTCTTTCGCCTTGGCTAAATCGTTCGTTAGGGATTTGTTCTTCATACGGAAGTATTCCAGTTGCTCGTCCCATGTCTACGAAAATATTTCCTCTTTCGATTCTCTGTACCGTGCCAGTAACAATGTCACCCTCTCGCTCACCGAATTCAGAAAGTACAGATACTTTCTCGGCTTCTCGGATTTTCTGCATGATCACTTGCTTTGCTGTTTGAGATGCGATGCGACCGAAATCCGCTTTGTTTTCAAGTGGGAATACGATTTCTTCGTCGAGAGTAGCACCTTTTTTGATCTTCTGAGCATCTTGGATCCAGATATGATGTTCTGGATTAAAGATAACTCGCTCGTCACCTTCTGCTCTTTCGACTTCTTCATCCTCGGGCACATCAATAACACGAGTGTCATCAACGACAATCTTTACTTGGAAGAAATCAGTCTTTCCGGTATTTAAATCAAATTTTGCACGGACAATCTGGCCGCGCTTGCCGTACTCTTTTTTGTACGCAGTTGCGAGAGCCATTTCTATCGCGTCAATTATTTTTTCTTTTGGAATTCCTCGTTCTTGTTCCATTTGGTCAAGAACTGAGTGAATTACTTTTAAGTCGAACATACAATTTTATGAATGATAATGAATAAAAATTTAGTATCCACCTAATTTTTTGCAAAGCAAAAATTTTGGCGGATTAAGAAAAATATAGTCGCTTCGCTCTGTATTTTTCTAAAAAAATTAGCCCGCCTTTCGGGCGAACTTCCATAACACTACATATAGTATACACGATTTACTTTTTTTGTCAAACTAGAGGCGTTTTAACCTTGAGGATAGCGATAGAAACGCCCCCCACACACATAGTGTATGGGGGGCGCGTTCTAAAGAACGCACAACATTTCTTACTGGTACCCTACAACCTCCCGAGGAAGGCCGAGCATGAGAACCCTTTCACCCTGATGCGACTCAGCAAGGCTGAATTTTGCATGAGTGGAACGAAGTTTCTCACTAACAGCCTCGAAAAGCTCCATGTAGCCAACGTCAGTATCTGTAGCCTTGTTCATACTCATACCAATTTTTGCCAAGTCACAACCTGACGCCATGTTCGTTCTCCAGCTACAAGTGTGGCCAAAACCCATGATGTGATATAGCTCATGACCATTTCCTTCTTGGGTCATGAACAGGGTATGTTGGAAATTAAGAATCCCTCCAACAATATCAGGGTATCCTTTTGGTCCCGCAGTAGCTGCACGGACAAAGTTGCTATTCACTACGACAGTAATACCACTGTTACCTGAAAAACTAGAAAGATTACCTGGTGTAAAGAAATGGATACCACGAACTTTTTCTAAGCTATCAACGATGTTACGGAAGAATCCAATAGAATCAATTGGTTCATTCGACGCATTTCTGTCGAACCCAATAGCAATGGGACGGCTATTGGACGAAATTGTTCCGATTGAATACTGCCATGTATTCGTTGCTGAGTTCAAATTGCGGTGGAAAAAGGAAGCATCTCCTGGACCCGCAGGTGTGTAAGCGAGATCAAGGCTAATTGATACAGCTTGACCTGCATACATACCACGCTCGATTGTCCACGAACGGGGGATCCTCACTACATCCACACTCTTTGAGAAGTCTTTTCTCATGAGTGGGATAAGAGTTGGGAAGCAGGAACGATGAGTTGTATCCTTTGCATCGACAACCACATCAACCGAGTCTTCAAGAGAAATCCATGAAGCATTTACGGTAAATGAGCCGTCAGACTTCACATCGCTTGAGTCAATCTGGTAACCACTTTTTACATAAACGCGCGAATCTGTAAGGCAGGCGCTGTTTTGTTTCAGGTTAAACAGTGTTCCGGTGATAACACTTGCCGGGATAACCGCAATGGTTACCTCAGCAGTTGCAGAACTAATCTCACCGTTACAGGTGAGAACATACTTTACTGTTCCAACTACGCTTGGTGTGACCACCTCATCTCCACTCATTGATGCTGAGACGCGAGCAGGTGTCCAAGAGTTGGACGCAGAGCTCGCATTCTCACAAGAGTGTGTGAGGGTTACACTCTGACCAAGTACGACGGTGTCTGCAGATGCCTTAAGAAAGGCTTTTACAGGATCGACAAACTTGACTGCTACAGCCGCAACATCTTGACCGAGTTTTCCAGTACATGTCAGCGTAAAGTTGACGATACCAGATGTTGGCGAAGATGCCTCAGCTGAGCCATTTGCCGGGAGGCTTGCATTAGACCAAGATCCGTTGCAAGCATCCGCATTCTTACTTTGCCAGTTGAGTGTAACTTTCGCTGAAACAGTAGTGATCGTAACGTTCGAGGAGAACGAAGCGATCGAAGGTGGTGCTGGAGGTGGGGGAGGTGGTTCGGTTGTACCGGTAACCTTACTTCCACCACCGCATGCAGTGAGAAGGAGCACGATGGTAATCCCCATCGTGACCTTCAATTGGGTAACCGCGAGGGCTACCCGATTGCTGATACGATTCGGGGTAAACATAGCTCCTCCTGTGAGGTCTCCAAATGAAATGTTGTGTCAAGGTACTTCTATTGACAGTATACCCAATGGTTCGGTGGAATAAAAGGGGTTGCCCTTGATTTTGTGAATAAGCTGTGTATAGCAAGTTATGACATTTCTTACTTATGCTACAATAGAAGGAAATCAAAAAGCATTCGCTTTTGGTACTTTTAATATTAATTTTTCAAAACCATGCCACCACAGGGAACAATGCAAAATAATTCACAAGATACAGGGAATAACAAAATTATTGTGTTAGCAATAGTTTTCATTCTTTTGCTCGTAGGCGCTTTTTATTTTTTAAGTATGAAAAAGACTCCTGCTCCAGTTCAAAATACTGGTACAACGGGTACTGAACAAAATAATACTGGATTGACACAAGAAAAGGTTGAAATAAAAAAGACGAGTCTCATGACAGGGAATGAGGCAAATAAGCTTCCAAAAGGTTTTCCAACTGATCTTCCAGTGGATACCACAAACGTCGTTGAAAGTTATGTAGCAGAATATCCAAATAGAAACTTAACGCAGTATACGCTTGCTTTCTTAACGACAAAGTCTGTTAAAGAGGAAGTAACCACGTATGTTTCAGCAATAGAAAAAGCAGGGTACGCTTTTACAGCTGATGGAAAAGATCTTGTGCATGGATACTTGAATGCAAAAAAGGGTAAGACCACGGTGTCTGTAGTTGTTGGAACTTCTAATTCTAAAACGATAGTAAATATTACCTACTCAGTTGAAAAATAATTTATACAGTACAATGCACAAAATATTCAAAAAAAAGACTTTCTCTCGGATTGCACTTGCTGTGGTGGCACTTGCTCTCTTTGGGTCTGTGTATGGGGTACAGCCAAAAAAAGCAGAGGCAATTGGCTGTAATGCTAATTCTATTACATCATTTACAACAAGTCCTACTTCAGGACCAGCTTGGTCAACGGTAACAATTAGTTGGAATATTACACCAGGATGCGTAGTAGCGTATCTCGATCTTAATCCTCTTGCAGGTCCAGGAGCTCATAATTATGTATTAGTAAATGAAACAAGCGGTACCTATTCGCAGGTATTGTCAGGTCCACCTGAAGTGTATGAAATTCGTGCATATTTGAACGATCCTGGAATTGGGGCTGTTGAGTTTACAACACCAGATGATTCTCAGCAGGTGACAGTAAGTAATTCAGGAAGCGCTTTACCACCACCGAGTCCAGCATGTACATCAGGTACTCCAAGGGTAACTATAAACTGGAATCCGGCAAAAAATTCCATGGGGAATTATGGCCCTTATACTATCTGGAGAGACGGTTCGATTATTGCATCTGGTGTTACGGGTACTACGTATACAGACAATGGCCCGCTCTCTTTCAGCACAACATATACTTACACTGTTACACCTTCTCCAAATATTTATTATAACTTTCAGCAATCTACAGTAACTACACCTGCTTCTTGTCCAGCATCTCCTGCAACGATTACTGTTACACAAACACCGGTGAGTGGTGGGACATGGAATATAACACCAGGGAATTATACTTCTACTTCAAATACGGTTAATCCTGCATCCGGTGGCACAACATATACATTAACTTCAAACTCAGTACCAAGTGGATATACTCTTGGCTCGATTACTAATAGTGTAACTGGTTCCTCTGCATCCTTCGTTGGAATGCCAGGTGGTAGTTATAATTACACTATAAATTATACTCCAATCGCATCAGGGCCAAGCGTGGACATGCTGGCAAATGGATTGTTACCTGGAAAAGGCGGAACAATCTCCCTTGCATACGGCCAATCACTTGATCTTTCTTGGACATCAACGAATGCAACACTCTGTACAACTGGTGCGCCAATGAATTCTGGTGTAAATGTGAATGGATCATCGGGAACCATGGCATATGGTCATCCGCATTATCCAGTTGCTCCATCAACCACATATTCTATTACATGTACAAATGGTGTTCCAAGTGATACTGATACTGTCACTGTGCAAGTTCCTCCAAATCCTCCAACTGGTTTTTCTGCTAGTGCTTCTGTGTCCTGTGGTAATAATGCTGTAACACTTACATGGAGTGCTTCAGTTGGGGCATCAAGTTATAAAGTATATCGTAGTATTACATCAGGAAGTGGGTATGGGTTAATTGCATCTAATATTGCTGGAACTTCATACACCGATTCTACTGGAACATCAAATACTACCTATTATTATGTTGTTCAGGCAGTAGATGCGGCTGGATCTTCTGGTAATTCTGCCGAAGATAGCGTAACGACCCCAGCTGCTTGTCCTCCAGTTCCAGTGGTTACTATCACCGCGAACCCTACCAGTGGAACAGTAAACGCAGTTAATCCAGCGCTTACTTGGAGTGCAACAAATGCTCCAACAAGTTGTACAGCAAGCGGAGATTGGTCTGGCGCAAAATCAGTAACTGGTACAAATGTATTTCAGGGAACACTTACGCAAATAAAAACATATACATATACACTCGTATGTACGAATGCGGGTGGAAGTAGCGCACCTGCCAGCGCTAATGTTGTAGTTTCAGCAGCAGGTAATTCTTCTCCAACAGCAAATGCTGGTCCAGATAAAGCTATTACTCTTCCAACAACATCATCAGCCCCAACTGGTACATCAGCAACAGATTCTGATGGGTCAATAAGTAGTACGGTATGGTCATTTGTTTCTGGTCCTGTAACTCCAACCATTACAAATGGTAGTACTCTTACTCCAACATTTACCAATATGACTGTTGCAGGTACGTATGTATTCAGACTTACAGCAACTGATAATCTTGGTGCAACCGGGTCGGACACGATGCAGGTAACGGTAAGTGCAGCACCAGTTCCAGTGGTAACAATCACCGCAAATCCAACGAGTGGAACGGTAAATGTGGTAAATCCTTCGCTAACATGGACGGTAACAAATTCACCAACAAGTTGTACAGCAAGCGGTGATTGGTCTGGCGCTAAGGCAACATCAGGTACCAATGTATCTCAGGGAGTGCTAACTCAAGTAAGGACGTATACATTTACACTTACTTGTGCAAATGGAAGTGGTAGTGGTACGCCAGCGAGTGCAACAGTTGTTGTGTCAGCGGCTACTACCGCATCAATTACAGTAAATCAGACAGGTCAAACTACAGGTACTTGGAGTATTAATGGGGGAGTCCTTACTGGTACTGGCGCTACAGCAATTCGAACTGTAACCCCAGCAGCATGTGCAGGGGGGACAAATTATACAATCACTCCTGCCACAATATCTGGGTATACATATGCTGTAACACCAGCATCGACCCTTAATGTATGTCCAGGTGGATCTATTACATTTAATGTTGCGTATTCAGCAAGTTTTGACTACTCAGTATCAAATGGGGGGCCGGTAACACTAACTGCAGGAGGATCAAGTGGTCAGACTACTGTCACAAAGACCCTTGTATCAGGCACCTCTCAGTCTATTAATGACACAGTGAGTGGTGTTCCAGCAAATGTAAATGTAAGCTACACCGCAAATCGTGATTGTTTGCCAACATGTACAGATACAGTGACGTTTACTGCATTATCAAGTGCTGTTGCCGGAACATATCCTATTACCATCACAACATCTGGAGGTGGTATCGGAAATAAAACAAGCTCGTTTAACTTGGTAATAAATCCTGCTGCAACTGTTACACTTGTATCAAATCCTTCAGGAAATGCAGTGGTAGGGCAGACAGTTACATGGACAGCAAGCCCAAGTGGATGTACTTCATATACATGGAGTGGTACCGATATTCCTGGTGGATCAACTGGCGGAAATAATACATACTCGTTCACGTATCAGTCTACTGGTGCGAAGACGGTTAACGTAACAGCTGTGTGTTCAAGCGTTTCAATTCCAGCAAGTGGAAACATCTTAATCGGTGTAAATCCAAAGATTATAGAGTTTTAAAAAATAGAAAAATGTTTTATAACAAAAATCCTCTCACACAGAGGATTTTTGTTTGCTATACTATGTATGAATAGTTCTCGTATGCTAATACAAGAAACACAACTTAAAGAATTTATCTTGGACTCAGGTCTTGTATCCAGAGCTCAGGTTGAAGCTGCAGAAAAGGAGTCAAAAGAAAAAGGTATTAGTGTCGGGAAAATCCTCGTTGATAAGGGAAACATTACTGAAGATGACTTGAGAAGAATGCAAGCATACATTCTCGGTATTCCATTTGTAGATCTCAAAGGCCAACATATAGATTTTGAAGTACTCTCTCTTGTCCCAGAGCCAATTGCTCGAAACCATAATATAGTCGCATTTCGAAAAAATGGAGAATCTCTTGAGGTAGCAATGCTTGATACTGATGATTTGACCGCCATTGATTTTGTAAGAAAAAAGACAGGACTCAAGATTCTCCCTCGACTAACAGATAGTGAGTCTGTAAAAAGTGCTCTGCTTTCTTATCAAAAAAGTCTTAAAGCCGAATTTGGAGATATCATTCAAAAAGAGGCGAGCTCACTCAAAGAAGTGCAGGAAAAGGATAGTGATGAAGTGGCGAGTGAAGATGATTTGAAAAAACTTGCCGAAGATATCCCTGTTGTTCGTATTGTCGATACGCTTTTAAAACACGCAATTATCCAAGATGCTTCTGATATCCACATTGAGCCAATGGAAAATCAGGTCTTAGTTCGCTATCGAATCGATGGGTTACTTCATGATGCTATGGTTCTTCCAAAAAACGTTGCTGGAGGAATTACTGCAAGAATTAAAGTGCTTTCAAGTATGAAGCTTGATGAAAAAAGAATTCCACAAGACGGAAGATTTAAGATCGATATGAATGGAGAAAAAGTTTCATTTCGTGTTTCTACTCTTCCAACTTACTATGGAGAGAAAACAGTAATGCGATTACTTCGAGAGGGAGTATCTGGTTTTACGCTTGAAGGTTTAGGCTTCCATGGTGAAGAATTGGAGAAACTTCATAATGCGACGAAGCTTGCAAACGGAATGATTCTTACAACAGGTCCTACTGGATCTGGAAAAACTACTACGCTCTATACAATTTTGGATATTTTAAATACCCCAGATGTAAATATCTCTACAATTGAAGATCCAATTGAGTATCAGATGAAGAGAGTGAACCAAACTCAGGTAAAGCCAGAGATAGGTTTTACTTTTGCCAATGGGCTTCGAACACTCGTACGACAAGACCCAGATATTATTATGGTGGGAGAAATTCGTGACACAGAAACGGCTGCCCTTGGTGTGAATGCAGCGCTTACAGGTCACCTTGTGCTTTCATCACTTCATACAAATTCTGCAGCAGGAACTATTGCACGTCTCATTGATATGAAAATTGAGCCTTTCCTATTAACCTCAACACTTTCAGTAATAATTGCTCAAAGACTTATTCGAAGACTTTCTGATACGAAAGAAAAAGTAAAAATATCGAAAGAAGAGATAGCTGCACTTGGGAAAATTGTCGATCTTGATCGTGTTATGAAGGCATTAAAAGATGAAAAGATTGTAGATAAAGATGCGAAGTGGGAAGGGCTTTCAATTTATAAGCCTAAACCAAGTGCAGATTCGGAGGATGGATATAAAGGAAGAATAGGAATACATGAGGTGTTTAAAGTGAGTCCAGCAATAAAAGATTTAATCATAAAAGCAGCAACTACAGCAGAGATCGAAGAGCAAGCAAAGAAGGAAGGAATGCTCACGATGCTTGAGGACGGAGTATTTAAGGTTGTGCAAGGTATCACAACAGTTGAAGAAGTTCTCCGTGTCGTTTCAGAATAATTTTTATGGCACATTTTACATACAAAGCAGTAAATAGTAGCGGGCAGTCGTATGAAGGCGAAATGGAAGCGCAGGATAGATTTGTAGTGTACCGAAAGATTCGTAGCGAAGGTGGTTCGGTTGTTTTTGTAAATGAAGTTAAAAAAAGGACTTTATTTGATGGAAAGTTTTCAAATATGTTTGGCTCAATAAAGGCCATTGAGAAAATAACTTTTGCAAGAAACCTTGGTTCTATGATAGAGGCAGGACTTTCAGTAACTCGAGCGCTTACTGTGATGGAGAAGCAATCAAAGAACAAAAAACTTAAGGCGATTTTGAATAGTTTGAATGAGAATATTAGTAAAGGGCAAAGCTTAAGTGATGGAATGAAGGAGTACCCTAAGGAATTTTCTCAGTTGTTTGTTTCAATGGTCAAGGCGGGAGAGGAAAGCGGCAATCTTGCCGGGTCTCTTAAGGTTATTGCAATCCAGATGGATAAGTCGTATGCGCTAAGTAGAAAAGTGAAAGGTGCTCTCATCTATCCAGCGGTAATTTTCTCAGTAATGGTTGTTATTGGTGTGCTGATGATGGTCTATATGGTACCTACACTTACTGCAACTTTTAAAGGGCTTGGCGTTGATTTACCACTTTCTACGCGTATCGTCATCGGGATTAGTGATTTTTTGAGAAATCATTTTCTTATTGTATTTTTGGCCGTTGTGGCGGTGATAGTCACCATTGCAGCACTTCTAAAAACGAAAGCGGGTAGTAGAGCATTTGATTACTTCATCCTTCATTTGCCAGTCATTGGAACGATAGTGAAGGAGGTTAATTCTGCACGAACAACACGAACACTCTCTTCACTTCTTTCGTCCGGTGTAGATGTTGTTGTTGCTCTTGGTGTGACAGAGGAGGTAATTCAGAATAGTTTTTATAAGGAAGTATTGGGTAAGGCACATGAAAATATCCAGAAAGGGGATCCTATTTCAGCAGTGTTTATTGAGCACGAAAATCTATACCCAATATTTGTTGGTGAAATGATGAATGTGGGAGAAGAGACAGGAAAAATGGCAGACATGCTACTAGGTGTCGCTGCATACTATGAAGATGAGGTTGATCAAAAAACAAAGGATATGTCCACAATCATTGAACCTGTGCTCATGGTAATTATTGGTATAGCGGTTGGTATATTTGCGATTTCAATGCTTGCGCCTACGTATTCATTGGTTGACAAAATCTAGGATGAAAATAAAAAAACAGAGTACTGGTTTTACTTTGCTTGAGGTGCTTATCGGAGCTGCATTGTTTGCAATGATTGGAGTTGCGGTATACCAAGGTTATACAACACTCATTACGCTTGTTTCTGCTTCAAGAGTTAAGATTGCAGCGACTGATCTTATTAATGAAGAGCTTGAGTTAGTTCGAAATTTACAATACAAGGATGTGGGTGAGGTGAATGGTATTCCAGCGGGGGTAATTCCATCATCACAAACATTAGTACGAGATGGAATCACTTTCACGGTAAATATCACAGTCAGAAATATTGATGACCCATTTGATGGAAAGATCGGAGGAAGTCC
Organism: uncultured Candidatus Saccharibacteria bacterium; assembly: GCA_964516975.1. GTDB lineage: Bacteria > Patescibacteriota > Minisyncoccia > Phycocordibacterales > Zambryskibacteraceae > CAZFAS01. The sequence goes on from CAZFAS010000002.1 coordinate 33,588, forward strand.
AAACGATCTTTCACCTGCAGACTACAAGCTCGTGCAAGTCGACGTTGATTGCGCAACGTGTAAAAATTTCCAGACAATGAGTGTTTCTACGAGAGTGTCTCCAAAGAACCTTGAGACAGCTTCAACAAATGGTGCGCTTTTCGTAAAGGCAATTGATGCAAATGGACATCCAATTTCTGGAGCGCAGGTGCACATTGAGAATAATAAATTAAGTCCAAGGGTTGTTATTGATGATGTGACAGGAGCAGACGGAACCCTTCAGGTTGTTGATGCGCCACCCGCGAATCTCTCATATGAAATTACCGTTACAAAGTCGGGTTATACAACAGATAAGACATACGCAACTTCGACCAGTAATCCAAATCCAGTCAAACCCCATGCAACGGTACTTGTTCAGCAGGTTACTCAAATAAGTTTTGTTATTGATCAAGTCAGTACCGTTAATGTTTCTACAATATCAGATACATGTAGTCCGATAGGTGGTACACAGTTCACTATGTCAGGCACTCGACTGCTCGGTTCAAGTCCTGATGTGTATAAATACAATCAAACTTTTACAACTGATGCGACCGGAAGAAAAACAATTTCGAATGTTGAATGGGACAATTACGCTATCACACTTGGTAATAATGGAACGTATCTACAAGGTGTAAATCCATTACTTCCCGTTTCTGTGTTACCAGGCGCTGTGCAGAATATAAATCTTATACTTACGTCACAGGCTCCTCAACATTTGCTTGTTACAGTGAAAGATAGCACAACATTGCTTCCAGTATCAGGAGCAACAGTGACTCTATCTAAATCTGGTTTCAATCAAACTGCACAAACTGGTAGGGGGTATTTACATCAGACAGATTGGTCTGGTGGGTCAGGGCAGATTAATTTTACAAATAGTACGCAGTTTTTTACATCTGATGGACATATCGATGTAAGTAATCCAACTGGTGAAATTAAATTAAATAACGTTTTCGGTGCCTATGAGACTGACGGGAACCTCACCTCGTCTACTTTTGATGCTGGTACAACAAGTAATTTTAATGAAATAACTTTTGCTCCTACAAATCAGCCACAAGCGACAGGCGCATCAAATATCAGATTTTTGTTTGCAAGCGCTACGACGACAAATCCAAGTGGTGGCTGGAATTTTCTAGGGCCGGATGGGACAAATGGCACATATTACGGTGCAGCTAATGAAAACATAAACTCAGTTCATAATGGTGATCGATACTTTAGGTATAAGGTATTTCTTAATACAGCAAGTACAACATTTACTCCAAATGTATCAGATGTTGCGGTTACATTTACTTCGGAATGTATCCCACCTGGGCAAGTTCTTTTCTCAGGGTTAAGTTCAGGAACCTATTCAATTACGGTTGATAAGACAGGTTATAGTCAGATTGTGGGACAAGTTCCAATTTCAAGTAACTGGCAGCAGATAGAAGTAATATTACAACCATAAATGAAAACATTGCTTTCAAATACAAAAAAGGGAATGACCGCAGTTGAAATTATAGTTTCAGTATCAATTTTTATTATGATCTTTTTGATCATTTCGAATTTTAATAGAGATATATTTTTCTTAAATTCAAATTTGCAGAGCAATATGAATGCCCAGTTCTATGCTCGAAAGGTTATTAGAACAATAGTTATGCAACTTCGAAGCGCATCACCATCAAGTTTGGGATCATATCCAATAGCTCAAGCCGGAACATCTTCACTTATTTTTTATAGCAATATTGATGGAGATGCTTACAAAGAAAGAATTCGGTACTTTCTTCAGGGTACGGATTTTAAAATAGGTATCATAAAGCCCTCTGGTAGCCCTCTTACCTATAACCCTGCACAAGAAACTGTTACGACATTAATTCGAGACGTTGTGCCGACAACTACCCCAATTTTTGATTATTATGCAGAGACATATGCCGGAACATCGACCGCACTCACTCTTCCAATCGATATTCTTTCTATACGATTAATTCGTGCTACTCTTACTATAGATCAAGATGTGAAGCGTTTACCTTCAGCAGTTACCGCAACCTCTCAAGTCATGCTAAGAAATTTAAAAGGAAATCAATAGTATGAGTATCAACTATAAAAAGGGACAATTGTTAGTATTGATTTTAGTACTTAGTTCTATTTCTATTATTTTGATCGGAGGTCTTGTTGGGTGGGCAGGTGTAAACATAAAAGCTTCACGTCAATCTTTGGATAGGGAGCGAGCAATTCAGCTTGCTGAATCGGGTATTGATTATTATCGCTGGCACTTAGCACATGCAAGTCAGGACTTTCAGGATGGTACAGGTCAGGCAGGCCCTTATGTGCATGATGTTAAAGATAAAAATGGAGTATCGATCGGTTCGTTTTCCCTCACCATTACACCTCCTATCGTAGGTTCAACAAAAGTAAAAGTGGTGTCTACTGGAATGCCCACAAGTACGAGTATAGTAAGAAAAATACAAGTTGAATTTGCTATACCGTCACTTGCAAAATATGCTGTCGTTGCAAATGACAATATTCGATTTGGAGAGGGAACAGAAGTGTTTGGACCCATCCACTCCAATCAAGGTATTCGATTTGATGGTTTTACTCATAATAATATAACAAGCGCGCTTGCATCATATGATGATCCTGACCATTCTGGGGCAGCTGAATATGGAGTGCATACTCATTTAAATATACCAGTAAGTAGTGGTGTGAATGATACATTTAGACCACTTGAGGCCCCACCAGCAACTATTGCTGCAAGATCCGATGTGTTTGAGGTTGGAAGACAATTTCCAGTTCCCGCTGAGGATTTTGTTGGGCTCACTACGAACCTTGCACAGATAAAAACTAGTGCACAGTCATCGGGGAGATATTTCGCACCCTCAGGAGCCCAAGGCTACCTTATTATTTTGAAGACAAATGACTCGTTTGATCTGTATAAAGTTAATACACAGGTTACACCATCTTCAAACTGCACTAATTCAACATCCCAAACAGGATGGGGTACATGGAGTGTTAATGCAAAGACTTTTGTTGCCAATTATGCAATTCCCGTAAATGGACTTATTTTTGTGGAGGATAATCTATGGGTTGAAGGTGCAATAAATACAGCACGAGTAACAATAGCTGCTGGGAGATTTCCGGATAGTCCAGCGACGAGGCCTGCAATAACAGTAAATAATAATTTAACTTATACAAATTATGATGGTACAGATGTGGTATCTCTTATTTCTCAAGGTAATTTAAATGTTGGGATGGTTAGTCAAGACAATCTTCGTATTGATGCTGCGTTGGTGGCACAGAATGGTCGTGTAGGAAGGTATTATTATCCAGGGCCTGGAAATCGAACATGCGCACCCTATCATTCGAGAGCAAGCATTACGCTTTACGGCATGATAGTCACAAATCTACGTTATGGATTTGCTTACACAGATGGAAATGGCTATGACGTGAGAAACATCACTTATGATGCAAATCTCCTCTATGGCCCACCACCAAGTTTCCCACTTACAACTGATCAATATCAAGTTATTTCTTGGCAAGAGATATAAATTACTCTCATGATATAATGTGCGAATGAAAAAGATCGTCATAGCAAACTGGAAAATGAACCCAGTTAGCCTTACAGAGGCAAAAAAATTGTTTACAGAAACAAAGAGAAAAGCGGGTGCTTTAAAGAAGACACAGGTCGTGGTGTGTTCTCCGTTTGTTTTTTTATCGTCACTCATTGTTAAGAAAAATAAAAAGTTTTTCCTTGGATCACAGGATTCTTTTTGGATTCCATCTGGAGCGTATACGGGTGAAGTGAGCAGTGAAATGCTGAAGAGTCTCGGTGTGTCACACGTAATTGTTGGGCACTCAGAAAGAAGGGGAATGGGAGAAACAGATGAAATGGTTTCAAAGAAGATCGCCTCACTTACAAAGTTGCAAATCGTTCCAGTGCTTTGCATTGGTGAAAGAGAGCGAGATACACATGGTGAGTATTTAGCCATTCTCTCAAAGCAAATAAAAGCGTCCCTTTCAGGTGTTCAAAAAAGGGATGTTAAAAATATTGTTATTGCGTATGAACCAATTTGGGCAATCGGGAAAACTGCAGAAGAAGCGATGAATCCTCATAAGTTACATGAAATGGTTCTCTATATTCGTAAGGTGCTCGCAGAAATATATGGAAGAGATATTGCACAGAGTGTGCAGATAATCTACGGAGGATCAGTTGAATCGAAAAATGCACAGGCACTTATGAAAGATGGAAATGTTTCTGGTTTTCTTGTTGGGCACGCATCACTATCCGCAAAGGGTTTTGGTGAAATTATTACAGCTGTAGAAAAATCATAATATGAAAGGAATTCGAGGGGTTGATGTGAAAGGGAAAAGAGTGTTTGTGCGTGCAGATTTCAACGTGCCTATTAGTAATGGGAAAGTTGCTGATTCATTTCGTATAGAAAAAACTCTCGAGACTATTCAGTATTTGGTGGCGGGAGGGGCACATATTATCCTTGCAAGTCATATTGAAAATGATGCTGGAGAAAATTCACTAAGGCCGGTATATGAATATTTACAAGAGAAATTTCCTATGGAATTTGTTTCTGAATATTATCCTAATACTCCAGCAGAGCTCGGTCATGCATTTGAAAATGGTAAAATTGTATTACTTGAGAATCTACGAAAATACGAAGGTGAAAAAAATAATGATGATGTGTTTGCAAAACATCTTTCGAGTTTTGCGGACATCTATGTTAATGAGTCATTTGCAACTTCACATAGAAGACATGCTTCACTTGTAAAAATTCCTACTTATATCCCTGCGTATGCGGGTATAGTATTTGAGCAAGAGGTAACCGAACTTTCAAGGGCTTTTCATCCCGAACATCCATTCCTATTTATTCTTGGTGGTGCAAAATTTGAAACAAAATTACCCCTCATTCAGAAGTTTTTTGCGCTTGCTGACAAAGTATTTATTGGTGGCGCGCTTGCGAATGATTTTTTGAAAGCGAAGGGGGTTAATACAGGAATCTCACTGCTATCTAAAGGAAATATATCTGTAACAGAATTTTTAACTGATAAACTTATTTTACCTATAGATGTTAGGGTAAAAACTGCAGATGGTGTAAAAGTAAAAAAAATTGAGGAAATAGATGACGGAGATTTTATCGTGGATGTTGGTCCGCAGACGATTGAGTCTATGGATTCAATTATTTTGGACTCGAAATTTATATTATGGAATGGGCCACTTGGAAATTATGAAATAGGATTTAAGGATTCAACATTAGAATTAGCTAAAAAAATTGCAGATAGTGAAGCCATGTCTATCGTTGGTGGGGGAGATACCGTCGCATCTATTGCAGAGCTCGGACTCAGTAGCAAGTTTTCTTTTATATCTACAGGTGGTGGGGCAATGCTTGATTTTCTTGCGAATGAGACACTCCCAGGTATAGAAGCTTTAGGGTAGATTATTTTTTATTTTTTGTGCGATTTCTTGCATGCGCTCTGCGCTCTCATACTTTGTTGCTGGCCAAAACCCAGCTAAGCCGTCGTCTTTAAATCGTGGAATAAGATGTATGTGGAAATGCGGGACATCGGTACCGACAACTGTAAGCACCACAAAATCAGCACCAACGCCTTTTCTAATCGGCTCTATAAGCGATTTTGCTTTTACAAAAAGGGTTTCAATGAGGTGATCAGGTGTTTGGACTAGTGATTCATGGTGTTCCTTCGGTATAACAAGAACATGACCTTCGTGGACGGGGTTAATATCGAGTAGGGAAAGTGACACGCCATCTTCATGAATAATGGTTGCAGGTATTTCCTTTTTTATGATTTTACAAAATATGCAATTTTCCATATACATATCAGTATAGCGATAGTTGGAGTTTTCTAGAAGCCCTCATGATAGAATGTGCCCTATGAAATCATACCGAATGAGAGAAAGGGTCACTAAAAGGCCAGATTCATTAGCACACTATCCAGTTATCCTTCAAAACCTCCTTCTTGCGCGTGGACTTAGCGAACCAGCACATATTGAACAGTTTTTAAACCCAGACTATGAATCTGGGCTCCACGACCCGTTTCTCCTCAATGACATGGATAAGGCGGTAGATCGAATTCTTTTTGCAATAGCAAACAAAGAAAATATTTTAATTTACAGTGATTATGATGCCGATGGTATCCCAGGTGGAGTGATGCTTAAAGAATTTTTCGATAAGATTGGATATGTTCAAGTAGAAAATTATATCCCACATCGGCACGATGAAGGATATGGATTGCATCTCGACGCAGTGGAGTCTTTTCTTCCGAAGGATATAAAACTTATCATCACGGTTGATTGTGGAATCGTAGATGTCGATCAAGTTGCTCGTGCACAGGAACTCGGTATGGATGTAATTATTACTGATCATCATGAGCAAGGGCAAGAACTCCCTCCTGCATATGCAGTTATTAACCCAAAACGTAATGATTCCACGTATCCTGAGAAAATATTGTGCGGATCGGGCGTTGCATTTAAATTAATTCAAGCAATACTTTCAAAAAATCGTTTTGGGATGATTGAGGGCCATGAAAAATGGTTCCTTGATCTTGTTGGTATGGCAACACTCTCCGACATGGTTCCATTGGTAGGAGAAAACAGGGTGCTCGCGCACTACGGTTTGAAAGTTTTGAGGAAATCGCCGAGGCCTGGACTCCAAGAGTTGTGGAAAAAGCTCCGGGTGAACCAATCAAAGCTTGTCGAGGATGATATTGGATTTTCACTCTCACCTCGGATAAACGCTGCTTCTCGAATGGGACACCCAATGGATGGGTTTAGGCTTCTCTATACAAAAGATTTTCTCGAGGGAAGTGAGTCGGCTTTGTACTTGGATAAAATAAATAATGAACGAAAAGGCGTTGTCGCTTCTCTTGTAAAAGATATTCGTAAAAGAATTCGTGAACGTGAATTGCAAGGTGAATTACCACAAGTATTAGTATTTGGAAATCCTGAATGGAAACCAGCGCTTTTAGGACTCGCTGGTAATTCAATTATGGATGATATTAATCGTCCGATATTTCTTTGGGGGAGAAATGGGGATACTGATTTAAAGGGTTCATGCAGGTCGAATGGTAGCGTTGATCTCGTGAAGCTTATGCAAGAGGCAGGAAGTGTTTTCACTCAGTTTGGGGGTCATAAGATGGCAGGAGGGTTCGCGCTTGCTCATGATTCAGTGCATACTCTCGAAGAAGTTTTAAATAGTGCATATGAAGTGGTCAAAGGTGGTGAAGAAATTGTCTACTGGATAGACGAGGAACTTGATATACATGACATTACTAACGAAACATACGAACACTTACATAAGCTTGCACCGTTTGGTGTGGGGAATGAGAGACCAGTATTCCTTTTTAAAGATACTCCTATCCAAAAAGTTGGTTTATTCGGAAAAGAAAAAAATCATCTGGAATTAATACTCGGCGATGAATTAAAAAGCGTGAAGGCGATAAAGTTTTTCTCAAAACCAGAAAGCTTTGAGAAATCTCCGAAAGAGAATGAGTCAAGAGATATTATTGCAACAATAGAGAAATCAACATTTGGATACAGACCAGAGCTTCGATTGCGGATTATTGATATCATATAACAATGGCAACAATAAAAATTTTTACTGATGGGTCATCACGAGGGAACCCAGGACCGGGTGGGTGGGGAAGTATTGTTGTAACGGACGATATGGTTATGGAGCTCGGTGGGAGAGAAGAGTACACCACAAATAACAGAATGGAGCTTACTGCAGTGCTAGAGGGGTTACGACGTACTACTCATAATGATTTGATTACGGTGTACACAGATTCTAGTTATGTATTAAAAGGTTGTACCCTATGGCTTTCAACGTGGAAGAAGAATGATTGGCTGACAAAAGGGAAAGATCCAGTTTTGAATAAAGATATATGGGTTGCAATGGATGATCTCCTTTCCACAAAAAAAATTACGTGGAAACTGTTACCAGGGCACTCTGGAATCCCTGCAAATGAGCGCTGTGACGAGATTGCTACCACTTTTGCAGATAACCTAGTCCCAGATTTATATTCAGGTAAAATCAGCGAATATGGCGTTGATATTACAGTGCTTGAATCAGAGGGAGGTAAAAAGCCTTCACGAAGTAAACAAAGTGCTGGAAAGGCGTATTCGTATGTGAGTATGGTGAATGGAGAAATACTTACTCATACAACATGGGAGCAGTGTGAGAAGCGGGTGAAAGGTGTTAAAAATACAAAGTTTAAAAAAGCCATGTCGCTTGAAGATGAACAGAATATAATCAGAGAATGGAGAAAGATTTCTCATATATAGAAAAGAATCAGTTTTTCATTACAGTATCAAGTTTTTTCCTTGGGGTTCTCTTTGCTTCTTTTTTCCATATCAGCATACCTCTCTTCGTTTCCTGTATATTCTTCGCACTAGGTACTCTTCTCTATAGTAATTTCACATTTAAGTTTTCAAAAAAATTTTTCATTACATTTGTATTATGTTTAGCTTTCTTTGCACTAGGGACCTTTCGATTTTATACAAAAGATGTTGATCACAGAAATAGTAATATAGATTCCCATATGGGGAAGCAGATTACCTTCACTGCTACCATCGTGGAGTCACCCGTAGAAAAAGAAAATGGTCGTGATTATATAGTGAAGGCTCCTAGTGGATCGATGAATATTTTAGTTCATGCTGGATTATATCCAGCATTTCGATATGGCGACACGGTAACATTTACTGGAAAACTTGATGTACCAAAAAGCTTTGAAACAGATACAGGAAAGGTGTTTGATTATCCTTCGTATTTAAAAAAGAATGGGGTGGGGTATATTCTCTCATTTGCGAAAGGGGAGCATGTTTCATCAGGTAACGCACACATAGTGACTGATTATTTGTTTAGAATACGGGATTCGTTTGTTCGTAATATTCAAAAGGTTGTTCCTGAGCCGGGAGCTTCACTTCTAACAGGAATACTTTTAGGTAATGATTCAATGCCAAAAAGTATCGAAGATTCATTCCGAAGAACTGGTATTGTCCATATTGTCGTACTGTCAGGTTATAACATCACTATTGTTGCCGAGTCCTTAGTTCAGGCATTTGCATTTCTTCCGAAATATTTTTCATTGGGAGCTGGTGCCCTTGGTATTATTCTTTTTTCTCTTATGGTTGGCGGAACACCCTCAGTTCTTCGCGCCTCATGTATGGCACTACTCGTGCTTATCGCAAAATTTACGGGGAGAACATATGACGTTGGGAGAGCCCTCATTATTTCGGGTTTTATTATGGTGTTCGTTAATCCGTATTTATTAGTTTTTGATACCTCGTTTCAGTTATCATTTCTTTCAACGATTGCCCTAATCTGGATTTCTCCCGTTGTAGTGAGATATTTAGAGTGGGTTCCACATCGTTTCGGCATTCAAGAGATAACATGTGCAACATTATCGACTCAGCTATTCGTTCTTCCTCTTATTTTATTAAAGATCGGGCAGGTTTCGCTTGTTGGTCTCCCTGTGAACTTGCTTGTGCTTGGAGTTATACCACTTCTTATGCTCATCGGATTTGTGACCGGACTCTTGGGATATGTAGCTCATGCAATTGCGCTTCCGTTCGCTTTTCTAGCACACATCATTCTCTCGTATGTATTTCTTGTAGTTAAAATATTTGATTCATTCTCATTTGCTTCGATTTCGATTCCATATTTTGGCGCAACGTTATTTATCACTTTGTATGTTTTTTATGGAGTAGCATTTTTCAATTTGAAAGATAAGAAAAAAAGCACCAACTAGGTGCTTTTTTCTAATTATTCTATTGAGTCTGTATAGTTTTTTTCTATTACACCCCAGTTAAGATTCGATAAGAAGTCCTCGATATACTGTTTTTTTCCTGATGGCTGATAGTCCGCAACAAATGCGTGTTCCCACATATCGATACCAAGGATCCAAGAAAGTCCTGTGAGGTGGCCCAAATGCTGCTCATCGATCCATTGGATGAGGAGTTGGTTTGAATACTTGTCATGATAGAGCACAGTCCAACCGATACCACGAGTAAGTGCTACAGCTTTGAATCTAGAAAGGAATGCATCGTATGAACCGAAGTTTTCTTTGATTGCTTGCATAAGTGGTCCATCAGACAGTGGCGCTGCTCCACCTTCGAGTGATGCGAAATAGTATTCATGGTTTCTCATGCCATCGAACTCAAATGCAAATCTACGGGAAAGTTCGCTTGTAAAATATGTGACAAATGGATCCTTTTCTGCCCACGTCTCATATTCTGGGATCTTTTCCATGATCGAATTAGCATTTTTTACGTATCCAGCATAGAGTTTAAGATGTTCCTCAATATTTTTTGCAGATATTCCTTTAAGCTCAGGAATAGAAAATTTTCTTTCTTCAAATTTTTTCATATATTTTTTATTAGTATGAGTAGTATAGCATTTAAGAGAGGGTCGTAATATTCCATCTTTTTGGAAATTAGACCATAATATAGGTATGAAAAACGAAGGAGGATTCGAGAAACCATTACCTGGATGGGGAACTGATGAAAATGAGAATATCATTAAGTCAGAAGTACTTGGTGGAATATTACTTGAGAAAATTTTAGTAGGTAAGGTTTTGCGAATTAAGACTCAGAAAAGAGAATATCTACTTGAGCATCGTGAAGACGGATTTTATTTGTCAGGGCATCCTGAATATTGCCCGACACCTACACTTGTTAAGCCACATGGTTCAACGTGGGGAGGAAGCGCTATTAAAACTGGATATATAGGCAGAGGGATGGATTTTGAGTATGGAATTCCAGGTAAGGGAATGTTTAAGACTTCAGAAATTGTTGATGTGGAGATTGTGGGGGAAGAGCCAAGCATTTCGTCTGAAGATCAGCAATAAAAACCCCAGTAACCTAGGTTACTGGGGATGTTCTTTTAAATAGTGCGAGATTTGACTCGGGTACTCTTTTTCCTTGCTCGCATCGCTGCAGGGCGCATTTTTATTGGTTTTGCTTCAGGCTGAAGCAGGGTAAGTGTAGTCCTCCCAGTGTCTTTATCATACTTTCTTCGGAAACGAGCTGGAAAAATTTGGAATCTTCGTTTTATCCAGATACCTTGCTTCTTATCAAATACCCAGCGGATTTCAGTTTTTCGTTCAATCTCCCTCCTAACTCTATAACGTGATGGTGCATAATCAGCATCGTGGGCGAAACCAGGATTTTCGTACCCCAATACTCGTTGCTGCGCCATGATTTTTAAAAGCGTTCCACGTGTATGCAAGATCTCTCCTTGAATAGGTTCCTTTTATACAGTACTCTGCAAGTAAAGAATTTTCAACATGAATCAAATCAAAGCGCACTGGAAACTGTATTTGATTGTAGTTCTCATTTGTTTAAATGTTTTTGTATGGAGTCTCGTACGCTCGCGAACGCCGCGGGACTATGTGACAGTTTCATACCTCGATGTTGGCCAAGGTGATTCAATACTCATTGAATCAAAAAACCGTAATCGGATTTTGATAGATGGCGGTCCTAATAACAAGATACTCGGCGCTCTAGGTAGCATGCTTCCATTTTTTAATAATGATATTGATGTGGTCCTTGAATCACATCCAGATAGTGACCATATTGGAGGACTTCCTGAGGTTGTCTCACGGTACACTGTGAAAAATTTTATAGAGCCTGGTGTTGAATCTCCAAACACAGTTGACGACGAACTTCATGGAAGGATAGAAGGAAAAAATATCCCACATTATCTCGCACGAGCAGGGGAGCAGATAGATATGGGTGATGGTTCGTATGTAAAAATTCTTTTTCCAGATAGAGATGTCTCCGGATTAGAAACAAATGACGCATCGATTGTCGCACAGTATTGGTATGGTGACACGTGCTTCCTGTTCACGGGAGATTCTCCTTCAAAGATGGAAGATTATTTAGTTTCAAAATATAAAGATGCTTTGAAATGTAATGTTCTTAAGGCGGGGCATCATGGTTCTCGCACATCAACAGATAATCTGTATCTAGATACGGTGAAGCCAAGTATAGCTATCATTTCAGCGGGCAAAGGGAATTCATACGGTCATCCACATAAAGAAACAATCGAGAGACTTAGGGCTCATGGAATAGAAATTTTGAGCACAATAGAAAAGGGAACGATTTCTTTAATATCAGACGGAAAAATTATTACGGAAAAATCTAAGAGTTTAATTTATTTCCCTTAATTGCTTCTTGGACTTGTGTTACAACTTGGTCGAGATCCCAGTCAGTTTTTACAAGATATCCATATGCACCCACTTCCATTGCTTTTGCAACAAATTCTTTACTTTCAAGAGCGGTAAGAAGAATAACTTTTGCAGTTCTTCCCCAAGCATTTTTTCGGAGTTCATCAAGAAATTGCCATCCATTTACTTTTGGCATGAGAAGATCAAGTAAGATAACATCAGGATGCAATTTATCAGCAAGTGTAAGTCCAACCTCTCCATTTTCAGCACCTGTTGCTTCAAAGCCTGAAAGATTGAGTTTGTCACAGAGTACTGTACGAAGATTGTTGTCGTCATCGATTACGAGGATTTTTTTTGTTGTTTGTTCCATGGTTTTTGATTATAGGGTAATAGTGAATTCACTTCCTTTATTTTCTTCTGAGATGAACGTGATATGTCCTCCCATAGATTCGATAATTGATTTTACCAAATATAGACCTAAACCTGTACCTTGACTTGTACTCAGAGCTCTTACGTTATCTGCACGGAAGAGCTTCGTAAATACTTTATCTTGAACTTCCTTTGGTATTCCATATCCAGTATCCCGTACAATAATACGCTTGGTATTCATATCGTCAGCAAAACCGACTTCGATAGTACCTCCATCAGGGGTATATTTAACGGAGTTTGATATAAGGTTTTGTATGACAATACGGAGAAGCTTCGGGTCACTCTCGATTGCTGTGAGTAAGTTACCAAAATTCTTCTTTATTGTAATTTTTTTCGTCTCAATTTGTGGCGCGAGCTCTTTGAGGACGCTTTCAGTTAGCTCGTGTACATTTGTTTTCTTTTTATCAATCGTAAGTGTGCCAATTTCGATACGTGAAACATTGAGTAGGGTATCAATAAGATCGATCATATCTTCGTTTACCGCATAAATTCGTTCGATATAATCTTTTTGTTTTTCTGCAAGTGGTCCGAGGTCGCCCGATCGAAGCATATCCATATACCACTTTACTGTTGCTGTTGGCGCTCGAAGCTGATGTGATGCAAGAGAAACGAATTCAGTTTTTGCTTGGTCTAGATGTTTTTGTTCTGTAATGTCAAAAAGTGATGCGAGACCAATTCTACCCTTGCTTCCAGGTGTGTTCATGTCGAAAATGGAAAGGAGTATTGTTCTTGTAAAACCACCTTTTGTAATCACCTCGATTTCGACTCTATCAATGGGAATACCGAGCTTGTATTGTTCGGCAATTTGTTTTGCCCTCCCTTGTTCATGATCAGGGAAGAAATCAAAAAAGTTTTTTTCGGTAATATCTTGGGGAGATGCGTTGAAGAAACGTAAAGCAGCTTTGTTAGGTTCACGGATACCACCTTTTTCATCGAGTGTAATGTAGGGAACAGGGGCACCTTCATACAATCTTCTGAATTGTTCTCGTGAAATAGCTAACCAACGTGTCTCATTCCATACCATAAGTTCTGAACGAGTTTTTGATGTAAGCAATAGGTAGACTATATATGCGATTAGAACAGATACTACAATTATAAGTAAGGTGATCGCATAATTTTGTGCTTCAGTAAGAGTGAGATCAGAGTTTATGTATAAATTGGGAATAGCAAAAATTTTTTGAATAAGAAAAAATGAGAGAAATAGAATTCCAAGTGATATTCCAAGCGCGATTAGCGATCGAATGAGATGATGAATGACGGGATTATTTTTTTGCATAGAAGTTTCATCCTTATTGTAACATTGCTAATAAAAAAAATAACAAAAAAGCGCACGCGGATGATTCCGCGTGCGTTGTGTTTCTTTACACAAATAGCTCATGAGCGAGACCCAGCTTAATCATGGTTTCTGAGTCTACACTCTCTTCTGTTAACTGTTTATCAATTGCAGCCTGGGAGCTCAACTTGCCCCCGGTTTCCTTCTCGATGATATTTGCGTACCAGAGTTCCATTCTATCCATCTCTTGAACGCCAGCTCTCATGCTTCGAGATGGCATGGGACGATTTGCAGCGAATGATCTGCTTGGTTGATGGAAAAACATTGAAGTGTGCGGGCTAACTAAGCGATGTTCTCCAGTGAGAAATACAATAATCGCCATAGAGTCCACTTCACCGATCGCAACTGTTGTGAGTTTGATTTTTAGGGCCTTCATGAGGTCATAAAATGCAAACCCAATGCTCGCCTCGCCACCAGCTGAGTTTATGAAGAGAAAAATGTCAGCTTCCTCGTCCTTCCAGAGTCTGACGATATCGCTAGTTACTCTATTGAATTTCTCAGTATCGATCGGGCCAAACCACTGTACAACTCGGTTGGTTTTAATCATTGAAAACCTCCAGTGAGGGTCAACTTCTCTGCTGAAAATAGCATAATTTTACTTTGTTGTCAAAAATAAAAATAATGTAACAAAAAACGCACGCGGATGATTCCGCGTGCGTTTTTTAGAGAATTTTTATATTACACCAGCTTTTTTGAGAGTGCTGTATGCGCCGTTCTTCTGGATAGTCTTGAGTGCCTTTGTTGAGAGGGTAAGTACCATTGTCTTTTTAAGTTCAGGAATATAAATACGCTTCTTTTGAAGGTTAGCGTATTTTCGTACCATTCCGGTAGGGTTAAACTGCGTAGCACGAGTGCGGTTACTGTAACCACCTCCTACTCTTGAGCTCTTATTTGTTACTGGGCATACTTTAGCCATATATTTATATTTCGTTGCACCATGCTATCATAAAACTCTGATAAGGCAAGTATATATGGGAACAGATCAAATTTTTTATATCATCATTCTTATAATGTCAGTCGTTATCCATGAGGTAGCTCATGGATATGCGGCCAATCTCTTGGGTGATAAAACAGCTGAATATCAAGGCAGATTGACCTTAAACCCATTAAGACATCTGGATCCAGTGGGTTCAGTCCTTATTCCTGCTATCCTCATAGCATCTGGATCGAGGTTTATTATTGGGTGGGCAAAGCCAGTACCATTTAACCCTTATAATCTTCGAAACCAGAGATGGGGAGAGGCTATCGTTGCTGGTGCAGGACCCGCAGTTAACCTCCTTATTGCAATTATATTTGGGCTTATTATCAGATTTGGTCAGCATACACTTGCTCCATCATTTATTGCTATTTCAGTCCTTATTACCCTTACAAACATTTTACTTGCAGTATTTAACCTCTCTCCAGTTCCACCTCTTGATGGATCGAAGATCCTTTTTGCCTTTTTGCCCATTACATCGCAAATGCGCTCTGTTATAGAGAGAAACGGGCTCATTCTTTCTGTTATATATATCTTTTTCCTCTGGCAATTTGTGGCGCCAATTGCCTCCATACTATTCACTGCTATAACCGGCATTACTATTTAGATGTAAAGTTGTTCAATTAGCTTCTTAAAGTGTACCTTGTTGTGCCATGTTTGATATACAAAGCCTTGCAAAAAAAGAGCGCTTGTATTAGAGTGTTGGGTACTTGATTTTTCAAGTGTTTTTATTTTTAGCCGTATATGGCAACAATAAATCAACTCGTAAAAAGAAAGAGAAAAGTTCTCCACCGAAAATCAAAATCGGTGGCATTAACGCGTAGCTTTAATAACATAAAGAACCGCCCAGTTTTCTCATACTCTCCATTTAAGCGTGGTGTGTGCACAAAGGTAACAACAAAGACTCCAAAGAAGCCTAACTCAGCTATCCGAAAGATTGCTCGTGTACGTCTTACAAACGGAATGGAAGTTACTGCATATATTCCAGGAATGGGTCACTCACTTCAGGAGCACTCAGTGGTAATGCTCAAAGGTGGTCGTGTTAAGGACGTAGGACTTCGCTACTCAGTTGTTCGAGGAGTACTTGATGCTACAGGCGTAGAAGGACGAAAGAAGGGTAGAAGTCAGTACGGTGCCAAGAAACCTAAGAAATAATTTCAATGCGCAGAAAAGTTAAAAATCGAAATATTGCTGGTCCAGATCTCGTATATAGTTCTGATAAAATCGGAAAGCTTATTAACTATGTTATGTCAGACGGTAAGAAAAATACCGCTCGAACTATTGTGTACAAGGCTTTTGATTCAATCAAAGAATCAGACAAAGGTGTTGACCCTGTAGAAGTATTTGAGACAGCGCTTAAGAACACTGGTCCAAATATGGAAGTAAGATCACGACGAGTAGGAGGAGCAAACTACCAAATTCCTCGAGAGGTTCGTCCTGAAAGAAAGCTCGCTCTCTCACTCAAGTGGCTCATCGAAGCTGCACGAGCAAAGAAGGGTAAACCGATGCATCTCAAGCTTGCAGAAGAGATCGTACTCGCTTCAAAGAATGAAGGTGAAGCTGTGAAGAAGAGAGAGAATACTCATAAGATGGCTGAAGCAAACAAAGCATTCGCACACTTTGCTTGGTAATATCATTATTTGGATTAATCGAAAACTCCCCATATGGGGAGTTTTCGATAGATATTCCTATTGATTATCTTGTACGCTTCCTATATAGTAGGGCCATTCTGCCCTCGGGCATTTTATTTTTATTAAAGCTAAACGCTAAAACTATAAGCTAATTATATGGAAAGAGACTATCCACTAGAGAGAGTACGTAACTTCGGAATCATTGCTCATATCGATGCAGGAAAGACAACAACTTCAGAGCGTGTGTTGTACTACACAGGTTCACAACACAAGATTGGGGAAGTGCATGAAGGGGAGACTACGACTGACTGGATGGAACAAGAGCGAGAGCGTGGTATTACTATTACAGCAGCTGCGATCACATGTTTCTGGGGACCAACGTATCTTTCCGATGCGGATCGTTTAAAAAAGGAAAATAAATATCGTTTCAATATTATCGATACTCCAGGACACATCGACTTTACCGTAGAGGTGAAGCGATCACTTCGAGTGCTCGATGGAGCCGTAGTTGTTTTTGACGGAGTTGCTGGAGTGGAACCTCAGTCAGAAACAAACTGGCGTTACGCTGAGGATGCTATGGTGCCTCGTATTTGTTTCATCAATAAGCTCGATCGAACTGGAGCTTCATTTGAACGTTCATACAAATCTATTCTCGATAGACTTTCAAAGAAGGCTGTACGAGTACAAATCCCAATTGGTGAAGAATCAAATCATGAAGGAGTAGTGGATCTTCTCGGAATGAAGGCATATTACTTCGAGGGAGAAATGGGTAATAAAGTGGTTCAGAAAGATATTCCAGAAAATCTCAAAGCTGATGCTGAAAAATATCATGCAGAACTCATCGAGAAGATCGTTGAACACGATGAGAAGATGATGAATGACTATCTTGAAGGAAAAGTTGCTTCATATGAGGATCTTAAGAAAACACTTCGAAAGGCGGTGATTGCAAATGGAATCTTCCCAGTCTACGCAGGTTCTGCACTTAAGAATAAAGGTGTGCAGATTATTCTTGATGGTGTTGTTGATTATCTTCCATCACCACTTGATATTCCACCGGTAAAAGGAATCGATCCAAATACTGGTGAAGAGGTGGTACGAAAAGCATCAGATTCAGAACCTTTTGCTGCGCTCGCTTTCAAACTCCAAGCAGATCCATTCGTAGGTCAGCTTACATTCTTCCGTGTATATTCAGGAACTATCGAATCTGGTACCTATATTTACAACTCAACAACAGGAGAGAAAGAAAGACTCGGGCGTATCGTACGACTTCAGGCAAATCAGCGGGAAGAGGTGAAGAAGGTGTACGCCGGAGAAATCGCTGCTGCTGTAGGTCTTAAGAACGCAAAGACCTCGCACACATTTTCTGATGAAACCCATCCGATCGTACTTGATCAAATCAAATTCCCAGAGCCAGTGATCTCACTTCGTATTGAACCAAAAACAAAAGCAGACCAAGAGAAAATGGGTATGGCCCTCAAGCGTCTCTCTGACGAAGATCCAACATTTAAGATTGAATCAGACTCTGAAACAGGTGAAACTGTGATGAAAGGAATGGGAGAGCTTCACCTCGAAATCTTGGTGGATCGAATGAAGCGAGAATTTTCTGTGGAAGCAAATGTCGGTAAACCGCAGGTAGCATATAAGGAGACTATTACTGGAACAGCAGAAGTTGAAAATAAATACATCAAACAGTCTGGAGGTAAAGGCCAGTACGGTCACGTAAAAATCAATATCAAACCACTTCCTCAGTACGATCCAGAGGAGAAAGTACCAAAGAATGCACATCGAGAACCAGGATTTGAATTTATAGATTCTATTAAGGGAGGTGTTATTCCACAGGAATTTATTCCAGCAGTTGAGAAGGGAATCCGAGAGGGAATGGAGCGTGGTGTGGTTGCAGGATTCAAGATGACTGATATTTCATGCGAACTCACATATGGAAGTTATCATGATGTGGACTCATCTGAAATCGCATACAAGATCGCTGCATCACAGGCTTTTCAAGAAGCTGCACGAAAGGCAGGTCCAGTGATTCTCGAGCCTATTATGAAAGTTGAAGTGGTTGTTCCAGAGAAATTCATGGGTGATATCACCGGAAACCTTTCAAGTAAGCGAGGGCAAGTGGAAGGAATGGAAGATCGTGGAGAACTCAAAGTTATCAAGGCAAAAGTACCACTCTCTGAAATGTTTGGATATGTTACATCGCTTCGATCTATGACAGAAGGACGAGGCTCATCAACAATGGAATTTGATCACTATGCTATCGTACCTCCGAACGTAGCATCAGGAATCGTAGAAGCACGAAAGTAGAATTAGGAATTACGTGTTATCAAAAAACCGAGCTTGCTCGGTTTTTTGATGGATTATGAAAATTGTGTATTCTTATGGATAGAAAAAAAGTATGGAGATTATATGAGAGATTCAGTGAGAGAAAGAGTGGAGTCAGTACTTTTTGGGCATCTTTCTCCTGAGGAAAGGGCAAAGGCGATGGCCCAGTATGTACTTATTGATAAGGGTTTTGATAGTATCCGTAAGGAAGTAGAGAGTGCGGGAAAGGTCCCCGGGTGGAAGCTCAAGGTGAAGGTGAAATAAAATGACCCCGCAAAGCACAGCTTTGCGGGGTTTTAACTAGGTAGCATTTTTGTATACTAGTATAAGGAAAGTTCATAAAGAGGTTGAAAATGAATCACTCTCTACCGTTGTCAGATGACGACTGGAAACAGGTTTTTTCTATAAGGTGGGGGAGAGAGTCAGCTCGGTTACTCCATATTTTAAGAGACGGTTGCTTCGATTCGTGCAAGTTTCGACCAGGAATTTCATGGTTTCCAACTCGTAGTAGGGTGGGTGGAATTAACTCTTCTTTTAAGAGGAAAAAGCTCCCTTACAAAATACGGGGTGATGGAAAGATCTTCAATCTACGAAAAACTACATAGTGGTACGGACCGCCGACATTTTGTTGGCGGTTTTGTTTTCCCCAGGGTATCCCCATATCAAGTATATTTTAGGTATATATTTCCTTGACTCTCATGCTGGCTCTGTTATTATGTTCGGTACCGCATTTCCCTCGGCCATGTGGCCAACCGGGCAGTCGCGATCCTATCCTTGTTTTGATAGGGAGGTTTTTTTATTTGTAAAAATTATTAGTTAATTTCCTTAATTGCTTTGATTTACGCAATCTCGCGCTGTAAATCAAGGTAGGTAAGATATAAAAATATTATGGCAGAAGCAGCAAAATTCGATCGTTCAAAGCCACACCTTAACGTAGGTACTATTGGCCACGTTGACCACGGCAAGACTACACTCACAGCGTCTATCCTTCACGTACTTGATATGAACAAGGACAAGGGATTTGGTGCACGAGTAGAAGGAGTTGATAACATTGACAGTGCCCCAGAAGAAAAAGCTCGTGGAATTACTATTGCTCTCCACCACTCTGAGTATTGGACAGCTACACGACACTATGCACACATTGATGCTCCTGGACACGCTGACTACATCAAAAACATGATTACTGGTGCCGCTCAGATGGACGGTGCAGTACTTGTGGTTGCAGCTACAGACGGTGTGATGCCTCAAACACGTGAACACGTACTCCTCGCAAAGCAGGTTGGAGTGCCAAAGATCATTGTATTCCTTAACAAGTGTGACATGGTTCCAGATAAGGAGCTTATTGACCTTGTGGAAGAAGAAGTACGTGAACTCTTGAAGAAGAATGGATTTGACGATGCAACACCAGTTATCCGAGGTTCAGGACTCAAAGCTCTTGAAGCAAAGGATATGAGTGATGAATGGGCTCTCAAGGTACTTGATCTTATCAATACACTTGATACCTACATCCCAATGCCAGTTCGAGAAGTTGATAAGCCATTCCTCATGCCAGTAGAAGACATCTTCTCTATTGAAGGACGAGGAACAGTGGTAACAGGAAGAATTGAAAGAGGACAGGTGAAAGTTGGTGAAGAAGTTGAAATCGTTGGTCTCAAGCCTACTGCAAAGACAGTGGTTACTGGTATCGAAATGTTCAACAAGTCACTCGACTCAGGACAAGCTGGAGACAACGCAGGTATTCTCGTTCGAGGTCTTAAGAAAGAGGATATTACTCGAGGTCAGGTGCTTTCAAAGCCAGGATCAGTGACTCCACACTCAGAGTTTGAAGCTGAAGTGTACATCTTGAAAAAGGAAGAAGGTGGACGACACACTCCATTCTTCACAGGATACAAGCCTCAGTTCTATGTTCGAACAACAGACGTTACTGGAGAAGTAACACTCCCTGAAAAGGTTGAGATGGTTATGCCAGGAGACACTGTTACATTCAAGGTAAAGCTCGTAGCTCCAGTAGCTCTTGAAGATCAGACACGTTTTGCAATTCGAGAAGGAGGAAAGACAGTAGGTGCTGGTGTGGTTACAAAGATTACAGCGTAATCATAAAAGCAAAACAATAGTATTTGATTTCAAATATTTCGTTTTGCATGGCTATGCCAAAAACAAAAACTGATTAAAGATCCAACATGACAAAAGTTGCAAAAGAACAAAAAGTATCAAAAGCGAAAGCTTCGAAAGAAGAGGGAACTGCTAAACTCCGTATCCGCGTTCGCGCATACGAGTACAAGATTCTCGATGTTTCGGTAAAACAAATTATCGATACAGCACTTCGATTTGATGCACAAGTTCTTGGTCCTATACCACTTCCTACAGAGATTAAAAAATATACAGTGAATCGTGCCTCATTCGTCTACAAGAATGCGCGAGAACAGTTCGAAATGAGGATTCATAAGCGATTGATTGATATTGTAAACCCGACTCCAAAGTTGATTGAGTCGCTTACAAATTTGAATCTTCCGTCTGGAGTGAATATTGACGTAAAATTAATGTAATATCGCCACAAACATGTCATCCAAGAGTGATGATGTGTATATGGCTTAGTGTCCTTGATTTTTTACCTGTTTCGGATAGTATAGCGGTTCGTATGGTAATTCCGAAGTATCGGACCCAAGCCACGCTTGTTAAGAAAAATGAAATTCATACTTGCAAAAAAAGATAGCATGACTCAAGTCTTCAATGATGAAGGCGTGGTTACTCCTGTGACCGTTCTTACTGCACAGCCAGTTACAGTTACACAGGTTAAAAATGATGCTACAGACGGATATTCTGCTGTACAAGTTGGATATGGTGTTAAGAGAGAAAAGAGAGTGCCAAAGGCAATACAGGGCCACACAAAGGATCTTGGCAACTTTGCTAAGCTCAAAGAGTTTAAGACAGACGGTACATACACTCGAGGAGATAAGATTGATGTTTCAGTCTTTGTTCCAGGTGATACTGTACAGGTCAGTGCTATTTCAAAAGGAAAAGGATTCCAGGGTGTAGTAAAACGCCATGGTTTCAAAGGAGGACCACGAAGTCACGGTCAGAAGCACTCAGAACGAGAGCCTGGATCCATCGGAGGTGGTCTTCGAAACAAAGTTCCAAAGGGCATGAGAATGGCCGGCCGAATGGGTGGTGTTCGAATCACAACGAGAAATCTTACTGTGGTGCAAGTCGATGCAGAGAATAATTTGATCCTTGTTTCTGGAGCAGTTCCAGGACGACGAGGTGCAATTGTTGAAATAAGAGGTTAATAACAATTATGGAAACAGCAGTCTACAACCAAAAAGGAGAATCAGTAGGGAAGATCAAACTTCCTGAGAGTGTATTCGGTCTTCCTTGGAATGCTGATCTTGTTCACCAGGTTGTTGTCTCAATGACATCAAGTGCTAGAAACCCTATTGCTCACACAAAGACACGAGGTGAAGTCCGTGGAGGAGGAAAGAAGCCTTGGAAACAAAAGGGTACAGGTCAGGCTAGACATGGATCTACACGATCTCCTATTTGGGTAGGAGGAGGTGTTACTCATGGGCCACGCAATGATAAGAACTATGACCGAAAGGTAAACAAGAAGATGAAGTCAAAGGCACTGTACACTATTCTCTCTAAGAAGATGCGTGATGGTGAAGTTGTGTTTGTTGATGAAATTAAATTTAAAGACATCAAGACGAGTCAGGCTGCAGATATTCTCAAGAATCTTAAAGGGGTATCAGGACTTGAATCTATCTTTGGAAAGAAAAATAATGCTGCACTTATTGCTCTCGGCGAACATGATGCAGTTGTGATGAAGAGTTTTAGAAATATTGGAAATGTTGCTATGGATGAGATTCGAAACATCAATCCAGTATCACTATTGCAGTACAAAGGAATCGTTATTGTTCATCCAGAAAGTTCACTTCGAAACCTTGAGTCACGATTATCTTCTGGGCAAGTTTCCTCTAAAGAAGTTGCACCAAAGAAAGAAAAAGTGGCAAAAGTAAAGAAAGTTACAGCTAAGAAATAATTATCATGGCTCTCATCTCACGAAAAAAGAAAGAGGTTACTCCGAAAGCACCAGCAAGTGTAGCTACATCTTCTACGCACACTCATGCTCATATTTTGCTTAGACCACGAGTAACTGAAAAGGCTACTGATAGGGCAATGAACCACAATGTCTACGTCTTCGAAGTTTTAAAGAGTGCAACAAAGTCTGAAGTAAAGCATGCTGTTATGGAGATGTACAAGGTACAACCAACAAAGATCGCTATGACAAAAATTCCTGGTAAATCTGTTTTTGTACGAGGAAAGAAGGGTGAGCGATCATCAGGAAAAAAAGCATATGTATATGTTAAGAAAGGAGACAAGATAGAAATCGTATAACATGAAAAAGTATAAACCAACAACAGCATCTCGCAGACAAATGTCCACGATTGAATTCGGGAAGTTTGTTACTGAAAAGAATCCACACAAAGCGCTTACTGGAGGTTTTCGTAGAGCAGCTGGAAGAAACCATCACGGAAGAATCACCACAAGACATAAGGGGGGTGGTCATAGTCGACTTTTTCGAGAGATTGATTTTACATACGACAAATTTGATATTCCATACACCATTGTAACGGTTGAGTATGATCCAAACCGAACAGGATATATTGGTCTTGCTGTATACAAGGATGGTGAAAAGCGTTATGTCTTGATTCCAAAGGGAACAAAAGTTGGGGACACTTTCATTGTATCTGCAAAGGCACCTCAGACGGTTGGGAATAGACTTCCTCTCAAGGAAATTACAGTTGGTACTTTTGTATACAATGTTGAGGTTAAGCCAAAGGGTGGCGCTAAACTTGGAAGAAGTGCTGGAAACTATATTGAGGTTATTGCGAAAGATGCTGGATATGTGGACCTTAAGATGCCATCCTCTGAGGTTCGAAAGGTGCTAGAGAATTGCTGGGCAACAGTTGGAGAAGTTTCAAATGATGAAAATCGCCTTGTTAACCTTGGAAAGGCCGGAAGAAGTCGATGGCTCGGTATTCGTCCAACTGTAAGAGGTACTGCTCAAAACCCAGTAGACCACCCACATGGAGGAGGAGAAGGAAGGCAGGGAAGAGGACGAAGGAGAGCAATCTCTGTGTATGGCAAGCCAACTGGAAAGGGTCAGAAATCACGACGACCAAAGAAGTATTCAAACAAGTTTATTGTTCGAAGAAGGAAGGTAGGCAAGAAAAAGTAGAAAATAACTCCATTTTTGGGGTTGTTTTCATTGACACGATTTCAGTTTCTGTTAGTATGTTGCCAAGCTCGAAAGAGAGCTTTTTGTTTCCAATGTAATCAAATATGACACGATCAAGTAAAAAAGGACCATATGTCGACGAGCGACTCCTCAAGAAAATTGAGGGTAAAAGACCAGAATCAACTGGGGTTATTAAGACTTGGGCACGTGCATGTCAGATTGCTCCTGAAATGGTAGGTTTTACATTCGGAGTACACAATGGAAAAGATCATCTTGAAGTGTTCGTAACTGAAGATATGGTTGGACACAGACTCGGTGAATTCTCTCTAACTCGAAAATTTGTGAAGCATGGAGGAAAAATGCAGAAGGAACTTGAGCAGAAAAAGAAGGAGGCTGAAATTTCTGCCGCTCAATCTGCTAAAGCCGCTACAACTGGGGGCGCAGCTAAGTCTTCTGGAAAATAATTTAATATTATGGCTACAGCATCTGCACAACTTTCTGATTATCGACAAGCTCCACGTAAGGTTCGTGTAGTTGCGAATCTTGTTCGTGGAAAAAGAGTTGAAGACGCAATGACGTCTCTTCGTTTCCTTGGAAAGCGTGCATCTGATCCAATTCTTAAGCTTATTGAATCAGCAGTTTCAAATGCAAAAAATAAGAATATTGAAATTGAAAATCTCATTGTAAAAGAAATTCGAGTTGATAGCGGAAAAATTTTATATAGAAGAATGAGTGCATCACGAGGTCGCGCACCAATCAAAAGAAAGAGAACGAGTCACGTTATAGTTGTTCTTGGTGAGGGAAAGCCAAAGAAGACTAAGGTAAAGAAAGAAAATAAATAATATGTCACATACAGTTCACCCATTTTCACATAGATTAGGCATCATAAGGGACTGGAGAAGTCGATGGTTTGGCGCTAAAGATAAATATAAGGAATTTCTCCGTGGCGATCTTGTTATCAGAAGTTTCCTTGAAAAGAAACTTCATGGTTATTATGTAAGTACTATCGAAATCGAGAGAAACGAAAAAGTTCTTCGTATTATCATCGAAACTTCACGACCGGGAATGATCATTGGACGAAGTGGTGATGGGGCGGTGAAACTCAAAGACGCTCTTATGCGTGAACTTCGAAGAAGGGGAGTTGCTAGTCCTAAAGAGGAAGTTCGAATTGATATCAAGGAAATTAAATCTCCAGAATCGAATGCATTTATCGTCGCACAGATGATTGCAGAAGGACTTGAAAAGAGAATGCCATACCGACGTGTATTAAAGCAGGTTGTTGAGAAAGTGATGGCGAATCGTGATGTGAAAGGTGTAAAGATTACCGTTGGAGGAAGACTCGGTGGTGCATCAATCGCACGATCTGAAACAAAGAAGCTCGGACGAATTCCTTTGCAAACATTTCGAGCTGATGTAGAGTTTGCTCGTCACGAAGCGAAGCTTCCTTATGGAAATCTTGGTATCAAGGTTTGGATATATAAGGGAGATATTTTTGGTGCTAAGAAAGCAGAATAATTTACGAACATGTTATTACCGAAGAAAGTAAAATACAGGAAGTGGCACACAATGCGAAAGAACCCAACTAAAGTTGGGGTTGCTACTCGCGGAACAACGATTGCTTTCGGATCATTTGGTCTTAAGGCTATGGCCTACTCACGTATCAAATCAAACCAGATCGAATCTGCTCGAAAGGTTATTTCAAGGTCACTTGGAAAGACTGGAAAGACTTGGATTCGCATTTTTCCTGACATGCCGTATACTGCAAAGCCAGCAGAAGTAAAACTCGGAAAGGGAAAGGGCGATCTTCAGGGCTACGTAGCTCCGGTAAAGGCAGGAACAGTACTTTTTGAAGTTGATGGAGTAACTGAAGAAGTTGCGCGAGAGGCACTAAGGAAGGCCGGTACAAAACTTCCAGTAAAAACAAAAGTCGTAGCACGACAATAAAATCATGGCAAAAGAAATTCAAGAAAAAAACGAAAAAGATTTGGTAAAAGAGCTTAGTGAAAAACAAGAAGCACTTCGAACTTTTCGATTTGGAATTTCTGGAAGCAAGGTAAGAAATGTTAGAGAAGGTCGCGCAACACGAAAGGAAATTGCTCGCATCAAGACAGAGTTGTCACGAAGGGCACAATAATTTTTATGAAGGAAAAAAATACTCAAAAGAATACAGTACTCAAAGGAAAGGTTCTCGAAGGAATCGTAGTTTCAAACAAAATGAAAGATACGGTCGTTGTTCTTGTAGAGCGCTATGAAAAACACCCACAGTATGGTAAATATATTCAGCGAAGAAAGCGTTTTCAGGCACATGATGCTGGAAATACAAAGGCAATAGGGGATAAGGTAAGTATCAGAGAGACTAAGCCTATCTCAAAGAGAAAATCATTTATCGTTATATAGTCATATGATACAACCACGATCAATCGTCAAAATAGCTGATAACTCTGGAGCAAAAATCGGAAGAATTTTCAAAGTTCTCGGAGGATCAAAGAAGCGATACGCACAAATTGGTGATATCGTGGTTCTTTCAGTACAGGTTGCACAGCCTCGAAAGTCAGTAAAGAAAAAGGATGTATTGTACGCAGTTGTCGCAAGACAGAAGTTCCCATACCGACGTGCAGATGGATCGTACGTTCGCTTTGATGAAAACGCAGTCGTTATCGTCGATAAGGTTAAGCATGAACCAATTGCTGGACGTGTGTTCGGACCTATCCCACGAGAGCTTGGAGAAAAGGGTTTTCAACAGATTATCTCATTAGCACCAGAAGTTGTATAACTACTATGAAAATCAAAAAAGGAGACAATATCATAGTGATTTCAGGAAAAGATAAAGGAAAGACCGGTAAGGTTGTTCGAGCATTTCCTCGTGATAATGCAATTATCGTTTCTGGAGTAAATGTGAAAAAGGTTCACAAGAGACCATCAAAACAGGGCCAGAAAGGTCAGGTTATTGAGCAGTCAGCTCCTTTCCATGTTTCAAACGTTGCAATTGTTGATCCAAAGGACAATAAAGCTACTCGCATTAAGCTCGTAGTTACTGGTGGAAAGAAGGAAAGAGTTGCGAAGCGAAGTGGAGCAACAATAAGTTAATACATACGCGGATGAAAACTATTAAAGAAAAAACAAAAGAAGCATTCAAAGCCCTCAAGGAGCAGCAAGGATATAAGAATGCAATGCAGGCACCAAAGATCATGAAGGTGGTGGTTTCAGTTGGAACTGGATCATTTAAGGACAAGAAGAAGGGAGAGCTTGCGATGAATAGACTCTCAAAAATTACTGGCCAAAAGCCAGCGACTCGCGGGGCAAAGAAATCTATTGCTGCATTTAAATTGAGACAGGGAGATCCAGTAGGACTCCAGGTTACTCTAAGGGGTCAAAGAATGTATGACTTCCTCGATAAACTAATAAATGTGGCACTTCCACGAACAAAAGATTTCCGTGGAATCTCTATCCGTTCTGTGGATGAAATGGGTAATTATACCCTCGGTATCAAGGAACATACAATTTTCCCTGAAACAGCCGATGAGGAACTTAAGGATGTTTTCGGACTTGCGGTTACGATTGTGACGACAGCTCACAGTAAACCTGAGCTCGAAGCGTTCTTGAAGTACCTTGAATTTCCATTCCGAAAGGATGAGGAGGGGAAGGGAAAGAGAAAATAGAAAAACCAAGGAATACAAGGTTTTTCTGGTTTGACAACAGGTATTGTGCTTGTTAGGATAAGAAACCAAGCTGTTTCAGCTTTTTTTGTTAATTATGGCCAAAAAATCAGTCATCGCACGTTCGCTCAAAACACCGAAATTTACAACCCGGGCTGTTAATCGATGCTTTAGATGTGGACGAAAGCATGGCTACATGAGAGATTTTGATCTCTGCCGAATTTGCTTTCGTGAATTAGCAAACGAAGGAAAGGTACCGGGCGTTAAGAAATCTTCTTGGTAATACAACTATGACCGACCCAATTTCAGATATGATCATCCGTTTGAAGAATGCTGGTGAAGCCCACAAGGACACTGTTGTTGTTCCATTCTCAAAATTAAAGTATGAAATTTGCACACTCCTTGAAAAGGAGGGTTATGTAAAGGATTTAAATAAAAAAGGTAAGAAAGTTACAAAGTCTATTGAGGTTGCACTTGTATATAACGGTCATTACCCAAAGATTGAGGGTGTGCGCCGAGTGTCAAAGCCATCTCGAAGAATATATAAGAAATGGACTGAAATTCGTCCAGTAAAAAATGGTTTCGGTATGCTCGTCCTCTCAACTCCAAAGGGGATAGTAACTGATAAGGTTGCACGAAAGGAAAAGGTTGGAGGTGAGGCTATGTTTGAAATTTGGTAAACATTCATGTCACGAATCGGAAAAAAAGGAATAGCAATCCCAGATAAAACTGAAATCTCACTTCAGGAGACTATTTTGAAGGTGAAAGGTCCTCTTGGTGAATTGAGTCTTGAAGTAGACCCAAATCTTAACTTTACTGTTGCAGATAATATGATCACTATTTCACCAAAGACAGAGAGTCTTGAGGCAAATGCGCTCTGGGGAACATACACTTCTCATGTAACAAACATGGTGAAGGGTGTGAATACGCCATTTCAAAAGAAACTCTTTCTTGAAGGAATCGGATACCGTGTTGAGGTAAAAGGGGACAAGATGGTATTTGCTCTTGGTTTCTCACACCCAGTTGAGGTTCCGATTCCAGATGGAATAAAGGTTGTTGTTGAGAAAAATGCTATTACTATCTCAGGTATTGATAAGGCATCTGTCGGTGGATTCGCAGCACGAATCAGAGATCTTAAGAAACCAGAACCATATAAAGGAAAGGGTCTTCGATACGAAGGGGAAGTGATTAAGATAAAACAAGGAAAGAAATCTGTATAATTTTGTATGAAAAATTCTCAAAACCAAAAAAAGAATCAGCGAGTACGCAGACATCGAAAAATTCGAACTCGTGTTTCTGGTACAGCAGCAAGGCCTCGACTTTCAGTATTTAAGTCAAATATGTATTTGTATGCACAGCTTATTGATGATACTGCAGAGAAGACACTTTTCTCACTTTCTACAAAGGGAGTAAAGGGAAAGAATGACCTTGAGAGAGCTGAGATTCTCGGTAAGGAACTTGCAGAAAAAGCAAAAGCAAAGGATATTAATGCTATTGTGTTTGATCGAGGAGGATTTAGATATACTGGAAAGGTGAAAGCGCTTGCTGATGGTGTAAGAAATGGAGGACTTATATTTTAAATTGTATGAATACAGACGAACAAAAAGTAACTACAGAAGAAGTACAACCTCAGACACTCGCCGAGGCTATGCCTGCTGAGCAAAAAGCTCCTGAACACGGCGGCCGAAGAGAGTTCAAAAAGAACCCTCGAAAATCTACACGAAAGGATACGAGAGTGCGATCAGAGTTTGATCATAAGATCGTTTCAATCAGACGCGTGACTCGTGTTGTTGCTGGAGGACGAAGATTTAGTTTCTCGGTAACGCTTGTTGCAGGAAATCGAAAAGGAATGGTGGGAGTTGGACAAGGAAAAGCAGGTGAAACGCCGCTTGCTATCGATAAGGCGCTCCGTGACGCAAAGAAAAACATGATCACCGTAAAAACAACAAAGGAGATGTCTATCCCTCATGAAGTAAATGCAAAATATGGTGCATCACGAGTGACTATTATGCCAGCTGCAGGACGGGGAATTCTCGCAGGAAGTTCTGTCCGTACAGTTCTTGAGCTTGCTGGTCTTACATCAGTAAATGCAAAAATGCTCTCAGGTACAAAGAACCGAGCAAATAATGCAAAGGTTGCTATCACTGCACTCGCAAAACTTTCACGAAGATCATAAACATATGCAATTACATACAATAAAAAGAAAAAATAAGAATAAGAAAAGTCCTGCTGTAGGACGTGGTGGAAAGCGTGGAAAAACATCTGGAAAGGGAACAAAGGGCCAGAACGCACGTTCTGGAAGAAAAAAGCGCCCAGAAATGAGAGATGTAATCAAGCGTTTCCCTAAACTTAGAGGACGAGGAAAAAATAGTAACAAAACTATTCAAAACAGTTCCGTGCCTGTAAATCTTACTCGACTTGAAGCTACATTCGATGCAGGAAGTATTGTATCTCCAAAAACTCTTATTGAAAAAGGTGTAGTAAAAAGTCAGAAGGGAGCTTATCCAAAGGTAAAAATTCTCGGAGACGGAGAAATTACTAAGAAACTCACTATTGTTGATTGCGCAGTATCTCTCAGTGCTAAAGAGAAGATTGAGAAGGCAGGTGGCAGTGTGAAGTAAGATATAACATACTATATAGATGAAAACTTTTTTTGAGAAAATACGATTGGTGTTTAGCGACAGGGTTCTCAGAAAGCGAATCCTCTTTACACTAGGGGCTCTTGTGCTTTTCCGTTTACTTGCAACAATTCCAGTTCCTGGAATCGACGCAAGTAGAATCGCAAGCTTCTTTTCATCAAACCAACTTTTCGGTTTGATTAACCTTTTTTCTGGAGGTGGATTTTCAAATCTTTCTATTATCATGCTTGGTGTAGGGCCGTATATTACTGCGTCTATCATCATGCAGCTCCTCACAATCATTTTCCCAAAGCTTAAGGCTATGTATCAGGATGAAGGGGACATAGGAAGAAAGAAGTTTGCTCAATATGGAAGAATTCTTACTGTTCCACTCGCAGTCTTTCAAGGGTTCGCATTCCTCACATTGCTTACACGACAAAATGTTATCGGCCAACTTAGTGGTTTTGAAACAATCGTAAATATCGCAATCATTACTGCGGGATCGATGCTCCTCATGTGGATCGGAGAGCTCATTACAGAATTTGGAATTGGAAATGGTACATCACTCATCATCTTCTCAGGTATCGTGACGAGACTCCCACAGTCTATCGGTCAGCTATTCTATACATTTGATGTTTCTCAGATTCCACTCTATATCGCATTCGTAGTAGCAGCAATTGTTATTATCTACGCTGTGGTTGTTATTACTGAAGCAGAACGACCAATACCAGTAACATATGCAAAGAGAGTTCGTGGTGCAAAAGTGTACGGCGGTCTTTCAACATACTTACCACTTCGAGTGAATCAGGCAGGAGTTATTCCAATTATCTTCGCACTTTCGATCCTCCTTTTCCCTCAGCTTATCTTTAGTTTCCTTTCAAATATTGATAATGCGACACTGCAGACTGTTTCAAAGTTTGTACTCAAAGTTATTGCAAATCAGTGGTTCTACGCTATCGCGTACTTCTTCTTGGTATTTGTTTTCACATATTTCTATACTGCAGTTACATTCGATCCACATATGATTGCAACAAATCTCCAGAAGAACGGGGCGTTTATCCCAGGAGTACGACCAGGAGAATCAACATCTGAGCACATCTCAAATATCCTCACACGCCTCACACTTGTGGGAGCACTCTTCCTCGGAGTGATCGCAGTATTGCCACTTATTATGAGAGCAATCACGGGTATTCAATCTCTTGCTATCGGAGGAACAGCACTCCTCATCGTGGTGTCTGTGGTTATTGATCTCATTAAGAAAATTGAAGCGCAGGTTTCGATTCGAGAGTACTAATATCTATTTACAAAAAATGCCACGGAAGTGGCATTTTTTGTATCCTCTAGCATTTACCTCCTAAAAGCTATATTCTGATAGCAATATACACATTATGAATTCATATATATTTATTGGGCGTTCTGGGTGTGGTAAGGGGACGCAGGCAGAATTATTAAAGAAATATCTTGAGGAAAAGGGCAGGTCACTCCTTTATATTGAAACTGGGGACGAATTTCGCCATTACATAACAGGAAGTAATTATTCAAACCAACGATCAAATGAGGCATATCAGAGAGATGAACGACAGCCAGATTTTCTCGCATGTTATATGTGGACGAAGGTATTGTCACAGGAGTTTAAAGGTTCTGAGGACGTTATGTTTGATGGAACACCACGATCTCTTCTTGAAGCAAAAGTGCTTGAAACCGCAATAGATTTTTTCCACTTTGATACACGGTTCATTATTAATCTCGATGTTTCGAAGGATTGGTCTCGAGAGCGACTCTTAGCAAGAGGGAGATCGGATGACGCGACACTTACGAAGATCGATAAACGTCTTGCATGGTATGAAAAGGATGCTCTTCCAGCGGTAGAGTATTTTAAGGATTCTCCTGCATTCCAATTTTGTAATATTAATGGCGAGCAGACTGTTGAACTGGTTCATGCAGATATAGTAGCTTGTATAGAACCGCATCTTTCATAATATGTCGATATTACTCAAATCTGTCGAAGAGTTTGAAATTTTAAAGGTGGGTGGAGAGCGTCACGCGCGGATTTTGCGTGAACTTCGAGATATGGTTGCACCTGGGATGAGTACTTTTGAGCTTGAACAATACGCACAGAAGAGGATTAAAGAGTATGGTGACGCTGCATCTTTTCATCACTACAAACCAGAAGGTGCTAAACGTCCATATCCCGCAGCACTCTGTGTTTCTATCAATGAAGAAATCGTCCACGGCATTCCCAATGAAGATCCAAAAATTTTAAAAGATGGAGATATTGTAAGTATTGATCTCGGGCTCACTCATGAAGGGCTTATAACTGACGCTGCACTGACTGTTGCAGTAGGGAATGTGACAGTCATTGAAAAAGAATTAATTCGTGCAACTCGTGAAGCGCTCGATGCGGGGATTATGCAAGCGAAAGGGGGAAATACTATCGGTGATATTGGTTTTGCGATTGAGTCAGTAGCAAAAAAATATGGTTTCGCATTAGCTGAGGGACTTTCTGGCCATGGTGTCGGGTATGATGTGCATGAAGATCCATATGTTCCTAATTCTGGAAAGCAAGGAAAGGGTGAGAAGCTTGTACCAGGGATGGTGATCGCGATCGAGCCGATGCTTGTACTTGGGAAGGGGGATATCGTCCTAGCAAAAGATGGGTATACGTTCAAAACAAAAGATGGAAAAAAGAGTACCCATTTTGAACATACAGTGGGAATTACCGAAGGAGATCCGATAGTATTTACTCGATTATAATTCTATTGAAATAGGTAAGGGAGTGTAGTAGTGTTGTTGTCTAATATATATTTACCATGAAACCACAAAAAGAAAGGACATTTGTTTTGATTAAGCATGATGGGGTACAGCGAACACTTATTGGTGAAATTATAAATCGGCTTGAGAGAACTGGCTTGAAAATTGTAGCAATGAAGATGTTTGTTCCAGACAGAGAGCGAGCAGTCGTGCATTACGGTAAGGATGATGCATGGTGCGAGAAAGTCGGCTCACGAACAATTGAAAATATGGGGAAGATGGGTTTGAAGCCTGAAAAAACTGCAGTGGAGTATGGCAGGGATGTGGTTGAGGCGCTCCTTTCGTACATTACTCTAGGTCCCGTAGTTGCTATGGTTATAGAGGGAAACCAGTCAGTTGGAATTGTGAAAAAGCTCGTTGGAGGTACAGAACCACTTACTTCCGATGTGGGAACAATCCGAGGTGATCTTACTGTTGATTCATATGATAATGCAAACGTAGGGGGAAGAGCGGTGCGAAATCTCATACACTGTACTGATAAGCCAGAAGAAGCTCAAAGAGAAATCGATATCTGGTTTAAACCGGAAGAAATTATTAATTACAATCTCGTACAAGAAAAGATTCTGTACGATGTAAACATCGATGGTATCCTCGAGTAATAAAAAACCCTCATTTATGAGGGTTTTTTATTACTCGGACTTCATACTTCTAAATTTTGTATTCTAATTTACTATGCACCTTTTTTTCTTTTTTGAGGGGAATATAATACGGGTAGGGTTATTTGGCATATTATCTAGATTAAATCATTTTTCAGGGAGTTCAAAAGCAATGTTTTCTGTGAGCCTCACGGTTCTAACGAATCCATTTGAGAACACCCACCTAGTATATTACTAGGGCAATATGTCCAAGTAGCCCACATTAAGATACCCACCTCGCGTGGGTGTTTTAATTTAGTGTTGCTATAATGATGTTCATATATGAATACGAAAGTGCTGATTCCTATCTTTATCTCTGCGATACTTGTTCTCATCTTGCACCTTATCGCTATCGCAGAACATCTCTATTGGAAGTATTGGTGGTATGACAATATCGTCCATTTTCTTGGAGGCATTACCATTTCACTTGTTGTTTTATTTTATTTAGAACGTTTCCAGTTTTTAAAAAATACTTCTGAGCTTGGATATATGGGATTCGGCTGTCTTGGGGCACTCATCGTTTCACTTTTGTGGGAATTTTTCGAATATAGTGCGGGAGTTTCTTTTGTAACAGCAAATAGTTTTGTGCTCGATACGGTTCTTGATATTTCGACGGGATTTATCGGAGCTTGGTGTGCCAGTATGTATGCATATGCAATGAGAAAAACACAATGAACAATATAAACATTACATTTTATGGTGGGGTTGGGAGCGTAACGGGGGCAAATTTCCTAGTTGAAGGAAATAATTTTCGTTTCCTCGTTGATTGTGGATTGGTACAGGGTAGTGTTGGTGCAGATGAAGAGAATAAAAAATCATTCGAATATGATCCTGGGGGTATAGATTACCTTTTTATTACACACGCACACATTGATCACATTGGTAGAATCCCGAAGCTTGTGCATGATGGTTTCCATGGGACAATTTATTCAACTCCAGAAACAAAGGAGATCGCAGAGCTTATGCTAACAGATGCTGCACATATTATGGATATGGAGTCGAGAAGCTCAGGAACTCTTCCTCTCTATAGTCCACACGATGTGACAACCACGTTTACGCTATGGAAGACAATCCCATACCACTCTCAAGTTGATATTCAAGGAAAATTTAGTGTTTTTTTGAAGGATGCAGGTCATATCTTAGGATCCTCGATGTATATATTCACTTTAGGAAGTGGGGAAGGTGAGAGTAAAAAGATTTTGTTTACGGGTGATTTAGGAAATTCACCGTCAATTCTACTCCCTGATACTGAGTTTGTGGATGATGTGAATTATATTGTTATGGATAGCGTGTATGGTGATAGAAATCATGAATCAAAAGATGAACGTGACGAGCGATTTAAGGAAGTTTTACTCGATACAATTACTCGGAGGGCGACACTGGTGATCCCCGCTTTCTCACTTGAAAGGACGCAGACAATTTTATATGAAATAAATAATCTTGTTGAGGAGAAGATAATATCGTCAGTGCCAGTTTTTCTCGATTCACCACTTGCTATCAAGCTCACTGAGATTTATAAGAAAATGCATGTCCTTTTTAATGAAAATGTGCAAAGAGATATAGAGGGTGGGGATAAGATTTTTCAATTCCCAAAGCTTATTGAGACCGCTTTGGTGCAAGATTCAAAAAAAATCGATAGTGCGCCATCTCCCAAAATCATTATTGCTGGTTCTGGTATGTCTACTGCAGGAAGAGTACTTCATCATGAACAAAAATACCTTCCAGATAAGAATGCAACCTTACTTTTGATGGGGTATCAAGCACCAGGCACGCTTGGAAGAGAGCTTCAGGAGGGTAAAAAAGAGGTGGTTATTAAGAATGAAAGGGTAGAAGTGAAGGCAAGAATCGTTAGTATTGAAGGGTACTCTGCACACAGGGACTCAGATCACTTAATCGAGTTTGTTGAAAATGCCTCGAAAGGGCCGCTTAAGAAGGTTTTTGTCACTATGGGTGAGCCAAAGTCATCTCTTTTTCTGGTTCAAAGACTTCGAGATTATATAGGGATAGAGGCGATCTTTCCACAGAGAAAAAAGAGATACCTACTCTAGAGATTGAAATAATTAGTGTACAATAAAGGGTAATTATTATTAAGTTTTTGACCATGAAAAAAACCATTATTGCGCTGTTTCTTATCGTATCGTTATTAGTCCCGAGCGTTTCTCAGGCAATGACAGTTGCTGAGATAACCTCATATATCTCAATCCTTCAGAATTTGTTAAATCAAATTCTCGCCACATCGGGTGGAACAAATAATTTAGCCGCTGTAAGCTCTACTGTTCTTGTAGTCGGCGATACAGTAAAGACTACTAATGAAGTTGGCGTTCGTAGTGAAGCGCTTGTCGAAATTGGAGCACAACCACTTGGTGCTCAGGGGAAAATTGTGTCTGGTCCAATGACGAGTGGTGGTTTTACGTGGTGGAAGCTTGATTTTACAACTGGTACAGACGGTTGGGTTAAAGAAAATTACCTAGCGAAGGTCGTTTCTTCACCTGTTACTCCTGAACCAATAACGAATCCAATTCCAGTAGTCACATTTACAGCAAGTCCTTCTTCCATTACCGTTGGACAAGCCTCTACGCTTTCATGGTCATCAACAAATGCAACAAGTTGTGTTGCGGGTGGTAGTTGGGGAGATGCTAAAGCAATTTCTGGTACACAGGGGATCACCCCAACAGTGACAAGTACATATACGCTTACATGTACCGGATCAGGTGGTAGTGCATCAAAGAGCGTAACAGTCACTGTTAATCTACAAGGTGTACCAGTAGCGCCAACCCTCACTCTTTCAGCATCTCCAACTTCAATCACAGCAGGTCAGGCATCAACACTCTCATGGTCATCAACGAATGCGACAAGTTGTACAGCAACAGGTGGATGGTCAGGAACACTTGCTACATCTGGAACACAAAGTGTTACTCCAACTGCTAATACAACATACACACTTGCATGTACTGGAACAGGAGGCACTGCTACGCAGTCTGCGACAGTGAGTGTGTCATCAGTTACAAATCCAGCACCAACACTTTCATTATCTGCAACACCAACAGTAATAACTTCTGGCAATCCATCAACACTCTCATGGTCATCAACGAATGCGACAAGTTGTACAGCAACAGGTGG
>CAZFAS010000003.1:0-4407 GCA_964516975.1 uncultured Candidatus Saccharibacteria bacterium
AGTCCTTAAATTAGCTATATTTTTAGCACCGTAATAAGATATCATATCCTTGACTTTTTCCTATTTTGTGATAGAATACAACCAAACTGTACTTTGGGATACTCACTGAAACCGGAGGGATCATGCTTACGTTTTTTACAGTCACTGCCATCATTTTTGCTGTTGCCTTTCTTGGCACAGTCGGAATGATGAGAGTGATCATCATCATCGCTCAAAAGGATGTGTGGTGGTCACCATTCCGCATCGCGCCTGCTGAGGGTACCTTCTTCGCAACGATGAAGGCAGGTCCTCAAGGTGCAGCAGACTCGGTGTTCGAGTCTGTGCCGAAGTATGAGCTCGATAATAACTTCGAGTTCACCGGCCCGACAACTGTAACAGCTGGCGAAGACAGCTTCCTGCGCAACGTACTCGGTGTCGTCTGGGTTGGCTTTAACAAGAGTCAATTCAAGCGTCCGATCGAATACGACACGTATGCTCGCGATGAAAAAGGAAACTGGAAGATTTCTAACGCGAAGCGGGACTCAACAAACATCTTCTTTCTCCATCTTATCGGTGTAGAAAGAGAAGTCCTGGCTGCCGGCAACTTCCCCGTCAGGGTCGGTGTACTCGTGACGGTTGAGATTCATCGGCCGATCCAAGCCATCTTCGTCGTCGGCGCGTGGGAAAGAGACCTCACGGCAGCGATCGATCAGACGCTCCGAGAGTATGTTGGACAGAGAGATGTAAATACCCTTCGTGCTGAATTCGACCAGAATGGTCCTCATGACCTGGTCGACAAGCTGATCGACCTCACCAACTTCGTTGGTGGAAAGCCTGGAACCTTTGAGACCATTGGTCTCAAAATCACTAAGGCGCAGTTCGTTCTGTTCGACTTTGAAAGTACGAACGAGGCGATTACTGCCGCACTCCAGCGCCAGCAAATCGCGGATCTGAACCTCAGCGCCGCGCAGAAGGAAGCTGATGCTCGGGCAAAGCAGGGCGAAGGTGAAGCAAAGCGCCTGCAGCAAATCCTGGCAGCTGGAGAAGGTGCCGGTTCGCTCGCTGGTGTCGAGGCACTGGCAAACGCCCTAAGCAGCACAAGGGCGACCGTAGTCAGTCTCGGTGGGAACATCCCCGTGACAGTGAATACCGAGAATACCGACAAGAAAAACCCGTAAATGGGTG
Organism: uncultured Candidatus Saccharibacteria bacterium; assembly: GCA_964516975.1. Taxonomy (GTDB): domain Bacteria; phylum Patescibacteriota; class Minisyncoccia; order Phycocordibacterales; family Zambryskibacteraceae; genus CAZFAS01. The sequence goes on from CAZFAS010000003.1 coordinate 1,165, forward strand.
GAGGCTAGCACACGTGCTAGCCTCCTTTTTTTATTTGACAAAATATGTTAAATTATGTTATAATTATACAAGTAAGCTCATTCACAACACTTCTACAGGAAAGGTGCTATGAAAATCAACAAAGGAACATTCCGTTACCCTGCCCTTTGGGCAATGTTCGGAACAGTTCTCGTTGTGGTCATCGGGGTAGTTCTGTGGGTTCTCTCACTTTTCAACAAGAGTGGGAGCACAACTAGTACTACCAGTACCTCGGGCGCGAGCACATTCGTAACACTCGGGGTGCTCTCAGTAATTGCGATCATCGCATACCGCTACCTGAAAGGTAGCTGGCCTGACAAGAAATTCAGTATTGGATTCTTCGGCCTTCTCCTCTTCAATTGGATCTGGTGGGGTATCTCACCGGAAACATATGATACTTGGAGACAGTCAAATGTGTTCTGGCCGATCATCATTGCGCTCTTTTTCACTGGAGTTATTGCTGCCAGCACGGAAAAGGTCGCAATCATTGCGAGGAAGGTTCTCGTTGCCGAAGTGCTGTTTTGTATCATGTTCGGCATGTTCTCTTACGGCAGTAAGAACTTGTGCGTCCTAGGGTTTGGCGGGACTTGTGTTAAGCAAGTAAGCCAACCGAACGTGCAGCCGCCAGTAACCACATCAGCGGTGTTTGCTGGTAATGCTCGTGACAACTGGAATGGTCCTGACAAGGTGTTCGTCGTGGACTACTGGAAAGATGATTCGACGATGTCAGATATCGCCGCTGCGGAGAGTCGGTTCAATCAATACTCTGACTCGACAAACCGCACTTGTGACGGAGTCCTCCGTCACAAGAATGATAATGGCACCGAAGACCTCGGTGTCATGCAGATCAACTCCATCCACAAGGATGAAGCTGAGAAGCTTGGCTTCAGTCTTTGTACACTTGAGGGCAACCTCAAGTATGCGAGGGTCCTCAAGGAGCGTGAAGGCTATGCTCCATGGAATTCATCGCGCTATGCTTGGCAGTATCACTGCCTCGAAAAAGCGGGATGTAATGAAAACGCGACACTCGCTGATGCGAGCGGCAATGTCCAGTTCGGCAATTCAACTGCCGAGATCATCGACCTTGCGGTCAAAGTGCCAGCTGACGGCACACCGAGCCAGACGATACTCACAGGAAGTAGAGAACACAAGTTGTGGTTCTCGAACCCTGACACAGTGAAGCATAATCTGATTGCGATCAAAAATGGATCAATGGAGATCCTTCTCAGGAAGGACTCCCCCGTTGATCTTGGTCTTGATCTCGAGAGGATCGCATTCAAGAGTGCCGACGGTGACTCACTCACGATGTATGTGTGCCGAGTGAGAGGTAGGCAGCCTCCGGCGGGTGCAAAGTGTGTCATGTAGTAGTGTTCAAAGGGCGTGTCGCGTAAGCGACACGCCCTTTTTCTCTATAGCAAAACCGCCTCGATTTCTCGAGGCGGTTTTACAAATTTAGAATGGGAATGTTCCGGTAATACTGACCCCAATTGAAGCAAGTACTATCTTTATGATTTCAAAAACTGAAAACATTATGAACATTCCAATAATTCCCCATACCATTGATGTCTTACCTTGGTCACGAGCTTTTATATCCTCTGTATTGCTCACAAACTGAAATACACCCCAGAGAAAATATACAAGTGCGATTGCAAAAGCAAGTCGAATGAGTGGATTCAATATAACAGCATCAATCTTTTGCAGAAATGGTGCAATTGATAAAGCTGATGCTGCCATAAAGAGATACGAAAGTAATTAAGTTTACGGAACCAAGCCGCCAATATTTCCAGGAGCTGCTCCTGCTGTAACACCGAGGTTAGTTTGGAGCAATGTTACAAGTCCCCATACTGAAACCATCACAAAGAGTGCAATAACACCCCAGATCATAATTCTCTTTCCTTCATCCTTTGCATCCTCATTGCCTGCTGCAAGGATAAACTTCATGAGACCGTAAAGGAAGAAAAGTACCGCAAGCCCAACAACGACTGGTGTTGCTGACTTAACGAAACCCTGTATGAAGTTTAGAACACTAGTAATATAAGGAAACGTTTGTGCAAATGCCATTGCTGGAAGTAGAAACGCTGCTCCAGCAACAATGTATTTTTTCATTGTGTAAAACAATTATGAATAATAATTACTTGTAATACCTTAAAGTGGTATGTATATATAATATGTAACATTTGGCCAAAAAACAACCTCCTTGGGGATATCAAACATTACTCTATGGGAAGTTCACATTTGTAATCGATAGATTGGACTGAATCAAAGTAATAATCCCCCAAAATGAGACCATAATAAATAGTGTGATAATTCCCCAAATCATAATATTCTTTCCTGATTTTTGCGCTTCTTCACTACCAGCATTTAGAATAAACTTCATTAGACCATACAAAAAGAAAAGAACGGCAAGCGGAACAAGGAGCTTACCAGCATCTTTAATCAAGCACCCAAATGACACAACAGCACTCTGAAGATTTGTAATACCAAGCCCATAAATATTTGAACAGGTCAAAGGTCCTAATGCGTACGAGCTTAGTGGAAAAGTGACAAGTACGATAAGAAAGAATATTTTTTTCATATTATGGTAAAAATGGAAGACCAATAGGTCCTGAGAAGAAACTTCCATAGACAATTCTAACAATCCCCCAGACTGAAACCATAACAAAGATCCCGATTATGCCCCATACCATGAGGTTCTTACCATCCTGAATCTTTTTCTCGTCTCCAGCTGCCAATATGAACTTTGCTAAACCCCACAAAAAGGTAATAACGGTAAGTCCGATAATAACTGGTACGAGATTACTAATAAAATCGAGAATAAGACAAATTACTTCAGTAAAATTCGTAGGTGTAACAGGGCTCATTAATGTTGGATTTGGACACATTGGTGGTGTCGGCGCTGCAAATACCCCCATCGGCATCAGTAATGTAAAAATAAATATGTATACAAGTAATGTAATTCTACTTTTTTTCATCATTTCAAATTTACGGCACAATTTGATTAATTGTTCCCTGAATTGCAAGTGAAATCGCCCATGCACCAAGAAGAATAAGGGACCCTATAGCAGCGTACACAAATGCTCTTTTTGCATCTGCAAGCTGTTTTTCATTCCCCTGTGCGGTAACCATAAGAAATCCAGCGTAAATTATACTGAGGACCGCAACAACACCTCCAACTGGGATAACAACATCATTAATAATAAGTTTAATGAAATCATAGAGAGTATT
>CAZFAS010000003.1:4507-66625 GCA_964516975.1 uncultured Candidatus Saccharibacteria bacterium
GCATCATTCTTTGCACTCTCACTTCCTCCTGATGTAAGTAATTTATATCCCGCAAATACAAAAGAGATCGCAGCAAGAGGAATTGCCATAACTATCATGAAATTCATAAAATTTTTCGCAAGAGTAATCAATGTATTAAAATCGCAAGGAGGTAGTGGAGGATTTGCGGATTGATTTGGACTATCATCACAGACAATGAGATTCGTTGAAGGACCCCCTCCACCTCCTCCTGAACCACCTTGAGCATGTAATACAAAAGGTGATAAGAGAATTATCACTGAGAATACACACAATGCTACATTTCTTAGTACCGATTTCATATTATTTAATTAAATTTCCAATCTGAAGACTTGCTTGGTTTATCGCTCCTTCAATACGAGTTCTGCCTCCTGTCACAGACTCGACCATTTCTCGAAATGCAGCATTTGTCCCACTTTTATCTGGATCAAGCCATCCCTTTGACCACAAAGTACTATCATACAAAACGGGTTTTACAGAATCTGTTTGCTTCACTGCAAGCAAATCTTTTCTTGCTGGAGCCATATTGATTGACTCGGACAAAGATTTCGCCATATCTTGATTTGTAAATTCTTGTAAAGCACTAAACGCTGCTCCAATATTTTTTGAATTCTTCACAATCGCGAGTCCTTTTATCTTTGCGAATGTAACCTTTCTAGCACCATTTTTAACATTTGAAGATTGTGGAAGAACACTCATATCAAAGTTAAGGTTTGGATTTTTAATCCTTAAAAGCGGATATTCTGAAGCGAAACCAAAGTAAATAGCTAAATCGCCAGCAAGAAACGCGGTCTGTGACTGAGGAAGTGAACGATTCCATGAGTAATATGATTTTGCTGGGTTAGAAAATTCAGTATAAAAAGTTAACGCAGCCTGTGCTGGTGGTATAGCAAGATCCATTTTGTCATTTAAAACACTTGTAGGAAAACCATTCACAAGGTTAACGATCGGATTACCTGCTTGTAAAATGAGTGCGCTTAATATAGCCCCCGCATTTGTAATATTTTGATACTCACCGAGTGCAACGGTGGAACGAGTGACGTTAAAAGCTCCGTCCTTAGTGCTTAATGATTGTGACAAATTATAAAATTCATCCCAATACTCTGGTGGTCGAGACAAAGATGCATTAGTAAAAATATCTCTATTCCAATACATCACGATTGGGTCTACAGCGAGCGGTAATGCATACACGCCTTCAGGGAACAAAAATAATTCAGAACCCTCTACAAAAGTATCCTTATACGTTCTTTCTGGGTAGCTCTTATAAGGTATAACAAGTAATTTCGACTTATATTTAAGCAAATCATCACTATCTATAAAAATCGCATCTGGCCCTGTCCCCTCTGCAAGCGCATTCACAAATTCTGAATCAAAATTTGCTTCAGATTTTTCTTTATATTGAACTGCTATCGTTTTACTTTTTGAAAAAGCAGACTTTCCGTAGATGTCTGTAAACTTTTGCTCTGGATATGTGCCCCAAATAACAATGTGTGATATACCAGCGCTATTGCCACTACCTCCAAAAGCGAAAAAACCAACACCGATCAGAATAAAAGCTGCAAAGACACCAGTAAAAATGAGTTGAAATTTACTTGAATTCATTAAGAAAAATACTATTGCTTATATAATAAGTATACCATATGTAATTATGGCTTATGGAAAAGTACACCGAAATGATGATCACCCGTCTGGATCTCTCGCTCAAAAACAAAGCCTGCTGATTCAAAAATCTTAACAGCGGCATCCTTAGTCACAAGCGATTCTGGATGTGGGCCAAGCCCTCCTACAGACTCTGACCAATCTACTGCAAGCAGCTTGCCATCTTTATGAAGTACCCTGAATGCTTCTTTTGCTACGGCCTCTTTCTGATTTACCTGAAACATAAGGTTTGAAATAACTAAAGCATCAAGTAAATCTGAACGGAGCTTACTTCCGCCCTCTTTCTCAACATCCCCCCATACAATCTCCACATTAAATAGTCCTTGGTGATTAGCTTCGGATTTAAGTTTTGTGAGCAGATCTTTTTGAATATCTACTGCATACACTTTTCCTTTATCACCAACAGCTCTCGCAATAGCAAATGAATAGTGGCCGGATCCAGAACCAAAATCGGCAACCTGTGAGCCAAGCTTGAGTGCAAACTGTTCAATATTTTTTACAGGATCGGAGAACATGAATATATGCAACTATCATATCATGCACAATACAGAACTCACTGTGTATTCCTTTTATTAATGCTATAAACAGATAACGGAAGCAAGCGAATCCCCTTCACGAAGTTTCATGATACGAACACCCTGTGTTTGTCTTCCCAGTTCTGGAATTTCTTCAATTGATGTCCTGATAACTTGACCTTTTTTAGAGATTGCAACAATTTCCTCTTCTTCTGGAGACACAACAGCGGATGCAATAATATCACCAGTTTTTGAAGTTACATTTCCTGTCTTGATACCAGACCCACCACGATTCTGAACTTTATATTCTTCAATATCTGTCTTCTTGCCATAACCATTCTGTGAGACCACAAGAAGCATCGGCTTTTCCGCAGACTTTTTCACAACTTGAGCACCTATCACTCTGTCTGATTTTCCAAGCTTGATAACTCTTACACCTGCAGCATTTCTACCCATTTCACGCACATCAGAACTCTTAAATCGAATCGACTGACCTTTTGCAGTTACTACCGATACACTGTCCCCATTATCAATCAGTGATGCTGATACAAGAAGATCATCATCCGTTAGCTTAATGGCAATAATGCCACTTGTTCGTACATCACGGAAACTCGCAGCAGAAACTTTCTTTCCCACACCGTTGCGAGTCACCATAACAAGAGAAAGATCATCTTTTTCTTTCGAATCCTTTGCCACGGGTAGAATAGAAGTTATTTTCTCTTCACTACCGAGAGAAATGTAATTCATAATAGACTTTCCTCTTGTAGCACGTTTTCCCTCTGGAATATCATACATTTTTATCTGATAGACCTTTCCTTTATCAGTAAAGAATAGTAAATCACTATGTGTAGAAGCGGTGAGGAAATGGGTAACAAAATCCTCTTCTTTTGTATTCAAATCGACAACACCCACACCTCCACGTTTTTGTTTTTTATATTCATCAGGATTAGTGCGCTTGATATACCCTCCAGCAGTTAACACTAGTGCATTCTCATCATCAGGGATAAGATCTTCGACAGAGAAAATCTTTGCACCATGTTTAACCACTTTAGTTCTTCGCTCATCACCATACTTTTCTTGAATATCTGAAAGTTCCTTCTTAATAATATTAAGAATTTTCTTTGGTGATGAAAGAATCCCTTTAAGTTCTTCAATAAGAGCTTGTACCGACTTAAGTTCATCTTCGATTTTCTTACGCTCAAGACCTGCGAGCTTTTGCAAGCGCATTTCAAGAATCGCTGTTGCTTGTAAATCTGAGAACTTAAATTCTTTTCGAAGTGCTGCATGAGCATCTTCAACAGATTTTGATGCACGAATAAGCTTGATGATCTGATCAATATGATCGAGAGCCTTCTTTAAACCAAGCAAGATATGCTCACGTGCTTCAGCCTGTGCCAAATCAAAAACTGTTCTTCGTCTGATAACTTCTTTACGATGAGCTACGAATTCTTCAAGTACTCCCTTAAGTGACAGTGTCTGTGGTACTCCATTTACAAGCGCAACGAGATTATAATGGAACATTTCCTCAAGCTGAGTGTGCTTGTAGAGCGAGTTCAAAATCTTTTGTGGTTGACTACCAGTCTTAAGATCAATAACCACGCGGATATCCTTTGCAGATTCATCACGAAGACCCTTGATACCTTCTATCTTCTTATCACGAACAAGCTCTGCAATCTTTTCAATAAGTGTTGCCTTGTTAACACGGTATGGAATTTCAGTAATCACAATCTGGAATGCGCCAAGTTTTGTTTCAACAATCTCAGCCACTCCTCGTGTTACAACACCGCCTCGGCCTGTTGCATACGCATGCGCGATATCTTTTTGATTAAAGACGAGTCCCCCGCCTGGGAAATCCGGACCTTTTACGAATTGGAGTAAGTCTTCGGTTGTCGCTTCAGGATTGTCGATAATATATGCAGTTGCATCACATACTTCATTCAAATTGTGTGGAGGAATATTTGTTGCCATTCCCACAGCGATACCTAAGGTGCCATTTAGCATCAAGTTTGGAGCTGAAGCAGGAAGGACTACGGGCTCTTTCTTTGTTCCATCGTAGTTTGGTCTAAAATCTACTGTTTGCTTTTCAATATCACGAAGGAGTTCACTTGAAATACGTGACATTTTTGCTTCCGTGTAACGGTATGCGGCTGCAGAGTCTCCGTCGATAGAACCGAAGTTACCTTGTCCGAGAATAAGTGGATACCTGATAGAAAAATCCTGCGCCATCTTCACGAGAGCATCATACACAGACGCATCACCATGTGGGTGATAACTTCCGAGCACATCTCCCACTACTGTTGCGGATTTACGGAACTTTGCGGAAGCGGTAAGCCCCTTTTGGTTCATAGTAAAAAGAATTCTTCTGTGCACAGGCTTCAAACCATCACGCACATCAGGAAGCGCACGATCAGTAATAACTGACATGGCATAGTCAATGAATGACTCTTTCATCTCAGTCACAATATTGCGTGAAACAACATTAACTCGCTCCACACTCTGTTCTTTTTTATCTTCTTTTTTCAAGTTATTGAATAGCTACTATACACTCATGGAAATAATTCGGGAAGACTATTGATTCATATTCTGATCAGGAACAACTTTTATCTGCCCACTTTCAACCTGACCCTTTATCTTATTGTATTGTTCCTCTAAACTTTGATTCTTACCACCGGATGAGGTACCAAACAGATCCTTCGATGCTTCATACACCTGTGCAACTCCATTTTTTAGCGCTGTAAAAGGAGTTTCTCCTTTTTCCACAGGCTTTTCTTTTGCAACTATATCATTACTACCGTTTGGAAATAATACTGAAAGCCATACCACAAAAACTAGTGCTGTAAAAAAAGTTGCGAGACCGAATGCTATTCGCTCTTTATGATGATCAGGCCTATTTCGTAATCTATCAAGATATGATTCCATAGCTTTAGATAGTATATTATGAACTCGTCGCTGATAATACTACGATATCACCTTCTTTACCCTCTAAATCTTTTTTCTTAACAGTAAGTTTATCTACCGGTTTTACTGACTCTTCCCCACCCTCCTTGAGAAATGTCTTTAACGCATTTTTATTCAGTTCATCACCATAATGAATCGGGATAATGATCTTTGGCTCAAGCTTCACTGCCATTTTATAAGCTTCAGCAGGATCAAGGACGCCATTTCCACCAATTGGTACAAATAGGATATCAACATCATCGAGAGCTTCCTTTGTATCACTATCTATGGAATCAACTTGCCCAAGCGCTCCAAGAAAACAGAGATTCATATTCTCAAGATTCATAAGATATATCGTATTGAGGCGCTCCTGCCCATCATAATTTGATTTGGATAGAAATCCTCGAATAAACACTCCACCAATTTCATATTCACCCGGACCGATGACTGCAAACGGCTCTCTGTCACCACGAGATGCATTCTCAATGCCATTGAAATCCTTATGTAAACAAGAAACGAGAACAATATCTGCTCCAAACTTTGAACTTTTAAATGAAGAATCCTTTGAAATAGGATTATACGCCACGATCGTGTCACCAAACTGAATTTTAAGCGATTCAATGCCCTGATACGAGATAATCATGCACAAAATTATTACATAGTTTTGTTTTTTTATCTATGCAGGGATTTTCACCATTCACACCACAGGATACTTTTTTATCTGTGTCAATATATGGCTTAAAATATAGATATTTTGAGTATATGAAAACTAAATTTATATTTTGCTTGACAATTTATACATACATGCTATAATGGTTCCAGAACATTTCGTTAGCTTCGGCTAACATGTACCTATACAAGATGATGTCCCATTCGGACCGCCATCCGGATGGATTGTGACCGCACTGATGCGGTCACATAGCTAGGGCGCTAAAACGCCCGCCCATGTCGCCACCGCTAGGAGGTAGCAGCCGTTTCCGTAGGTACCAGTTTCCCTGCTCAAACACAGAGACTCGGATCACCGGAGGCCAGCTCGAAAACTGGCACCACACGCATCGGCGAGAAACCCAAAAACGGCACCGCACAGGAGGCGGTACAGACGAGCTGAGCACCCAGACAAGGATCCACACCAGCCTAAAGATTAAGAGTGTGGAAACTTCTGGGCTAGCGCAAACGCAGACTCAACAAACCAGCCAGTAGTGCCTATTGCAGACAGAGGTCGGCGAACAACACGTGCTCGTGTACGGGTCGCCGCCACTCTACTCTGACGGAACTGGCTGAAGAGGTGTGAGTATACCACCTACAAACTTTTTTAAAGAGAAGTAGTGCTCCCCGCGACGGATGTCTCCGTCGCGGGGAAGCCTCCGCCCAAAGTGGGCGCTCGTTGGTCTCGACGTCATCGCCAAGCGCTCGACCTCGAGGGTCGAGCAGATTATCATCGGATCGCCGTGCACAGCGCATAGCGATCCCCAACCACTGGAGCAATCCAGTGCCAGGACGAAAGTCCGCCCCCGAAGCTTCGCTTCGGGGGTTTTTCTTTACAAAACACGAAAAATACCATAGAATCCCACTGTCCTTGCATTACGCAAGGTATTTATTTATCACCCATTGAGATAGCCTCTTGGCGGAGAATTCAGTAATAGCTAGCCAAGAAACTCACTGTGTATATACATATGTTTGGAATAGGAAAAAAAGATACAAAGCACGAGGAGGAAAATGAAGTTGAGGTTGAAAAACCTGTGAAAAAAGATGGGCCAATGGTTGAGCTTTTAAATAAAAGCCAAACTCCCCCATCAGTAGATGATTTGATTGAAGGAACGGTTATCGGTATCGACAAAGCAGCGGTATACGTTGATTTACCACCATTTGGTACTGGTATTATCTATGGAAGAGAATTTATCCAGGCACGAGATATTATTCGAAAGATTAATATCGGTGATTCTGTTGCAGGAAAAGTTGTCGCAATCGACAATGCAGAGGGATATATTGAAATCTCTCTTAAGGAAGCTCGTCAAGCGATTATCTGGAGTGAAGCAGAAGATGCTATCCGAGATAAGAAGATCTTTGAGCTTCCAGTTACTGAAGCAAATAAGGGAGGTCTTATCATCGCATGGCAAGGAATCCAAGGATTCCTCCCAGCATCTCAGCTCAAACCTGAGCACTACCCTCGCGTAGGAGATGGCGACAAAGATAAAATCCTCGAAGAACTCCGCAAACTCGTTGGACAGAAGATTTCTGTCTCTATCATCGGAGCAATTCCAAAAGAAGGAAAACTTATCTTCTCAGAAAAGAATCCGGAAAATAAAGACAAAGGGGAAATTATCGATCATTACACACTTGGAGACGAGGTAACTGGAGAAGTTACCGGCATCGTAGACTTCGGTATCTTCGTAAAACTTGAAGAGGGACTTGAAGGACTTGTTCACATCTCAGAAATCGACTGGGCGCTCGTAGAAAACCCACGAGCACTCTATAAAGTCGGTGAAAAAGTGAAAGTTAAAATCATCGATATTAAGGATGGAAAAGTCTCACTTTCAATCAAGGCACTCAAAGAGAATCCTTGGATTGAGGCAAGTAAGAAATACAAGAAAGATAGTCTGGTGAAAGGAGTTATCATCAAATTCAATAAGCACGGCGCACTTGCTTCTATCGAAGAAGGAGTGGCAGGCCTTGTTCACATCTCAGAATTTGGAAGTGAAGAGAAACTTCGAGAAAAACTTGAACTCGGAAAGACATATGACTTCAAGATCACCCTCTTCGATGCAAAAGAACAGAAGATGGCACTCTCATTTGTAGATGGGACAAAGAAATAAGAGAAATGCTCAACAAAAAACTCGCTCTGCGAGTTTTTTGTTGCATGGAAAAAACTAAATAGTAAAATGAACATAGATTTGTAATCCCACCTCAAGGAGGTCGTGTGAGCGAACAACTTTTCCGAGAAACAACAGACAATGATCGCCGAGTTGACGCATTACTCATGGTTTTCATTCGTGTACTCTATGAAAATAAATACACCTCTGTTTCAAAGGAAGATTTAAGGCGAGTGCTGCCATTCTATATCTTCTTCATTCGATACATTAGTGGAGCTTCATTCGAAATTCCCCAAATGTATGAAAAAGAAGAATCAATTCAGGGAACACTGTCTGAAGGTGCAGTCAGTGGAATTTTCCACACTCGTGGTCCAAGAAATGACGGACGATATCACTTTAACAATGGTCAAATCGCACGTCACTTGACCAAACTCTTTGTTGAAAGCATTCTAACAAATGAGGAATTGGAAATCGCGGTCAAAGCAGCGAAATCATGCGTATCAGCGTATGGAAGAAAACTTAAATGGGGAGATACTGATCCGTTTAAGCTCTAGCACACAATGCCCCTTATACAAGGGGCATTTCTTATTGCAAAATATTAAACCTCTCAATCATTCCCTTCTTTCTTTCTGCTGGAACAGTATCTCCCGTTCGTGGATAATCTTCCTTCAGTTTTTCAAGATATCCTATTGCTTCCTGTAATTTACCATTTGCTCTATCCACTTGCTCAGGAGTAAGTAATCCATCCTCAATACTATATTCCAAAAATCCCATAATGATTGAAAGCCTCGTAGCTGCACATAAAGCCCATGATGCACCTGAGCCCCTCACATATTCCTTTTCGAGTTCTAGTGGCGCAGTCGCAATATAAAACTTTAATTCTTCAAGTGAGTTTTCAAATTGTGGCGATCCTTCCATCGACATATTAGTTAATTATTAGTTGTATTCATAGCAACTTCCCTTCCCTCAGTCACAATGAGCTCAAGAGCGAGGGTGACACGCTTTGCAATCTTTTTTAATTCATCTATTTCCTTCGGCTTAAACGATCCGAGAATAAATTTCTCAACATCAGCTTCTCCATGAGGTTTTTTCAATTTTCCAGATGGTGTGGTTGGACTAATACCGATTCTAATTCTCACAAATCCATCTGTCTTGAGTGCCCGCACAATCGACAGCACACCCTTATGACCTCCCGTCCCTCGATTGAAAGATATTTTGATTTTTCCTAGCGGTAAATCGAGATCATCATGGACAACTACAAGCATTTCAGCTTTTTTCTTACTTGTAATAAGCGAAGAAAGACTACTCCCTGACTTATTCATAAATGTTTCTGGAAAAAGCACTGCGACTTTTTCTTTTTTTATTTTTCCTTCTGCGTATAACGCTTGTTTTTTCTTATCAAATGATAATTCTGGAAAATCAAAAGCTTTCAAAAAATTTGAGAGGACGATTCTGCCAGTATTATGCCTCGTATCACGATATTCTTCTCCAGGATTTCCAAGTGCGACGATATAAAACATATACCTAAGTGTATAGTGCGATTCAAAAAATGCAAAATTGTAGTTCAACATGCATTTTCATCTTGCGTCAACACACATGCTCATACTACAATTGATCGCAATACAACTTCTATGGAACAAACTCCACTACAACCTGATCCTCACACTCAAATACAAGAAACGATTCAGAAAGAAAAAAGTTTTTTTCGAGAACTTATTGATTTTGCACTCATCGCACTCCTTATTGTTCTTCCATTTCGTATATTTATCGCTCAACCGTTCGTCGTAAGTGGCGCATCAATGGATCCAACATTCAAAGATGGTGAATATCTTATCGTGGACCAGATTAGCTATAGATTTCATACTCCTGAAAGAGGGTCTGTACTTATTTTCAAGTATCCAAAGGACACTTCTAAATATTTTATTAAGAGAGTTATTGGTCTCCCAGGTGAGACAGTAGAAATAAAATCTGGTGTTGTGACAATTAAAAATCCAAAAAATCCAAAAGGTTTCAGTCTCAATGAACCATATATCGTATATCCAAAAAGTGACAACTTCAGCACAACACTTAGTACAGATGAATACTTTGTAATGGGTGACAACAGACTTGGAAGTGCGGATTCAAGGTATTGGGGACCAATGCCGACACAAGATATAGTCGGTAGACCAATCTTAAGACTCTTTCCAATAAGTACAGCTGGATATCTCCCAGGTGATAAACGAACACTTCTCGAACAAGCACAATGATGAAAAAAGTTGCGCAGGAAATTCCAAAAAAGGTAAAACCACTTGAACCTACATTCAAGTTGAAAGAATTCGATAAAGAGATGATTGTTGCTTCATATTTTGGATTTACACCAATAATAAGCCCTGAAGTCACTGATAAAGACATTACTACACAAAAAACAGTCAAAGATCCCTATTACAACCTCGGGTATATCGAAAAAGAAAAACCATTTGCTGCAGATATAGTAGAAAAAATTGCTCTCATTCGTGCCTACCAAGAGTGGGGTCTTAACCATGAGCCTCACCCCTTGCTTATCACCTATCATAAACCAATACAAAAAGGGGCAAGAAAAAAGCCAGGAGAAAGCTCACTCGGCCTTGAAATAATTGGTCTGCAGAGCAGTTCAGCTGAGGCGCTTCTTATTCGAACTTGCCTATCCATACTCCAAGATGAAGGGTACACCAACCTCTCAATTCGTCTCAATAGCCTTGGAGACAAAGAATCAATAAACGATTATGAGCGTATGATCAGTGGGTATGTTCGAAAAAACATTAACGCCATGACGCCCGAGCTTCGTAAACTAGTTAAACAGGATATATTCGAAGTTATTCGTACGAAAGACCCAAAATGCGAACATATCCATAATGATGCCCCAAAATCTATGAGTTTCCTTTCAGAAAGTGCAAGAATACACTTCAAGGAAGTACTAGAGTACGTCGAAAGTTTCGACATACCATATACCATCAGGACTACACTTATTAATTCCCCTTCATTTTGCTCCCAAACACAATTCGAAATCATTTCAGAAAACGAAAAGGGTGAGGAAAATGTTTTAGCTAGTGGTTTCTGCTACTCTCGACTTACAAAAAAACTCGGTATGAAACGAGAGCTCCCATCTTTTGGTGCAACACTTTGTTTTAAGAAAAAAAATACCGGTACAATAGTAAAAACATTTAGCAAACCGCGTTTTTATCTCATTCAACTCGGATTTCAAGGGAAAATGAAGTCACTCCATGTCATAGATATCCTAAGAAAAGCAAAAATTCCAGTAACCCACGCTCTCGCGAAAGACAAGCTCCAAAGTCAACTCGGCAGTGCTGAAAATACGCGAGTAACGCACGTTCTCATCATTGGCCAAAAGGAAGCTATTGAAAACTCAGTAACCGTTAGGGATATGAACACTAGGGTGCAAGAAACCGTCCCTATTTCTGGCCTTATTTCCTACTTAAAGGGCCTAAAATCGTAATATATTGCCTATACAAGCATTGTGTGCTAATATGTGCTTCTTATGATAAATATAGAAGTAGAACGAGGTGCAAACGAAAATAGTGTATCCCTATTACGACGCTTTACAAAGCGAGTACAGGGCGCTGGAGTCCTTCCACGCGTACGCTCAATTCGATACGCTTCTCGAAATATTTCTGAGGCAGTAAAACGAAAAAAGACCCTTAAAGTTCTCAAGCGAAGAGAAGAAATCAATAAATTGATGAAGCTGGGTAAAATCGTAGACAATGGCCGAGGAAAGAAATAATAATTTCTCAATAACGAACAAGACAAAAGGCAAGGTACCACCCTTGCCTTTTGTCGATATAAAAAACTCAGTCCTAGGTAAAAAATACTCCCTCTCTTTAGTTATTGCAGGAGATACACTCTCAAGAAAACTCAATAAAACGTACAGAAACAAAGATAAACCAACCAATGTGCTGTCTTTTTCACTTGGAGATACCGAAGGAGAAATTTTTCTTAATCTAAAGAAAGCAAAAGCTGAGGCGCCACAATTTAGCGAGAAATATAAAAATTTTGTTGGATATCTCTTTATCCACGGTTTACTTCATTTGAAAGGAATGGACCACGGTAGTACAATGGAGAATACAGAGCGAAAAATAAGGAGAAAATTTAATATCTAAATTCTCCATCTTGCTTGTGTGTATTATTAGTTAGTAGCAAACCTTGTTCACTTCATGGCTCGTAATATCGCAGTCGGCATAGATATCGGTACATACCAAATCAAGGTGGTGGTTGCTGAGAAATCCGGAGACCAAAACAGCACTCACCCGCATGTTCTTGGTACCGGTTTTTGCGAATCAAAAGGTCTTCGCCATGGTTATATAGTAAATGTAAATGAAGTAACACGTTCCCTTAAGGTTGCGCTCGAACAAGCAGAAAAATCTTCAGGTATTTCAATCAAACGTGCGTATGTTTCAGTGGGTGGTATTGGTCTTACAGGCATTGCTTCATCAGGTACGGTCATGATTACTCGTGGTGACTCAGAAGTTACTGAGCTTGATACTCAAAAAGCAATGGAAATAGCACGTCAAGAAATCCCAAGTGCTCTTTCTCAAAACAGAAGGATTATTTATGAAATCCCTGTGAAAAGCAAAGTCGATGGAAAGGATGTACTCGGCAATCGCCCGATCGGCATGAAAGGTGTAAAACTCGAAATCAAAGCACTCTTTATTACATGCCTTGAACACCACCTCAGAGATCTCGTAGAAGCTGTGGAGGAGACGGGTGTGGAAGTTATTGATATCGTCGCTTCGCCTATCGCAGCAAGTTTTGTGACCCTAACAAAGGCTCAAAGAATCGCAGGTTGTGTACTTGCAAACATCGGCTCAGAGACTGTTTCAATAGTTGTATTTGAAGACAACAACCCAATATCTCTTGAAGTGTTCCCCATTGGATCAACAGATATCACCAATGACATAGCACTCGGGCTACGTATCCCTCTCGAAGAGGCTGAGAGTATAAAACTTGGTGGCATAACAACAACAACGTATCCCAAAAAGAAACTTGATGAAATTATTTCCGCACGACTCTCAGATATGTTTGAACTTATAGAAGCACATCTTAAAAAGATTGGGAAAAATGGCCTTCTTCCTGCAGGAATCGTTATTACGGGAGGTGGATCAAGTATTTCGGTTATAGAAGATTTTGCAAAACTTTCCCTTAAACTCCCTTCGCGTGTTGCTCATATAAACTTTCCTGAAAAAGAAAAAGGAAAGTTACGAGATGCCTTTTTTGCTGTTGCTCTTGGGCTCTGTATCATCGGATTCAATGAGGACGAGAGTAGTGCAACTGGTATTGTGATGCGTACTCCGGGCAACTTCCTCAAAGGCCTAAAAAATTGGGTGCGACCGTTTTTGCCATAATATATTAGCCATTTTTTGAATGGCTAATCTTTTTTAAAGTAACTTATATACAATATAGGATAAGTACACTGTCAAGATACTTTTCTTTTTAGAGGGCTCTGTTATGATGACCTTACTTACTAGAAAATACCATTTCCAAAACCATTACCATGCCACAAATTAAACCAGACGTCGAAGCATTTGCTCGAATCAAAGTGATCGGAGTCGGAGGCTCAGGAAAAAATGCCGTAAATCACATGATTAACTCTAAAGTTAAGGGCGTTGATTTTATTGCGGTTAATACTGATGCACAGGATCTCCATCACTCTCTTGCAAAAAGAAAAATTCACATTGGGAAAAATCTCACTCGCGGACTCGGCACTGGCATGAATGCTGAACTCGGACGAAGAGCTGCAGAAGAAACAAAAGAAGAAATACAAGAAGCGGTAAAAGGTGCTGATATGGTATTCATCGCATGTGGAATGGGTGGAGGAACTGGTACAGGAGCTGCCCCAGCTATTGCTAAAACTGCTAAAGAATCAGGGTGCTTAACTGTCGCCGTTGTAACAAAGCCATTCTTCTTTGAAGGACTCCAGCGAATGCGTATTGCTGAGCAAGGAATTGAAGAGCTCAAACAATCTGTTGACGCAATTATCATCATCCCAAATGACAGACTCCTCGCTACTATCGACAAAGACACAACAGCAAGAAATGCTTTTGCAATGTGCGATGATATTCTCCGAAGAGCAGTAGAGGGTATCTCTGATCTCGTTACAACCCCAGGACTTATCAATATCGACTTCGCAGATGTACGTGCAGTCATGGAAAACGCAGGTGCAGCCCTCATGGGTATTGGCTATGCATCTGGCGAGAAGCGAGCGGAAGAAGCTGCGCGAATTGCTATCAATTCCCCACTCCTCGAAGTTTCTGTTTCTGGTGCTAAGGGTGTCCTCTTCTCAATCGCAGGAAATGATGACCTTACAATGTTTGAAATCCAAGACGCAGCGAAAATTATTACTGAGTCTGTCGATCCAAACGCAAAAATTATCTTCGGAACCGTACGAGATGAGAAGCTCAAAAAAGGTGAAATTAAGATTACCGTTATCGCGTCTGGTTTCCCAGAAAGCCTAGTAAAAAAGTCTCTCTTCGCTTCAAACAACAACAATAGTAATGATGAGGAAAAGAAAGGTAAAATCTTTAACTCATTTAATCCAACTCCAAAAGAAAAGATCGTTGAAGAAAAGAAAATCGAATCTGTACCTCCTCCAGCACCAGCACCATCAACTCCAAATATCGACTCAAACGATGATGATGACTGGGGTGCGGTACCAGCATTCCTCCGAAGATCGAAGCTAAAGTAACTAACAAAATCACCCATTTGGGTGATTTTTGTATATAGAAAAAATATAGTAGTATTGGTGAATTATGATATATGACTTGGCAATATTAGGTGGAGGCCCTGCTGGCGTAGCCGCTGGCGTATACGCTTCACGAAAGCGATTAAAAACAGTACTTATTACCGAAAGTTTTGGTGGACAAAGTATCGACTCCACAGGAATTGAAAACTGGATTGGTACTATAAATATCCCTGGAACTCAACTTGCTGAAGATCTTAAAAAGCATCTCCTTGCATATGCAAAGGATTCCGTAGATATTCATGAGGGTGAGCGTGTAACGCTTGTAAGTAAAACTGATAGCGGCTTCTCGATACAAACAAATAATGGTACATATGATGCAAAGACAGTACTCGTTACTACCGGAAGCTCACGAAGAAAACTCGATATAAGGGGGGCAAAAGAATTTGAAAATAAAGGTATAACATATTGTGCATCATGTGACGGACCGCTCTTCTCAGATCAAGATGTTATGGTGATTGGCGGAGGAAATGCTGGATTTGAAACAGCAGCGCAGCTTCTCGCATACTGTAAGAGCGTCACCTTAATAACTCATGGTAATTTTAAAGCTGACCCAGTTACCGTAGAAAAAGTCACCGCACATCCAAACATGAAAGCCATCGAAAAAGCAACTCCAGTTGAAATAAAGGGCTCTCAATTTGTTTCTTCTGTGGTGTATTCAGATGACACAACACAAAGTCTAGTTGAGGTACCGGTAACTGGAGTATTCGTTGAAATCGGTCTTATCCCTGCAACTGATTATGTAAAAGATATTGTAGAGAGAAATCAATACGGACAAATCATCATTGATCCAAAAACACAACAAACAAAGACTGCCGGTATTTGGGCAGCTGGTGATTGTACTGATAGTCTTTACCACCAAAACAACATCGCTGCTGGCGATGCTGTACGAGCGCTCGAAGACATCTACTCACATATCCACACAAAATAGTTTTACACTACGATCACTTGAGCGATAAGGAATGTTCGGTAAATGTATGAGAGT
Organism: uncultured Candidatus Saccharibacteria bacterium; assembly: GCA_964516975.1. GTDB lineage: Bacteria > Patescibacteriota > Minisyncoccia > Phycocordibacterales > Zambryskibacteraceae > CAZFAS01. Next base: position 20,201 of record CAZFAS010000003.1, read on the forward strand.
GTCAGAATAAGTACCAAAAGCCCAACTCCGAAAGCAACGAGCTTCATGTGCTGATGTTTAAACTCAATTCCTATCATAATAAGGAGTGATATGAGCACGAACGTTGCGAGAAGTAAGAACAATATACTCGTAGTCTTCTTCGGACTTACCATCATCCTCTCTAACCATGATGTTTTTGCTGGTTCGAGACCCGTGATCACTTGAGATGACGTATCCTTTGCAACGTTCTCAACTGCTATAAAGGTTTCCGACTGGGCTAATACTTTTTGAGTATTTTCTGCAGTGGCACTAAGCACCGTACTTGTACTTGTTGTTGAAACGCCCGTTACAGGTAATTTCGCTTGGAGTGTAGTTGTGCTTGTTGTTGCTTTCGTTAGCACTGGCTTCTTTGGAACAGGTACCGTAAGAGCAATTTTTGTCTGAGGTCTACCGAACATTTGTACAACAAAGATTGTTTCTTGCCCCTTATAAAAACCTTTTGCAGTTGCAATACCAATCTCAGTAAATTTTCCATTCAAAATATTAGCCCTGTGCCCTGGTGAATTCATCCATGCTCCATTTACATCTACCGAATCACTAAAGTTCACAGCGAGGTTCTCACCAGCGTAAACGAAGTCATATCCAGCACCCTTAAACCAGAACCATGGGTTTTTAGCACTATCAAATGGACTTGTATGAGCAAAATATCCATTTTTTGCCATATCATTTGCTTTTTCTTGCGCAGCTTTCACAAGAAGCGGATTCACCACGAGCATTGAAAGTTGATTTTGAGCGCGATCACCATTTGCAAGTTCAACAAGTGACTCAGGAATTACAGCACTTAAGAAGTTGCCTTTCTGTATAAATGAATGCTGAGCATACCCAATAAAAAAAATGAATAATGCCAAAAATGCGATGACAGCCACTGATGTTTTTCTCATCACATGGGGCTTATATTCATTCTCTTTATTTGGTATAAAATATTTTTTCACAATAGATTTCACCTAAAAACTATACCATGATTTTATTACATGCGCAAACAATTATTTTTTTATCTTTTTGGGAACATTTTTTATCGTAGACTTTGTAGTCGTTGCAGTCGAAGTCGCTGTCTTGGGGTCTTCTTTTTTTTCAGCAAACACCACAAGCCGATCTGAATACATTTTCTTTTCCGGTATCCATGTACCGTCACAGGTTATGAGATTTAACCTTACACCATCTGTACTTGTCCCGAATATTTCATCAAGCGGAGCATCCATATAGTCTACAACCCTCACCTCTTTAATCAAGAAAGAAACCTCTGCGCCAGTATGTGTTACTACTTTTATTTCATCTCCTTTTTGCAGCTCTTTTATATGATAAAAAACCCCAGGCGAACCCTTCCCATTATCCAAATGGCCTGCGATTACAGCCGTCCCTCTGTCGCCTGGCTCTACGCCATATTTATACCATCCTGCATGCCCAAAATCGACTGGTACAGCCATATTACCACCCTTTCCTATACCTACTGGCTCTACAGGTACATCTATGTCTCCTTTACGAATAATAACCCTTTGAGGACCAAATGTGGGAACATATTCATCCCTTGGTATTGATACAACTGGTGGTGATGGAAGGACGATTTTTTCTTCTCGAATATTGCCTTGTTTGAAGATAATAAAAGCACCAATAAGCAGTATCCATACGCAGTTTATTGTAATAACGTACCGGTATTGATATACGCGTTTTTTATATCTATTCAACTTTCTCTTATATACGAGTTTCATTGATAATTCTTAAATATTCGGTAAGTAACACGATGAGCTGTCTTATAATTGCCATCTTTTTCTCATTGAGTGTTTCACCATCATTACTCTGCGTTGTGGCACCCAACACTACACTGTGTGATTTTGGCACAGCAAAATATGCAACAGCGTATGTTGTATCTTGCCCCATATAGGTTCCCCGCACAACACCCACTCCAATATCTTTAAATATAGAATTCAATATATTCTGTCTGTGTGATGTTGATTCCATCCAGTCTTTTACGAGCTGACTTTCTGGCCACGAATTTACAGCAAGATTCTCACCAGCATACTGATACGCATATCCTGCCTGCGAGAGAGCTGGCCACGGCATACCAGTGCTATGAGTCAAAGCTTGTTTTGTTGCAATCTCACGAGCTTTTAACTGTGCCGCATTCGATAATATATTATTTTCCGAAAGCGACGAGAGTCCGACTTTTGTACGCTCAGCATTAATATCTTTCATGATCAGATCCGGATCTAATACCACTTCAGCGTAAGAAAGTAATGGAAAAAGAACTAAAAATGCAATGAGAAAAATCTTTCGAATCATAGACATAGTATAGTATACAAAAACACCCTCTAGAACTTGTCTCGAGGGTGTTTTTGTTTTTCGCTTTATTTTTTATGAAGCTTGAGAACCTTGATCGAAACGTAATTGAGGATAAAGAGCGAGAGCAAACTTGCAAAAACAAGTGATGCTGTCGTACTTGTATTTTGTGTACGAGTCGTTGCGGTTCGTGTTAATGGGTTTAGTGTGATTGGACCAATTCCAGTGTTTGGAAGTCCTGTAAAGGCACCCAACACTTCACCATCCGGCTTCTTAGTTACGCTTCCGCCACCACTACTTCCACCAGATGTAGAACCAGCTACGATACCATGTCTACTTCCTGACGATGGAGGAGTTGGTTTATCATCATCCTTCGGCTTGTCTTCATCATGTGGCCCATCCTCACCACAGTTTGTTGTACAACCAGTCACTATTTCTTTCTTCACTGTGATATCAACCTGGTCATGATTATTCTCTGTATTGATATCGATTTGTGGATCGATAGTTACATCTGCAGCATTTGTAATTGTTCCCTCCCCAGTTACAGTTGCCTTAAGAGTAAGAGTGGCTGTCTGATCGAGAGTAAGAGCCCCTACAGACCACATATTTGTGCCAGAATCATAGGTTCCCTGGGTTGCTGTGTTTGATGAATATGTCAGACCTGCTGGAAGCGCTTCAGTCACTTTTACGTTTGTTGCTGTTTCAGGGCCATGGTTAGTAACGTTAATTGTATATGTCACTGTTGCGCCACTATTTGGATTTGCATTGTCTACAGTCTTTTCAATTCCCACATCAGTCTTCACTGGAGAATTCCACGCTACACAATAGTAAGTATTACCAACTTTGAGATTATCGATTCTGTCATAGTTGTCATAATTCTTTACATCGACATTACAATATACTTCTGCTGTCTTGTTATTTCCATTTGGATTCTGTGGATCATTTCCATAGGTAAATGGAATGTATCCTGCTTTAAGAACCTCTCGAAACCATACATATGTCTGATCATTCTGAGCAGGGATTGAAATTGAAACTGTTCCGTCATTTGCAGTCATTCCTGATGTTACCCAAGGCGCTCCCGCAGGACCGAGAAGTGTGTTACCAGCATCTGCTGTTCCACTTGGTGCCCATTCAAACTGCCAATTTGGCTCTAGGTGACAACTATTATGCTCAGCTACCCAGTTTGTTGCTGTTGTGGAAGTAATTGCTGGACCACCATTCCCCCAATTCGGGAGATCTGCTTCATTTGTACACACAATCTTTGTTGCAATAACTGTCGAAGTTGTTGGACATGATTTATTCCAAACAATCACATACTGATCTCCACTTAGTGTTAACCATGATGGATTATTTGAACTTACTGTCTTTGTGGCAGCATCTGCAAAACTCAAGTTACTTGTAGTGTATCCATCCACATAAAACATTCCTGGTGAACATTCACGTTGTGAAGAAACAACAACACTATTTGGATGTACTTCAGATTTTGTTTGTTCTGCCGCACTTACGCTACTAAATTCATCTGAGATTGCCCCACTTGCACCTTCATATGAATGCTCTGCATCAAGAACTACATCACCTGCCCAGTCACCACCTTGAACACCCACAACAAATGATTTTTGTTGTGCAGATTCTGATGTTGCAACCTTACCGTCAACATATTTCTTGAAGTGGATCTTTGATGTTGGATGGTCACCATCTCCGCCATTATCATCATCACCACAATTTTTTCCAACCCAAACTAATTTAAAGAGAATTCCTGCAGGATTTGAAGTAGCATCACTTCCCTCCACACCCTTATTTGTTCCCTCTATAGTAATAGTATTTTCTCCGCTCTTCAGCAGACTTGTTACATCATAGTGATCTTGTGTACCAGATTGGAAATTATTTTCATCAGTCTGCTCTTCACCAACTAATACACCGTTCACCCATACCTTGTAATAGTTATCAGAAGCAATATCAAGTGAACCACTTGTCGCAGTTCCGCCAACTGTAAATTTCTTTGTAAATGTTTTTGTCTCAGTTACACCTGGGTTCTGCACTGGATCTGTTGACCAAATCCATGTTGCTCCAGGAATATTTGCTGTCCATCCAGGATGAATATAGTTAAGTGCAACTGCATTACCATCACCTACAGAAGTTGTTGCATCACTTACAACTACTCCCTCGATTGCTTTACATTCTTTTGCACACTGCACACTCACACTGTCGAGGAATGTGCCGACAGAATTTGGAGTCCCTTTATCAATAAATGCTAATCGTGTTACTGGCTCTGTTGCAGTAATTGTATATGTATGTGTCTTCCATACTGTATTTGCATTTGATGTTCCATCCTCAGTCAAACTATCAACCGTTGTTGCACCCCAAAGCACATCAAGCATATTTTCTGAAGATCCAGAATTTGGTCGTGGTGAAAATGCAAACGAAACATCATATTTTTTACCTGGAACTGTTGGTATATCTTGATAAATTTTTACAGATGCAGGTTCTCCAGATAATCCACTACTTGGTCCACCCCAATCTGTATCAAGTTCCGCGTACTGGTTACCACCTTGAGCTAACCAACCCATAACACCATTCTGTAATTCGAGTTTTGGATCTGGACGATTCTGCTCATTATAAGTTGATGATCCTCCAAACCACTCAATTGTCCACCCGAGATCAGGAGTACTGTTTGTAAACACATCCCAACTTGCAGGATTTGTTACGACAGGCTTTTCAAAATCGCCATTTTTAAGTAACTCAACGCCCGGCTTACATTCTGTCGTGACCTTTGTGCAATTCGTAATACTTACTTCAACTACAAGATCGTTATAGTCTTTATCAGATGTTGCAAATGGTAAATCTTCAAATGCAACAATATATTTATTTGAAGTGACATTATATACAACAGCATGGTCATCTGACCCATTATCTGAATTGAGAGCGTTTGGTTCAGTTGCAAAAGTTTTTGTAGTGTCTCCATTTGTTGTCTTAATAGCGAAACCAATCTTTGTTACACCAGTAGTATTGACTGTTACTGGTGCAGATACAGTTCCACTTACTGTTGGAGGAACAGAAAATACTGGCACGAAGTTTGCCACATCACCATTTGTGTAATAACCAAATGTTTGTGTGTTTCCAGCCTTTTTATCGATTAACTTTACAACAAAACTTACTGATGCAGTTCCAGCTGGCACATTAAACGATGTGTATCCTGTTTCATCTGCAACCGTATTTACCGTGTATCCCGCATCAGTTAACACTTTTTGAAGTGTATCTTCAGGAGAAACGCCAAATGAAACGATCTTACCGCCACCATTCATAGATGGGTCTACGCAAGTGTTTTCAATTTGTTGGGGCGCCTTATAGGTATTAGTAATTGTACACGTCTTATTATCACCATATGCAAGTGTTACTTGACCGTTCTCATTGCAATCACCACCCCATACTCCAGCAGTGTAGTGCTCAAGATTTGTTTCGGTCACTGTGTGTGTTCCAACTGTCGTCTTTACAGCAACACCACTTAACACTGAAACTGAATCAACCTTAAGATTAAAATCATTCGCAGTTTTTGTGCCACCGCCTGCATTCACCACTGTCTTAGTTACGGTAAGCTTTGGTGCTACATGATTTTTACACCAAAGATTTCCTGCATTTTCTTTTGTCTTTGGCTTACCGTCTTCGTTTAATGGTCCAGCATACAGATAATCGTCATCATGACCTGAATGTCCATTCCACCCATTTGCATCTACATTAAGTGCATTCCAATTTCCTGAATTACCATCTTTATGGCAAATATTTACTTTCTGATGCTCACTTTCATTTGATGTAGCATTTGCAACTTTTATTGAAAGTACTCCAGGACCCACTGCTTGTAAAACAAGAACAAGAGACATGAACACACTAAAAAATTTATGCATTTTTTTTAGTGTCTGCTGTGATACTAATTTCATACATTTAATAAATAAAAACACATAATAATAAAACACGCATACAAAACGCTGCGTAAACTATGCAAACTTTTAAACTTTATGTCAATACACTACATTCACTTCTGAACATACAACCTTACTTCTTTTAGTATAGCGCTATTTTAAGGCGAATCAAGTAAAAAAAGACAGCGCACCATGGCGCTGTCTAAAGATCTTTCTATGGAAATCGAATTCCAAGTCTACCGACAAATCCTATCCTTGGACTGGTAGTGAGACTTGGACCCATACTCCCATTTGGTGGATTTACTGGACCTCCGTTTCTAATGTACACAACTTTGTCCTTCCTATGAGACAATTCACAAATGAGAACACCTACCCCAACCCCGGTCACAAAACCTAAGAGTGCAGGTTTGATCCATCTGCGCTTCTTTTGCTCAACCGGTATTGTGATATTCGCTACTACAAGCGGCACTTGCGTTGTGTCCTTTACAACCTTAAAGTTCACGATAACAGAACTCAGGTCCATCCTGCCGCTATCAAGGACAATTAGTGAGTCCTTCCTAGAGGCAGCGCTGTAGAATGCACGAATCGTGTCCCTTGCAGAAACAAATAAAGTGTCCTTTACCACCGCAGGAATCACTGATTTCGTCTTTTCAACCTTTGGGGTATCGACGAAAGGTAACGCCTTGGGTGATAGAATTGGGTTCCCGCAGGTTAGTGACAACACGTAGGAATTCGTATTGGCATTTGAGAGACACTTCTCACCTTGCCTGAAATCACGCTCCCACATATTGTCTACTTTTCCACTCGGAAGCATGTATCTTGTGAGTTTGCCTCGACCTTTTGGGCATGACATCTCAGTCAAGGTTTCAACGTACCCAGCAAGCTGATTTACATTTCGCACATCAGCGTCAGGATCTGCGGCATTGATAGCACTCATAAAATCCTGACAACTAACACGCAACCTCTGGCTCTTCTTGGAACCTGATTTACAGGTTGCTAGCAAAGAAACGAGCTCATTTTGTGTCACCGGACCTTTAGACACAAAAGCATATCCAAGATCCTTCTCCTTTGCCTTATTCTTGGTCTGCGCTGAAAGTCCCAGAAGTGGAACCCAGAGCGCAACCAATAATACAAAGCGTCTCATGGCAATTCTCCTTGTATATAGTTTCGGAAAGTTCTTCCTTCTGGACTCTACCATAAAAATCTATTCTAGTAAATGGATATGAAACTACCGGTATAAATCGATATAATTTTCAAATGCGACTCTCCCCTGTATACGAAAATAGAATAAAAAGTGTATTTAAAAATAAAACACTTGTACTGAAAGCGTGTATTTTTTTGTTTGGTTTTATTGTTGGATTTTCATTATGTAAGTTCACTATAGACCATGGGTATACGATAAAAAGTATCCGTGTCCCTGATCCTGAGTATAAACTCATCAGTCCACTCGTTATTGCTGATGTTGCAGGACCTGGTTCTGGAAGCGCAAAATCTATTGAAGAGAAACTAAAGTTAAAAACCTACGATCTACTTAATGTACCCGGAATGAAAAATATCTCTATATACTATCGTGATCTCAATAGTGGTATTTGGGCAGGTGTTGGAGAAAATATGGAATATAATCCTGCAAGTTTACTAAAAGTTCCAGTGCTCATTGCCTGGTACAAACAGATCCAGGAAAAACCAGAGCTTTCCAAAAAAGAAATCTACTACAAGGGAAATACTGCAAATAGTAAAGATATCCAATTCAATACCCTTCAACCAAATACTTCCTATACAATAGAATATCTCCTCGAACGAATGATAAAAAATTCTGACAATGTAGCAAAGGATCTTCTGTTAGAAAACCTTGATCCTAAAACTATAAACACAGTATTCACCGACTTAGGTATTCAAACTTGGGGTGATAAACCGGGAAGTAGTATTCATATTTCAGCGAACACATATTCTCGATTTCTTAGAATACTCTATAATGCAAACTACTTAGATCATGAATATTCACAAAAAGCACTAGAACTCCTAGGTTCAAGTAATTTTAATGAGGGTATCATTGCGGGCATACCAAGTGGTATTTTCGTCTCACACAAATTTGGACAATTCCAAGATGAAAGCCCGAATATAGATATTACGGAACTCCATGATTGCGGAATAGTATATATCCCCTCTCATCCATATCTACTGTGTGTAATGACAAGAGCAACTTCGAGTACTGACTTAGGTGTTCTTGAACTTGTTATCAAAACTGTATCAGAGACTGCATACAAAATATCAACTGAAGATATTCCTGATTTAATCAAAAATAAGTAATCGTCAGAATCCAACTACAAACCCTGTTACACAAATTTTATTGTGGGCGGTAGAGGATTCGGTCACAAGTATTTTTCTGCTAAAAAATCTTGCGACCCCGCCTCGCACCGTCGTGCTCCGGCTTTCGAATCCGACCGCACAATATAAAACACCCAGCATTTGCTGGGTGTTTTATATTGTGGGCGGTAGAGGATTCGAACCTCTGACATCAACAACGTCAATGTTGCGCTCTACCAACTGAGCTAACCGCCCGAATGAATTGCTTATACCTACCAAAACAGCTAACCGCCCGAATGAATTGCTTATACCTACCAAAACAGCTAACCGCCCATGTAATTTTGAATTTATTGAATTATACAGAAGAAAATTCTATTTCCAATACTTTTTAACTTCACTCACATTAGAAAGACCGTCCTTCTTGAGCAAATCAACAAGTCCGCTATTTATTTGTTTAAGTACACTTGGTCCTTCGTACACAAGACCAGTAATAAGCTCGATTAGATTTGCCCCAGCCTTTAATTTCTCGTAAGCATCTTGTGCTGTGAAAACTCCTCCACACCCTATGATTACATACTCATTACCAGCAAGCCTTCTCACATCTCGTATCATATGTGTTGATATATCACGAATGGGCTCACCTGAAATACCACCCTTATATTGTTCATGTTCACCCGCAGGAGTATGTTTGAGTAAAGCGCGATTCTTAGAAAGATTAGAGATAATATATCCCTTCACACATGGATATCGCTTCACCGTCATCACAATATGAGTAAGTTGATCAAGTGAAAGATCTGGCTTTAGTTTGAGCAAAATCGGCTTTTTATCCTTTGTCACATCAAATGCTTTCTGTAATTCCTCGAGAAGTCGTGTGAGCAAATCAATATCTTCACACAATAGTACTCCATCTCCAGTATTTGGACAGCTTATATTTATATTGATAACATCCGCCACGCTTTCAAGCTTCTTATATGAATAAATATAATCATCGATCGTTCCCTGTCCTGAAATGGCTTTATCATTCGTCTTTGCAATATTTACAATAAGTGGAATTTCTCTTGACGTATTCTCGATTACAGGAAATAGAACATCAACTCCCCGATTCTTCAGACCATAATTTACAATCAAAGATCTGTCCTTCGGCAACCTTACACTCCATGGTCTTTTATTACCTTTGTATGCAAAGCGAGTAATCGAGCCAACTTCCATAAACCCAAACCCAACTGTCGGGATAATACGAATAAGTTGCGCATTCTTATCGAAACCGCCTGAGAGTCCTATTGGATTTTTAAAATCTACGCCAAGTATTGTCTGCGAGAGGTATGAGCTTTCAAATACAAAAACCTTACTCATGAGTGAACGGACAAATGGAAACAAACCTAAAAACCAACCAGTTTTCACGATTGTTCCATGTACCCGATCTGGGTGGAAAAGAAAGAGGATGGGCTTAATAACCTTGCTATAGACTTTCATACTTACGATAGTAGTACTTTTTATACAAAATACAAATGATTTCTTAATACACAAAACTCAGACAAAAAAATCACGCCATGGCTAGCGGATTTTCAAGATGCGGAGGAGGAGAGATTTGAACTCTCGAAGGGCTTTCACCCTTGCTGGTTTTCGAAACCAGTGCCTTCAACCACTCAGCCACTCCTCCAAAATATACTTCGTATTTTGGTCCACGATCGGAGTGCTGAGTATTGTCCACCTCGTTACTACTCGGATACAAAGGAAAGCAGTTTCCTTTGTATCCACTCAGCCACTCCTCCAAACAAAAAGTTCGTAAAACCACCAAATGCCGAAATATCCTAGCATTTTTTGATTTTTTTACAAAAGATGTTATTATTTTTGAACTCAAAACGGCCCTATCGTCTATCGGTTAGGACACAAGCTTTTCAAGCTTGGAAGCGGGGTTCGACTCCCCGTAGGGTCACAAAGTGTGGAAAAAGTGAACTTCTTCACTTTTTCCTAACATTTGTGAAGACGGAGACATATTTTTGAGTACAAAAATAGTCGAGTCCAGGTCTGGAAAATTCATTTTTGACGAAAAATGAATTATTGTGGACCACACAAATATAAAGGCGGGGTCGAGAGATTTTTCAGCAGAAAAATACTCGTGACCGACTCCCAATCCCCGATACATATATGAAAATCTTATCTATTGAAACCTCATGTGATGAAACAGCTGTTTCAATACTAGAAGCAAAAAAGATAGGCCAGAAATCCAAGTATACGGTACTGGGAAATGCTTTGTATTCACAAATTAAACTCCATAAAAAATATGGGGGTGTATATCCATTTCTTGCAAAAAGAGAGCATATCAAAAACCTTCCTCCCCTATTTACCGAATGCCTAAAGGAAGCGAACATGCTCAAAAAAGAAAAAAGATCTATCAATGAAAAAACGAGATCTATTATCGCAGAAAACATTGGTAAAGAAACCGCATTCATTGAACACATTGAATACATTTATACTCATTACAAAAAACCCAACATTACTGCAATTGGTGTAACCCAAGGCCCAGGATTAGAACCAGCATTATGGACCGGTATTACATTTGCCAAGGCGCTTGGTGCTATGTGGAATATACCCGTAATTCCAATCAACCATATGGAAGGTCATATCCTCTCTCCACTTCTCGATTCAAAAGGAACACTACAGTACCCAGCTCTAGCTCTTCTTATCTCAGGAGGACACACCGAACTTGTATACTCAAAGAAACCACTTTCTTACTCTGTCATCGGAAAAACTCGCGATGATGCACTTGGTGAAGCATATGACAAAGTGGCTCGAATGCTTTCTCTCCCATATCCTGGCGGACCAGAAATAAGCAGACTTGCTGAGAAGAAACGTCTCAAAGAATACACCGCTGTAAACTGGGACCTCCCCCGACCGATGATTAACACGAAAGATTTTGACTTTTCATTTTCAGGACTCAAAACTTCTGTTTTGTATAAGGTCCGCGACAAAAAACTAACATTGAAGCAAAAAGAAGAAATAGCAAAAGAATTCGAAGATGCAATCACAGATGTAATCATCACCAAAACAAAAAAAGCGATCGAACTCTACAAACCAAAAACACTCATCATCGGTGGTGGAGTAATAGCAAATCCATTCATCCGCTCTCAATTTGAAAAATTAACAAATGAAATAGGCACAGTAAAACTCCTTATACCAACAAAAGATCTCTCGACTGATAACAGTGTCATGATCGCAATCGCCACATTTGAACATATAAAGAAAAACCCCGCTTTACTCAAACGGAGTTCTTCTTTTAGAGCACAAGGCAATCTAAGTCTCTAAGGTTTATCGATCGTAATGATCGTTCGAACTTCTTTTGGTTTCAAAGTAAACCAAAGCAAACTTACAGAAAGTATAATCATGAGTACAACAAGCGGAAGTACTATTGAGTAGAATCGTACTGCAAATGCTATTACTGCACTCACCAAGAGACCCAGAATAAATATAAACATCTTTCTAATTTTTTGTGAATCAAGTGTTAACGATCGTTTCTTCATTTGTCTTTCCACAATCGTTGTCACGATAAGATATAGACCAAGCAAAATAGTGAAGAATACGACAATGGAATTGAGTGACTCTTCCCATCCCTGAGGACCAGCGAACACCGCACCTGCCGCTTCCCTGTTTACTGCATTATTTGAGAACAGACCTGCAATTCTCGAAAAGAATCCATTCTTCGTGACTTTCGTATTATCCTCTATTTTTTCATTAGATACTCCTGTAAGTGGTTTTAGATCAAGATGATTAGAACCCACAGTGGTTGTAGACACGGGAGTATTTGTAAGTGTAACCGGTCTTGTAACCTGTACTGTTTGCAATTCTGGAACAATGACCCCCTTACTCTTCAAACTTTCTAGGAAACTCTTGAATTCCTGAATTTCTGTTTCCTGCAATGTATTGAGTGGAAATGCTCTCTGGCATACGATCTCATTTACTTTCTTTTTTGTAAGAATATATACGAATCCTGTCGGCTCATTTACCTTGTATCCCCATGGAGTAAGAATAGCTTCTGGGTATCGCTCTTGGAATGTTGAAACTGCGTTAAAGGTATCAATATCAAACACTCCTGTAATTGAAAGATTCTTAAATCCTTCAAGTTCTCGGAGGAAGATCTGGAGTTTAATCACCTCTGTTCTGTCATTACTCCAGCCGATTCTTAAATAATCCTTAAGATAATCACAACTGAGTGATTCACCGAGAACCTGTGAAGTAGATATACCATGACGAGTGCCACTTCGAGGTGCTGTGCCACCGCCTCCACCACCACTTGTAGGTGGAGTAACTACTGGAGTAACTGGAACAACTGTCACATTCACAGAAGCAGTTGAAGTTCCATATAGGCCTCCACATGCAATGTTATATGTTGTAGTCACTCCCGGTGCTACAACAAGTGAACCTGTTGTTGATGTTGCTGTTGTCCATGGCGCTGCGCAAAAAGAAACATTTGTAGAACTCCAAGATAGCGTCGAGCTACTGCCAAAATTTATTGTTGAAGGATTCGCTGTAAGTGTAACCGTCGGTACTGGAGCTGGTGGATTTGTAACTGTAACAATTACTGAACTTGAAGCCGTTGTGCTGCCATTTGTACACTGTATTGAATATGAAGTTGTTGAAGTTGGAGTAACTACAAATGAACCCGTTGTTGATGTTGCCGTTGTCCATGGCGCAGAACACGTTGTGGCATTCGTTGATGACCACGAAAGTGTTGATGTTGCACCAAATTGAATTGATGCTGGGTTTGCAGTGAGAGTTACTGTTGGATTATTTTCTCCACCTCCCCCACTTGTAGTTACAATAACCGTTACGCTTGAAGTTGCATTACCATACTGCCCAACACAGGTAATCGAATATGCTGTTGTCGAAGATGGAGTAACAACCTGACTGCCATTTGTAGAAGTAGCCGAAGTCCATGGTGCAGCACATGATGTCACATTACTTGAATTCCAAGTTAGAGTAGAACTTTGACCATTTTGTATGGTACTAGGATTCGCTGTAAGTGTAACCGTCGGTACTGGAGCTGGTGGATTTGTAACTGTAACAATTACTGAACTTGAAGCCGTTGTGCTGCCATTTGTACACTGTATTGAATATGAAGTTGTTGAAGTTGGAGTAACTACAAATGAACCCGTTGTTGATGTTGCCGTTGTCCATGGCGCAGAACACGTTGTGGCATTCGTTGATGACCACGAAAGTGTTGATGTTGCACCAAATTGAATTGATGCTGGGTTTGCAGTGAGAGTTACTGCCGGCACTAAGGCAGGAAGTACCGTAACTGTTGTGGTAGCTGACGCACTACCATATGATCCCGTACACAAAATCGCATACGATGTTGAAGTTGCAGGACTAACTACCTTAGTTCCTGATGTTGAGGTCGCAGTTGTCCAAGTAGCGGAGCATGCTGAGACATCATGCGAAGTCCATGTGAGTGTTGAATTTTGTCCTTTATAAATTGTCTGTGGATTGGCAGCAATCGAAACTGATGGATTATGGGAACCTCCTCCACCACCCTCATCTTTTTGTCCTATAGAAATAACGAGAGTTTCTGTATCAGTTGAACACCCATTATTTGCAGTGATACTAACACTGAAAGTTCCACTCACAGTTGGGATACCACTAATAGTACTGCCACTGAGACTGAGGCCTGCTGGTATTCCTGTCGCAGTATAAGAAATTGTTGAGGTGCTTGTTGTTGCCGTAAGAGTAAGTGTGAACTGTTGACCTATCTTACCTGTTGCAGTAAGTGGATTTGTTAGTGTTACTCTGCATACAGGTGGTGGAGGAACTACAACAACCTGAATTGTAGTACTTGCTGAAGCACTTCCACCATTTCCTACACAGGTAATTCCGTATATGGTTGTACTATTTGGATTAACAACCTGAGTACCAGATGTACCTGTTCCTACCTTCCATGATCCAGAGCATGCTGTTGCATTTGTTGATGACCATGTAAGAGTAGAATTTTGTCCTTGATTAATTGTTTGTGGGTTCGCAGAGATTTGAACTGTTGGTGTAGGAGTAACTGGACATGCAGCTGATGCGGTTGCTGTAACTATATTTGAATAATTCGACATTCCGACACTATTCACAGCCTTTACTGTATATGAATGCGTACTTGATGCAGTAACTGTATCAACAAATGTAATAGCAGTTGTCGTCCCTATAAGATTTCCATCACGAAACACTTTATAAGAAGTTGCATTTGCAACTGCCTTCCATGACAGATCAATAGCGCCTCCGCACTGAACAGAAGTTGAGGCAGAGAGAGTTGGTGCACTTGGTGGTACTACACATACTACAGATGAAATTACAGTAACTATGTTTGACGCGCTTGAATCCCCTGCACTATTTACTGCCTTCACAGAATACGCATGCGATGTTGATGGAGTTACAATATCTGTGAAAGTTGTAGCTGTGGTTGTTCCAACAAGATTTCCATCTCGAAAGATTTTATATGAAGTTGCAGTTGCTACAGTTGACCAAGAGATATCAACCTTACCGCCACATTGCATACTAGTAACTGCCGTTATTACAGGTGCAGAAGGAATTGTTATGCATGCTGATGACGCTGTGACATTAATTTGATTTGAAAACTGCGAATACCCTGCACTGTTTGCAGACTTTACTGTATACGCATGTTGAGAATCTGGAGATACTTGATCTGAAAAAGTTACAGAGGATGTTGTACCTATGAGATTTCCATCCCTATACACTTTATAGTATGAAGCATTCGAAACCGCATTCCACATAAGATCAATATAACCACCACATCGCGGACTTGTAATTCCAGTTATTGTTGGTGCATTTGGTGCAACAACACATACTCCTGACGAAGCAACAATTACGGCATTTGAATCTAATGAATCCCCAACACTATTCACCGCCCTTACCGTATATGAATGAGAGCTTGAAGGACTTACAGTATCTACGTAAGTTACAGCTGATGTAGTAGCAACAAAGTTTCCATCACGAAATATCTTATAAGAAGTTGCTGTTGATACTGCATTCCACGCCAAATCAATTTTTCCACCACATTGTAATGAAGTAGCGGCAGAAAGAGTTGGTGCCTGTGGAACCTGCACTGATGGAGGAACAATTACTGTCACACTATCTGTTACACTTCCATTATTTCCTGTAAGACAGGTAATTGTAAAAGTAACACTTGTCCCAACAAGAGGATAAAAAGGGTGTCCAGGATTTATTGGTCCAGCACTTCCATTATCACTCACACCCGAATCAACTGGAGATCCAATCGAACAAGAACTTACATTAGAAGAAATCCAATTAAGAACTAGAGCTTCGTTCTGACTCAGAGTCACTGGTCCTTGCGAATTATTCGCCATGATATCAACTGTAGATACGAGTGGAGCGGGGCCATACACAACAACACTATCTGTCGCTGTTACTCCAAGACCATTATCACAGACAATCGTATAGGTTTTACCACTAGCAGTTGGGTAATCAGGGTGTGCTGGGGAAAATGTAGCACTACCCATCGTACCAACACCTGAAGTAAACGGAGAAGTTATGGAACAATTTAAAGCATTCTGTGATACCCAGTTTAAATCCAAATCCTCTCCCAAATTTAAAGTGACTGGACCATCAGAATTTTTAACTTTAAGATCCACAGTCGGTACTGCAGGTGGAGGTGTCGTAGTATTCGATACTGTAAATTGTGCAACGATACTTCCTTGTGAACTCCACCCTGGTGCTATATCACCAATATTAAGCCCTTGTGCCGTCACAAATTCATCACCGGTCTGACCAAACGGAAGTTGTTGTGCGGTAACAGACTGGTTCGGGTACCACTTTGTAGATCCAGGAATATAAGTGAGATGCTGTGAAGAAGAAATATTGATGGTCGTCTGACCATTAATCTCAAGGACATTATCTGCAGAAAGAAAACCCTGTGCAGTAATAGAAGTACTATCACCCTGTGGAATATCAATGTGAGCTCTGACGTTTTGAGCATCCTCACTTCCAGTATTGTGATAGTACACAGTAAAGCTAACAACTTCTCCAGCATCTGCATCAGTAATTGCAGCCCAGTTGCTAGTACTACCCGGAAATTTTGTGAAATTTGAACTACGAACAGTCGCAAAGTCTTGTGGATCTGTATTAAAACTTGTAGCAGCATGAGCAATTCTTGCAACAAGAGCATACGTAGCGTCAAAACGAATAGCTACGTACAAAGATGAAATCACCACAACCAAAGTGAGGATGTAAACCAGGAATCGCGAACTGAATGATTTAGATTTCATAGATAAATAATATTGACTAAAAATGTTATGTGTAAATGACATACTCCATTTTTTTTAGACAAAGTCAAGGGTTAGCTTTTAATACACTTTTCCAATATACCTATGTAACTAGCCATATATTTACTTTTGTCTTTTATAATTAAAATGTCCTTTAATATAAGTTGTGGATACCGAATTATAGGCTGTAGATATAAACATATTGAAAGTTAAAAATACGATTATAAAAAATCGAGTTTGTTAATAAATTTTTTGTCCTTTATAAGGGCAACTGCCCTTTCTACTCAAATATATGGCTAGAATCTTGGTTTTTTGATACAATCATTTTATGAATGACAAGCTATTAAGGCCGTACTCTTCCGCAGATACTGAAAAAAGAATCTACTCTGTTTGGGAACAGAGTGGTTTATTTAATCCAGAAAATTCAATTTCTCAAGGCTACACAGGTAAAGACTCAAAATCATTTACTATTATTATGCCCCCACCAAATGTCACTGGCGTACTGCATATGGGTCATGCGCTGTTTTTGACAATAGAAGATATTATGGTTCGATTCCATAGAATGCGTGGCCTAAGAACACTCTGGGTTCCAGGTACAGATCATGCTGCAATTGCAACACAATCAAAGGTTGAAAAAGAAATTTTAAAGAAAGAAGGACTCACTCGTTATGATATCGGAAGAGACGAACTCTTGAGAAGAATTGATACTTTTGCAAAAGAGAGTCATGACACCATAGTCTCTCAAGTAAAAATTATGGGTGCATCATGCGACTGGTCACGTGAGGCATATACGCTTGATGAAGAGAGAAGCCTTGCGGTCAGAACTGTATTTAAAAAAATGTACGATGACGGTCTAATCTACCGAGGATCGAGAATTGTAAATTGGGACCCAAAACTTCAAACGACTATCTCCGATGATGAGATTGTATACAGTGAAGAAAAGACACCACTGTATTATTTAAAATATGGACCATTTACAATTGCTACCGCACGACCTGAAACAAAATTTGGGGATAAATATATTGTGATGCATCCAAAAGATGTTCGCTATGAAAAGTATTCACATGGAGATACGATCGATTTAGATTGGATAAACGGTAAAATAACTGCAACCATTATAAAAGATCCTTCCATTGATATGGAATTTGGTACTGGAGTCATGACTATCACTCCATGGCACGATCGCACTGATTTTGAAATAGCGGAAAGAAACTCACTCGATAAAGAGCAGATTATTGATCTCAAAGGAAAGCTTCTCCCTATTGCTGGAGAATTTGCTGGCATACACATTAAAAAAGCTCGTCCATTAATCATAGAAAAACTAAAAGAAAAGGGGCTGATTGAAAAAGTAGATGAGGGATACAGTCACAATGTTGCAACAAGCGAGAGAAGTGGCGAGATAATTGAACCACAAATATTGAAACAGTGGTTTATTAATGTTGAAAAGGAATTTACCCTGAATGAATCGAAGATAAATGGTATACCATCCGGCTCAAAAACAACTCTTAAAAGTATTATGCGAACAGTCGTTGAGACTGGCCAAATAAACATTATCCCCGAGCACTTTAATAAAACCTATTTTCATTGGATTGAGAACCTCCGAGATTGGTGCATAAGTAGGCAAATTTGGTTTGGACACCGTATCCCTGTGTGGTACAAAGGTGACGAAATATATTGTGATACAAAAGAACCGACAGAAGAAGGTTGGAGTCAGGATGAAGACACGCTTGATACTTGGTTTTCATCTGGACTATGGACATTCTCAACCCTTGGTTGGCCAAATAAAACGGATGATTTGGATATATATCATCCTACAGATATCCTTGAAACTGGATATGAGATCCTCTTCTTTTGGGTCGCACGAATGATACTTATGACCGGATATACTCTAGGGACTATTCCATTTAAAACTGTGTACCTACATGGGACAGTTCGAGATAAGGACGGAAAGAAAATGTCAAAATCTCTTGGAAATGGTATTGACCCTATTGAGATCGCAAACGAATTCGGATCTGATGCGGGAAGAATGGCACTAATCGTTGGATCCGGTCCAGGAATGGATAGTAAAATATCAAAAGACAAAGTAAAAGCCTACAAACATTTTGCTAATAAAATATGGAATGCGACAAGATTCGTACTTTCAAATACTGAGGGTAACATACCTCAAAATATCCGACTAACCCAAAGAGACTCAACATACATTGCGGAAATGAATACTGTGTTCAAAGAAATAACTTCTGAAATAGAGCAATTCCGATATCACACCGCTTCTGAAAAACTCTATCACTACTTCTGGCATGTCTTTGCAGATGTTATTATTGAGGAGTGCAAGAAGACCCTAGCTAATGGCACAGATGAAGAAAAAGCTTCGTCACAATATGTACTAATGCACATTCTTGAAAATTCTCTAAAAATGCTTCACCCATTTATGCCATTTATTACGGAAGAAATATGGTCCATGCTTCCGAATAGAAAACGTCTTCTGCTTGTTGAACCTTGGCCTGTATAAATAATAATGAATTTTTCTGTTTCACCAGAAATTGTATTACTTTCACTTGTCGGTGGAATTATCCCGGCTGTTATCTGGCTTCTCTTTTGGCTTCGAGAAGACTCAGCGAGACCCGAACCACGTGGGCTTATCATGCTCACCTTTTTTGCAGGAATGCTTGCTGTTCCCCTAGTAATACCATTTGAACGCTTTGTACAAATGCCAGAATCCCGAACTCTAACTTTTATACTATGGGCGACACTTGAAGAGCTCTTTAAATTCGGTGTTGCATATATCGTTGCGCTCAGAAGAAAAGAGGATAACGAACCAATTGATCCGATAATTTATATGATGACTGCGGCACTCGGGTTTGCTGCGATAGAAAATGCGATTTTTATATTCCACCCACTCTTTATGGGTAACTACACAGAGAGTCTTATCACAGGAAGTGTAAGATTTATTGGTGCCAGCCTTCTGCATACCATAGCATCAGCTTCGATTGGTGTTGCAATGGGTCTTTCTTTCTATCTTGGAAGAATTTCAAAGAAAATTGATTTATTTCTGGGAATAATATTCGCAATAACATTGCACTCTATCTTCAACTTATTTATAATTAAGGAAGAGAGCGGCATTACATTCGCGACACTTGGTTTTGTATGGATCTCGATTGTTATACTTATGCTCTTCTTTGAGATCGTCAAGAAAATATATCCCGTTCAAAATAAATTTTAAACTATGTTCAAAGAAAAAAAATCATTTTTTGAGAGATTAACTGGAGCTGTAAGAATGGATGAAGATGAGGTTGCTCAGGAGAACATTTCAACTCCATCACTTGCAAAACAGGGTCTTGTGGAGGAAGAAGAAGAGGGTCAGCTCTCTGTTGATGTGTATGAAACATCAAATGACATAGTAATAAAAACTATGGTTGCTGGTGTAAAACCAGAAGATCTCGATGTTTCAATCACTCGAGAAATGGTCACAATTCGTGGAACACGAACTGAGGATCGTAGCTCTGCAAATGAAGACTTTTTTCACAGAGAACTCTATTGGGGTAAATTTTCAAGAACAATCGTATTGCCAAAAGAAGTTGATATTGATGAAGCAGAAGCAATAGAAAAATACGGACTCTTAATCCTCAAACTTCCCAAACTCGATAAAAACAAAGAAGCTAGACTTAAGGTAAAAGGAACATAACAAAAGATCCCGCTAATAGCGGGATCTTTTGTTATGTGGTGCCGAGGACCAGGTTCGAACTGGTGACCCTTCGCTCTTCAGGCGAATGCTCTACCAACTGAGCTACCTCGGCATGTTAAATCAAAATATAACTGTATCAGATGTTATCAACCAAGACAGCAATCTCGACATATTAATCAGAATATTACTGTATCAGATGTTACCTGCCAAAACAGCTATCTCAACATACAAAACACAATATTGCTGTATCAGATGTTATCAGCCAAGACAGCTACCTTGGCATATCTCTAAGGCTTTAGAATACTATTTATCTTCGTAGTTGCATCCCCCACGCTTCCATAAATACTACGCAATTGATCCATATAAGGCTGAATGATATACAATGAACCAATTGATACGGCAATAATTATTACCCAATACATAACCTGAATAAATCGATTCCAACGCATTGCACGCACCAACTTCTTTATAAGTCGATTATTTTCCTCTGAAAGTTCTAATGCTCTTTGGAGCTTTTGTTTATCGTCGTGATCCATGGAATCTAGACTACTATACCAAATAACCAACGAAACTCAACACTATGAAATATCACGGAAATCTGGTGCCACCGGGAGGAATCGAACCTTACAGGTTCAGTACACCTTTCGTATCGTACTCGCTTCGCTCCGTGCGATATACTCAAGGTCTTCGATTCCTCCCAGCTAAGTATACTTAGCTATATGGTGCCACCGGGAGGAATCGAACCTCCAACTATCCCTTAGGACGGGACTGTTATAATCCATTTAACTACGGCAGCAAAAAGTCACTATATCATATCAAAAAAGCCACCGGTACTCCGATGGCTTTTTATTATTTCGCTAAACCAAGAAGTTCCGTAAGTCGAGGCTTATCAAAACCAACGACTAATTCCCCATCTACAAGGATAACTGGAACTCCCATTTGTCCGCTCTTTTCAACCATCTCTTTTCTCTTCTCAAGATCAGTAGCGACATTGTGCTCTGCATACTGAATACCGTTCTGAGCAAAAAACTCCTTTGTTGCCTTGCAGTAAACACATGATGGTGTTGTAAATATTTCTACTTGTTTCATTCTTGATATATTTATTTTATAAGCTCAAAAAGTATAACATAGGCTATGTTTTCATGACAAATACAGTGCGAGTAGGGAGAATCGAACTCCCGCCCGATGCTTGGGAAGCATCAGTTCTACCACTAAACTATACTCGCATATACATATAAACGTCTAAAAGATACCACTAATCCAGTCACTAATTTTTGACCAAAAACCCTTTTCCCTGACTGTAGGAGTTGAAGTCGCTTGTGACTCTACAACCAGTACCACTTCCTCACCCGCCTTCTTCACATTATATTTCGTACGAATCTCATTTTCCACTCCATCAGGAGAATTAAGGCGATTTAAGTTATTTTCAAGTTCTGCCTGTCGAAGTTTTGCATTAGCTAATTTTTTCTCAACCTCAATCATGTTTTGTCTACTTTGTTTCTCTTTTTGATACATAGACACGCCCCCTTTAAGCAAGAGAAGGGTCACCAATAACAAAACAACGACTGACACCTTTGAGTAGACCATTCTTCTCATTTTTTTCTTTTGTTGAAAGTCCAGCATATTATTGGTAGTCTTACTATTATACTAATAAAATATACTATATGCTTTTCGATCGAAAACATAAAAAGAAGGTCCAACTGATATGGTCAATCCTTGTCGTCCTTATTATACTCAGTATGATTCTTTTATATGCACCTATTTTTGTTTAAACCGTGAAAGACACTTTCAAAATAGTAAAAGAATACAAAATAGTTGCCGCTTCCCTTTTGATTATTGGGCTTATTGCTGGTTCACTAATTGGTAAATATTTTCTTCGGGCGACAACACAAAATCAAGATTGTTTAAGTGACCTGCACTTCATCAATCCAGGATTAAATTGCACAACAGCCGATATTAAGGGAACTAATCTGACGAATCTGGAAAATAAAATTAATGTACTAGTATCAAGTTATACAAATACAGACAAAGCAAACCGAGTATCAGTATTCGTAAGAGACCTAGATTCTAAAAGATTTTTAAGTATAAATGACAACG
Source organism: uncultured Candidatus Saccharibacteria bacterium (assembly GCA_964516975.1). Classification (GTDB taxonomy): domain Bacteria; phylum Patescibacteriota; class Minisyncoccia; order Phycocordibacterales; family Zambryskibacteraceae; genus CAZFAS01. The sequence goes on from CAZFAS010000003.1 coordinate 42,790, forward strand.
AGACTTTTGACATGGCAAGCTTACTCAAGCTTCCCCTTGTAATTGGCGGTTTTAAACTTGCTGAAGTTGAACCACTAATTCTCAACCAAGAAATAACGTATACTGGCACATTAGATCTAAACCAAGAACAAGAATACAAACCGGAGATTAAGTTAGAAACCGGACAAAAATATACAGTAAAAGAACTCATGAAAAGGGCAATAGATTACTCTGATAATAATGCTGCTCAAATGCTCTTTGATTATTACCCTAAAGAATTCATGGATCGGATTATGCAGGCACTCGGAATTTCAATTTCTAGACCAAATGGTGAAAAAGAAAACCTTATAACTGCAAGGGCACTATCTGGAGTATTTCGAACTCTATACAACTCAGCATATCTAACTCGAGAATATTCAAACGAAACACTTTCAATCTTAACTCAAACTGCTTACAAAGGTGGTATGGTTTCTATTGTTCCCAAGGGTACTGTCGTAGCGCATAAATTTGCAGAAAGAACACAAGGAAATAATGACGGCATAGGCACAAAATACAGACAACTTCATGATTGCGGAATCGTATATGCAAACAATGGTAAAGAATCTTTTATTTACTGCATCATGACCGAAGGTAGTGATTTCTCAAATCTAGAAAAAATCCAAACTGAAATTGCCTCAGAAATATATCAAACCATGATTAATAGTGGTTCAAATTAATTAATCTGAACGCATCATCTTTAAAAACACATCATGAGGTATATTTACTTTCCCCCTTTCCTTCATTTTAGCCTTACCTCTCTTTTGTTTTTCCCAAAGTTTCTTTTTTCGAGTGATATCTCCGCCATATAAGTACCCAGTAACATCTTTTTTAAGAGCCGAAACTGTGCGCGACGAGATAATCCTTCCAAGCGCCTTCGCTTGAATTTTTGTAACAAACATCTGGCGAGGAAGTATCGAGAAGAGTTTCTCTACAGTGGACTCAGCTTCAGTTTCTACCAACCTTCTTGATACTACTCTAGAAAAGGCAGGCACTATCTCATCAGCCACAAGAACATCAAGTCTCACCACATCGGCCTCTTTCATTCCCGCAATCTCATAAGATACCGACGCGAAACCTGAAGAAACACTTTTCATTTTATCGAAGAAATTACGCATTAATTCTCGAAGCGGCATTTCAAGTGTTATTGATGTTCTACTATCACCAAATGTTTCCGACTGACCCACAACTGCCTCATGTTCAAATAATAACTGCATAATTGACCCTACATATTGCGCTGGTGTGATTACCACAACCTTTGCCCAAGGTTCATGCACACTCTCGATATTTGATTCTTCAGGGAAAAATACTGGCGAATACACTGTCTGTTTCTTTTTATTTTTTAAAGTCACCTCATAGGTAATACTTGGTAACGTAATAATAAGACTCAAATTAAACTCGCGTCTTAATCTTTCAGTAATAATCTCAAGGTGCAACATACCAAGAAAACCACAACGAAACCCTCTTCCAAGTGCTCCCGAGGATTCTTCATCATAAGAAAATGACGAATCAGAAAGTCTGAGACGAGAAAGTGCTTGTTTTAACGGAGTAAAATCGTCCTGACTTTCTGGGTAAATAGATGCCCACACAACAGGTCGTGGAGTCATGTACCCAGCTAACGGCGCGTGCGCATCGCCAAACTTTGAAATTGTTTCCCCCACAGAAGCAATACCAGGCTCCTTAATGCCAGTAACAATATATCCAATCTCCCCTGATGAAAGTTTTTCCCTTGGTGTTTCTTCGGGTGAGAATGTTCCAACCTCAAGAGAAGTGAATCTCTCACCGGCAACTTGAAAAGAGAGCGCTTCCCCCTTTTTTACTTCCCCGTTTACAACGCGAATAAAAACGATTACCCCTTTATGGTTAGAATACTTAAAATCAAACACAAGACTACGAAATGTTTTTGATTCGGATAATTCATCTTTTGGAGGAGCTATCCTTTCAATAATTGCCTGAAGTAGCCTTTCTACTCCCTCTCCCGTTCTTCCAGAAACTTCGAGAATATCTGACTCCTGACAATGAATAAGTTTTGCAACCTCTTCTTTAACCTCCTTTACTCTCGCAAGTGGCGAATCAATCTTACTAACTACAGGTATAATAGTGAGCCCAGCATCCTGTGCCATGCTTAGCGTTGTGAGTGTTTGTGCTTGTACCCCTTGAGTGGCATCAACAAGCAATAATGACCCTTCCACGGCCTTGAGGGCACGAGATACCTCGTATGAGAAATCTATATGTCCTGGAGTGTCAATAAGATTTAGAACGTGTCTTTCCCCTTTATATTCATATTCCATTCGCACAGGCTGCATTTTAATCGTAATACCACGCTCCCGCTCAAGCTCCATAGTATCAAGCACCTGATCACGCATTTTTCGCATTTCTACGGTATGCGTAATTTCAAGCATCCTATCCGCTAAGGTGCTTTTCCCGTGGTCTATATGAGCAATAATGCTGAAATTCCGAATATTTTTCATTGAAGCCAATTCTATACGAGAACCCAACTTACGCAAAGCCTATACAACCTGAGAGTCAGGTGAAATAATTTTTGCTTTCCAAATTTTCTGCTGAATAACTCTTGTAATATCACTCAGCTCTTTACTCTTCAGTAATTTAAGAATTAGTAAACATACAATAATTCCGATAATTCCTGAAAATAGTCCTTGCAAAAAGACACCTAAAAATGTATCAAGCGAGAAAATGTTATCGAATACCCGGAGTGAGAGAAATATAGCGAAGCCCATAATAACTGAAGCGGAGAAAGACTGAAACAGAGTCCTAAAAATTTCACGAGAAAATCCCTTCACATATCTACTAAAGAGCATCCACATAAGAATTCCATCTATTATTGATCCGAGTGTAAAACCTAGCGGGAGCATAAGAACACTCGCCCCTTGAATATCAGGAACCTTAAAAAGCGCTTCAAAGAAAAATCTAAACGTAACGAACTGTAGAAATGCTTTATAGAAACAGTATGAAGACACAATCATTATCCCCCCAGAAACAAGGTTGATGTAGAATGGCTTACCAGTAGTCCCGATAGCATACAATCCTCGAACAAATAATAGAATCAGGGCCTGAAATACTAGAGAAACTACAAAGAGTGCAAGCGCTGCAGCAGTTAACCGTGTATCATTCCAATCAAACTTGCCTGCGCCAAGTACGACACGTACTATATGTGCCCGAAGTACAATAAAAAGTACTGAACACGGCACTGACCAAAATATTATATGCTGAGCTGATGAAACAAACTGCTGAAGAAATGACTCTTTCTGACCATTCACATATAGTCTTGAAAGCGTCGGAAATGCAGCAAGAGAATAACTCACACCAATAATAGATAACGGTACTGACTGAAGATTGAATGCGAGATTAAACACTGAGATGGATCCAGCTGCCATAAGTGATGCGATAGAGAGCATAAAGAATATCGCTACATGGTTAATCGAAAGAGTAATCGTGCGTGGAAACGAAAGTAGTGCCAGCTTTCTTATTACTGCAAAGTCTGGCTTAAATGTAAATCTCGGAACGTACCCGATATGTATTGCTGATGGAACCTGAATGAGTATATGTAGCAATGCACCCAATATTACCCCCAGAACTAATCCTATCAAACCGAAGTGCGGATAAAAGAAAAGTAAGCCAATAATTATTCCTAGGTTGTAGAGCAGTGGACTAAGCGCATACACAAGAAATCGTTGATGTGACTGCGTCAAACTTCCAAAAAGGTTTGATATTCCAAGAAGTATAGGAGACATTAAGAGGATTCTTGTTGTTAACACAAGAGTATTCATATCAACACCTCGTATACCAGGGAAAAGCTTTGGTAAGATAAACGGCAAAACGAAGAATACTATTATGCTTACTACCCCAAGAAATACCACATAAAACGTGAACACACTATTGAGGAATTCCTGTGCCTTATCTTTCCCATGCCCCTCTGCTTCAACAAGAAATGGTATGAGGATTGACATCGATACGAGTGAACCTACTGTAACAAACAAGAAATCAGGAACTCTAAATGATGCATAGTAGAGATCAAGTGAAGCATTCGCCCCAAAAGTGAATGCGAGTAATTTATCACGAACAAGAGCCAAAATCTGAGAAAGAAGAGCGAAAAAACCTAAAAGAAATGCCGCCTGATGAAGGCCTGGCATTTCTTTGTTTAGGAAAGACAAAATCTTATTAACCATAAGGTATTACTCACACTGTGAAACAAGCACGATCTCTGCCTAATTTGACTGCTCGAGTGGAAGTTTGTCTCTTTTTTCTGGCTTACTAGTTATTGGCGGTTTTGCGTTTGCAAATGGTTCTCTTCCTGCCTCAAGATTTGTCACAATAAGCTTTAGCTCTTCATTATTTGGATTTGTTACGAGAAGATCCTTAAACTGCTGGATTGCTGCACCCTTTTCACCAACTTTTAATAGTGTAAGTCCTAAGAAATACTTCGCATTCGCATAATCAGGAACCGCTTGAATAGCTTGCACAAATGCAACTCCCGCACCATTATAATCAGCATCATTATACTTAAGTAAACCAAGCTGGAACAAAAGTCCTGCATTATTTGGCACAAGAAGTGTTGTTGTCTCAAGTGAAGGAATAGCTTTCGAAAGATTGCCTTCTGTTACTTCAATCTGAGCAAGCAAGAAATGTGCTTCAGCGTAATTTGGTTTCTCAGCAATAGCTTTATTAACAAACTCCCTTGCCTGTTTCAAATCATTGTGTGCAACTTCAAGTCGTGCAAGAAGGAGTAGAATTACAGGACTATGAGGATTAGTTGCGAGAGCTTGTTCATATGTCTTTCTAGCATTTTCGTACGCACCAGGAATAGCAAATGGCTGTGGAACAAGCGCTGCGTACACTCGAGCGAGTGATATCCAGTTCTGATAGTTTGATGGATCAACCTCTGTTGCCTTTTTCGCACTTTCGATTGTTTTTGCAAGTATTTGCTGGAACTCTTTTCTGACAGAATCAGGAGTTGCTCCTGGCTTAGAAAGTAGAGTATCGATTCTCACTAAATCTAATTCTGAAAGCCCTCGATAGAAAGTGTCATATCCACCTGAATTAATTGCCTCTGCAATCATAGCTTCTGCCGCATCAGCATTCTGATCCTTCTGGTATGCGAGAATACTTTTTTGAAATGTCGCAAGTGACATTGATTTCTGAGCGATGGTATAGCCAAGCGTAAGACTAGCAAGCAGAAGAGCAACGAGCACGAGCACTGAAACAAAAGAAAGCTTAGGATGACGTGCGAGATTGAAATCCGCTCTCTTTAATAGTTTCTCACGATACAAAGATGCTATGAATAAACCTGTGAATCCGAAAGCAAAAGTAAAGGTCGACATCGTCGTAACATACAAACATGACATTACCCAGAAATACAGTGCAACCATAAACGATGAGGTTACCAAGTACCTTGAAAGCAAATCGGAGATTGAATAGAAAATTGCCCTTACACCAGCCCATATAAACAATACAAGGAAGAGTAACCATGACAACAGACCAAGAATACCTGTGTTAACTACGAGCGTAGGGATTAAACCGATTCCGTACACGAAATCAGTATTCCAAAACACTGTTTCATTGATACCTGCAGGCTTATATTTTAGCCATACCTTATTGAAAGAGTTTGGACCTGAGCCAACAAGTGCCTTGTCCTTCATAGAATCCTTAAAAACCATATATGTTGCTGTCCATGATGGTCTAACTTCAACACTTGCCACATCAAACTTCTTTGAAATCTTTTCACCAAGTGAGGCACCAGAAAATACAAACAATAGAGAAAGTACAAGTAAAGCAAGTGAAGTGTATGAAACTTTCTTTTCGTATCCTCTACCTTGTATCCCACCATATACTGAGTTCGTAACACTTGTATTTGCTAGATTTGGAGCAAATTTATCAAATGAGACAATGTACACAAACATAATGAGAGCAAAAACAGCAAGTACGACCCACACTGCGCCAAAGTTCACGAGTGCCAAGAAAAACAGTGACAAAACAAATGCCACATAAAGAAGTGATCGATAAAGCTTGCTAAGCTGAAGCATTTCCAAACTTATAAGAGAGAGTAAAGAAATACCACCAAGGAATACACCGAAATCATTCCAGCTACCAATAAAATTTGAGATACGATTTGTGAACAGTCCAAAAGATAGAGTATCTGCTGATCCGAGTAAACGAACAACATGAAATACTGCAATTAAACCGAAAGCTACGAAAAATCCTTTGTATGTTGTTAATTGTCGTCCTGTATTTTGGAATAGTTCACCAAGCAAAAACACAAGTACAACTGCTATAGCGAGATACGCGACTGTTCCAACTTCAAAACCAAAACCAAGTAGCCCAGTGCTGCTAGTGCTATTTGCAAATGCTGATATCAAACTTGTAACAGGTACTAAAATCAAAGACAGGAAAAGCAAGCTCTTAGGTAGCGATAGCTTTCCAGCCTTAATGAGAGAGACGATATAAAACGCAAGCCCAACTACAGTTCCAATCCCGACAAGTAAACCTTTTCCAGCCTGTAATGAATAATTCTGAGATGGTACGAAGAAAAATGGTAATAAAAACATAGTAATACCGAGTACAAGATATGCAATCTTCTCGAGTAACCCTGATTTTTCTGCGCTCTGATGTGTGGTTTCTTCCATATATGAATGTATAAAAAACTATTAATAAAAACTTTGTATCTCATAATGATATAGGAATATGAAACCCATATCAAATCAGGAGTGTTAATTATTATATCCTTATTTTAAGCCATATTATAGACTATTCATAACTACATGAAACGGCAATTTTTTATTAAAAAATTCGAAATAGGTAAAAATTAAATTGTTTGATTTTTTCTTATTTTATGATATTATTTGTTAGTTGTATCAGGTGATCGCTATTTCAAAAATGAAATAGAGGAAAGTCCGAACACGTGTATATATAATATACAGGACAGTAGCAGGTAATACCTGCCCGGAGTAATCCGCGCGATGCGAACAGTGACGCTTCCAATCGAAAGAACGGAGGCTCCAAGATTCTCTTGGATGATTCACATAGTAATATGTGGAGTGCAACGGCTAAATTCGTACTTACGTGCAAGACCGTACTCATATAGAAATATATGTTTGTGTCGCTTGAGGTGTATTGTGAAATACATCCCAGATAAATGATCATCGCATACCCCTATTTTTAATAGGTGTATGTACAGAATTCGGCTTATCGATACAGCATAAAATAATAAAAACTCGCCTAAAGCGAGTTTTTATTATTTTATCGTTAAATAATTAATACTTACTTCCCCATATGATATAACTGTTTTACTTCCACACTACTAAGAGCTCTGTTATATAATCGCACCTCATCAAGCAAACCTGTGTATGGAGCACTTCCATCATTTTTGTTTCCAATTGTTAATGGATCAACTGTATCAGACATAGATCCTGTCTGCGGTGTACTAGCAACTGAAACACCATCCATGTAAACAATAATATTTGATTGATCCCATGTACCAGCAAAATGGTGCCACTCATTATCCATATATGATCCCGGTGTTGTTGCACCGACACTTCCACCGGTATCAATGTTCAAAGTCAGAGCACCTGCTCCAGATACAAGAACATCATATGAATTATTATTCGCTCCACTACGTTTCCAAAAAAGTCTTGAGCCACCTGCTGTTGTTGATGTCTTAAACCAAAATGAAATAGTTATTGGACCAGTAACACTTACTGATGGTGAATCTGGAACCGAAATTAAATTATTATTTCCGTTAAAGTAGAGAGCTTGTCCGACCTTTCCCGCAACAGGCGATGTTGTGGTGCCCATTCCTGTTGTTGTTCCATTATTATTACTTCCACTCCTGTCATACACAATATTTTTTGACCAATCGATATCTGATCCATTAAACGACCATAAACCTACAAGACCCTTTGTCATTCGATTATTTTGACCTGAATTTATAACATATAATTTTGAATTCTGATACAAATATTTAATTTCATCAGAAGATAACGCTCGATTATACACCCTTACATCATCAAGACTTGCACCAATCAAGTAATTTGCAGCAGTGTCTGTATTCTTCCCCACTGCAAAATGTGTAGCTTTTGTTGAACCTCTCGTTACTACGGCATGTGTACCATCTTGAACACCATTTATATATATGATTTCCCCGTCCGTCCCCGAATGAGTGCCTGCCACAAAATACCAAGTATTTGCATCCCACGAACTCTTGCTTGATGAAGTTTCAATGAGCTGACTTGAATTCCCTACTGAAAAATGAAGTTTACCGTCATTTGCTGCTGGGGAAAAAGTACCAAGCTGGAGCACAACATCATTTGTCGATGGTGAATCCCCCAACCTCGTAATTATTCCCTCTGTACTTGCTGCAGTATACGGCTGATCAAATTTAATCCATGCGGTAAAAGTTACGTCGCCTGTGGCAATCGTCCCAGCAACCGAATCTGCTTGCATACCAGAACTATTTACAAACGAAAGAGCCTTACCAAACTTGCCACTTACCCAATTCATTAAAGAATTTTTAACCATATGATTACCCTTTCCTGAAACATCGCCAACAGATGTTGAAGTGCCCTCATTCATTGGCCAATAAGCTACTAATCCTTTATTTGTATTAGGCAAACTTGAGATATTTCCTGTCCTATATAAAGTCGCAATTTCAGAGGATGATAGTACTCGATTATATATTCGAAACTCATCCATAACCCCATCAAATGGATTCTGTGTGATAACATATTGTCCAACACCAATTGAAAGTCCATGATTCGTATCGTCATTTCTTGTGCCCACAGCATCTTGGCTTTTTTGATACGATGCTTCTACCCCATCAATGTATATATGAACATTTGAAGCACTTGTGGATCCATCCCAAGTCAAAACAACATGCTGCCATTTCCCCATTTTAATTGAATTATCACTTGTGATTCTAAGTAATGAGGTACCACTGTATGGAACAAAAAAAGCAAGGGCGTTTGTACGATCAACACCATCGAGTCCAGCATTACCGAATTCAAACTCTTGCCCTCCATTTGAAGAACCAGCTGTACTTACTTTATTAAAAATCCCTCCTCGGCTATTTCTTCCTTCACTTCTTGGGTAAATCCAAACTGAATATGTAGAAGCACTCAAGTTACTCAGTGAACTTGATGACGCAACTCTAACCATATCATCACTTGAATCAAAATTTAGGCCATATCCACGTTTCCCATTAGCCCAGCCAGATATTGATGATGCTGGGGAAGAAAAATTTGTTAGAACACCATTATTACCTTTTCCTGAATAATCGTGTGCGATTGTCGAGGTCCCCTCATTAAATGACCAATACGCAACAAGGCCAAGATTCGTAGGAGGTTTCAATAGTGTCGCTGCAGATACAAAATGAGGAAAAGTAAAAAACCCCATTGTGATAAGTAGTGATATATTCCAAACTATATTTTTTTTAAAACCTACAATTTTCATTTATAAACTTTATATTTGCTCATAATTAAGTATAACTTTTTTTACTCGGTTACACTTCCCCATTTCCATGATGACAAAATATCCGACATCTTAGTATCAAATGATCTATAGGTAGTAATTTGATAAAGATGGCCATTATTTATAAACCAAACATTTCTCTGCGGGTTATTCTTCGATTCCATATCAAGAAAAGTTACACCTCTTGATCCAGCGATCTCAATATCATGAGAATCATCCATAAGTATATCTGGGTTATCTCTCTTAATAGCAGCTATTGATATTGAATCGCTATCGTTATATTCAGAAATTGCTAACTGGAAATTTTCTTCTTTTTTTTCTCCTACAAATACTGTTACCTCGTATTGAAGATTTGAAGCTGTATCTAACTGTTCAAAAGTATTACTAGTAAAATCCGAGGGAATTTCTATAGAAAATCTCCCATTTAAATCAACATATACTTGCTTATCTTGTATAGTATTTTCCGATCTGATTCCTGAAGTATATAAACCTAAAAATATTTTTTTCTTATCTCGAACAATAAAGAGACCGGTCAGCACAATGAATATAAATATAATAAGAAAAACTAATTTCCTTCTCTTGTTCATAAACTTTTAAAAAGCTATGGTTTTTTTACCGGAGTATTTGTTTGCGCAGATGGAATAGATTGCTGCTGTGTTTGGTTTGCTTGCGGGAGAACTTGTGACTGAGTAGTATCTCGTGGCTGTTGTAATGCATTTGGATTTACTGGCGAAACTTCCTTTATCTTATTGAGAATCGGGCTATACAAAATTGCCTTTCTTGCCTCTGAATAAATTAGCACTTTGTCCCCCACTTCCACATGTGCGAAGAATGGCTGATTGCGGAGTTTTTCTGGATCTGTCACGGTAGCGACTGTTGGAGTTTCATTTTCTGGAAGAACAATGAGTTTCCCAACTGCAGCCATAATATTCGCAACCTCCTTCTCAGCAGCTTTTGCCTGATCCTGCGGAGTTACAACTCGATGAGTATAGAGGTACGCCGCAACCCCACCGAGAGCAAGTATGAGAACAATAAGAATTGAAACGATAATAATCATCTTCTTATTACTCTGCCTTTTAATTTTCACTGGTACTGATTGTTGTATATCTTGTGGTTCCATATTTTTTTTATTAATGAATTAAGGTGTCGCTGGTAAGGTTGTATCAATATTCACCGCTGTCTGACCAGAAGTGTCGACTGGTGTAGGCACTGGTGTTGTACTCGTATCAGTTGTTTGTGGGGCTGGACTAGTTGTTGTATCTGGAACTTGTGTTACGGTTGTCGGATCGTTAGTTACGGGAGTTGAACTTGCTGTTGAATCTGGTGGTGTTGTCGTATCTGGAGGAACAACTGGTTGAGTTGAAGTGCTTACTGGTGGCACTGGGTTCACTTGCTGAGGGTTAGTTGTTGTTGCAGTTGAGGTCGACTGAATTGTACTTAATGGCTGATAATTCGACGTAAGTGAAATTTTACCATCCTTTATTGCAAGTGCAATCCAACTAAATGTGATGTCCTCTTTTGCAGGATTATTAAGAAGGATTGTAAATCCATGTGTACTCTTTTGAGTTACCAAATACCTAACATCTGCATCAAATATCGCCTGCTCAAGCACCTTAGTATCGGTCGTTGTAGATGATTCAAGCGCAATAGTTGCAGATACAGTAGGCTGTGAAAGATATTCTCGATCGAAGATAACATCAACACTTCGAGAGCCTTTTTGAACAACCGCAGTTCCACCCATATCTGATGTAAAGTATGGACGACCGAAGAATTCAACATCTGAAAGCATTGCAATAGTTGTACTTGCGGTTCCAATTGAATCTACACGGAGTCCACCAACAAGTGTTGTTGTTCCATGAACTTCAAGGCCATTTGTTCGAACAGAATTTGAGAGAATATCTCCAGCAAACACAGCATTTCCAGTTGTATCAAATGTTACAACAACTCCATCATCAAGATTAATTGCAAATGGTGTAGTTGAACCCGTACTTGTTGCAACATTTGTAACTACTATTGGAGTTGTTGTTCCAACACTTATATCAGTTGATGAACTTGTAGTTCCAAGACCACTGAGTGCGTTAGCTACAAATCCTGCTTTTCTAATTACAAATCCACCAATGATTGAATCCACTTGGAGTTGACCTGCCTTGATTTCACCTGCGTTTACCTTAAGTCCTTCGATATCCTTTGCGTTCAATAGATTTGTGACTACATTTGGACTGATAACTTGTGATACTGCTGAGATCTTATCTGCAAATATATCTGATTTATATGTTGGGCCAGCTTCTCTATCCTTTCGAAGATTTTCGAGGAATGCGAGCGTCTTTGCTTCCTTTGTTCCTGAGATAATGCCGATTGTTCCTGCATACTGTGAAGTTGTATCAGTCACAAGTCCTGAAGCATTAGGATCAAGATTTATACCTCTCATATCATTGTATGCAGACATTACATCATCAACTGGTGCTCCCATATAATCAGATAGATTTACAAACATCATAATCGTTCCACACTTTCTGTTTGGAAGATAGATATCACTTGCAGGACAATCTGTAAGCTTCTGCGGATCAAGTGATTCAAGTGCGTGACCGATGATATGTCCTGCAAGCGTTGCTTTCATTGCATGACCTGGAACACTTGCTGCTGTGAGTTTATCACCAACTCGGATCATTCCGTTTTCTGTTGAAACCTTCACTGGCACACGTCCAATGAGTGCAATTGGATATGAATTCTCAGTATATGCACCCGCCACGAATCCAGGATCAGTAGAGACAACACCGAGAGCATCTGGCTGATATTGATATCCTGTCTTCTTCACTCCATGATTATTTTGTGGATCGATAGATACAACCTCTCCGAAATCAAGTTGCTCTTGTGATGTATATCTTTCTGCAAGGTCGGCACCTGATGTATTGATTGTTCCTCCCTGTTGAGCATAGATATCACCTGCTGAACTTACTCTAAACATTGAGAGTCCATCAGATTGTAAGTTGAGAAGATCCTTGTCCTTTGTCACCTTGTATTCATAAAGAACAGGTGTCAAAACTGGTCGCTGTGGGTAGTTCATCGCTGATCCTCCGTTGTTATTCCATACATCAGTGTATATTCCTCCGTATGATGGGAATGAGCGTCGGAAATTGAAGATTACTTGCATCCATGCATCACCAGCAGATGGATTGATAAGCCCACCAGAATTTGAAATCTCACGAGCTGTTGTTGTACCTAATGCAGCTTGTGTTGGTGCTGTCTTCACCTCAACTGATATTCCACCCTGTGCTACAGAAGCAACATTCGACTTCCATACGAGAGTTGAGTTCTGATCAAGTTTTGTTCCAGCAGGAGAAAGATCGAACTGTTCTGATCTATAAATACCGCTTGCAACCCATCCTGCATCATAAATCTGTGTAGCGTTTCCAGCATTAGTTGTGGTTGTCGTTGCTGCGCCCAAGATTACCATAAATTTACCATCTGAGCGCTGGAACGAAATTGCACCTGAGTTACTTGTAGCAGAGTTTGCAAGAACAGGGCCAGCAGTAAATGCACCTATTGTTTGGCCTTGGAATCCAGCACCGATTGCAGCACCTGCTCGTTCATTGTATATACCCGTTGTTGACTGACCAGCACCGTTTGCGGCACCTCCTCCATAAATAATGAGCCACGTTCCATCAGGTCGAGGTAGTGCATGCGCACCCATTCCCGCAGCAGAACCCGGTACTGCACCCGCAATCATTGTCGCATTACTTACCGGGTTATAAATTTGAGTTGTCGCAGCGCCAATACATCCAACTGCTGAACCTCCCTTCACGATCACCCATAGTCCATCACGTCTCTGGAAAGCAAATGCGCCCGGACCTGTTCCTGGAGTAATCTGTGCAGGTGATCCAACTGACGTAAAGGTCATTGTGTATGGATCGAAGTTAAGTGTTGTTGTAATTGCAGTCGCACATGATGAAGCTGCGTATCCTGGGAGGAAGAGGTACGTACCGTCTGGTCGTGGAATCCAAAGTGATCCTCCACCTACTAATATTGCAGCTGATGTAGTTGGACCAGGTGCCATAGTGTTATTTACTGGATCATAGATAGAAGAGTTTGCGGTAAATCCACCGTGCATGATAAGTATACGCCCATTTGGAAGTGGGATTGCTGATGCTCCCATACCAGCTCCAGTTGAACCATTAATACTTGCGAGGTTAGGACCAGCGGTAAAGGTATCAAGGACAGGATCATAAATGTTTGTTGTAGATGTTCCTGCAGGACCGTTTGATGCACCTGATATTGGTGAGTACCATCCTCCACCCATTACAATGAGGAATTTACCATCTGGGCGCTTCACCGCAAATCCTCCTGTACCAAGAGCTTGTGTAGGAACGTTTGGAGCAGAAGTATAGAGTGTTGTTGTTCCCGTCTTTTCATCATACGTCATTGAGTTGAGGGTCGTACTTCCAGAAATAATCTTAAATGTTCCATCAGGTCTCTTCATGACAATGGTGGTAGATGCTGTTCCTACTGGAAGTTGTGGACCAACAGCAAAAGCACCATTGTACTGTATTGGGTTCGTGCCATTCACCGTTGAACCAAGTGCACTATTTGTCGAAAGTGCGAGAGCATTCTGTCTGTTAGTATCATTTGAAATATTTACATATACAGGACCTGAAGCAGAAGCTGTCGTAGATGATACAGAATTTCCAAAATCAAATTGGGTTTTATGAAGTACAGCACCGTTATCTACCGTCACGTCATACAGCACCGGATCAGCATTTACTCTTCGGTATCGAGTAAGTCCCGACTTTCGGATTCCCCACTCTTGATCGAGGAATCGTGGAAGCTCTCGTTGGAAGACAAACTTAAATTGAATCCTATTATCTGCAGTACTTGTTGCACCAATCAAACTTCCTGTCTGAGCAATCGGTACGTATGTTGATTGTGAACAATCTGCCGGACTTGTCGCAGTTCGTGCATATGCATAAATCTTACCTTCTGCATTTGATGTCCAATTTAGAGTTGAGTTAGGGGTAATATTTGTATTACTAATACATTCACTTTCATAATATGCGTTCTGAGTATTTCCTTTATCAATACCGGTTACAAAATTCATATCATAGATATCAATAGCAGTTGAAGCGCCTCCACGAACTACAGCATATCGTCCATCTGGAAGCATGAATACCGTTAATCCATGACCGAGTGTTCCAAATCCAGATGGACCACTAGTAAAGCTTGGTGCAATACTACCTGCGCCTGTATCGATAATACTTGTAGTTGAACTTGAAATTAATACATATTTACCATCCTGTCTCCATGTTGCCTGAGCACTATCAGCGAGAGCGGCAGATGGACCAACGCCGTAGTTTGCACTAAATGCTCCAAATCCATTTGAAGTTGTAGCAACTGGATTATATGAGAATGATTGATTTGCTGCACCAGGAAGTGTGAGGAAATAACCATCTTGTCTTCTGATTGAGAATGCGCCAGATGTAATTGCGGTAGGTGCAGCAGGACCAACTAATATGAAGTTTGAATAAGGGTTATAAATCCAAGTATTTGTCGAACCACCTCCTTGGTAAATAAGGAATGTTCCGTCATCACGCTGAAGAGCGTGTGCACCAGCACCCCATGCACCAGTAGGCCCAACCGCACCTCCTGTTGCTGGAGTACCAGACGCAAATCCAGAGGCAGTTGCAGCTGCTGGATCATAAATTCCCCAGTTTGGAGTTCCTCCAGAGAGAATCACATACTTACCATCTGATCTTTGGAAAGCATATGTTCCTGTTGCCGCTGCACTGGTAAGTGATGGACCTGCGGCGACTGTAGTAATGTTAAACGGATCAAATACTGACGTGTTTGTAACAGCTCCTCCATGAACAAGAAGATATCTACCGTCAGCACGCCTAATAGCTATAGAACCAGCGCCAACTGAACCAGTTGATACTACAGACTGTGTTGACATCGTTCCACTGTTGAATCCATTCCAAAGTGATGCTGTTGCAGACCCACCTCCATGGATAATAAGGTACTTACCGTCAGAGCGAATAATAACCTGTCCTCCTGAGCTGACATTTGCTGCAGTAACTGTTGAAGTTGCACTCACCGTCCCGATTCCATCATTTACTACACCATCTTGGATAGTTACATAATTATTTGTTGAGGTTGTCGTAGCGAGTGTTGCTCCTGTTGCTAAGAAGTCAGTTGCTGGTGTTGAGCTACTTGTAGTTTTTACGATATCTGTTGTTTGAGTATTGATAGTAAGTCCTCCACTGTTTGCTACCACAAATTTATCTACCCCACCTTGCTGAAGTGTAAGTAACCCACCTGCACCACGCTGATCAATCACAACAGCAGGAGTAGTTGTGCCTGATGTAGTTGAAGCTGAGAGAACGCCTGCCCAAGGAGTTGTTGTTCCTATACCTAATCGTGAATTCGTCTTGCTATAAGTAAAGTCTGATGTACCATCAAGAGCATTCGCGGTATTAAATTGAATCGATCCTGCTGAACCAGCAGCTGAAGCAGCACCAGCATTGATCGTACAATCTGTAGCAGATGTTCCACCATTATCGGCACACGATACTCCTGTTCCAATAAAGTTAAGTTTTGTTCGGGCTGTAAGGTTTGATCCCTCATCTTGAATAGTTGCATATCCACCACCAGTTGGTGATGTTGTAGCAATTACAGCGCCTGTAGGACTTACAGCGAGGAATGTTCCTGCAGGAACTCCAAGGCTTGAGATAATAAGAGCTGAGGTTGAAGCTGTACCATTTACCGTAAGAAGTGCTCCTGGAGTTTTAGTACCAATACCAACCTGACCAGTACTATCGATAGTCATACGAGTATTTGTTGAGGTTGATGTCCCTCCAGTTACAAAGTACAAATTCTTTCCTGAAGATCCGTTCGCAAGATACATGTCATTACCAAGCGCTAAGATATTTGCGTCCCCTGCTCCACCAATATTGTATGTCTGTGGGTTATAGAAGTTTGAATTATTGATGCCCATCCACATGAAGTTTGTAGTGAGTGTGCCTGTATCCATCGTCGCTGAGAACCCTGACTGCGCACCAACTCCAGTTGATGTGTTTTGAACATTAATTTCAAAGAAATTATCGATGGAACCTTTTGCATATATAGCTTCAGTATTTCCAGTCGTACCCGCATCAATAGATAATTTTGCATATGGAGAAGTTGAACCAATACCAATATCTCCATCTTGATCAATAGTTAATGCAGTTATAGTAGAAGTTGCAAAAGTACTTGGTGATGAAGTTGCAAAGTAGAGGTTTCCACCAGCATTTCTCATTGTCCAGATGTTTGATGTAAGTGATGCATCTGAAAGAGCGAATTGTGGTCGAGTAGATGATGCTACCTCAAGTGCCCATGCTGGAGTACTTGTTCCAATTCCAAGACCTACATTGTTTCCTCCATTAGGGTTAAGTGAAAGGAATGCAGATGATGAGGTTGCGAACTTATCTGTATTTGTTGTACCACCAGCAGCTGAGTCATCAGTACCACAGATTACACTACCATTTGCATCTGTTTGAAGGAGTTGATTTGCAGCAGAACAATTAAGTCCTATGATAGCGAGAGATGTTGTTGTTGCCTTTGATGTTGTTGCATTAAGCGCAGTGAAGTTCTGGAGCGTTGAAGATCCAGTTACAGAAAGATTTGATGTATTAATCTGACCATTTACATCAAGAGTGAATGCCGGAGCTGTTGTATTAATACCAACATTTCCAGAATTAAGCACTGCCAATATTGAACTTGAAGCATTCGATACAAAATTTGCAAGTGTTGCATCAGTTGATGTACCCCATACTGTAAATGTTGCTGATGGAGTTGTTGTACCTACTCCAATACGAGGCGCTCGAATACCCCCAGCACCATCTGACTGTGAGTAAACAGTGAGAAGTGGATTTCCGTCAATCTGAGCAGTATAACTTTCTACTGTTCCAAGAGCAGAGGCAGCTGTCACAGGCATATCTACCCATGTAAGAATACCTGCGTCAGTATCAAAGTTTGTAATACCAAGCTGAAGGTTATCAATCGAAGTAAGTCCTGTAGACCAGTCATGAAGGATGGCACCACCATTTACATCAAGGCCACCAGCTAATGTTGTAGTTGAAGTTGAAGCATACGCAAAGAAGTTTTGTGCAGCCACTGTTCCCTGTACTGCAAATCTTGCAAACGGTGATGTGGTTGCAATCCCCACATTTCCATTTGTATCAATAGTGAGAGCAGAAACTGTTGATGTTGCGTACGTGCTTGGTGATGAAGTTGCAAAGTAGAGGTTTCCACCAGCATTTCTCATTGTCCAGATATCTGATGTAAGTGATGCATCTGAGAGAGCGAATTGTGGTCGTGTAGATGATGCTACCTCAAGTGCCCATGCAGGAGTAGATGTACCGATACCAAGACCTACATTGTTTCCTCCATTTGGATTAAGTGAGAGGAATGCTGAGGTTGATGTTGCCCACATGTTACTACCCGCACCACCTGAATTTTGATCCGCAGAACATGTCACTGCTCCAGATGCTGATATAGCTGACACCTTATCTGTTCCCGTACATGTTGTTCCACTTATGAGAGTATAATCCGTTCCATTTGATGCAACACTTACCAAACCGTTTACAGATTTGAGCATATTACTTCCTGTAGAAAGATAGAGATTAGATGTAGAAGCAAGAGTTGCAAAGAATTTTGTAGATGTAGCATTCGATGATGTTGAGTTGAGTGCTGTGAAGTTCTGGAGTGTTGTTGAGCCAGTAACAAGCATGTTTCCAGTAGATGAAATAGAGAACATGGTTGTAGTGCCAGAACCATTATTTGCAAAGAGTCCGAGGAGTGGGAATGTTGCAGAAGTTGATGTTGCATAGATAGAGAGTCTTGCATCTGGAGATGAAGTACCAATTCCAACATTACCAACTGAAGATATTCTCATCTTTTCTGTTAGACCAAATGGACTTCGAGTCACAAAACCGATATCACCATAATCATTAGCATGATCTGTGAAGAAGCCGTATACCGCGGATGAGATCGAACTGTTTGCATTATCTGCAAAACTAAACTTTGCATAGTTATTGTTTGTTTGATCAGTATTTACCATCTTGAAGAAGCTTGCATCTGATAGTGTCGTTGAGTTTGCAGACACTCCTTCAATTACAAAAGCGTCAATGTTGTTTGCATTCCCATGATATAACTTTGCCTTAACTGTATTTTCAATAGTCATTGTTCCGAGTCCGATCTGACCTGTATTTTTATCTACAAAGATTGAAGGTGCTGCATTTGTAGAAGTTGCATTCACTACAAATCGTGCATTCCCTACTGGCGTTGTACTTCCAACAGCAAATACTCCAGCAAATGTAGAAGTTGCAGTAGTAGATGTTGCGTTAATAGCAGCTACTACAGGAGTAGATGAAGATACGAGGTTACCGTTGCTATCAGTAGTGATAACCATGTTTGCACCAATACCCGATAGATTGAAGTTTGTAGCTCTAAGGTTTGTCGCAAAGAAGTTTGTTGTAGTAGCAGATGTACCTGTAGCGTTTGCAAAGGTGAAGTTCTGGAGAGTAGTAGAACCAGTAAGGAGAAGGTTAGAAAGGAGTCCTGTTGTTCCAACAAGATTCGTTGCAAAGAAGTTCGTTGTTGTAGCGTTTGTTGTTGTACTGTTGAGTGCTGTGAAGTTTTGGAGTGTTGTTGAACCTAATGAAAGCAAACCACCATTAAAAGTAGAAGCGGTTGATGAGGTTGCTGTAAAATATTGAGCCGCAACTTGACCCTGCACATTGAGCTTCTCATTTGGAGAAACATTTCCAATACCAATATTCTGTGTATTAGCTTGCATAATCAAGCCTACTGCTCCATTCCAGAAGAACAAATCCCGAGTACCGTTACCATCTGGATCTATTCCTACCTGTCCAAATGGTACGCCATTTGAATTGAAAGAAACAACTGATTTAAAGGCGTTTGCACTAGTATTATCAAGAGCAATACCAACTAAAGAAGTTGGGCCGATTCCTGGTGACCCGGTAAATGTTGCACCATAACCTCCAGATGGATACACTACAGTGAATTTAGTATTAGGTGTACTTGTACCAATCCCCACATTTCCATTTGTATCAATAGTGAGAGCAGAAACTGTTGATGTTGCGTACGTGCTTGGTGATGAAGTTGCAAAGTAGAGGTTTCCACCAGCATTTCTCATTGTCCAGATATCTGATGTAAGTGATGCATCTGAGAGAGCGAATTGTGGTCGTGTAGATGATGCTACCTCAAGTGCCCATGCAGGAGTAGATGTACCGATACCAAGACCTACATTGTTTCCTCCATTTGGATTAAGTGAGAGGAATGCTGAGGTTGATGTTGCCCACATGTTACTACCCGCACCACCTGAATTTTGATCCGCAGAACATGTCACTGCTCCAGATGCTGATATAGCTGACACCTTATCTGTTCCCGTACATGTTGTTCCACTTATGAGAGTATAATCCGTTCCATTTGATGCAACACTTACCAAACCGTTTACAGATTTGAGCATATTACTTCCTGTAGAAAGATAGAGATTAGATGTAGAAGCAAGAGTTGCAAAGAAGTTCGTTGTTGTCGCATTAGTTCCTGTTGCATTAAGGAATGTGAAGTTCTGGAGAGTTGTTGAACCATTTACAGAAAGATTTGATGCATTAATCTGACCATTTACATCAAGAGTGAATGCCGGAGCTGTTGTGTTGATACCTACCTTACCAGCATTATCAATAATGAAGTTGGTTGCGGTAGATGAACCAACTACAAATGCTGGGCCACTACTTGCCGTAAGCGATGTTGGATTAATTGCAAATCCACCCCATGGTGATGTAGTACCTACTGCTATTGTTCCTGAATCTAAGATACTAAAGAGTGTTGTTGATGCATTGTTTGCAACTTGGAAGGCTGTTGATGTTGATGTTGTTCCAAGACCCCATACCCCAAGACGAGCATATGGAGTAGATGTACCTGCACCGATGAATGCGTTTATGAGTTCAATCTTACCGAGTGTTCCTGAGTTAATGTTTCGAACTCGGATAGCGTCGCTCCATGCATTCGTTACACCAGAGAAGTATGCGAGTTCAACGCCGATATTTTGAGCGCCAGAGCCAACTCCAAGTCTTAAGCTCTGTGATGTTTTTGATGAAATAGAGAGGTTAGAACCAACACCACCATCCTGAGTTACTTGTAAAGCACCAGCAGCAGTGATTTCAGCAAGTGTGGTGCCGTTGAAGTTTGACCATACTTGCATAAGATCAGTAGCATTTGTTCTCTGTACTGAGAAGGCTGCAAGTGGTGCAGTTGTACCCACTCCCACTCTTCCATTTGTTTTATCAACAAAGAGTGAAGGCCTTGCATTTGATGTTGTAGAAACAACGAAATCTGCATTCCCCATAGGAGAAGTTGAACCGATAGAGAATACTCCAGCAAATGTAGAAGTTGCAGTGGTTGATGTTGCTTTAATAGCAGCAACAACAGGAGTAGATGAGGATACGAGGTTGCCATTGCTATCTGTAGTGATAACCATGTTTGCACCAATACCTGAGAGATTAAAGTTTGTAGCACTAAGATTTGTAGCAAAGAAGTTTGTAGATGTAGCGTTTGTTGTAGTTGAATTAAGTGCAGTGAAGTTCTGAAGAGTGGTTGAACCTTGGAAGTATGCATTACCAAGTACTTCAAAGAGTGTTCCGTCTGTTGTTGTAGCATTACCACCAAGAACAAGAGCGATACTATTACCACCATTTGGTGAGAGTGTAAGACCATTTGATGACGTAGCGAACTTAGAGTTTGCTCCGCTACTTCCTGATCCTGTTCCACACGCTACTCCTGTATTAGAGAGTACTCCTGTAGATGAGAATGTTGCACATCCTGCTGTACCACCTGCTGAACTTACAATGAGATTTGTTGTTGATGCTGTTGTAGCAGAGAGAGTTGTTGTAGTTGCATTAGAAGTTGTTGAGTTAAGTGCTGTGAAGTTCCGAAGTGTTGTAGAGCCAGAAACAAACATGTCACCTGAGTTACTGATTGAGAATCGTGTTGTTGTAGCAAAGGAAGCGACAGATGAAAGTTGGAAGAGAGGCGCAGTATCATTGTTTGCGCCAGCAACATCAAGACGAGCAAGTGGTGACGAAGTACCAAGACCAAGCTGGCCCATAGTGTATATATTTCCTGTAGTAGTATCCCATGCTCCATTTTGTGATGCAGTTGTGATTGATGATCCTCGTGCAACAGTTGATGAGAACATTCTCATTGTTCCACCCGCTACATTAATCACTCCAGAACTTACTTGGAAGAATTTATTTACACCTCCGTTTGTTGCAATGTTTAGTACCCCGTCGTTTGCGGTTGCTGCAATGAGATTTACAAGATTATCGAGATCTTGGAGTTTGCCTGCGATTCTTACAATTCCCGTTGCATAGAGATTAGTTGTAGTTCCATTTGTTGTAGTTGAATTGAGTGCTGTAAAGTTCTGGAGAGTACTTGATCCTGTTACGAGAAGGTTACCAAATGTTCCAAGACCAGAAGCAGAAAGTGTTGTGCCTGTTGCGGTAGTGAATCCAAAGTTTGTCGCAAAGAAGTTCGTTGTAGTAGCTGATGTACCTGTAGCGTTTGCAAAAGTGAAGTTTTGGAGAGTGGTTGAGCCAGTAAGGAGAAGGTTAGAAAGGAGTCCTGTAGTACCAACAAGGTTTGTAGCAAAGAAGTTTGTTGTTGTAGCTGATGTACCGGTAGCGTTTGCAAAGGTGAAGTTCTGAAGAGTTGTAGAACCTTGGAAGTATGCATTACCAAGTACTTCAAAGAGTGTTCCATTTGTAGTTGTAGCATTACCACCCAAAACAAGGGCGATACTATTACCACCATTTGGTGAGAGTGTAAGACCGTTTGATGAAGTTGCGAACTTTGAGTTACCTGATGTCATGTAATCAGTACCTGCAACTGCTGCTACTACCCCACCTATACTGTTTACCTTAAGGAGTGTTGATGAAAGACCTGTGATTGCAAGTGATGTTGTTGTTGCTGATGTTCCGGTTGCTCTTGCAAATGTAATATCTTGGAATGATGAGGCAACAGTAGTTGATGTTGCAGTGAAGTATGAAGCGAATACATTGCCATCAAATACTCCTGAACCATTAACAGCAAGTGGTGTTCCTGGAGATGTGGTGCCAATTCCAAAGAATCCATTTGATCCAATGCGTACAAATTCTGTAAATGTTGAAAGTGAATCATTTAACTGACCAAAAGTGAGTGACCCGGCAGAAGAAGAAGCGTAGAAATGTTTGAGGTTTGTACCTGCATTAATATCTGTAAGAACAAGTTGTGGCCGGCTACTTCCAGCAACGCTTAAGAGTGCTGTTGGTGTGTTTGTTCCAATACCAAATTTTCCACCGCTCGTAAGTGTTGCGGCTAGACCACCAGGATCACCAGTAGCATTTGCTGATATTGTGTTGAAATTAATTGATCTTCCACCAGCAGCAACAATATTTAGACCCCCATTAACTTGATTATCTAGTGAATATCCAAATCGTGCTCTTCCACCAGCAATTGAAAGTTCTCGTGGTCCAATATTTCCTGATTCAAGAATAAGATTTCCTCCATTAATTTCTAATCTTCCTGTTGGAGCATTTGTTCCGATGCCAACATCCCCCGTGCTCTTATTTACAAAGATAGATGGTTGTGCAGTCGTTGTGGTTGTTGCTACAACAAATAATGCATTACCTTGTGGTGTCGTACTTCCAACAGCAAATACCCCAGCAAATGTAGAAGTTGCAGTTGTAGATGTTGCTCTTATAGCAGCTACTACAGGAGTAGATGAGGATACGAGGTTACCGTTGCTATCAGTAGTGATAACCATGTTTGCACCAATACCTGAGAGATTGAAGTTTGTAGCTCTAAGGTTTGTAGCAAAGAAGTTCGTTGTAGTAGCTGATGTACCTGTAGCGTTTGCAAAGGTGAAGTTTTGGAGAGTGGTTGAGCCAGTAAGGAGAAGGTTAGAAAGGAGTCCTGTAGTACCAACAAGGTTTGTAGCAAAGAAGTTTGTTGTTGTAGCTGATGTACCGGTAGCGTTTGCAAAGGTGAAGTTCTGAAGAGTTGTAGAACCTTGGAAGTATGCATTACCAAGTACTTCAAAGAGTGTTCCATTTGTAGTTGTAGCATTACCACCCAAAACAAGGGCGATACTATTACCACCATTTGGTGAGAGTGTAAGACCGTTTGATGAAGTTGCGAACTTTGAGTTACCTGATGTCATGTAATCAGTACCTGCAACTGCTGCTACTACCCCACCTATACTGTTTACCTTAAGGAGTGTTGATGAAAGACCTGTGATTGCAAGTGATGTTGT
>CAZFAS010000004.1:0-59474 GCA_964516975.1 uncultured Candidatus Saccharibacteria bacterium
AGCTTTACCGGTTAGTTCCGGCAGATTCCCCCGAGCCACTCGTGTCTCGAGGTACTCAAGAACAAGAACAAAAGAGATATTTTATTTTCACGTACGGGACTATTACCCCCTAGGGTAGTGCTTTCCAGCACTTTCCGTTAACAAAATATTTTGTAACTCTTCTCGCTTATAAATAAGCGACGTTCTTGCCTTACAACCCCCAGCAACACTTCCACGGGACGATAAATCCTCCAGTGAAAATGGTGCTAGGTTTGAGCTTCTTCCTTTTCGCTCGCCGCTACTAAGGAAATGATTCCCAATAAATTGGGATTGTTTTCTATTCCTCCTGGTAATGAAATGTTTTACTTCCCAGGGTGCGCGTGTAGGCGTCTAGTCCTACACTACTGCCGAAGCAGTAGGGTTTCCCCATTCGGAAATCTCCGGATCAAAGGTTGCTAGGCACCTCCCCGAAGCTTATCGCAGCCAAACTACGTCCTTCATCGCTATTCAGAGCCAAGGCATCCACCATACGCCCTTACATATTCCATTAGGAAATGTAAAAACCGCATTCTTTTTTATGCGCATACATAAAAAAGAATTTTTTCTTTATCCTGTTATATAAAATCAATTTACCCGTTCAAATTTTGTAAAACAAAATTTGCTCGGGTTTATATAACAAGTTTTATGATTTTCATCTACACACAAAAAATGTGTATAGAATTACCTACATTGCTTTTTACTTTACTGAAGCTTTCAATAAAGTATCACCTATCTCCAGCACCGAAGACCCCTCTGTTTGTACAGAAGAAACGGTGCAGTGACAGGAATGAAGTTGTCAACGAACTGGTCACTTGGTTCCGATATTTTTTCGAAAAAAATACCGCTTTTAGAGCGGTTCAGTGGTAGCACGAAAGCTTCGGGCTATCTAATCCGCTGTAAAGGTTTAAAGGTGTTAAACATATAGTGACAGAGGTACAGTATAAACAAATACAAAAGGAAGTCAACAACTATAGAATAGGGGGATAATATGGGGATAGAACCTAACAAAAAACCGCTATTTATAGCGGTTTTTTGTTAAACAATCAAGAAATAGGGACTATTTATTATTCATCTCCCCTCTCATCTTTGCGATAAAATCAGATGCTGCTTCCTGACCACCTAGACCAAACGAAAGTCCAAATGCGAGAGAAAGTGCAATGATAAATCCTGTAAAGAGAGTCTGGAAGAGAGCTGCTGCGATTCCAAGCTGTGCAAGCGCTACAAGGAAAGCAAAGATCCAGATAGCCCATCTTGAAACAGCTCCGAGCATTCCTGCTGAGCGAATTTCTGCTGCACGTGCAGAAGCAGTAACTGCCTTTTGCACTGCATCACCAAGAACACCAGCAACCAAGAGTACAAGCACTGCTACGATAACCTTAGGAAGGTACTGAAGAACAACACCACTTAGGAATTCATTTACCTGTGTGAGGTGAAGTACATCAAATGAAGCAATGAGGAATACGAGAATAATAAACCACTTAACAAGTCCGCCAACGAATGCTCCTGAATTAAGTGACAAACCTCCTCGATGCATCATTTCATCTGCACCTGTTTTCTTGAGAGCTTCATCAAGCTTGATTGACTTGAAGAGTTGATAAATGCCACGGCCAACAATTGTTCCGATAATCCAACCGAGAACAAAGATAATAATAGCAATGACAATGTTTGGGATGTACGAAACAACTCCTGTCCAGAGATTCTGGAAAGAATTTTGTAATGCACCGCTCCATGTATTAATAATCATACTTTTTTTCTCCTACAATACTGTAGGAAGGTTACATTTCTGTAACATTAAACCAATAATATTGACCTTTTTTATTAATAAAACCTTTTACTTTGCTCCGGATACTATTATACCACCTAGAATACTGAGGAAAATAGCCTTGTGGATAGCGCCTCTATTGAGATAAAGGGTAAGAAGCTACGAAAAAACACTGAAAATCTTACTTAAATACTGTAGTTGATACTATCTAAATTATGAATTCCAAGACTCTAAATCACTTTGCGCCACACTCTTTAATAGTGGTGGCTTATCACCTTGATCCTTTATTACGCTGTACCTTTTACTTTCTGGATCAAAATGCTGAACCTCCCAATCATTCTCCATTTCTCCTGAGTGCCTCAAAACTTTTACTGTCATTCCATTAAAAAGTTTTGGCTCTACTATATTTTCATTTCCTTCAATACGTCCTTCCATATATTTTTATTACTTATTAAATATTTCCTAACTTATTTAAAATTTTCTCATGCGGAAAGTCGAGCACATCTCGTATGAGCTTGTCATACAAACCGAGTCGGTACTGAAAATCAGGAGTTTCAAATATCGCATAACGGATCTCCTTCCCGATCTCTGCCTCTATCGTCTTAATAGTATTTTCCACCATCGTTCTTTTGAGATGATCACCTACCACTAGAATATCAACTCTACTTTCAGGATCTTGAATAAAAATTCCGGAAAGAATGATGAGTTTGATCACACCACTTTTACCGAGCTTCTTTGTTATCTCTTTTGGATTCAAATGATTTACTTTTACAAGAAACTGCTGAAGTGGAACGAGGAATTCAAAATCTGGATTAAGCACCCATCCAGAAGTTTTTACTTTCACGGTTACTTTCTTTCCTCTCACCTTTTTCTGAACCATCTTATAAAACACTCTTCGGCGGATAAGCTTTCCTTTTTCGAGACGATTTATTTCCCTACGAACATTGTTTACACTTTCTTTTACTCGATCGACAACCTGATCAACATCAAAAGCGTCTTCTGGATTAAACACAAAAAGCTTTATGAGTTTTACCTTTGTTTGACTTCCAAATAATTTTGTGAGGGTTTCCATATACGTAATATTACAATCAGATTGTACCACCCATTGGGGAAAATGCGAGATTGTAAATGTCTACAAAAAAGTGGTATTCTTAGTGACAAATACAGCTCTTTTGGAGGAATTATGATCTCAAGAGTACAGAGGATCCCTGATGCGGATCGAGCACTCTTTCTTGAGATTCGAGATATTGTACTTGGAATCCCCCAGGACGTACTCGAATCACTCCGTAGCCGCATCGCAACAGATGAAGAAAACGGTATCAGCAGTGCACTAGTATGTGTTGCTCTATCAAAGATCTTTAATGTTCAGGTTGTTCATGGGAATTTCCTCATGGAAGCACCCTGTTCATGGATTGTGACAGAGCATGGACTCATCATAGCGCCCATTCAGCCCCTGTTCCCACTTGTTGGGCCTATTTGCATCATGAACAACAGCTTCTTTGTTACCATGCAATGTTACTTCCGAGAAGATATACGTCGTACTGCGTATATTTCAGTTCTCGGAGCTGAGTTCAGAAAAGTTGTGGAAGAACTTGAAGATGTCATGCGCTCACATAAGAGCAAAAAGTAGGTATGACTTCATTCATACTATGCCACCAAACAGCGACCACCATGGTCGCTGTTTTCTATTGAAAAAATGAAATTTTCGTATATGCTGTGAAAAGATTTTTGTTCCCACCCTCAAAATAATTTGGTAACCATGGCTGAACTAACTGTTTGTGGTCAAAGAAGAAGCGAGGAAAAATGTACTATTATTATCACCCCCCACTGCAATCCATCTACAACCAATGTCTACTACGAAGAGGCAGATGCATTGTTTGCCTTTCTTCGTGAACATTTAGCACCAAGGACATTTGAGGCGCTCCTTGGAAAAGGTCAACCATCACAACACAAACACGACAGCACACCGGGACTTTAGTCCCGGTTTTTCTCATCAAAAAAACGCCTATTGGCGTTTTTTTGATTATTTAAGTGTTACTTTGTCACAGATATCACGCTCGCCGACGCTCGTGTGATTCTGCGACCCCGGCTCGGTATCGTGGGTTACTATCCACAATATGCCTGCGCCCGAAAAGTGCCTCAAATAAATAATCTTATTTGAAAGTTACTTTTCCTCCAGCTTCTTCAATTTGTTTCTTCAAAGCCTCTGCTTCTTCTTTCTTCATGTCTGTCTTAAGCATTGCAGGTGCTGCATCTACGAGATCCTTTGCCTCCTTGAGACCAAGACCGAGAGCCTCCTTTACAACCTTGATAACTGCAATCTTTGTTGCACCACCATCGGTGAGCTCAACATTCATAGTGTCCTTTGCCTCTTCAGCAGGAGCACCAGCTGCTGGACCAGCTGCAGCAACTGCTGTAGCAGATACACCGAACTTATTTTCAAAAACCTTTACGAGCTCATTTAGATCAAGTACTGACATCTTCTCGATTTCCTCAACAATTGATTTAAACTTTGCAGGAACTTCTACTTTTGTTTCTTCCATAATAATTTTTTAATAATTAAGACTTAAGTTATTAATTTTTCTGTTTAGCGATTTCATTGAGTCCGATAACAAATCTCTGAATAGGACTGTTGATGATATTTACAAACTTACCATGAAGCACTGGAAGTGCAGGGATAGTCGCAATCTCCATCATAGCCACCTTATCCATAAATTTACTTTCAAAGATTCCTCCGACAATCTTTAGATTTTCTGGATTCTTCTTTTGGAAAACATACACTTCTCGTGCTGGTGCGATGAGATCATCTGACCAAGCGAGAGCGAGTTCACCAGGAAGTTCTGGAATTTCTCCAGCTATCTTGCTTTCACCGAGCACCCTTTTAATGAGAGTTTTCTTTGCAACAAAATATTTTACTCCAGAAGCTTTGAGGGCTCTTCGCATCTCGTTGATTCCCGCAACGGTTAGACCGTGGAAATTCACAAAGACAAGCGACTGTGCTTCTCCGAGAGCTTTCTCAACCTTCTTAAGGATTTCTCCTTTCTTTTGCTTTGATATAGCCATACTTGTCCGCCTATGTTTTTGAGAGTACACATTTATTTCAAAGAAATAAATGTGTACTCAACAAAAATTTTGGTGGAATAATGTTAATAAAACCCTAGCAACTTTTTTTCAAAAACTTGAAGGGCGAGAACGACCATAAGGTTTAAAAAGAGTGGTAATAGAAACGATACAAGCTCCGCTGGTCAAAAGTATTTTTCTGCTGAAAAATCTTTCGACCCTGCCTCGCGCCATCGCGCTCCGGCCTTGCGAAGCTCCATGTATTCGCTTCTCACCTCGGGAAGCTCGTATTTCAAGACGCTATGCGTCGCTCCCTGTCTTTGGCCTTACGGGATACAGTCTACTGATTTTCCACAATATGTCAAAACGGCACCCCTATTGTAGGAGTGCCGTTGCATACTTACTTGATGACCAGAATCTCAAAGTGATTATCCGTGACCATAATGATCCCGTATGGACACGCGATCCAGAAATCACACTTCTTCCGGCCGATGAATTCTAACTCATCATTTTCATACCGACGAAGAAAGAATTCCCGATCTACATTTTGCACAACAAGACCTTGGGTAACAGTATTCCAGCTGTACCAATTATGCTTCCCAAGTTGAACGATTTCTCCGCCTGGGCTCACTGAAAAGAATTCATTTGCAAATCTTGCAATAATTCCAAACGGGTTCGCGACAAAGTCATCGTGAAGATTTTCACAAATAACCATTTCCGCTAACTCACCCAAAGGTCCTAGTGGTAAATGTTCGGAAATCGTCCTCATTTCACTGGTAATGATAGTGCCATTCGGACCGCACTGCCAACTCCGATAGTTATATCGCTTAGGAAGAGTCCAAGGAAGTCGGAAAATTTCCCCATTCATCGATACCAACCACAAACCTTCGTGATTCTCGAATATGAGCTTTGACTTAGATGCTGCAACCACTCCCCAATCAAATGATCCGAGCGACTGCTCTGCACCATCGTCGAGGACACGAATTATTTCTTTTCCACTTCTAACGATGAAAACAGCGTCTTTACTTGAGAAACAGTGGCTCCACGGTCTGACACCCATATCGATGATAGAACCGGTTTTTCCGTTTTGGAATAACTCAGTGATAGAACCATCCGTTTCTATCGGCAACATCGTCATCATCTTCATTTTTACCTCCATCAAGGTTCAAACTCCACAGACACAGTACGACTTGGTTTAAGAATTGTCAACAATAGAAAACCCGCGCGAGGATACGCGCGGGTGTGTCTTAGAACATATTTTTTCTTTGTGCTTTTTTTGTTTTGACTTTCCTTGCTTCACGCACCCCGATTGGCAATTTACCAAACTTGAGATAATACCTAAGCCGGTACATCCACCGCTTCGATATCATTCGAACCCGCTCTCTCGTTAGATGATGAACTTTTGCCACTTCCTCAAGCGTAGTCGGCTCACTAAAATCACCAAGCCCAAAATACTGACAGGCAACCTTAGTATTCCTCGGATACAAATTCATGAGCACTTGGATTGCGTCATCGACAGTTTGCTTTTTTCTCATTCGTTCATCATGTTCAGCGTATTCATCTTCCAAATTCATTTCACTAGCAGGAAGAAAAGAATACAAAGAATCATCTGCATCTCCTTTCTTTGTCATGATGAGACCATCAAGACTGATCGCATCAAACGTGAACTGATCTGCATCAAGAACTTGAGAAAGCTCAACTCCGAGTCGTTTTGCTATCACATCATCGGTCGGCATTCTGCCAAACTCTTCCCGATACTGCTCTCGAGCAAGATCGAGCGCCCTCTTGCTAAGTGCCGAATTAATCGGCATCTTAAAACTTGTTCTATTTCTACGAATATATGCGAGAATATTTTTTCGGATATCCCATACCGCAAAAGAGATAAACTTGATACCTCTACCAGGATCAAATTTATGAGCTGCTTCTATAAGACCAAGACAACCTTCCTGAAATAAATCATCCTCAGGTATTGTAATACCCATACGAATAAAATCGTTTACAACTTTCTTTACAAAAAGCATGTTACGGCTTACGAGCTCATTTCGAGCATCGATATCTCCTGCATGAGCCTTCCTTGTGAGAATGACCTCTTCTTCTCTTGTCAAAAGCCCTTCTTTCTTGGAAGATTCAAGAATTTTATCTAAGTCATCTGGTTCATCTCTCATGCTACCCTCGGGGTAATAGGACCATCAAAGAACGTTTGCAACTATACTCATAAAAATAGGGAGAACTGTCAACACAAAAAGAAATCCCCCAGATGAGCTTCGCTCATCTGGGGGACACTCAACTTGCCTTCGGCAGTTCCGCTTCTGCAACACCATGAAGCACTGGCACTCGGGGTGGAACAGGCTCCCGAACACCAACACCATTTTCGCCAGGTCCTGACCGTGGACGGTCCTTGGACACCGGAAGGTCAGGGATGGCTTCCTTTGCGAAATGTGCCTTGAACAACTGGATTACCACGATCACAAGCAATGCCACCGCTACTACCATTGCTGGGAACTTCATGGCTCCTCCGAAGGAACATCCTCTTTTAGCCTATCGAAAGTATCCCATATGTCAATGCTGCAACACCCCCCCCTACCACAGTTTGACAATGTACACGCACAAAGCTATCGTACTCTTGGACAATAAAGGAACACATGAAACCAAAATTGCTCATTTTCGCATCTGGAACAAAAACTGGAGGAGGATCAGGATTCGAAAAGCTCGTCGAGGCAAACAACCGTAGAGTACTCGACGCTGACATTGTCGGTGTTGTATCAAACCATGCTGAAGGCGGAGTAGCTGAGAAAGCCAAGAGACTCGGGATCAAGTTTATCCACTTCGCAGGACCATATACAGCAGAAGAGTACCAGCGTATCGTACGCGAAACCGGAGCGGAATTCGTATCACTCTCTGGCTGGCTCAAACTCGTCGCTGGACTTGATCCTCGAACGACTTTCAATATTCATCCCGGTCCACTTCCCCGCTTTGGTGGAGCTGGCATGTACGGTCACCATGTGCATGAAGCAGTAATGGATGCCTATAGGAAAGGAGAAGTAACACATTCTGCAGTATCTATGCACTTCGTCACAGAAAAATATGATGAGGGGCCAAAGTTCTTTGAAGCTCTCGTCGAGATTCTTCCTGATGATACTGCCGACACTCTTGGTCAGCGGGTAAATGCCACTGAACACAAGTGGCAAGCAGTCATATCAGATTGGGTTATCCACGGCGAAATCAGCTGGGATGGAAAAGATCCCAATTCACTCATTGGATACACGGATTTCTAGTATCACATACAAAAACATCCCGCCCCGCGGGATGTTTTTTATTCTTATATTTCTTAATCCTTTTTGAATGATTTGTAGAGTATTAATACCAAAGAAATCAGTGAGTAAATAATTGTGGATAATAGCATTACCACACCTTTAGTAATCGATATGTACTCTGAACCATATGGATTAGCAGGAAAATACAATGAAACGATAACTGAAATTGCTACCCAAAATAATGTAAAGATTCTCCACGAATTGAAAATCTTTTGGTTAAACTTAAACGATATAATTGAAAAAATTAAAATCGCTATGAAAATAAAACTATAACCAATAACTAAAGTACTCAGTTCGCCGCATTTACCATGATAATCCGCACACAAACCGAAATTTAAGCTATTTCTCGCAATTAGTTGAACTACTGCACCCATAAGACTAATCACTAATACTCTTTTTTTTGTAAACCAATTTATAAATATACTCATAAATTTATACTAATAAACAACCTTAACTTCATTTACGATTGTAGTAATGGAAACAGGCACGAATCCTTTTTTGCTTACTTTCTTTTCACTTTTTCCTGTTTTATCAGTTATTACAGTAGTATTCGTTGTTTTCTTATATTCGAACTTATATCTTTCAATCCCTTTTATTATAACCTTAGTATCAAGATCTGTAAGCATGTCATTCTTCACACTCCAATCATATTCCACACTTATATTGGGTAACTGTGTTACTACCCCATTGCGTGTAATACTGTTAAATGCAAATTTTAGTTTTGTATTTTTTTCTTTATACTTTGTAAATTTCAAAACTGAAGTATTACCCTGACTATCTGTAACTATTGTGCTCGTACTTGTTTGAGTAGTCGTAACTGGTGAATCATCCAATCCTGAGAAAATCACATCCCTACTTGTTGTAGAAAAAGTAACTGATATTTCAGGGGCAGACGTATCGTATATCACGACTGCTCCTGACACCCCTTGCAAGACTTTATCGATTGTCCCATCACTGTTTTGATCGACCTGAAGTGAAGTGCTAGCAATATCTTGATCTGCTGCAATATCGATTCTTGCAGAGGTTGATGTTGACGATGGTATCCCTTGATATGAAGTCGACTCAATAATACTATTGCCTTGTTGCTTTTCGATATCAAGTGCAAAATTCCCTGATGCATATCCTTGGAGCCCAAGCTTCAAATTAAGGTTGCTTGGACTAGATATCACTTGTATATCACCAAATCTTTTATATGAGACATTTGGTATCTCCTCTCTCACTTTTTTAGAAATTGGATCAAGTCCAGTATACCGGCCCTGCACATCAGTCACACCAAGTGTTAAAGGCGAGTGAAGTGTGAAGTGTAGTCTTTGTCCACCTGCATTTAATACAGAATTATCGTTCATGACAATTGAATCAGATACGGGATTTCCTGATATTTCAGATTTTATGAAATCTAAAAGTTCTGGAATCTCAAGTATATCTCTATGTTTTGTTCCAATCAGTGAGCCTGCGTTATGGGTTTGTAAATCCACCCACCATCTTTCAACATTTGGTGTTGAGGTCGACATCCATAATGCACTTGGCACAACCACCGTTCCATCTCCATCCACTACAAATCTTGGCTTATATGTTGCCCTCCTTTGATTATTCGGTGCTGCCACAGTTTCATAATCAATACCTGCAATCGTATCCACTCCCCACCCAGCAACTTGGATTACTTTTGTGCTTGGTGCTGGTTGCCATGTATCATATGCTTGATGAAAACTCTCTGCTTGTGTATACACTACTTGATTCCCAATATTTGCATTCACTAAATCTGAGAATGTTGGCCTCATTCTCCCTTCTGAACCAAGTAAATAATTCTTTAATTCCGATGAATTTGAAACAAACATACCGTACTGTGAAACCTGCATATTAAATAAAGGATCATTCTCAAATGACACAACCTTATCTACCGCAAATGTAGGGCTAACCGTTGTAAAGTATGCAGATGATGGTAAGAGGTTATATATTGCTGGCATATTCTCTGCAAGCATACGCATTCTCTCTGCACTCATTATGAATCCATATCCAATATCAGACCCATGAAGTAATCCCATAATTGCATCAGGGGTGCCGACTTGTGGCACAGCAACGAAAATAATTTTATCTATTTTGTCGTACAGTGGACTATTTGCATCCTTCAATTTCTGTACAAGCGCTTTCACAACAAGCCCACCGTTTGAATGAGCGATGATTGTCACCTTCCCAGATTTTGATGAGTCTACGAGCTCTTGCAATTTCTTTACAACATATGAATCCTGAAGATTTTGTGATCCACCATAAGTAATATTCCCTGCAGTTGTGGTGCTTTGGGTAACGATCTGCTCTGGAGCAAGTCTCCAGTCATAAGGAATAAAGTCATAATCTTTTATAATCCCCTGTGATTTCCAATCCTTCAAATCAGCAATGAATGATTGATAAATATTAAAGCCATATACATCATCGACTACCCCCGTTTCATCTGTTTCTCCATTATTTTTCGTGTCATCTTTTGTGTATATTTGATTTACACTCTTTCCTTGTGTATCCATAGAAAGCTTTGCCTGTGCCGCATCACTTGCTGAAACCCATAATTCATTTTCTGATCCTGTATTCTCATATAATCTTGATCCCATGATCCCTGGAAAAAACATAACATTTGAATAACAATCTATTACACATATTAATGGAGTGGCCGTTGCGTCATGAAAACCACCGGAACATCCACTAGCATCACACAGCTGAAATGCTACTCCGCCAGGTGATGCATTATTTCCATACCCATCAAATGAATATCCGATATTTGTAGGAGATCCATCAAGAACTAAATCTCCTGCGGCATTATTGCAACCATTTGTGACGCATAGCGCAATTGCGCCAAAGGTATCTCCAATCTGCGTATTTATAACTGGAAAATCGCAATAATTGCCATTTGTAACCCCCATCTTTACAACTCCAAGTGCATTCCCCTGGCTTGTTATCAAATTAATATTCATTGGAACAGAGCAATCAACACCAGAAATTCTTTTTAGTCTAAGTGTCTCAATCGGCGCAGTAAGTGTATACGACATATCAGTTGGAAATTGATATGTACTCGTACTAAATGGTAAACGCATATATAGATTATTTACAAAAACATAACTTGAAACATTATATGCTGTGCCAGTGTTTGATGATTCAAATAAAACATTCCCAAATACAAGAACGGGAATAAAAAAGAAGGTTGCCATTATAAAGCCTTTCACAACTCTCACTGCCAGTGTTTCCATAGTTGGAGATTAAAAGATAGTTTTATAAATAAAGTGCCATATATCACAAACATACCCCATCCATACAGAACTTATTTATTGTATTTATACACCCCCCTTACCCATTTGCAAGCAAAACTAAACCCCGCCGTAGGCGGGGTTTAGTTTACAGTTTCCGTATCAGACTGTACGTACGTTGGGCTCGGTTCCCTATTTCCTTCATAGTACTGAGTTGCAATCAAAATCGCAAAACTAATCGCGAGAATTACAAGAAATCCAATTAGAAATTTGAAAAAAGTGCTATCGAAATATTTCATCATATTCATATATTCTACTATTCCTCCCTTCTATTTCAAAATCACATGCAACAAAAAACCGCCCCATCGGGCGGTTTTTTGTTTTACTTCGTCTTACCTAACCGAAGTCAGATAAGTATCTCAGTAAAGGAGTACCTATTACGGCATTGATACCGTATCAGTTCTCCAGTCAATGAGACCAGACATGAAGTTAGATGTCTGCATTGTAGCACCATCATCAACTGACCACTTGATTCCTTCTACACCTACAGCATAGCTGTCTGTTGATAGAAGTGAACCCGCTGTTGTTCGTCCTTCAAATGTGAACGATACAGGGAGTGTTACAGAGTTGTTCTGTTGAAGCTTGAAGCTGTTTGCTCCGATACCAGTTGTAACTACGCCAGTTGAAGGAGTACTGTAACCAGTTGTTGAAGCAACTGTTTGTGTTGATGCAGTACCTGCCTTGTAAATCTGGAAGTAAGTTGTTGAAGTACCGAATGCTGGTGTTGTAGAACCTGTTGTTCCGAATGTTACATCACCACCAAGTGCCTGAATCGTGTATGTGAATGTTGCCACAGCTGACGATGTTGACACGTTGTTCTGTGATGAACCTGCAGACTTAGCAATACTCTTTGAAACGAGAGTAAATACTGGTCCCTTGCTTCGTACAACTACACTGTTTGAAGTTGCAGATCCTGTAGGTGTAACTGAACTACCTTGTGAGTTAAGAGCAGTTACGTTTGCTGCTGTAACAGTAGCTGACAATGTAGCTGCTGTTGCGTTAGCACTTCGAACGTCAACCTTAAGTGTCAAGACCTTTGTAGTGTCCTTGTTAACCCAGAGGTTAATGTTAGACATTGTGAAAGCTCCTGTTGAACTGTTGATTGATGCTGATCCTACGAGGGTTGAACCATCATAGAGGTAAGCTGTTGTTCCTGTTGCTGCACCTGTTCCAGTCTTTGAAACTGTTCCAGCGAAGTCAGTAACCTGAACGTTATCCTTCTGTGCAAACAAATCGAAAGTCAAGATTGGGTATGCATCGTACTGGTTGTTTGAAGAACCACCTGTTGCAACGATACCGTTTGCCTTAGCAGTCGCAGAATCTGTTGAGATCTGGAGACTTGCTGAGTCAACCAAGTTTGCTGAAGGAGTTGCACTTCGTGAGAATGCAGTTGTTGGACCGTATTGGTCAATTCCTGCTCCGTCAGTTGTTCGAACTCCGTTAGCATCGATCTGTAATGTGTATGAAGTACTTGTGTAAGCACTGTCGATTGAAGGGTACAAATCAGCTGCAATAGCAAGTGTCTTTGTAGTTCCCTTTGGAATCACATAGTGGAATCCAGAAAGTGTTACATAGTAATTAGATCCTGACTTCACAACGTTTCCTCCGAGTGACAAAGGTCCAGTCTGTCCAAGGACATTACCAGCTGGATCTAAGAGATAAAGCTGTTGGTATACCTTGTTGAAGATCTGTGTGTTTGTACCGAGGTTAACTTGAACGCGCTGTACATCAACATCTGACTGCTGAACTTGGATCTGAATACCAAGAACGCCAGTCTTCTTATCACCTGCGTAGATGTTTGATGGAACTGGAGTAGCCCCGAGGGTTACTGTAACAATTCCTTCAACTCCTGGAGTAGTGATTCCTACTGGTGTTGAACCTGTAGTTGTCGTACCGCCAGTAGTTGTTGTACCACCAGTTGAAGCCATAGCGTTTACAGCCTGTCGTGATTTAGGACCAAAGTATCCAGCTGCTGGTGAAATACCAGCTGCCTTCTGCCATGCCATCACTGCTGTTCTTGTCTGTGCTCCAAAGTAACCTGTTGCACCAGCAGGGATTGAATATCCCTTTCCGATGAGCAAGTTCTGGAGAGCTGTAACATCAGCCCCCTTTGAACCCATAGTCAAGTCAACATTGAAAGTGTATCCACCTGTTGAAGATGAACCACCCATTGCTGCAAGCTGTGCTTGTAATGAAGCAATCATGGCTGCGATCTCAGCTGCTGTTGCTGCCTTTGCTGAAGCAGAAACTCCGCCAACGAGAGTCAAAACCATTGCGAATGCTACGAAACCTGTCAATAATTTTTTCATAAGTAACTAAGTTTGATGAACTTTTTTTTCAAAAGTTAATAATAATGGATTTGAAAAAAAGCTTTTGTGTTTTTTAAAAAGATTTCTCTTTCTAAAAAAGAAAAACAATTTCTAATAATTTTTCTAATAATTTCTACAACCCCCCATCTCACACCCCTACTTTCGTAAGGGATCGACGTGAGACGAGAAGAGAGTTGGTAATGGAAATGGTCGTACAGAAAATCGGACATGAAAGATAAAGAATTTCTGAAAAGTGTTATCGCTATTTTTTTGTCAACGAGCAACCTTGCGGTCTCTCTTTCGTATCTGACGAATGGAGATACAAAGCATTACGCAAAGGACATTTCCTCTACGTTCATACCATTATAAGTCCGACGCAAATACTATGCAAAAAACCATGTGGATAACTAAAAATTGGCTTATTTAAGGCCTATTTATAGTCGCCACAATTGTATACCAAAATAGCCTAAAAGTCAAAGAGGTTCTCGCAGTATAAAAATTATGCAAGCATGTACCTTGTCCAGCGCCTCTCACCCTCTTTTTTCAGTATCCCTTCATCGACGAGAGCGGCTAATTCACGTTGTATTGTCTTCTCGCTACAATCCGTAATAGTTTCAGTAATATCCTTAATCATTACCTCCTTCTTTCGCTTTAGAAGGCTAATAATAATGCTTTGTCGCTTATTCTTCTTAACAGCAACCACACTAAAATCCCTTAATTTTGAATCCTTATCATCAGTAGTTTCCTGGGTATTTACCGTATCGTGTCTTTTTAAATCCACAAATTTGTCCTTAACATTTTCAGGGACAGTTTGAATTTTCGAAAGTGCTGGCAATGCGGTCTGGGGCTGAACTGGTACTATTGTCTCTGAGATTTCTTTTTGCTCAAAAAAAGCATTATCAAGTAATACTCCACTATAGAAATTCTCCCTCGGCATTTGTCCGAGCTCATGCGATAGACCCTGCAACTCTCTTTTCAAAATTGAAATATTCATAGGAGAAATGAGTCCAGAAAAACCTGCGACATCTAGAAGTGATAGAAGCTCTGATTGCATTGAAGATATGCTCTGAATAGTAGTCCCTCTACCACTCTCCTCACTATGGGATCCGAGTCTAATTACAGAAACAAGAATATCTGTGCATAACTTTCTTATACTCCACTTTAGAGGTTCTTCATCACGAAAATGACCTGTAATGATATATACTGCCTGAGCAATTTTCTCGAACTTACGATGAATAAAGTTAAGCTTTTTGTCTTTTTTTGAAAAAGACAAATCCGAAATTATACTATTAGAAACATGGCTGTTTGAGCTATCATGTCTTTCATTTTCTAATATTTTGTCTGATTTATTGTCTTGATTCATAAAGGCCAAATATTGAGTTTTCGTGGACTTGATTTATTGTCTTTTATATTGTCCTTTAATTGTAGCAAGTCCTTTATAGGATTTCAAGGTCATTTCCACTTTCCTCACATTTCTCCTCGTAAATTGGACTTTGAACCGTTAGCTTTATGCATGTAGAAGCCCAACACTCAAGCCTTGTTGGAGCCTACATATAGAGTTGTGGATAAGGGTTCCGCAGGAACAAACACATACCAATATGGTAAGATTATGAAGTCAAAAATAGCATTACGAACATGGGAAGAAAGAAAAAAGAAGATAGTGAAAATTCAAATTTAAATATCTTTAAAAACCTAAAAGAAGAAACCATACAAGGAGTACTCGCCGTCGTCTTTTTTGTGTTTGGACTATTCTTTTTACTTGCATCCTTTGATAAAGCTGGTCCGATCGGAAGAAGCGCCTACAGAATATTTAAACTTCTTTTCGGTTACGGATACTTCCTTATTCCTCTCGTCTTCTTTATGTTGTGTGTATCTTTCTTCCAAACACTCAAGCGTAGTTTTGCTGGCACTCAAACAGTTGGGGGGTTCTTATTTGTTGTCTCATCACTTGGAATTATCAATCTTCTTAAAGTCGATGGGGGTGGTGTTGTGGGGGGGCTGATTTCACATCCACTTACTTCCCTTTTTGATGTATATGCTACAAGTATCATATTGATCGCACTCCTTGTCATCTCATTTCTTCTCATTTTTGATACAGCACTTAAACTTGATTTCCTTTTTGCAATCAAAAACCTCTTCCAAAAGAAGAAAAAAGAGCAGGAATCGAATGCTGAAGTTGAGATAAAGCTTCCAAAAGGTGCCGAGGTGCAGGAAGATGATGAGGAAGTGGAGAACGAGGAGCCGAAAGAAAATGTCGTGAAGAAGATGTTCCAAAAGAGAGAACCTCTGGAGGAAGAGTTCATTCAGGTTAAACCACGTACATTTACCCTAAAACCTTTCACTCCACCACCCCTTTCTCTTCTGGAAAAAGATCGTGGTAAACCTGGTGTTGGCGATATAAGAGCAAATGCAAATTTAATTAAAAGAACACTCCAAAACTTCGGTATTGCAGTAGAAATGGATGAAATCTCTATTGGGCCATCCGTAACTCGTTATGCACTCAAGCCTGCTGAGGGAGTAAAACTATCTCGTATCCTCGGACTTCAAAATAATCTCGAGCTTGCTCTTGCTGCTCACCCTGTCAGAATTGAGGCACCTATTCCTGGAAAATCACTCGTTGGAATTGAGATTCCAAATACAACAAAAACGACTGTAGGTCTCGGTAGCCTTCTAGCTGAAAGTGAATTTGAAAGATCAGATAAACCACTTCTCGTCTCACTTGGAAAAGGTATCTCTGGATTGTCACACTTTGGAAATGTGGCAAAAATGCCACATATGCTTATTGCCGGAGCAACTGGTTCAGGAAAATCAGTAACTATCCATGCAATCATCGCATCACTTCTTTTCCGAAACCCACCGGACTCACTCAAATTCATCATGATCGATCCAAAAAGAGTTGAACTCACGCTCTACAATAGTATTCCTCACCTACTCACTCCAGTTATCACTGATCCAAAGAAAGCTATCCTCTCACTCAAGTGGGCAGCAAAAGAAATGGATAGAAGATACAACGTACTCGAAAACGCATCCGTACGAGACATTGAGTCATACCACAAAAATATTCTTGAACCTGAACTCAATAAAATGAAAGAGCGTGGCCAAAAAGAAAGTACGGATATGCCTGAAACAATGCCATATATTGTAGTTGTTATAGATGAGCTTGCGGATATTATGCAGGCATATCCACGAGAGCTCGAATCTGCAATCGTCAGACTTGCACAAATGAGCCGAGCTGTTGGTATTCACCTTATCCTCTCTACCCAAAGACCAAGTGTGAATGTGATTACTGGTCTTATCAAGGCAAACGTCCCTACTCGCCTCGCACTCCAAGTGGCATCACAGATCGATTCAAGAACAATTCTTGATATGGCAGGAGCAGAGAAATTATTAGGTGCGGGAGACATGCTCTATATGTCTGGTGAAATGTCGAAACCACAGCGCCTTCAATCTGCATATATTTCAGAAGCAGAACTCAAAAGAGTGGTGAAATATCTTGCCGAAAATTATGAAAACGAAATCCCAAGTGAAATTGACCTTACGGGAGAAAATACAAAAAATTCCATCTTTGAATCGAATTTTGATGATGACGAGGGTGATGAAATGTATGAAGAAGCAAGAGAGACTGTTATTAAGGATAGAAAAGCATCAACTTCATATTTACAAAGGAAACTTGGTGTAGGCTATGCACGCGCAGCAAGACTCATGGATATGCTCGAAGAACATGGAGTGGTGGGACCGGGATCTGGATCAAAACCACGTGAAGTGCTCATCGGTGGGTCAAGTGACCTGTCTCATGATAGTGGTATAGAGGAAGATCATGAGTAGCCCAAAAAAAACGATCTCTCGAGTTTTCTATGGTTTCCTCATAATTCTCTTTGCTCTCTATATCCTCTTCCAAGCAAAGAACCTTCTTATAGGACCAGTTATCTCCATCGATGAACCCAAAGACGGCGCTACCCTTACCTATGAAGTAATAACCGTAAAAGGCACTGCGAAAAACGTTTCCTATATATACCTAGACAATAAGCAGATTTATGTCGATACAGATGGGCATTTCAATGAAAAATTGATAGCCCCAGCAGGGTATTCTATAATTGAGTTAAGTGCTCAAGATAAATTTGGCAGAAAAACGAAAAAATTTATTCGAATAGTATTACAAAAATCAAAAGTTGAGATCCCTCCCCTAGAGACCGCAACCACAACTAATAACAAATTGCCATGATAAAGAAAACAAAAAAAGCAGAAACGAAAAATGAAGCGGAACCACGAAAGAATATCGAGGATACA
The DNA here is from genome assembly GCA_964516975.1 of uncultured Candidatus Saccharibacteria bacterium. Lineage (GTDB taxonomy): Bacteria > Patescibacteriota > Minisyncoccia > Phycocordibacterales > Zambryskibacteraceae > CAZFAS01. Next base: position 18,041 of record CAZFAS010000004.1, read on the forward strand.
ATAAAGCAGATCAAAACAAAATTTGGTGAGGACTCAATCATGAAACTCGGAGAAAAACCTCGAGTGGATGTAAATGCAATACCAACTGGGTCAATCGGTCTTGATGCAGCACTCGGAGTTGGTGGTTTACCTCGAGGGAGAATTATCGAAATATTTGGACCGGAATCATCTGGTAAGACCACCCTCTCACTCCATGTCATAGCTGAAGCACAAAAAATGGGTGGCATCTGCGCATTTATTGATGCCGAACATGCAATGGACCCCGAATATTCAAAACGTATTGGGGTAAAAATCGATGAACTTTTGATTTCACAACCAGATACCGGTGAACAGGCACTCGAAATTGTTGAAAGCCTTGTCCGCTCCGGAAAAATGGATGTAATCGTCGTCGACTCAGTAGCAGCTCTTACTCCTAAAGATGAAATAGAGGGTGACATGGGTTCATACCATGTCGGTAAACAAGCGCGACTCATGTCACAAGCTCTCCGAAAACTCACGGCCATCGTTGCTCGATCAAAAACGATTGTAATCTTCATAAACCAAATCAGAATGCAAATCGGAGTTATGTTTGGTAACCCAGAAACAACCCCAGGAGGAAAGGCTCTAAAGTTCTATACATCAGTACGTCTCGATATTCGAAGAATAGCCCAAATAAAGAAAGGAGAAGAGGTCATGGGTGGGCGCGTACGTGTAAAAGTTGTGAAAAATAAAGTTGCTGCCCCATTTAAACAAACCGAATTTGACCTTATGTACAATGAAGGTATTTCTCGTGAAGGAGAAATTATTGCACTCGGTGAAAAATATGGAATAGTGACAAAAACCGGTACAAGCTACTCATACGGAGAGACAAAGCTTGGTCGTGGTTATGACGCAACTAGACAATTCCTCAAAGAGAATACAAAAATAGCTGATACGATTCTCAAATCTATTCGAGAAAAGCTCCACGAAGAATAATTTGACAAAACTAATATAAAAAGGCACACTACTGTCGTGTGTCCACAGGAGTGGAAGGAAAAACCCCTCGACAAAGAAGTCTCTTAGTGGGAGACGGGTAAAATCTGGATCACATGACGTGCATCATGTGCCATGATTATCACAGAGGGTTGCCTGACAACTCAGAGTTCCAAACCGGTGCTGTAAATATTTTTAATTATTGCCCCCTCCCTCTCAATATATCGTGAGTGGGAACGGTTTGGATGAGTCACACCCAGACAATAATCCCCCTTCAGAGACACATAGATTCTGCGCAACGGAACACACATGTTGCATATGGATCGGACACGTAGATTCTTTGCTACGTGTCTTTTTTTATTTATTCAAAATAGCCTCAATAATCTCCTGACCTTTATCCTCCCTTTCAATATCACCTTCGAGCTCAAAATAATCACTACAAAGATCAATAATCGCTTGCGCGCGAGACTCTTCAACGCTACTTATTGCATCCATAATATATTCAAGGTCAACACCGCTCCTTTTTAAAACATCCTCAGTTAAAAATTCGATTTGCTTTGTATCAAAATTTAACCTTAAAAGCTCCGGCAGTGGGCCAGGGATAGATTCGATCGATTTATGTTCAACTCCCTCCTTTTCAAAATCAGGAGTGGTTTCATGTGGGGTTCCTTCAAAGCTCATATGTACTCTCTATTCTAACGCGAATCATACCGAATCAAAAGTGGACTTTTGTCCCCCATTCGGCTAAAATCTAGCTCTTATTCGTCTGTATATAAGAACTATGCTTGAATACAATGAAATTGTTGAACGAAAGTACATCGTCCTTGATGGAGCGCCTTATGAAGTGCTCGAATCGCATGTCTTTCGAAAACAGCAAAGAAAGCCAGTAAATGCCACAAAACTAAAAAACCTTATTACTGGCAAAATCGCGGAACGATCTTTCCATGTTTCTGAAAAAGCCGAAGAGGCAGACATAACTACGAAGGAAATCAAATACTTGTTTAATAATAAAGGTGAATGGTGGTTTTCTGAAATCAATGATCCATCTAAACGCTTTAAGCTCGAGGAATCTATGCTCGGTAACCAAGGTCAATTCCTAAAACAAAATAGCCCTGTAAACGCAATCGTATTTGATGACACGATAATAGGGGTGAAACTCCCTATCAAGGTAGATCTTAAAGTTACTGAGGCTCATCCTGCAGTTCGAGGTGACACAGCAAAAGGTGGTTCAAAACAAGTTGTACTTGAAACTGGAGCAATCATTAATGCACCGATGTTCGTAAAGGAAGGAGACGTCATTCGTATCAATACAGAAACTGGAGAATATACAGACCGGCTTGGAAGTAATTTCTAATCAATCATAAAAAATCCCACACATGTGGGATTTTTTATTGATCTCCTATCTTTCTTCCATTTCCCCAAATCTTATCAAAGAGAAATCCTATTAGCATTCCAACTAAACACCAAAATAACAAAATAAAGAAAGGCTCAAACGATCCAAGTGGACCTAGGTAGTGAACAAATATAAGTGGCGAAAGTAATGGTAATAAAAATGGATCGGCAAAACATCCGAGCTCAATCGGACATGTTATCTTCAAAAAGAAAATGAGGAGTGCAAAAGCAACTGCAAACAGTGCTCCTTGCGCCCATAACGGAACACGCTTCATAGTACTATTGTACTATGAAGCGTGTTGTTCTACGAATTGATTATGCTTTTATTGAGCAACGTACGGCAAGAGCGCAAGGAACCGTGCACGCTTGATAGCCGTCGCGAGCGCACGCTGATTCTTTGCGGAGAGGCCTGTCTTCTTTCGAGACAAGATTCTTGCGTGAGGGTTCAGAAACTTTTTTAAAAGTTCTGTATCTTTATAATCAATATGCTGAATATTTTGTATGTTTTGTGTTTTCATAGATTTTTCTTACGAACTAAGTGAGTTAGAAACAATCATGACCCGCATAAGTTTTTGCTTCGCAAAAATTTTGGCGGATAAGTAAATTATAGTCACTATCGTTCCTTAATTTACTAGAATGGTATATCGTCTGGATTAATCTCATTATCTGGATATTCTATTGCGTCGAGTTCTTCCGGAGCTTCCTGAGGTGCTTTGCTTGCAGGCGCAGATGGCGAAGAAGCTACTCCTGCCCGAGGGCCGAACTGGATTCGGTCTGCAACAATCTCAGTTCGATATTTCTTCGTGCCGTCTGCTGCATCCCAACTTCGAGTTTGCATTCTACCTTCTACGAGAGCAGAACTTCCCTTTTTCAAATACTGAGACACTGTCTCAGCTTGTCTTCCGAATACCACAATATTATGATAATCAACACTTTCCTGCTTCGCGCCATTTTTATCTTTCCAGACACGATTTGTCGCTAAAGAAAAGCTTGTGACCTGAATACCTGATGGCAGTGCCTTAGTTTCAGGATCTCGAGTTAAATTCCCGATTACGATTGCTTTGTTAAGATACATCCTGTTATGGAGCAATATGCGGTCAGCAATACTGCTAGATTTAGTTATATTTCGACTGTGTTGTTAATAAAAGAGCCAACCGCTCTATGAAACCGTGACCGCAGTCTCATATACGATACTTACGAGTATTGTATTCTCCAAATGAAAACTCTTCAATACTCTCTACGAAACTCTTTACTTATGCAACAAGCTCTTCAATGCTTTTATCAATATCTTCCTGCGATGATATAGGGGCCAATACCTCTTCATCAGTCTCAACCTCTGGCTTCATTTCACGAGGCTTTGGAGGAATATGCGCATTACGAAGGGTCTTGATAAGAAGGAAACGGATGATACTAGGATTTGCATCAAGAAACTTCTCGAGTACAAGAACCTCTTCACTACCCATTTCAAACTTTACCCAACCAAAATACGCACTATCAAAACGTTCATTTCGAGAACCAATATGTTTCTCGATCTCATAGGCAAGGGTTCGGAGTTCTGGTGCACCTTCTACAATGAGAGAACCACCGTTTTTAGCGATAGTGCTCTTTATGTTTTCTACTTCCTCCGAAATTTTTTGTTCCGGAATGGAAGGGAGCATAAGGTAGCCAACTTCGTAGACCCTTGAAGAAGAACTCTCATTCTTCATATTTTCTTCGGTCATATGGACATTCCAATTAAACTAATAAATATCCCTGCGGATAGGCCACCAGAGTATCATGGATACCGCTGTTTATCAAGCGGTATTATAGTCGAATATTAAACAATCTAAACGCATTTTCCACAAGGGTCTTTTTGAAAACATCCTCATCTTCCCCACGGATTTCTGCGAGCTTTTTTGCAATATGAGAAACATATAGAGGCTCATTCCTCTTCCCCCGAAACGGCACTGGTGTGGCATACGGCGAATCAGTCTCAGCGTGAATCATAGTACTTGGTATAGCACGGATCGCATCGTCGTATTCCCTTGCAAAGGTAATAGGTCCTGCAAATGAAAGTGTGAATCCAAGACCTGCAAGTGCAATTGCTTGCTCCGTGTTTCCAGAAAAGAAATGTACGTTTCCAAAAAGTTCTGGATTTGTTTTTTTATATTCTCCTAAAATCGTAATCAAATCATCATATGCACTTCGAGAATGGATCATAAGCGCTTTATTGTGCTTCAGTGCGAACTCTATCTGCGATCGAAAAAGCGCTGATTGCCTCTCTTTCTCTGCTATCATATCTCCTTCCAATCGATAATAGTCGAGTCCGCACTCCCCGATCGCAACTACCTTTGGGTGTGATACTAAACTTTCAAACTTACTTACTTCGAAAGTCTGAAGTGGATCATCTACAGGATGCACACCAATGCACGCAAAAACTCCTTCCTCCTTTTCTGCAAGCTCAATAGCTTCAATCGATGTCTTCTCATCTGTGCCCACTACAGTAGTCCATATGTTATTTTCTTTCATGCGCGAGAGCACGGCCCCAAGATCCGTGGCGAGATCTCCAAAATTGAGGTGAGAATGAATATCAAAATATTCTGGCATTTGTTAGTAGAATTAAAGAATGAAGAATAATGAATTAAAGAACTAATCTTTGCGGGCAAAGAGTGGGGTCTCTGGTGATTTGTTTGCTTTTATGAGCTCTATAATCTTTGCTGATGTTTCTGGGAGTATAGGTTCAATATACTTTGCTATTAAAAAGAGTTCTTGTACTAACGTTTGTATTATTACTTTACCCTCAACTAAATCATTCTTAACAACTTGATATGGTTTTTCCTCTGCAATTCTCCTATCTAAATTTTGAATCTTTTGCCAAATTAAATCCATTGCATCCTTAATTTCAAATCTTTCCATTAAGTAAGAAAAATTATCAATAGTATTATTTTTATATATCAAAGTTACAACTTCATTATCCTGTGACATCTTCATAATTCTACTTACAAGATTTCCTAAACCATTGGCAAGGTTTGCATTATAAGATTCCTTGAACTTCTCGAGTGTAAAGTCTGAATCCTCAAATGTGCTGAATTCTCGTGCTACATGATATCGAAGAGCCTCTGTGCCGTATTCCTCTACGATTTCTACCGGACTAACCACATTACCTAGGCTCTTAGACATCTTCTCACCACCGCTCGTTATAAAGCCATCTACTACGATTGTATGGCTTGGAGGAAGGCCGGCGCCCATGAGCATTGCCTGCCACATCACAGACTGAAACCGAGTATTGTCCTTACCGCAGTACTGAACAGGAGTTCCATGTCTCCAAAATGCATCAAACTGGGCCTCATTTTCTGGCCAGCCAAGAGTAGATATATAGTTCACAAGAGCATCAAACCATACATACATAACATGTTCAGAATCATTTGGCACAGGAACACCCCATGACATTTTTTCTTTTAATCTTGAAATACTAAAATCCTCTAGTCCTCTTCTCACAAACTCTCGCATTTCATTTAATCTAAAGTTTGGGACAACAAAACTTCTTCCCTCTTTCTCTGCATCGTCATAAAGTGCTAACAATTTTTTTTCGAAAGCTGAAAGCTTGAAGAAATAATTTTCCTCGTCGCGTATTTCTATTTCAAGATTCGGATGAAGTATGCAGTGTCCATCAGTGAGTTCAGATTCGGATTTATTTTCCTCGCACCCTACGCAATACTTTGCTGTATATGTTTTCTTATATATGTAGCCATTGTTATATACACGCATCCAAAATTCCTGTGCAGCTTTCTCATGGTGGGTATCTGTCGTACGAATAAAATGAATATCTGGTGAAATACCGAGAAGAGGAACAAGACCTTTAAACTTTTCTGCGTACATGTCGACATAATCCTTTACATCCATATTGTGCTTCTTTGCAGAATCAAAAAGCTTTTGACCATGCTCGTCTGTTCCAGTATTAAAAAATACATCAAACCCAGTGAGCTTTTTCCACCTTGCTATGATATCTGCACGAATTATCTCCATCGCAAAACCAATATGCGGATCAGAATTCACATATGGGAGTGTCGTCGTGATATAAAATGCCTTTTTGTCCGAAGCAGAACCGTCGTGTGTCATGGGTATGTGTTATGGAAGTGTTGACCTTTGTGCTTTCCTCTTCTCTAAGTCATTGAGAAATTCCATGACTATAGCCGCAAGTGGCACTGAAAGAAGTATACCAAGGAAGCCAGCGAGTTTTCCTCCAATTACGAGCGCAATGATAGAAATAATCGGAGGAACACCAACGACCTTTTTTACCACAAGAGGATATATGAGCTGACTTTCAAATTGTTGGATGATAAGAAAGACACCAGAAACAAGTAATGCTTGTGTTACTCCTCCATCAATAAAAGCGACAAGAACTGCCGGCACGGCAGAAAGAAATGCTCCGAAAAGTGGAATAATTTCAAAAAGGGCGGCAACGAATGATAGGACGAGTGCATTTCGAAGACCGATGAGGGTTAAACCGAGGAATGACAACACACCTACGATTACCGCAAGAAGCAACTGGCCCTGCATCCAAAGACCTATCTTTTCTTTCGAACGCTTCCAAAGATCAATTACATAATCCTCATAACTCTCGGGAGTTACAATCTTAAGAAACTTACCCACTCCATCTTCCTGCACTGCAAGATAGAACGAAATAACAATAATGAGAAGGAAGCTGAGCAACCCACCGAATACAATATTTACCGTGCCAAAAAATCCACTTGAGAGCTTAGAGAGAATCATGTTCGTCTCTCCGATAATTGAATTGAGTGAAAAACTATCGGAAAATCCTTGTATAAAATCTTGAGTTCCGACAGCTACAGTAGAAGTGCTATTTGCAATCGACTGTGAATATTCTGGAAGTGATTTAAGAAAATTGGTCGAATCACTAAAAAGCGGAATGAGGAGGAAGTAGAAAGCAGACGCAAAAAGACCTGCGGTAGCAATATATATAAAGAGAACTGCAGGCACCCGAGGCACCCTCCTATCCTTAAACCACCTTGTGCCTGGTTCTACAGCAGAGGCAACCACAATACCCGCGAGCACCACAAGGATGACATCACGGATAAGATAGAAGAAATAGAACAATATGAGGAATAGGATGGTCCTCACAATTGTCCCTGAACTGATACTCAAATGGGAATCACTTGGTCGTGGCATGCACCAATACTATCATTACACCTAGATTTTTAAAATAGAGAGAATATTTGCCTCATCTTTAACATCACCGATGATGGCAAGGTTGAGTCCAGCATTTTTGAAAATTGCTTTAGCAATTGTTTGTACATCCTTTGCAGTAACTTTGCGAATTTCCTTCTCGATCTCTTGTGGAGTCTTCATGTTACCCTTTACTATCTCCTGTGAAGAGAAGAAGCTACCTAATTCATCTGAAGATTCAAGTCCCAAATACATTGTGCCAATAATGTAATCCTTTGCTTTTTGAAGCTCTGCATCCCCTACTGGAGTAGTCATGAGCTTTCGGAATTCATCAAGGATAGCTACCACTACTTCTTTCACACGCTTCGTATCTACGCCTGCTGAGACTGCAAAAGTTCCATGGTCTGTATACTCATCTGAACTTGCTCTCACATAGTAGCCAACACCCATTTCTTCACGAAGCTTCTGAAAAAGTCTTGAACTCATACCTTCTCCTAAAATTGCAGTGAGGACTGCAAGAGGAGTGTTTCGCTTGTCACTAGCTTTCCATGTCCTGACGCCGAGCACAAGGTGCGCCTGATCTGTCTTCTTTTGCTTAATGAGCAATGCCGGTTTAGTCTGCTTTTCAATAACCTTTTTCTTCGGATGTTTTTTTGCAGTAGAAATATCTTTAAAAAGTTCTGAAACTTGTTTTTCAATTTTCTTTTCATCAAATGAACCAGCCACAACAACAATTGTCGCACTTGCAACGTAATGTTTCTTTCGGTATGCAACAAAATCTTCTCGTGTAATATTTTGAATAACTTCTTTCGATCCAAGAATTGTTCCTCCAGCTGGCTGATCTCCATAAAGTAACTTAAGAAATTGATACGCGACCATAACATGAGGCATATCTTCATACATATTCATTTCACCGATAATCACACCCTTCTCTTTTTCTATTTCGGCACTAGGAAATGTTGAGTGAAGATAGATATCAGAAAGCACATCGAGAACCTTTGGGATGTATTTTGGATGTGATTTAGCATAATAGCCAGTATATTCCTGACTTGTGAATGCATTTGATTTTGAACCAATAGCATCGAGCTCATAATTAATTTCTCGCGCTGTCTGTCTCTTCTGCGTCCCCTTGAAACAGACATGTTCAAGAAAATGTGAAATGCCATCGATATCTTTCGTTTCGTATTTTGAACCAGCTTCTACCATGACCATAACAGTCGCAGTCGGACTATCCTTCATCGGCACGGTGATAAGTCGTAAACCATTCTTAAATGTTTTCTTTTTAAATTTCATCACAGTTAAAAATTAGAAATAAATAATTTCCAAATTACATTCATTCTATAAACAATTACAAAACCCCGATGAGTTTCTCAATCGATACCCTCTCCTGCTTTCCTGTATCACGATCTCGGAGCGTCACCGTGTTGTCTTCGAGTGTATCGAAGTCAATCGTTACGCAGTGAGGAGTTCCAATTTCATCCTGTCTTCGGTATCTCTTCCCTATATTTCCATTATCATCGAATTCTACGTTTGGAATTACTTTTTTAAGACCAGAAAACACTTCCCTAGCTTTTGTTACAAGCTCAGGTTTATTTTTCAAAAGTGGAAATACTGCAACTCGTACTGGTGCCACACTTGGCGAAAGTGCGAGATATGATCTGGATTCTTCACCCATAACATCCTCCCGATAACTATCAACCAGCACTGCAAGAACTGTTCTATCAAGTCCAAATGTCGGTTCGATAACATGCGGGATGTATCTCTCTTTTGTCTCCTCATCAAAATATCCGAGCGATACCCCAGTAGCATTTTGATGATTCATCAAATCAAAATTGGTTCGATATGCCAAACCATAGAGCTCTTTCTTTCCAAATGGGAAATCGAATTCAAAATCAATAGTACGTTTTGAGTAATGAGCGCGATCTTCTGGGGCAACCTCGAGTTCATGAATTTTATTTTTTGTAAGTCCGATCTTATGCATCCATGTATGCATATGTTCTCTCCACTGTTCAAAATGTGTTTCCCATTCACTTTCTTTTACCAAGTATTCGATTTCCATTTGTTCGAACTCACGTGCTCTGAAAAGAAAATCTCGAGGGGCGATTTCATTTCGAAATGCCTTTCCGATTTGTGCGAGACCAAACGGTAACTTTGGATGAAAAGTGTCTAGTATATTTTTTACGTTCACGAACATCCCTTGTGCCGTCTCAGGACGAAGGTAAGAAAGTGATCCCTCGCCTTCTTCAGCACCAACGTGGGTACTGAACATCATATTAAACTGGCGCATTTCACCAAGCTCGCCTTTACATTCCGGACATACTTTTTGATTTTCAAGTTGATCAGCTCGAAATCTTCGTTTACATTTTTTACACTCTACAAGAGGATCCGAAAAACCGCTCACATGACCACTTGCCTCCCACACTTTTGGGTTCATGATAATAGCAGCATCTACGCCATACATATCTTCTCTATCCGTAACAAACATCTTCCACCAAAGATTCTTAATATTGTTTTTCAGCGCGACACCAAGTGGACCATAATCCCATGTTCCCGCTAGCCCGCCATATATTTCTGATCCTTGAAAAATAAAACCCCTCCTTTTAGCAAGGGCTATAATCTTCTCCATTGTGTCTTCTGTACCAGTCTTTTCCATGTCGATATCCTATCCTGTTCGTCCCTATTTCACAACAGTAGCATCACTTTCTTGAAATGCTGGGTCGCTTGCTGTTCTTGTGGTCAATGGCTGTTTTGTCACTTCAACAGTGGTACCAGTGAAAGCGTCATCGCCACTAGCAGAAATACCTGTAACAAGATCTGGCATACTGTTTACCTGACTTAAGCTTGGAAGCAAGGTAACTTGAAATGCAACCTCACGAACCTTAGTAGTAAATCCAGTTCCCGCTGGTATATCTCCGGGCATCCATACAACCCTTCTTTGTACTGGGTCATAGCTTATCCTTTCATTCGAAGGTGAAGTGAGATTACCCCACGTAACATTCGTTGGGAGTGTTCCCTCAACACGCACATTTTTCACATCATTGAGTGAATTAGTGAGATCCCATAGTATAGTGTAAGTAGTTTCCTTATCCGCTCTTGGTGGAACTGGTCCCATATTTTCAAATGGCCCAATAGAGCGAACTGACTTCGCAGAAAGACCAACTGTTGTGCCAATTTTAATTTCACTATCAGCATTTGAAGTCACTGTTTGTGGAACTCCAGCGAGTAACTGATTTCCTACCGCCTTTATTGAAATTGTTATGTTTTGATTCTTCGCACCTTTCGAAACGGTCGGTAGTGTATTGAAATTAAAACTAACTACTCCTTTTTCATTTGGTCCAACTTCGGAAAATTCAGGTTTTGTAGACCTTTCCCACACAACAGTATTATCAACAGAACGATAAAATCCACCATTTGAAGCTGTAACTGAACTTCTATCAACACTTACTCCTGAAATTTTTGCCTCGATAACCATATTCAAAAGCTTTCCGGATACATTATTTGACCATTGCACTTTCGCGGCAATTCTTTGATTTAACCCCGAAGTTAAATTCGTCGTACCATCATCGTTGTACATAACAGAAAGTCCTATAAAAGGTTTTTTAATCTTTATAGATTCTGCAAGCTCGGAAAAACGTGCCCCAATTACATCACTTTTCCCCTCACTTGAAATCCCTGTAGTAAAGCGAAACGTTCTCTCTTCTTCATTTTGAGCTTGGAGAACTCCCTTAATATGTATGACTTTTTTTGATCCTGAGCTCAAGCTCCCGATTTTCCAAGTACTGTTTGTATTTAATGGTAAAGGATCAGAGCCTGTAAAGGTAAAGCCAAATGGGTATTCGGCGGTGAGTAAAAGATTATTCAGTGTCTCTCCACTATTTGAAGCAATCTCTACATCAAAACTAAAATCCTGATTTGCATTAACCTCCTTTGGATAATCAATCGTTACGATAACTGGAGCAGAATTAATGGAGATGTCGTAATTTTTTTCTTTTGTAAAAAGAGCGCTTGATCCAGTCACTTTATACTCAAGAGTCATCTTAATGTTCTTTACCGTTTCTTTTTCACCGAAGAGTACAGCCTTAACAGTTTTCGTAACTTCACCATGCGAAGGCACCTTCCCTACTACTTCCCTTTGTCTTGTTAACTCTGAGTCGAGATTTCCAGAAACGCGGGTGCCATCAGGGTACGTTATATTAAGGACTGCCCCTTCCAGATCAACCTTGTTTCCATTCTTTATTGTCACATCGAGAGAAAGTTCTGCCCCACCAGATACTGATGTAGGACCAAGCACTGAAATATCTATATTATTTGCTGAAACAAAATTTCTGCCACCGAAAAACACAAATGCTGTAATACCAATTGCAAGTATAAAAAATAGCGCGGAAGCAAATAAAAATTTATTCAGAAACTTCTTGTTACGAAGTGCTTTCTGTTCATCGCTCTTATGGAGAAGGTCGGAAATATTTTCTTCTTTCCAACGCTCGTTTACCTCAATTTGTTCTTGAGAAACTCCCGATCGCGGGCTAAACTCCTGCCCTTTCGTTCGTGAGTAGAGACCCTCTTCAACGCGGTCGATTCTACTTTTTTTGAATTCGTCCATATGAAAAGTATAGCATACTGTTTTCTCACTATGAGAGGTGACTCTCTTTGAGTGCTCGATTTATATCTCTAATCATTGATATTTTCAAAACTGATGCATTTTCTAAAACTTCATTGTTCCATACAGAACCGAGAACGACTGAGTATTCATCACGGGATGCAACATACCCTAAATTATGAAGTATTCTCAAAACTAAAATCGATTCAATAGTTGAAAGATTCTCTGTCGTAAACATATTGGTACGTAAAAAATCTACGGCTGAGGTAAACGTAAGAAATAACGTCTCATTTTTTTCTTCTCCTGCAACTATCTTAACTAGTAAGCTTGCAACACGTGCGAGCATAGTGAGGACAACTTTTTTATCACGGAACAAGTCATATACACTTTCCTCACATAATGCATTAGTAATTTTCCAACTTTGTTTTCCACGAACCAATGAAACCGTAGAAAAAGAAAGATCTTGTAATGCCGGATTAAGTTTAGAAGTTACAAGTCTCACGCTCTTTGCACTCGCAAAAATAAGCCCGAGATCTTGGGTAAATAATAAATATTGTTTATCTGCTTCACCATATGAAGCGCCACGGAGAATGAGAGCCTTCGTGGTATACACGTGATATGACATGAAGAATTAGAGCTTAAACCACACTTCACCATCTTCGATATTTGCGAAAGAAATATGTCTGATATTACATACTGATTTTATTTCTTGTTCAAACTTTTCGTACAACACTTTTCCGATAGCAGTAAACGCAATCTCAAGGTCAAGAGGATCTTCTGGAGAAAGTCCTTTCTCCTTACGATGATCTTGTATTGCTCGTACCAATTCACGCATATCACCTTCCTCTTTGAGCTCGGGAGTTATTGTCGTATCAAGAAGAACATCTGTCTCAAGATTTGATACAAATGCAATATCTTTCACATTTACTTCATCCATAATGATTTCGATCAAATCTCGAGGTAATGCAGTACCCTCACCCTTGATTGAGAATAACCCAAGTGGCTGACGAATCTTTATACCTGCCTTAGCTCTTGCTTCAAGTGCTAATGTGACAAACCCACGCACATCTTTCATCTGACTTACGATAAGTGTATCTTGTTCACTTGCCTCTCTTACTTCTGGCCAATCCTCAAGGTGTACACTTTCTTTTTCTTTACCCATGGTGACACGAAGATATATATCTTCAGCAACAAATGGTGTAAATGGTGCCATTACTTTAGAAAGTTCTCGGAGAACATACCCGAGAGTTTCTTGCGCTGACTTCTTATCAGCTTCATCTTCCCCCTTAAATCGATCGCGAGATCGTCTTACATACCATTGAGATAACTCAGCGATGAATTCTCTAATTTCTCGACCAGCATCAAGAGGTCTGTATGCATCAAGTGAACTTGTCATACTTCGAATGAGTTCATCAAGCTTTGCAATAATCCATCTGTCGAGCGGATGATTACTATCACGAGTAACAACATCACCCTCCTTAGCATACATTTCATAAAACTTTAGAACATTTAAGACGAGGTTGAATACTTTTTTCACTACATCATCTACTGTACGAATATCGAAATTCTTTGACTCACCTGGTTGATTTATCGTGTACATCCAATATCGAAGCGGATCAACACCGTACTTTTCAATTGCTTCCCATGGATTTACTGTATTACCTTTCGACTTCGACATTTTAAGTCCATCCTTGTCGAGAATATGTCCAAGACAAATAACATTTTTATATGCATTCCCTCTCCCAAGGAGTACTCCGATCGCATGGAGTGTATAAAACCATCCACGAGTTTGATCAATAGCTTCTGAAATATAATCCGCTGGATATCCTTTGGTATCTACCCATTCTTTGTTTTCAAACGGATAATGATTTTGCGCAAAAGGCATAGCCCCAGAATCAAACCAAACATCCATAACTTCTGGAACTCGTTTCATTTTTTTTCCACTCGAAGATTCAAATACAAAATTATCAATATAAGGACGGTGGAGATCTACCTCTCCTTCATGATTTCGTGGAAGTGACAGGAATGGTAATTCCAAAATCGCAGCATTTTTTACAAAGTCTGATTCATCACTCCTATGCTCTATCGCCTGCTGCGTGCTCCATCCGTTTCCCTCAGCGATGAGCAACCAAAGAGGAACCTCATGGCTAATAATTAAGATACTTTTACCTTCATGCTTTTGATTTATTTCATCTACGCACAAAGCCATTCTCTTTCGAACATCACTAAAGCTTTCGCCATTTGGAGCAGGTTTAGTAAATCTTTCTTCATATGACTTAAAGTATGCCCTTGCTTCACCAATCTGGTGCAAATTAAAATCACCAAGGTTGAGCTCTCGAAGTCTCGCATCAAAAATAATATTTTCTTTTGGTACACCAATTTTTCCTGCGACAAGCTGCGCAGTTTCTGTTGTCCTTATAAAATCTGATGCGTAGATATAATCAATTTTCTTAGACACAAGATCAGCTGACGCTTCCTCGACCTGCTTTCTCCCTATATCAGTGAGATGATGAGGATTATCTTTGAGAGAACTCACAACGTTTTGTACATTGTTCTCTGCTTGACCATGACGCATAGTATAAAAAGTGTTCCGTGCCTTCACTTTTTTCTTCAAATCATCGATTGAACCGATAACTTCCATCTCTGTACCATCTTCTGAAATCCAAAATGGCAATGGTGTCCCCCAGTATCGTTCGCGGGAAATCGCCCAGTCCTTTATCTCTCGAAGCCATTCTCCAAATCTTCCCGCTTTAATATTTTCTGGTTCCCAATTCACTTTCTCATTTTCTTCGAGCAGCTTCTCACGAAGGCTCGACATTTTTATATACCAAGAATCGCGCGCGTAATAGATAAGTGGCGTCGAACATCTCCAACAAAATGGATAACTATGTTCATGCTTTTCCTTATGGAAAAGAAGCCCACGACCCGCAAGATCCTTAATCACATCTACTGCCACATCCTCATCTTTTACAAATCTTCCAGAAAATGGACCCACATTAGCGAGAAAGTTTCCATCAGTTCCTACTAGGTGGTGCTTCGGTAAACCAACCCTTGTACCAAGCTCAAAGTCATCCTGGCCGTACATAACTGCAGTGTGCACCACACCAGTTCCATCAGCTGTTGTAACAAAATTCGCATCATATATTTTAAACGCATTGCCAAGTTTTTCTTTTTGATCCTGAGCTAGGTTTTCTTGCAAATATGGGTAGAGCGGCTCATATTGTTTTCCAACAAGCTCACTTCCTTTTATTTCCTCACTCACACCATCTTTTAAATCTGGAAATGCTGACAATCTTTCTTTAGCAAGGATAAGCGTTTCTCCCTCTTTCTTAACCTTTATATATTCGACATCTTTACCAACAGCAAGAGCAACATTACCAGGAAGGGTCCATGGCGTTGTTGTCCAAGCGAGTACAAATGTATTTTCTTCATGCACTAATTTAAATTTCACATACACCGAAAGATCTTTTACATCTTTATACCCTTGCGCAAGCTCATGTGAAGAAAGCGCGGTACCACATCGTGGGCACCATGGCACAACTTTATAATCTTTATAGATAAGTCCCCTTTCGTGAATGGTCTTAATAATATTCCAAACAGACTCAATATAATCAGAGGTATAGGTAACATACGGATGTTCAAAATCTAGCCAATATGCGATACGCTCTGAAAATTTTTTCCATTCATCAACATACATCCACACGCTTTCTTTACATGCTTGGTTAAACTTCTCTATACCATAACTTTCAATTTCCTTTTTTGATTTAAGTCCAAGCTTCTTTTCAACTTCAAGTTCAACCGGAAGTCCGTGAGTATCCCATCCGGCCTTTCGCCCAACATGAAAACCTTTCATCGTCTTATAACGAGGAATAACATCTTTAAATGATCTTGATTCTAGGTGATGGATCCCGGGCTTACCATTTGCAGTTGGTGGACCTTCATAAAACACAAATTCACCCTGTGGAGCCGGCTTCTCAAGCGTCTTCTTAAAAATATCTTTTTTCTCCCACAAAGTAAGTATTTCCTCCTCACGGGCTACGAGCGGATTCTTTTGACCCCCCACTTGTTCAGGATTTTGTTCACTTGTCATATGGTGCATCCTATCATTTCTATGCCCTTTTTCAAAAAACAAACCCCGCATTATTGCGGGGTTTTACAATTCATCTATATGAGAACGAAAGTTTGTCGTCATTACGATGCAACGTATTTATTGCGATACCTCGTTCAATTGCCTCACGAATCGCAACCTCATCACAACCAGACCTGACGAGGTCTTCAATTACAGAAATTTCCGATGCTGAGACGATCATTTTCACCTTATCTTCAGAGCCAACTAATGCGATTGATGCAACAACATTCCCAATGGTAGGACTCTTTGTGTATCGCATACACCTCGTGGGAAAGAATCTGGGTCTAGACTACATGCATTCCATATTTTGTAAAGAGAAACCCCCAGACACTAAGTGTCTGGGGGTTTGTTTCCCAACTGGGAAGTTGACGTTTCTACTACGTCGTCAGCCCTTCCCAGTCAGGTTCGTCGCGATGGTCTTGATGGCGGTGTTGCACGCGTTGGCCTCGATGACGCAATTCTGCGTGATCGGTTCGGTGAAGCGTCGTGCCATGGTAATACCTCCGACGAAGGATGGATGTGCATGCGGTCGACGGTGACCGTTTATTGATAGTATCAATATAGTACTTTCTGTCAACAAATTTACAAATAGAGAAACCCCCAGACACAGTGTGTCTGGGGGTTAGATCCCCTGGTATGCCGAGTTGGCTTACCCGAGACCGGCGGCGCCGGAGCAGAGGATGACCTGGGTGACGTGGATGGTGGTCGGCGTGTCGACGATCGTGCCTTCGTGGCGGCTCTGCGGCGAAATCGGCGTGCGATACCTCTCCATAGGATCTCCTTGTTGAATGTGCATGCGGTCGACGGTGACCGTTTATCAATAGTATCAATATAATACTATCTGTCAAAACTTACATAAAAAGATAAACCCCCAGACACCAAGTGTCTGGGGGTTTGTTTCCCAACCGGGAAGTTGACGTTTCTACTACGTCGTCAGTCCTTCTCGGTCAGGTTCTTCTTCGAGTACGTCCGCTTGGCCGCATCCTTGTTGATGATGCCAAAGACTGGCTCGGTGAAGCATCGTCGTGCCATGAGAACCTCCTGTGGCAAAGTGATGTGCATGCGATCAACAGTGACCGTTTATTTATACTACCAAAGAAATATTTATAGTCTAATTGCTACATCACCTTTGGAGTTGGAATTCCAAGAATTGAAAGTCCATTCATGAGAATCGTATGAACTGCTTTCGTTATTGCTACTTTCTTTGGAGAACTTGGATCTTTCGCATCGACGATAACATGTTCTGCATACAAATGATTAAAGCTTCCCGCAAGTTCGATGAGGTATGTAGCGATAAGTTGTGGTGCAAGTTCTTGCATTGCCCTTAGAACAATCTCAGGAAATTGATATATGTATCGCTCAACTGGATATATAACATCTCCTGAGTTATCCGGAAGAACCCCTTCTATTTTTGCTTTTTCGAGAAGTGAATGTGCGCGTGCATTTGCGTACTGCAAATATGGACCAGAGTCTCCGTCAAATGATAATGATGTGTCAAAGTTAAAGATAATATCTTTGCCGATAGACTGATGGAGAATAGAATATTTTATGGCACCAATAGCTACATCTTGTGCAAGAATTTTTTTATCTCCTACTTCCTTATGACTTGTCTCGATTTTCTCCAGAATTTTTTCTTTCACCTCTTCCACCAAGTCTTCTGCGGTAATCACATTACCCATGCGGGATGACATCTTCCCCTGGGGCATACGGAGCATGCCGTGTGATATATGCTTTGTTTTCTCAGCAAACTTTGGAAATATCTCCCCCATTGCAGACAAAAGGACCCTAAAATATTCGTTAATTTCATTTCCTGTTATAACTATAGAAGCATCATACGGATACGTATCATATTTTATTTTCGCCAGACCAAGCTCTTTTGCCTCATAGGTTGGAAGCCCTTCTTTGTTAATGAAAACTCTTGTATGAAGTGTTGGATCTCGCTTTTCCCCTTCGTATACTACTGCTCCTTCACTCTCAGTAAATATCTTTTTATTTTCATGAACGAGTGCCTTACCAAATTCTCCCGTCGTACTTTCAAAAAAGAAATAGTCGAACTGTGTGCCGAGCATTGTATAGAGCGCATCAAAATGCGCGAGTGTTATCGCTCTTCCTTGCGTATATGCATCATTCACAGCATCATCAGTTTTGTTGTATACCTTTTTATTTACCTCGATCACGAAAGCCTTAAATGCTTCATCCTCTTCATAAAGTTTCGATCCTTGGACATAAGAATTTGAAACATTTTTTTCTGTTTCCCACACAACATTTGATTTGAGTTTATGTGCAATCGCTTTCGCAACATGAAGACCAACATCCCCCTGGTAGCATGCCCTCTTTACCTCTGCACCATTCCATTCAATGATTCGTGATAATGCTTCCCCGATCGTATTACTCATAAGGTGACCAATATGAAATTCTTTAAATGGATTCGGATCTGTGTATTCTACAATTGTTTTTCTACCAGCAAGCGAAGTGTTTTTCCCATAAGAACTATCATTTAAAATATCCTGTAAGGTTTTACTAAAAAATTCAGGCGTGAGTTTAAAATTTATAAATCCCGGTTTCACTACTTCAATAGACTCGATATATTCTATGGGCACTTTTTCAAGCTCTGCCTTAATACTTAATGCAACATCATATGGATTCTGCTTTTGCTCCTTTGCACACACCATGGCGACATTTGTTGAATAATCTCCATAGACAATCTCGCTAGGGTGTTCAATCTTAAACGGAACACTATTAATAGCTAACTTCGTCAGAGCTCCTTCTATGTTTTTTCTTAGTATATCCTCAATCATTAATGCCTATCATACCCGATTAGACTTATCCTTCAAAATGAGTAGCATGGTAAACGGATTATGTTCGTTAACACAATACCATAGAGGAAAACCATGCTACCGTACACGCCCTATGTGGAGCGAACTGCTGACAGCCAATACCGAAACATCCTTGAGCAGATCTTGAAAGAAGGTGTGGTGACTCACAACAAGTTTCAAGAAAAAGGAAGAATCACATGCCTTACGACACCAAACATGGTATTTCATTTGGAAAATGGATTCCCCATTATTGGCGAACGCGATGTAAGTAAGTTCTGGTTAAAACCAATCGCTGAAATCATCGCTTTCATGAAAGGTGCAAGAACTATTGATGAACTGAGAACTTACGGTGGAAAAAATTGGGCGAATTGGTGGAAACGTTGGACGAGCGAAGAAAAGACTGCCAAATTCGGACTCACCACTGGAGATCTCGGACCTGGTTCATATGGACCCGGTTTTGTGAGGACTCAGCCAGACGGAACAGTATTCAACCAATTCGCACATCTAGTGAAGCAGATCCAGGATATGCCGTGGTTAACAACACATCGTGTGACACCATGGATTCCTGAGCTGACACTCCAACACAATGAACTACAACGCAAAGTAGTGGTTGCTCCATGTCATGGAGATATCCAAGTTACAATCATCGGAGGCAAGCTGGTTCTTAGAATGGACCAACGTTCTGGTGATTTCCCTGTTGGGGTACCCTCAAACATGATTCAATGGGCAGCATTTACCTTAATGCTTGCTCAGGTCACAGGATATGAGCCACTTGCTTATATCCATTCTGTACACGATGCACACATGTACACAGATCAAATCGAACATGTAAGAAAACTCCTTGAACGTAAACCGCAAAGACTTGCTACGGTGAGAATCACCGACTCGACAATCAAGGATCTCTTTGCGTTCACTCCTGAACATTTCGAACTAACTGACTACTCACCACATCCAGCAATGGATGATATCCCGGTCACGGAATAGTATGCCACTCATTATCATCGCAGCTGTCGCATCAAATGGGGTGATTGGTTCTAACAATAAACTTCCATTTGATCTACCAACTGATAGGAAGAGATTCAAAGAATTGACAGGTAATGATCCCGTTGTCATGGGTTCAAAAACTTTCTTTTCACTTCCTGATCGATTTCGACCACTTCCAAATAGAGAGAACATCGTCCTCACTCGAGACAAAGGGAAGTTTTCTCAAGTACGAGGAATTACGATTTCAGATTTTGAGACAGTCCTCAAGCGATCTAAAACAGAAAACGTATGGGTCATCGGTGGATCAGAAATCTACGCGCTCGCTCTCCCCCACGCGCAAATTATGTACATGACTAATGTTCACGCTGACCTTGAGGGGGATACCATATTCCCTTCCTGGAATGCTGACGACTGGATTGTCATACACAGTGAGGATGAAAGAGGTGACAGAATTCCATATACTCTGACGAAATACCATCGCAAGAATCCATTCATTGAGATGGCGAATATCCGTACTGAAACTCAGCGAAAAGAAATGCTTCGGATTACAGAAGCAGGTCACTGTCCATTTTGTCTTGAGAATCTCAAACTCTACCACCACAATCCGATTCTTTGGAGCGGTGTGCATTGGATAGTCAGCACAAACGACTATCCTTATCCGGATTCAAGGATACATCTCATCCTCATCTTGAAAACTCACACTGAGGATGTTGACCAGATTCCCTCTGGAGCATATGAGGAGATTGGTACGATTCTACGCTGGGCAAAAACGAAATTTGAGATACCCGGTGGAGGATTGTACATGCGATTCGGCGAATGTACGTGGAATAGTGGAACTATCCGCCATAGTCATGCACACATTGTAGTAAAAGATCGCAAGGATACGAGTGTGAAGTTTTACCTCTAAGTATTGAAAGTCCACCTGTAATAGGTGGACTTTTTCTTTATAAGACTTGCACTATTTCAATACCTGCACTTTGAAACATTTCTTCTGCATGAAGCAGAGAATATCCATCTTTGTAATAAACTTTTTTTATCCCTGATTGCATGATAAGCATTGCACAATTGGGACAAGGAAACGTGGTGACATATATACTCGCACCTTGCAAAGAAATACCCTCTCTTGCAGCAGTCGCAATTAAACCTGCTTCACCATGGAGTGCGATGGATACCTCGATATTCTTCCCAGCGTCGAAATTTGATCGAGGATCTCCGTTTATATACGATGTCTGCTCTGTTGGTTTATGTTTGTTATATCCACTAAAAATTATTTCTCCATTTTTTACTATAACGGACCCCACTTGTCTCCACCAATCAGGGCTCTTCTGCGCTTCTTTCATAGCCACACCCATACACTGTAAATCGAACTCTTCAGATGAAATAATCTGTGAGGCTGTCGGTACACTTTTTGATAAAGCCTTTATCCCATTCCATCGAATAAATGCTGTATCCACTACCACCTTCTTATCAGAAAAATATCGCTTATATAACTCCTCACCCACTTCATCCTCAGTAATAGCAATAACTTCATAAGAATCTAACTTACTAAGAGTTTCTTTTTCTATGATAAAGACTTCAGTTGCAAGAGAGAGGGCTTTCGCTTCAGTAGCTATTTTTTCAGGAGAAAGCGCTCTTATATCACGTTCGAGGAGTGGGAAATCATTTTTTAAGCTTTGTCCGAGTATGTAAAGATGATCCGGCTTTTGTCTTTCGCACAGGTCGAGAATTCCTTTGTGGATGACTGGTATATATACTACGAGAGCTTTCATTTGATTGAATACTTCCAAGAAAATCGTTAATTAATAAACTAATTCTACTACCCAACTCCTCAGCCCCATCAATCATTATCCTTTGTAATTTCGCAGTTGTTGTTGTCGATGCTTGAGCAGGCAATGTCTGTATTGTACCGCAGTATGGTAATAAATTTTTCTTATCCTTATCACTAAATGTAGAAGTTGTCTGAGACATTACTAATACATCCGGTCTCACTAATTTTATAAGTCCATACATTGGCTCATCCACATGACGAACAGTCACAATATCTACCACCTTAAGACCAGCGAGGATCTCGAGCCTATCTTCAAGCTTATCGAAAGGACGTTTTGGTCCTTTCATTTTCCGAGTTAATTCATCGCTATCAATTCCAACAATTAAAATATCTCCATGACTCTTTGCGGATTCAAGATATCTCTTATGACCAACATGAAACATATCGTACACGCCCTGAGTCAACACAATTCTATATCCTGCTTGTTTCAGTGTTTTTACAACCGCAGAGAGATCTGCTTTATCTGAAATAAATCTGTCAGTTAATTTTATTCCACCAGAAAGAATATTTTTAACAATTTTAGAGCTTTTTTCAGTGTTTTTCATACAACTATAATCCCATATTGAGAATAAAGCACAAAGATGACAACTGCCTAAAAATAATGTGCGATTTAAGATTAGATATAGATCGTTTTTATACCTACAACAAAAAACACCTTTATAAGGTGTTTTTTGTTGTAATATAGAATATTGAAATTTACACAATATCAACTCCCATAGACCTCGCGGTACCTGCAACGATATTCATTGCGGCGTCAACATCAGTAGCATTGAGATCTACCATTTTCTTTTCTGCGATCTCTTTAAGTTGAGCCTTTGTGAGCTTTCCCACCTTTGAAGTGTTTGGCTTTCCAGAACCCTTCTCAGCGCCAATCATCTTTAAGATCATACTTGAAACAGGAGGTGTTTTAAGAACGAAGGTGAAACTTCGGTCCTCATACACTGTGATTTCAGCAGGGATCATTTCCCCCATCATCTCGCGAGTAGCGTCATTGTACTGCTTAATGAATTCTCCAATGTTAAGACCAGCCTGACCCAAAATAGGGCCTGCTGGAGGCGCAGGAGTTGCCTTACCTGCCGGGAAAACGATCTTTAACTTTTTAGTAATTTTCTTTGCCATAGCTTGGTTACACTATATTAAATCTTCTTAATTTGCAAGAAATCGAGCTCGACTGGTGTTTCTCGTCCGAACATAGAAACAAGGACTTTTACCTTACCTCGTTCATCATCAACTTCCTTGACCTTACCTTCCAAATCCTTAAATGGACCGTCAGTAATCATCACCGCATCGTCGACAGAAAGGTCTACTTTATGGGTAACCTTGTCTGCATTCATACGAGCAAAGAGAGAATCGATTTCCTTCTTATCGATAGGCACAGGATACACTCCCGACCCCACGAAGCCGGTCACACGTGGTGTATTTCGTACCACATACCATGAATCATCGGTAACGATCATATCTACGAGAATATACCCAGGGTAGATTTTCTCCTCTTCTTCGATTCTCTTTCCGCTCTTTACCTTAATCTTCTTTTCAGTGGGAACAATAACATCAAAGATTTTATCCTCCATGCCAAGAGACTCAATTCGCTGTTTAAGATTTCTCATAACTGCATTTTCATACCCTGCATAGGTGTGAATCACATACCAATTTCTCCCCTCCTGGATTTTTTGTTTTGACATAAAAAGAAAGAGCTAAAATTTATAAAACAATCTTCTCAAGACCTAGTGAAAAGAGTCCATCGAATACGCCGAGATATATAGCAACAGCAACTGAAATCGCAATAACGATAACTGTATATGCGATTGATTGCTTTCGTGTTGGCCAACTCACGTGCTTAAGTTCTGCGCGAGTATCTTGTATGTAATTTATGAGTCCCATATGAGTTTTAATTGAAATAATACCGTTTGGCGTTTTTTCTATAAAAAAACACCCCGCGGGCGTACAAGAATCATACACCTAGATTGGCAGAGTTGTCAAATGCAAGTATTCCATACAAAAAAAGGCCCAAATAGGGCCTTTTTTGTATGAAAACAGTTTCTATTACTTTATTTCGTATGTAATTGATACATCAGATGAAATTTTATTTTGTCCTGTCGGAACAGAAGGTGCTGACTTAGCCTCCATTGCACCGCCCATCGCCATTGCATCCGCACGATAATACATTGGCATTGGTGATCCATTATTCTCACTAAAGCTTACTATCCGTGAAAGACTTACACCAAGATCCTTTGCAAGTTGCTGTGCCTTCGTCTTCGCATCATCAATAGCTTTCTTTCTTGCTTCTCTCTGCAACGCACTTTCATCATCAATAGTAAATGTAAGTCCGCTCACATTCGTAATAGAAGCACTTGCTACAGCATCGAGTAGCTTTCCAGCATCATCAACTTTTCTCACTTTAACAAGAATTGTCTGACTTACTTCATATCCAACGAGCTGTTGTTTCCCCACTGGGCAAGGGTACTTAATGCACTCAATTTGATTATATTCATATTTTGGATATGCATTGTAATCTGTTGTTTTTATATCCTTTTCATCAACACCCAACTTCTTTACTGCAGCAATGGCTTTATCAATCTTCTCAGTGGTCTTTGTTTGCGCATCTTTCACATTATTGCCAACTTCCGTTACAGAAAATGTAAATGTTGCAAGGTCAGGGGTTGCAAACACTTCACCTTGTCCACTTACCGTAATAACATCCTGAGCAGGAACTCCTGTACCTGCATTCTTAAGACCATTTACAATCTGAACAACAAGAAAAAGTGACAGGATGATAGTAAGTGCTGGCACATATTTCCATGTATTCTGTTTTATTTGTTCTCCATCCATACAATTGTAATTAATATTAATAAATGATTCTTACCTAGTAAGACGGATTATACCATCTTTTCTTACACAACTTTCATATTCTCTCTTTTCTCGTACAACTTAAGAAAAATAAGCGAAAGAGTTGTCCAAAAGAATCCAAGTGCAAAACCTCCTACCACATCACTAGCCCAGTGTACTCCCAAATATATCCTACTTAAACCCGTAAAAAATATTAATGAAAGTGAGAGTACTGCAAATATCGAACTGAGCATCCTATCACGTATTTTATGCTCAACTAAATACAGAAGTGTGAGGAAGAAAACGGCTGCAGTCATAGCATGACTACTTGGGAAGCTTGGTCCAAAAACACTGAGTATTGTTGGTTCGGGCCTACCTATACCAAAATAAAGTTTTAATATAGTACCCGAAACAATACTGAGCACCATTGAAAGAATGAAGAAGAAACCAAGAGCTTTCTTTTTATAGAAAATACACAGTAGCAACACTCCAAGTGAAGCAACCATTAAATACAGAGGACTTAGTGCATTACTGATACCAAGCATAATATTTGTGACCGCATCTACTCGTATTACATTCATGAACTCAAGAGTGCGAGAGTCAAAAAATCGAAATCCTCCCTCTATTACAGAATCGGCAACGATAACAAACACAATGAGCGATATAACATTTAGGGAAATAAGTCTCGCGTGTGTTTTTAGAAAACTCATATCTTCATATTACTGCTTCTCCATCTCATCCTCCAAACGACTTTCAACATCTTTAATCTTTGTCTCTGCTCGTTCGAAATGTTGATTTTCTTGTTCCTCATTTCCTCCAGTTCCACTCATCTCTGAATCCAGGAGTGCTTTTTCTGAAATAATAAGTTCACTTTTAAGGCGAATGAGTGAATCTTTTTTTATATTCTTCTTCTCGGAAAGTGCTTTTTTTAGATTTACAATTTTTTCTTCTGATTTCTTTCTACGCTCATCTAATTTTGACCTTTCAGTTGTGGTACCTATTGTGTCCTCTACGGCTTTTTGCGCCACCATGCTTACCATACGGCTTTCAGCGGTCTTACTTACCTTTACGGGGGCATTCATAGCCTGTGTATCTGCTTCTAACGTTGTCGCAATACGAGAAAGGTTTGTATCGCCATCCATCTCAATTTTTTGTATTTGATCATTTAATTTTCTCTCCGCTAACTCTTTTACAGCAAAGCTTGCCTTGCTGTCATGCGCGATATATTTAACTTCCTTAAGTCTTCGTTCAGCAAGAGACAATTGCCACTCTGCCTGACTTTGTGGATTACGAGCAAACCACCCCAATACTTGCTCATTTACATTCGTCTTCACTGGGTACAAGACATCACCAGGAAAAGCAAACTCAGCTAAAGCAGATGTTGCGCCAGAAAAGAAAAGGATTGACACAAAAGCTACACTCATACTGTGTCTATAGAAAAAGTACCGCCAATTATTTTGGTTTTGAACTTGTGTAGTTATGTGTGATGATTCGATATGCTCTAAAAGATGTGCGCGAAGTCTATCTTTCTCTTCTGCAGAAAGACTTACCTTATGTGCACCTTTTAACATCTTTTCTATTTCACCTTGTTTCATGGCTTTATAATTGATTTTAGCTTTTCTGTTGCCCTATGAATACGAACCGAAACAACATTTTCAGACTCTTTTATAATATCTGAAATCTCCTTGAGACTTAGACCGTCGATATACCTCATAACAATTACTTCTTGATCCTTTTCTGATAAACCGGATAGAGACTTCTTAATATTTTCTATTTCTGCATTTTGAATTATTGCAACACCTCCTTCTTCGCTTGGATCAAAACCATCTTCTATTAGAATATCGAGGGAACTACTCTTGTGCTTTCTGTAATAATCTATAATGAGGTTATTCATAACTTGATACAAAAATGATTTCATATTTTGTATATCTCCACCCCTTACAATATGGTTCCAGGTCTTAGTAAACGTGTCCTGCACAAGATCGAGCGCAATTTCTCTTTGGGAAACTCTAAAAAAACTATGGCGAAAAAGTGCATCACTAAATGACTCAAAACTTGCAATAAATTCCGCTTCTTTTTCTTTTGAAATTCTCTTCATACTAGGACGTATATGTACCAAGATTCTTACGCATTCCAACGGGCGAAAATTCCTGCCGGCAATAGCCTACCTGCCTCGCGAGATTCTTCAATGGTCACCTCTCCGGACTCAAAAGATCCCTTCATTTGGGAAAATGTATCTCGTAACGCATTTTCATATGCAATAGCTGAATACCCTGAAGCATAACCATTCACGAGCACAAAAAGCGGATCAGCTGATAAGAGTTTTTTAACAAGGGTCATGAGCTCAGAGAAATGCTCTTCTATCTTCCATACTTCCCCATCTGGGCCTCTTCCAAATGCTGGAGGGTCCATAATAATAGCGTCGTACGTGTGACCTCGTTTAACTTCTCTTTTCAAAAATGTAATCACATCATCAAGAATCCATCTCACTGGCTTATCACCTAAACCAGAAATCTCTGCATTCTCTTTTGCCCATGCGATAGAAACCTTTGAACCATCCACATGGCACACATCAGCACCTGCAGAAAGTGCAGCGAGTGTTGCGCCTCCGGTGTATCCGAATAAATTAAGAACGGATGTTTTCCTGTTTGCTTTTGAAATTATGTTTGAAATCCATTGCCAGTTTTCAAATTGCTCAGGGAAAATACCCACATGTTTAAATACGGATAATTTTATTCGAAACGTTAAACCATTCATCTCAATATTCCATGAAGCAGGAATATCTCTTTTCTTTGACCAACTTTTATCAAAATGCGCATGGGCATTTCCCCACACTTCTTTTGAAAGTGCTTTATTCCATAAAGCCTGTGGATCGGGTCTGCAAAGAATTACATCACCAAATCGTTCAAGCTTAAAACCCTCTCCAGAATCGAGAAGTTCGTAATTCTTTTGTGGTTTTGTAATGAGTTGCATTGTATTCAATTTTATAGAATATCAGGAAAATGAAAAAGGCCCCAACAATGTTAGGGCCTAGAGTTGAATTAGGGTTTACGAACGGTTCCCCGAATCGCATCCTCGATGCTTTTGCGGATCGCGTTGCGCTCGTGAACATTCTCCCTGCGGGCACGATCGATGAGGTCAACCACAGTTGTAGGGCTCACACCGAGAAGCTGAGAGAAGTAAATCTTCCTCTCCTCAAGTGAAATGCCGCTCATGATGATCCTTGCAACCCACCTCTCTTTCAGGCAGTCCGCCATGACATCATTAGCAGATCCACGAAGAAAGAGGAAGTTTGCTTCCTCGACAGTAATTCCCTTTTCCCGCACCATGACAGCGATATAATGTCTGATGTCATAGCTCTCAGGAATGGAATCCTGTCTTCCCGAACTCGAAGCGCCCTTCTTTGACCCCGTCACAGCGATCCCCGTCATATCGTTTCCTCATAAAGGACAGTGTGGTACCCTGTATACCACGAATGTATACTGTACTAATAACTTATAGTATTGTCAATAACTAAAGGACCACAAGAAGAGAGCCCGCAATAATGACACCTGCTGCAAAGATTTTTCTCTGAATATTTTGTTCGTGAAAAAGTTCTCCTCCAATCAAAGTTGTGAAAAATGACGATGTGCGCTTAATTGCAGATACGAGACCAACCGAAGTAAGTTGCAATGCTCTCATTTGAAAAAATCTGTAACTAAGTGTTAATAATGCAACGACAGCAAGACTCCACCCCCTTTGCTTATATGCTTGGATAAGCCCATTTATACCACCTCCTATAACGCTATTCGTTGTAACCATAAGTAACGCAGTGAAAAAATGAGAGAAAAAAATATAAGTAAAAATCGATATCTCAAATGAATGTAAAATGGCTCTATCGAAAATCGAACCGATAGAATAGAAGAATAAAGAAAGTAGAATGTAGTGTATATACTTTGAATTAAAAAAAACTTTAAATGGCTGGAGCAAACTTTCATGTGTTTTTGTGGTCAAAACATATGAACCAATAATCATACATACCACACCAAAAATTTGGTGCCCTTCCAATCTTTCGCCAAGTATAAAAAAAGCTAGTATAGAAGTTGTCCCAGGGCTCAGTGCCAAAAGAGGAGAAACTGTACTCACCTCCAAATGTCGAATCCCCTTAGCAACAAGCACATATGCAACTGACGAAAGTGTTGCGGTAATAAAAATAAGTGATATCGAAAAGATATCAATCTTCGAATAATCAATGAAAAATAAAAACGGGATTGAAAACACTACATCTAGGAGTGCGATTGCGGCAGAAAAATCTACTGCATGAATCGTAAACAAAACCCTCTTTTCTATTAGTGCAGACGCTGAGAGTAAAATTGCACACAAGAATGCGAAAAAAATCCAAGACATATAGTTATCGAAAGAATGTTAATGCGCTTTCACATGTTTCTTCGAGAGTCGAACAAACAGAAACCTTTGGCGCCTTAAGCTCGAGAGTTCTGCGGATATAACGATCATTTCCAAAACCTTTTTCAATTCCAATTACAAGACGAATACCGCTCAAATAATGTCTTGCTACCATCTCACCGAGCTCAAATCGCGTAGTCTGAGCATATGCCCTCCCTTGAATAATTTCTATAGGCTTTGGGAGCCAAAACATTACAACGCCCGACTTACAAGCAACATCAAGATAATGATGTTCCCACTCAATTTGGGAAAAATAATCTTGATCTGAAAATTCCTCTTTCTTTTGAATACTTTGTCTTGGCGAGACAACATGAATATATGGATTTACTCCAAGTAGACCCATTGCTTCGGTTTGCCAATCTGGCGCACCTTGTATTGGCCCCGCGAGAAAAATTACAGGTCCAGTAAGCTCTTCACGATGTGGCGCAATTAAAATCATTATTATCGATAAAAATATTGTTCAACACCGTCCCAGTAACCATTTGTATTTGTATCTCTCCTATAAGGATCCGTCTTTATACATCCTTGCTTTTCAGTTACACCTTCAAGGCAAAGTTCGCCCATATCAGTAATTCCATCCTGATCAGTATCTTTCACCATATTCTTAAGCGTCTCCGCTACCTGGGCGTCGGTCGTAGTTGCTTCACGGGTTGCAACCCACTGTCTTGAAGGTACTATGGCTAGCATCTTTGGATCACCTTGTGCATCACGAGTAAAGAAAATAAATCCATTCTTGTAACTATCACCTTCTGCTGTATGTGTGATGACAGGATTAGAAAACAATATGATTTGTTTATCATCACTCCAGATATTCGTGAAATCTTTTTTTTGAAGTATTGTCTTCACATCAGCAACCGTATCCATACGCATATAACATGCTTCGACCTGCTTTGGATCGGCACATATACTCGATAATTTATATGATAGTTTTTTCACCCCCTCAATATCGTGCTTTCCTGCATACATTGCATATTGAGTGAATACATCCCACGCCCTATCAAGAAGGGCATCCGGTTGCGTAGACTGAACACCACCCTTCACTGTAGAAGTTTCTCCAGTTGTCGCTATCTGCTCCGTAGAAGTTGGGGCGATTACACTCATTGTTTGTGTTTTTCTACTACTATTTCTCGATACATACACACCCACTGCCAATAGTACAAAGATAATAAGTCCGATATAAATATTTTTTTTCATATATTATTCTTCTTTTTGTTTTTGTAATGTATGAAAATCATCCATCAATTTCTGTAAATTCTTTTCAATCTTCTCAAGAGTCATGTGAGTTCTCTGATGATCTGAAAGCTGGGGCTCTTCTTCAGCAGTGATCTCTTCCACATCATCTTGGATTTCATCGATATCTTCCTGAATCTCTTCCACATCATCTTGGATTTCATCAACATTCTCCTGAATCTCATCGACGTCTTCTTGGATTTCATCAAGACCCTCTTCTACATCTTCAAGACTTTCGGTGTTTCTATTTATGGACATTTGGATAAATATCGAAAGATATATAGCCTCAAGAGACACTAAGGTCGTAAGGATAAGCAGAATCCTCTCCCAATCATGGCCCGTGTAACCGAGCCAAAAGAATATACCGAAAATCACGGTATGCAAAACCAAGGACTGTGTTGAACCAATCCAACGAGTGCTCTTTCCTGACCATGACTCAAGAAATGACAAGGTATTTTTTTGTTTATTGTCATTGTTCATAGACACATAGTAACAAATTTTTAATTCGAAATGATATAGGACAGAGGCATTACTACTTTTTGCTCTCCTGCTACATATGGCGCCACCTGATATTGCTCAAAATAAAAAGTGATTGATTTTTCGACTCCAATAGTAAATTTGGAGAAATTCTCAATTTTAGGGCTAGTCCCCTCACGAAGCATAGACATATTCGGCTCACTACCTGACGTCTCCTTCAGCTGATCTTTCAGATCATTCATTGTATATTGTGCAATCTTGTCGAGATATCCTGGAGTTCTAAAGAGTGAATCAAGTGTTATTTCCCTCTTTTTATCTCCATCAAAATTAAATGTATAAATATTTCTTCCGCCATGCGCGCCTCCAGTATAATAACTCGTGTGAATTACGATACTTACCACTGAATTATTGAGTTGTTCAGCAGTCCACCCAGCTAAGAAATTAAGGCCATAATCGGCTGAATCTTTTGGGGATGCAGTTGCTCTACGGGCTTTAACATTCTCCTCCGAAGTTTTCTTAAAATCTGAAACTTGATCAAGAATCGTCTGTTTTATTTTTTTATTAAATTGTTTTGGAAGATTAGGAAATTGAGGGTACTCGACATCAATAGTATAAAGATCAGTTTTTTCGGTTTCATGCACCACTGTTACATAGAGTTCTCCTTTACCAGGTTTATCAATTAAAAACATGGTAAGTAACCCCAAAATAAAGAAACCGAGTGCGAAATAATATTTTTTATATACAGTAAAATTTTTCATCCTAAGAGTATAACAAATAAAATTATCTCCCAAAAAACAAACCCCGTTCCGAATACGGAACGGGGTGAAATTCAGCTATGCGGGATACACGAGAACAGTTCCCCGCGTTTCCTTTTCAGTAATCTTTTTCAAAGAAATGAACCACCCTGGATACTCCAAATTCCAAAAAGCAAAAACCGGATGGAGACTGCCGCTAATCCCACGTAGGAAAAAAACGTAATACTGTCTTTCTTCCTTATGAGTCGCAAGAAATACCATGAATGCACCAACTGGTATCACGGCCTTTTCCTCTCCACCAATTTCTGCAATCAAGTCCTTATATGCAACTTCTTTCTCTAAGATAGCGGAAAGTGACACTTTCATACTCTTAGAACTTGGAATCTCCATCGGACGAAACTCTTCAGTGAAGTTATCATCAGCGTTTCGCACACCACATTCTTCAAAAAGACCTATGGATGTGACAACTTCTTTGTTACCTCTACAAAGAAATACCCCGGTACTGATCAGAAGTTTCTTCTCATGGGATTCCCGAAGAAACTTTTTAAGACCTCTTGAGAAATCAGCTGATCTCTTCCCAGACATACTGAGCTTCTGAGCAACATCAAGAACGAGTCCAAGCCTGTCCTTCGGTACAGCGACCAATGCGCGCGACACTGGCCCGAGCATGTCTACTTTTGACATGGTCTATTTCTCCATAAAAGGAGCCTTGTGCTGCTCGCATGACAGAAGTGTCATGACCGAAACAGCACCCATCATTTCTACCACACTATCTAGTTAGTGCCAATCTAGCCCCTCTCCCCAATCTGCTGTCGCCACATCGCATAGTAAAGTCCTTTTTCTGAAAGTAATTTTTCATGGGCACCAGATTCAACAATTTTTCCTTTTTCCAAAACATAAATCGTATCAGCATGCATAATAGTTGAAAGTCTGTGTGCAACAAGAATTGTAATGTGATTTTTCGAATCTGTTACATCGCGAACAGTTTTTGTAATCTCTTCTTCAGTGAGTGAATCAAGTGAGGATGTCGCTTCATCAAATACAAGGATTGTGGGTTTACGCAACAATGCACGAGCGATTGAAAGTCTCTGCTTTTCACCACCAGAAATTTTTACTCCACCTTCACCGATTACGGTATCGAGTCCTTTATCAGCACGATCAAGCAGGCTCTGACAAGCGCTCTTCTTCAGTGCATCGAGACATTCTTCATCTGTTGCATTTGGATTCACAAACAAAAGATTTTCCCGAATCGTTCCCGCGAAAAGTTGTGTATCTTGTGTTACAAAACCAATTTGTTTCCGTACGTCACTAATATCAATATCATTACTTGATACACCGTTATAAAGGACCTGTCCGGTCGTTGGCTGATACAAACCTACAAGAAGCTTTACCACACTAGTTTTTCCAGATCCGGATGGTCCCACAAAAGCAACTGTCTTCCCTTTATTGATTTCAAACGAAACTCCATCTACCGCTTTACCTTTTGCACTCCTATACGCAAAAGTTACATCCTGAAATGAAAGCTCTTGAATATCTGTCATATGCACAGGAGTATCTGGTAATGGTTCACGTGGGGTCGACATCACCTTTGTGTAATTTTCAAGCGACGCTTCTGCTTGTCGGTATGTACTTATAAACGTAGAAATCTGCGCAAGTGGGAAAAAGAGCCAGAATGAATAAATGTTGAGTGACAAATACTGTCCAAAACTAATCGTCTGTGTAAAAACTAAATAGAACAAGAAAAGATAAAGACCTGCTCTAATTAGGTTTGTAAGTGTGCCCTGAATAAAATCGAGTGTTCGAAGATACCGTAATTTCTTTAACTCCAGTTTAAGAATTTTCTCAGTAACACTATTTAACCTTCCGACTTCCTGACTTGAAAGACCAAGCGCTTTCACAAGTTCGATATTTCGGAGTGACTCAGTTGTGGCACCCGCAAGAGCAGTCGTCTCAGCAACGATTGTTTGTTGAATTAATTTTATTTTCTTTGAAAAAAGAATAGTTACCGTACCAACAACACCAATCATACATATGAATATGAGTGGTATCGCCCAATACACAAACGCTGCATACGTGAGAATAAAAGCGAGAATAATAACTGAAATAAATATGACATTTATCGTATCGATAACCAGCTTCTCAGTGTCCTGTCGCGCTTTCTGTAATTTGCCGAGGGTCTCTCCGCTTCTCTCATCTTCAAATACTGCATACGGTAGATCAAGCGAGTGCTCGATACCCATTCGATACATATCCGCTCCGATCTTCTGACTCACGGTATTCAAATAGTAGTCTTGAAAATTCTTTGCAACACGAGAAACAAAAGCATTCCCAACAAATATAAGTAGGAGAAATATTGTTCCATGGAGAAATGCTGCGAGCGGGATTTCGTTATATCGTAATGCATACCTATCTACAATCCGCTGAAAAATCATCGGCTCAAAAAGAGAGAAAATTTGGTTTATGCACGCGAGAAATACTACAGCAACGCAAAGCTTCCAATATTTTTTTAGATAATCACGAAGTATTTTCATTACGCGTTTTGTGGCATATCAAATCCGCCCCAAAGATTGCTTGTACCAATACTGCTATTGCCTGCTGCTTTTGCGTAGAGGAAAAGCTGCATCTTGTACGCAACAATCCATTTCAATATTGTCTCGACGAGATATACCCCTTTCGTCTTTTCTCCCATATTGAAAATATTGATAGTCTCAGCAAGATTTTCATCAGTAAACTTTTCCAAAAGCTCGATTGTAAGTTTCTCGTGCTTATCGAGAGTTTCAAGAAAATTCTCAGCAGTTACGGTCTTAGCAATCTCAACATATGGCATAAACTTCTTTGTATCCCCTGTATACACTACTTCAACCGCAGCAGGCGCAACAATACTAAGGTATTGAAGTAGTTCAAGGGTCGTCCTCTGTGCATCGGTTGGCTTATACCCCATCGCACCCTCAGGAATCTTTGTAAAAAGATGACGAAGTACTCGAAATTCGAACTGTAATGACTCGCTAAGGTTTTGTTTTGTATACATTGTAAAATATTTAACGATTAGAAAACCTAGTATACAGAAATCTTTTGAGAGAACAAAATCAAAACAAAAGGCGCCGTCTTCGCGGCGCCTTATCCCTACTTCTTACGTCTAAGTGCTTCAGGAATATCGAGATCCACTTTTGAAAGCTCTTGGTACGTAACAAACCGAGGAGGAAAAAGTTCTCTATCTGTATCTCGCAAAGCAAAAGCTTTATGTTTTTGACCATTTGTGTCCTCGTATTCCAAAACATCAAACCTTAGATGTGTACCCGCAAGCTCACAAAGTGTATTAAGGTATATTGCCTCATTCATCAACTTGGCTAGGTAAAGCTCGATCATTACCACATCTGCTGCGCGAAATTGATGATCGCCACTACCTTGCTCGAGAACAATACTAATGTTTTTTGTGCCACACTCGGAATTCTCAATGAGATACCAAAGTACTCTTCTGGTATAGTCATTAGTCATCCTATTCTTTTGCACAACGATCGTCTTCAGCGCATCAATCTGTCTTCGAGTAAGCATTACGCCCTCTTTTTTGAACGAAAATCTCCAGCAAAAATAACAGATTAAATCTAATTAATCAAACAGATCTATTTAATGAGTGAGTCGAAACGAAGAATAAAGAAAAAGTGAATTATTTGTATCTAGTAAATAAATATATCCTGTCTTTTTATCTTGAAGCAAAAGCCATTTATTAGCCTCTGGATCATTCCCCTCAAAACCTTGCGCATCACCAATTTCAATAAATTTTCTTTCTAGAAAACCCCAATAATCACCAGAATTTACAATGGATTGAAAATCCTGAGGTTTTTCCTTCTCATTATTAATATAATACGGAAAATCTTTGGCAGTTTTGTATACAGAAACAGAAGAAGCGGAGTATTTACCTTTCCAAAAGGATTGATTATCCATTGCCTGTTTCGCTTCTTTGGTATAGAAGGAAACAGTAAAATATCCCTTAGGTTCATTTCTTTCTTCAACAATATATTGCTCCGTCGGATAATCAATCGAAAATCCGTAAGTAGTATTAATATATCTTGATAATTTCTCAATAGTTACAATTTTGGATTGACTCAATGATTCAGAATCAGAAATATGTTGAAAAATCGGCTCAACAACAACAAATGAACTCGTATTTAAAACTTCCTGATATCTCATTCCCATATAAAAAGTTAGGATTGGTAAAAATCCTAAAAAGAAAATTACTGCTCCGAGCTTCGAATACCATGTCACCTCATTCCATTTGATGTTCATACATATACAATACTCTTATATAAACTAATTAAAAGAAATTACTCGATGATATCTACCACATCCGGCTCTACAATATCCTTATAATCCTTACTTGGCATACCGATAGAATATCTACGATCACCGGCATTGAAAATAATTCTCTCATTATTAAAAATCGTTGAATCTGCAAACACATCAAGATTAAATAAATTTCCAAATGGAGGCACCCCACCCGGAAGAACGCCTTCTGTAATCCGCCCTACCTCATCCTCAGTTGCGAATCGAATATCAGTAAATCCAGTAACTACTTTAACCTTCTTCGGATCAAACTTTCTATTCCCTGGTACCACAAGCATGACAAACTTCTTCACACCACCTCTCTCGATAACTCTAACGATAAGAGCTTTTGTCCCCTGATCTATGGTATACCCAGTTCGCACTTTCGATGCTTCTTCACTTGTTCGTACAGGCTCATGTTCAAATGTATCAAAAGCAACTCCATGCTCCACAAGAATACTTTTAATTTTTTCTACAACTGGATGATAGTCCATAACTATATATCTGACTTCAAATCATATCGGACGACAAGATATGTGCCCACCCATGAACCCATAGCAATCGGGATAACATACAAATAGTTTTGCGTATAACTAAGTACGCCAAAAGCTATGAGAAAATGCATAATTGAGGAAATATTTGCAGAAGCGAGTGGACGCTTTCTCGTCACTACCACAGTGTAGTACGCATACATAGCATCGATGAGCATATACGTGAAAAGAAGCACAACCGCGATTTGAAGATCAAAACTATTCCAGTGAGATGCGAAATTCATAACTAAAGTATAACAAAACAATACTCTTGTTAGTTAGATGGGTTTATACCTTTACTCTAATCGATCGTTGCTTTCCATATAGAATTGATCAGATGATCCATCTAGTAAACACTGCTGTTCATATCGATCATCTCCAATGTAATTTTTATAGCCATTTTTTGTAAAAATCATCTGTCTTTCTATTGTCACCTTAGTCTTACAATCCTTAATATATCGATAAAAACTTGGTGGTATTTCTGATGGTATATTATTATACAAAGCAGGGTTTGGAGAATAGCCTCCACTGGGATATAAATGTAAATATCCATTTGCATCCATCACATCAATGTTGCCGTCTCCATCGCGGTCCCTTTGAAAATGTTTATACGGACTACTCTCGCTATACTGGGCACGTATCGACATAGATTTAGTAAAAAAACTTTTACCCGATTCGTTTAATGCCTTTAGAAGCGAAGTTTCGTCTGACACGATTACATTGGTTGGATTTTCTTTTGAAATTGAGTCTGGTAAATTGGTGCGCTTGCGAGTATAACTTAAAATTGAAAAAAGGATCGTACACAAAATCAGCGAAACGACTGCAATTGTAATTATTCTATGAGTGATATTTGATTCCATTTAAACATTATATCAATATCTGCTCGTTGGGTGAATGGGTTTAAAAATAAAAAATCAGCACCCGTGAGGGTGCTGATAACATAACTACTTGATGACAACGAGGAAGAAATTACCATCTTTGCAGATGACGATGCCGTGTGTACCGACATTCCAATTGTCGAAGAGATATCTCCCAAGAAACTTATCGATTCCATCACTTTTGGAAAAATAGAAATCGAATCCATCTGCGCACCCTCGATTGAAAACAAGACCAGTAGGTCCAGTTATCAATTCATCAGCATCATCTATCCCGAGAAGCTTCTCGGTGCCATCTTCCTGTAACTGATAGAA
Organism: uncultured Candidatus Saccharibacteria bacterium; assembly: GCA_964516975.1. GTDB lineage: Bacteria > Patescibacteriota > Minisyncoccia > Phycocordibacterales > Zambryskibacteraceae > CAZFAS01. Next base: position 55,675 of record CAZFAS010000004.1, read on the forward strand.
ATTTCCATCTCGTATCAAAGTCATACCATGGCAGGAAGCATCCCAACCGTCATACTGATGATAACCAAAATACTTCTCAACACCGTCATCTTGTACAAGAAAGAAATCATTGAGTCGATCGATAATGAGACCTTGGGGGCCCACTCTCCATGAACGAAAGTCGTGCTTACCGAGAAACTTCTCAGCGCCATCATCCTGTAAGAGAAAGAAATCTTTCTTTCTTCTTAAAACTATTCCATGCGGGCCAGCTGCCCAACTAAAATTTTCATGAACACCGAATGACTTCTTAGTGCCGTCATATTCCAAGAGGAAAAACTTATCTGCTCGGCAAATAATGATACCCCGCGGTGAAATACCCCAGGTATCATACTCATGATTACCGAGCTCTATCACTGAACCAGTAACAGCTTGACTCAAGAGTTGCTGGAAATCTCCCTCATGAACCACTGAAGTCACCATTCTCATACTCCCTCTCCTGAAAAGGTTCATTCATTCCGCATACATAAATATCATGCAAACAAATATGTGTCAATATATGGGGTCGTTGGGTGTACGGGTTTAGAACTTTATTTTATCAAAGCGAGTAGGTCTTTTTTCCACCCATTCAAAAATAACGTTGATGGACATGTTGTTTTAGTATTCACTTCACTATGCCCGATTACATTTGCACCTGGATAATTTTCATTTATTAACTTTGCTGCCGCTTGAAGCATTAGATCCGATGGTCGAGTCACTTCAAAATCTCCATCAAAGCATAGACCGACACTTCTGCAATTAACATCCCAATTACCTGCATGCCATCCAATTTCTTCATCTAAAAGTAACCTTTCACAAGAACCATCTTCTTTTACAGACCAATGATACGGCCAAAATACTTGTTTTCCATTCCTTAAATGATTTGACCAAATTGGTTTTCCTTTTATCTTTAAATTTTCTTCAGGATATGGCGAGAAATAAAATGGTGCATACAGCCTCACCAATTCGATAGCTGATAATCGTGTTTCACTTAAACCAGGAAGATTACTTGTGTGGTGAATGACCACTGTATCTATTGATTTTCTTTCCTTATCCCAATTCTCTCCCCCCTGCCCAAGTGAGATATCGTTTGCTATTAATGCCTGTTCAAAAAAACTATAGATTTCTTCTTTAAGGCTTTCATAGGTTTGTCTATCTTCATCGTGTAACGCAATAAGCTTTTGAAATTCTGGGACAAGTTCAAAATACCAATCTGGTTTTTTAATAACGCTATCCCATTTATCAAAATCAACCTTTATCACACAGAAAGTATATCAGGTTCTAAGATAATCTCTTGAGGGGGTCGTTGGGTGTATGGGTTTAGAACTTTATTTACAGAAAAAATCCTATAAATTGCTTAGAAACAACTTTTAGTTTATTACTCCTAGTTGTATTAAGCCAACAAAAATTAGAGCCAAAACTAATGCAACAACCAAAACAACGAAAAATAATTTTACATTGATACTGTCATTTCCAAAATCATTTGCCCACTGTTTATTTGGGAATAATTTCTGTACTATTTTTACAACTAATTGGGCATGTAGGTTTCCAATCTGTTTTTTATTTTGCTCAATATCCATACCAAAAGCGTAGCATAAGAGCTTAAAACCTGTTGTAGACTTATAAACAATAACTTGCGTACGTTATTTTTAAAATGTAGTATAGTTGAACAAACAGAAAACCGCCCTAAGACGGTTAACTGTTGAAAATCCATTACGATTTTACAGAAGACGCACTGGCTAACGCTGGTGCGTTTTCCAATGCGATAGGAATCCATTTGCCAGATTTGGTTTTCCAAAGCTGACCGTCGTTATTCCTATCAACGGCGTTGCAGAGCAATACTCCCGCGCCTTTGGGCACAAAGCATACCTGCGATTCATCAGTTCTCTCCATATTAGGATTGTGCTGACTATTTGTTAACCACTTTCAAGATAAACGACCATATCCTGCGTCACCGTATACAGTAGCGGGTCAGTGGGAACAAAAAAGAACCGACTGGGAAGTCAGCGATTTTCATCGTTGACTGTCCAATTGGTTCTTGACGAATCTATCTTACAATCCCTGATAAAAAATCTGACTTCCCTGCATCCATCTTTCGATTTCAGCATGAATATAATAGCACTTTTTTTGTGTTAAATCAAGGAAAAAATTTATAAAAACCCTTCTTATTGGGCTAACAATACTAAAAACTTTATGATTTTAGGTTTTTCCCGATTTTGTTTGGTGCATTATGAGCAACATGAGCTATAGCATCTGCAATTTCTTCTAAATGAGTATCTATCGCTTCGTTTGTAATATGTTTTGTAAAAAATCCTTCCTTAAAAGAGAAGTAGTCTCTATTTAAATCAAAATGATTCTCTTTGGGTTGTGATGTGGTGAATACGATCAACTTCAATACATAAATTATCTCTTGAAAGATTAAACTGTCAACATTAATCAAACACTAATAACAATATCCCATTGATAGCACTGCGAATGGGCTACCGAACATATCGTATGATTTATACCAAGTTGCAACCTTTTGACTTTTATATATTTTGTAAAAAAACACATCTCCGAAACTATTTGAGGATGCTAGTGTTAATTCGTTGCTAGTATTCCCAACTATGACAAGGGGGTCTTCGCCGTTATTTCCCTTCATAACAGGTGATGTTGTATTCAAACCAGAAAATACAATAGTTAGTGGTGTATTTTGATTATCTGTTTCGTATTTTATTAAACCACCTTCTCCTTCTTTATTTTTAAGAGAAAAATCTGAAAAAACCTTAAACTCACAACTAATAACGCTTTCTCCAAGAGTTTCAGAAAAATTATTAAAAGCTGGTCAAGATATAATAGCTCTATTATTACTACTTATATTTTTTTGACTAGAAAAAACCCCACTCCGACCATAATTAAAATCAGTGCCCATAAACCAGTGTATTTAGAAATTATGCTTTTCATCTTTGTTATAACTAGTAGATAAAGAGGATCGTTAAGTGAATGAGCTTAGAACTTGCGTAGCGGGCACGTGGCTAGTGGATAAAGTGGGAACTGTTTTTTAAATCGCAACACTAAGGATGTCCAGCGTTTCTCCATTTATCTGAACCTACTACTGTTTCATCCCAAAACCATATATCTCCATTCTTATCTAAAATTGAATAATCCTCCCAATATACTATTTCACTAACTGCAATAGGAGTAGTACTACCGGTAGCAAACCATGAGTTACCTGTGTAATCCCATTTCCATACAGAACCATCTGTTTTAAGAACAGTTCTGCAGTTTGGCATAATATTAAATGGATTGAAGGGGGATCCATCACATCTAGCATGATTTTGCCCGATAAAAGCAATTGTAGATGTACCAAATTGAGCAGGTGCTCCTTGTGGACCTATATCTCCAGTATCTCCTTTATCTCCCTTGTCCCCCTTTAGACCTTGAATATTCCAGGAAACTAACTGCTGACCAGTTTCGCAAGTGTTTCTTTTTGTAAATCCTGTGATGATTAAACGAGTTTCACCATTTTTTGATACACATGCTGAAAGTTGCCCAGTTGATACTTGGGCAAAAACATATCCACCAAATCCGAGTGCTACAACCAACAACGCAATTAAATACTGCTTTTTCATTTTCATTTTATTAGTAAATAAATAAGAGTTTTCTAAAATAAGTCTATACCTGATAGGAACTAAAGCAAATTTAACTGGGGTATCTATCGGGATTCTCTCCCTACTAGAGCAGTACAGGTTTCCCATACCGCCATAATATCTTTAGCGGGATAAGGGAGGACCTTTTCGAATCCC
>CAZFAS010000005.1:0-53400 GCA_964516975.1 uncultured Candidatus Saccharibacteria bacterium
TTATAGTCTTCACGAGCCATATAAAGACTATCCTAGCATAAAACTTTATTTTGTTTAGGCCTCATGAAGCCTTAAACATGAGAGCGAGATCTTTACTTAACTGTGCAATAGATGCATCATCAATAATAGACACTGTGAGTACAACCGGATTACACTTTTTAAGCAGAGCAACTTTTTCTTTTATTTGTTCGGGTTTCAATAAATCTATTTTCGTAAGAATAAGAATTTCTTTTTTATTAGAAACATCTTCATCGTATTTTTTTAGTTCATCTCGAACCGTCTGCCACGCAGAAACTAGATCTTCGTTTTCTACAGAAACACAATGAAGCACCATCTTCGTCCTTTTTATATGACGCAAAAATTTATGCCCTAAACCTTTTCCCTCCGCTGCGCCTTCAATAAGTCCTGGAATATCTGCAAGTATATACCCATAAAAATCTCCGAGATTTGGTTCGAGTGTGGTGAATTGAAAACTACCAACTTTTGCTTTTGCATTTGTAAGTGAGTTTAACAAACTCGACTTCCCAGCATTCGGCAATCCAATAAGTCCCGCATCTACAACAAGTTCAAGTTCGATATAAAATTCCGCTTCCTCTCCAGGTTTACCTAACGTAAATTCTTTTGGTCTAGTGTTTGTGGATGCCTTAAAGTGTTCATTTCCAAGTCCACCATTTCCTCCTTTAAGCACGAGAAGTCTCTCTCCTTCTTGTTCAAGTCGATATATTTTTCCTGTACGAAGATTTTTAATAACACTTCCAATTGGTAGTGGCACATCAAGATCATCACCATCTGCACCAGTTTTGCTACGTTTCATCCCTCCTTGCCCATTCGTTGCTGCAAACTCTTTCGTATTTCGATAATGAGCAAGAAGCCCTACATCACGAACACCTACAAAATACACATCACCTCCTCGGCCTCCATTTCCCCCTGCAGGACCAGAATACTCCTTTCCTTTTTCATGCAACCAAAGAGCGACGCCATCACCGCCTTTTCCAGCACGAGCAAATATTTTTAATTCGTCTACAAACATTATTGTGTATTGTTTATTATCTTAGACACTAACGCAAGCGCTCCTTCCTTAGTTTTTGCTGAAACCATAAAACGTTGATTATGACAAAAAAGTGCGTCTGGCACCCCAGTTACCGCTACAAGTTCTTCCCCCACCTTACCTGCCCACTCTATTGGAAACTGTATCCTTGATTCAAATGTATCTACAGACTTCCTTACCGCCTTCGCATTCCAACGTAATCCATCAAGAGAGGGATATACTACCACAAGTGGTTCTACTTTATCGATAAGCACATTACCCCATGCCAAATTCGAATCTAGCACAATAATTCGTTTATCATTACTTGATTCATATATATCCAAAACTTCTTTTCCTTCATTCAAAATATTTTTTGCCTTATTTATTTCTCTTTTCAGTAAATCTTTTGCAAGACTCATTACTCGATGAAATATCTGATCAACTTCTTCATTAGATACATGTTCATCAATCCAAAAAGAGTACAGGTAATCTGAGATTGTGTACGGTCTTACCCCTTCATAAATAGATTCGGAAAGTGTCACACCATTATCAACCGCATCAACAAACATCACGATTTTATTTTCAATAATGTGTGCAACCTCTTGAGAATCACAAACACTGTTTCCAAATTTTTTCCAAACTAAACCAAATGATGCATATGGTATTCCATTATCATGAACACCAGCTCCACCAGTTTGATGATGATCAAACTTATTGTTATCAGGATCATACGATCCACCAACATCAACGAGAAAATCTGCTAAAAGAAACTTTTGAGCATCTCGAGAACGGATGACCGTAATATTCTTATCTGGAAAAGCCAAATGTAATGTTGCTACAGCAAATACATCGTCAGCGTGAAATGACCCATTATGAGTCACGATCGTTATATCTTTATTCATATCATCATTGTACTGCATGATTACTAACTTGTATTCATATAAAATTTTAACACCTCATCTCCCCCATCTTTACCCATCCATCACTCATCTCGGTTTCGTTTCTCAGTTGCGTATTTCAACTAGCAATGTTTATACAACTTCGTCTAAAACATAGAAATTTTTTTTACAATAATTTCCATCTATTGCCACTTGAAATGTATGATTCAAAATAACAAGACTTTTGATCACCTAAACATTACTAAAGCTATATAAGACTAGAGGATAAACCTTACAAAAGTTCAAAGGTTGCTAAACATTATTTTTTCTTCTTTTATACATAATGAACACCAAAACAAGGAAGATAATCGTATACAAAATATCAGTTTCAAACCTTGATATGATGTCGGCATATTTGTAATAGAGATTTCCCATTTGCCACCCTACTGTAGCCAATATCATAGCCCTCAAAGTAGTACCTGCGAGACTCGATAGTATATAGGTACGAAGATTAAGCCTCATAATGCCTGCAAATGAGCCTATAGCAACACTTGGTATAAAAGGCATGGCTCTTACCACAAAGATGAATATATCGTCTCTAGGGCCCTTTTCAAACCATTTTTCTACCCTTTGAATATCTTCCCACCTTACCCCAAACCACTTCCCGTATCTGTCGATTATCGGTTTGCCGAAGGTGTAAGTAAGCCAATATATAAAGAGTGATCCGAGGGTTATACCGAATGCTGCAGGGATAGCAATCTTAAAGAGTAAAATAGTAAAAGCATGAAACCCTGACTGATGAGAAAGGAATAAAAATCCACCAGTAAGTAGTACGAATGCAGACGGTATGGGAGCAATAACCTCCTCAATGATAGAAGCAAAAAAGATTCCAAATGCACCGATTGGAATAATGTGTGCTTGTAAAAATGAAACGAGTTGTTCTATCATGCTCGTATAGTATACACCTTACTATTCTTTCTTTTCCGGAACTGGTTGAAATGTATCAGTAAAGCGGACGATGTTTTGTTCAACACTTTGAATCTTATCACCTGCTACGACAACTTTCAGAAGTAAACCTTTTTTTGTTTCAAAAGAAAAATTTTGATCAAATACAAAATTACCAAGACTATATGCAATAAGGCCTCCATGGTATCGTTCGACATCTTGTATTACATGCGGATGATGTCCGATAACCATCAGCGCTCCTGCATCAATAATTGCATGAGCGATTTCTTTCTGCTCTGGGCTCGGGTGGACTTCGTATTCTGTGCCCCAATGAAGTGAAACAATAATTGGTCCACACGAATCTTTCTTTGCACTCTCAATATCCTTACGAATTATATCTAGCGATATTTTATTCATTTCGGGTTTTGCATCACGATTCGAAACACTCTCGTATGCAAATTCTGTATATCCAAGAAAACAAAAAATTTCGCCGTTACGCTCTAACTTAGTTGCACGATGCCCTTCGTCATATGTTGCGCCACCGCCTGTATATGCAATACCTTTTTCTTTGAGGTGTTTCATCGTGTCGCTATATGCAACCCTTCCCCAATCAAAACTATGATTATTCGCAATCGATACAATATCAAAACCGCCATACACTAATCCTTGAAGTAAGTCAGGATTCATACGAAATGAATACAAGCTCCCTTGATCTTCACCACGAAGAGATACTGGACCTTCAAGATTTCCGAATGTGATATCTGCTGACTTTGTAACATCACTCGAAATTAAGAAGTGATACAGTGGATCCTCTTCCTTATAAACAATTTTCTCAATTTGGCGTGAAAGCATGATATCACCCACAAAGACAAAGCTTGTACTTTTATTTGATGTAAATAGCGAAACAATCGCTGTACGATTATCACGATCAGCAAGTAAACTGAATGCACCAATAACGATAACTATAATTATTAAAACTGGGGTATATTTTTTCATCGTGGCTTTTCTAAAAGGTTTAATATTCTCCTAACCACTGGCGACTGAAAGTCTGGCAAATCACCAAGCGGAAACCATTTAGCTTCAAGGATTTCTGATATCTGAATCGTATATTGGGGATTATATACCCTCACAACATAACAATGCACTGTATCATTTTTATATTCATAGTGTGTTAAAAATGAGCCAATAAATTCTACATCAGTAACCCTAATACCAACTTCCTCACTTGTTTCGCGTATAGCAGCATCACGAGGATCCTCCCCTTGCTCGACACGTCCACCAGGAATATTCCACCAACCCTTTCCATACGCATTACGGATGAGGAGTATATTATCACCATGAAGAACCACACACTTTGCACCAATAGTTTCCGGGCGTGTAAAAAACCATATACTCTTTGCAACTAAATACCTTGCCCTTCGATACAATACCAGCTTCATATTACCCAAGCTTCTTCATAAACTCTTTGTGTTCTGGAGTATCAAGCATTCCGCACTTTTTATATTTTTTACCACTTCCACATGGACATGGATCATTTCTTCCCGCCTCTTCACGTGCAATAACATCAGTAACCGTCCTTGATGTAATACGTTGTGCGCCTTCCTGTATTTCTTGAAGATTTCTTGTATCTTCCTGCGCCACAGCAGTTCCGATATGAGGTAAAAGTTTTATAATCTCATCTTCGATCGAAACTTCCATTTGCTTAAATAAATTAAGTCCTTCTTTTTTATATTCAACAAGCGGATCCCTCTGACCATATGCACGTAGATTCACACTTCCGCGCAAATAATCCATCATCTCAAGGTGCTCAACCCAAAACATATCGATTGTCTGCAGAATAATCATTCGAGCAACAGAATAAAATACTTCCTTACCGAGCTCTTGGATCTTTGCTTCAACGCTTGCGAACTCTTCTCTTCCTTCCGTAATTTCTTTTACGTAAGCCTCTGTCACGGACATATCGCCCATAAGAATTGCCCTCCTTCTTTCATATACCACCTTTCTTTGGAAATTGAGAACGTCATCATATTCGAGCACATGTTTTCGAGCATCAAAATTAAACCCTTCGATTCTCTCTTGTGCTTTTTCAAGCGAATTCGTTACTAATCTATTTTCAATTGGCTGATCTTCAGGTATACCAAACCTTCCCATCATTTTCTTAATAGTATCTGATGCAAATACTCTCATGAGTGAGTCTTCAAGAGAAACAAAAAATTGAGTCTCTCCGGGATCACCCTGTCGCCCTGAACGCCCTCGTAATTGATTGTCGATCCTCCGTGCATCATGTCGCTCAGTACCAAGTACAAAAAGTCCTCCTACTTGCTTTACCTCATTGTATGCTTCCTCTGAGCCAGGATTACCTCCAAGTTTAATATCGACACCACGACCAGCCATGTTGGTAGAAATTGTAACAGCACCCTTTCGTCCAGCTTGTGCAACAATCTCGCCCTCACGTTCATGATTTTTTGCGTTGAGCATTTCATGCTTAACACCCTCTGTTGAAAGATACTTTGAAAGTAATTCATTTCGTTCAATTGATACTGTACCGATAAGTACAGGCTGGCCCTTCATATTGAGCTCTTTAACCTTACGAGCAATCGCCTTGAATTTACCTTCTTCCGTCTGAAAAATAAGGTCATTATGATCAATACGAGATATTGGTTTGTTAGTTGGAATAGTAACCGTGCCCAAACCATACACCTTATAGAACTCTTCCGCTGACGTCGAAGCCGTACCTGTCATTCCAGATAGCTTCTTATACATACGAAAATAATTTTGAAATGTAATTGATGCAAATGTTCGAGATTCTTTATTTACTACAACACCCTCTTTCGCCTCGATAGCCTGATGGAGACCCTCTGACCATCGCCTGCCAGGCTGGAGCCTACCAGTAAACTCATCCACTATGACGATCTCACCATCTCTCACAACATACTCTTTATCGAGATGGAAAAGAGCCTTTGCCCGTACAGCTGTCTCAAGATGGTGTACATATTTAATACCCTTGTCAGTATATATATTGTCTACACCAAGAAGTTTTTCAGCATGATCAATTCCGCTGTCAGTAAGTGTTATAGCTTTCAGCTTCTCATCAATCTCATAATCAGTATTAGGGATTAGTTTATTTGCGATTTCTGAAAAAGTTTTATACAGATTCTCAGAGTCTGTTGTTGGTGAAGAAATAATAAGTGGAGTCCTCGCCTCATCTATAAGAATGGAGTCGATTTCATCAACTATTGCATAATGGTAATCGCGTTGTCTTAGATTATCCAAGCTATATTCGAGATTATCACGAAGGTAATCAAAACCAAATTCATTATTTGTTCCATAGGTAATATCTGAAGCATACGCCTCTCTTCGGGAGATAGGTCTCAAAAACTCATTTACGACCCTAAAGCTCCCCTCCGTATCACGCTCTGTATCTAATTCTTTATGTGCAGGATCGTATTGGAAAGATGAATCATGATTAATAACTGCAACAGAAAGTCCGAGAAAATTATAAATCTGACCCATCCATACAGCATCACGTCTTGAAAGGTAATCATTCACTGTTACAACGTGAACACCTTTTCCTTCTAGTGCATTCAAATATGCAGGAAGTGTTGCAACAAGAGTTTTACCTTCTCCAGTTCTCATTTCAGAAATCTTTCCTTCATGCAATACAACACCACCAATCAGTTGTGAGTCAAAATGTCTTTGTCCTAGTGTCCTATGTGAAGCCTCACGAACAACAGCAAAGGCCTCGGGTAAAATATCTTCAAGGGTTTCATTTTTTGCAAGACGCTCCTTAAATTCTTGAGTTTTTGCTTTAAGTTCCTCATCACTCAGCTTTACGATAACTGGTTCGAAATCATTTATCTTTTTAACATACGGCTTTAACCTCGAAAGTTCCCTCGAGGTCTCATCTCCAAATATGCTTTTTAATGAAAAAATTGCCATTACTATTTTGAATACTTAGCTTTATCTTTATCTACCACTTCTCGCCCTGTACAAAATAGGTTGCCAAGCAATCGTTATTTTGTTTAGGGTCTCCAAATATGCTTTTTAATGAAAATATGGCCATGTTTTACTACGTATACTACGTGGACGCCATTATAGCAAAAAATCCCGTTTTAGGGACATTTTTATAAAAACAAAATCCCCGCCTTACGGCGGGGATTTCTGGTATTAACCTCTCTTAGAAGCTTTTCGCTTTGTAGCTTTCTTCTTTCGAGCAGGAGCCTTTTTCTTAGCTGCCTTTTTCTTTTTTGCTGCCATAATATTTTTTTCTCTTTCGAGATGAGATTTATTAGTAAAACGTTTTACAATAATAATTTATTTTGATCACAACACTGATACAAAATAATTATTCGACCTATTTCATTATGAAATAGATATCATGCACTTACAATATTTTTTTTTACAATTATGTGGATAACTCAAAAAAAATATTTCTTAAAAAAGATTTCATAAATAAAAAAATAATTTATTTTGTAAAATATTTTTTTATTTTAAAAAAATTTTATGTATTTTATTTTTTAAAAATTTTTACACTTCCCCACCAAAAACTTTACGTAAAAAAAGAAATCGCACATACGTGCGATTTCTTTTTTTAGTTTCGTGTGCCCAACTGCGGAGAGCGGGGCTAGCTCCAAAACTAATGTCTAGTGTGAGTGCGTCCGCTCTCCACAGTTGGGAGCAGACCTCTCTATACTAATGAGAATTTACCATTCCGTAAAGTCTTTCATTCACACAAATGCAAACCCCGCCTTGCGGCGGGGCTTACACAGACATTCGTTTTGTTTTGGGCTAGCATAAGCTAACTCACACCGGTATTATAGCAAATACACAAGATTTGTCAAATCAACCATCTAAAACGTCTTACCTGCCTTAATTTGCTCAATATATGGCTCTATATCTGTCTTGGCCTCTGGATGGCGTTCGATGTACTTCTGAAGGACCCCTACGGCTTTCCCCTGTTCCCCTAGTCTTAAGTACGAAATAGAAAGTGAGATATTATTCTGCATTTCATCCCTTCCCTCTGCGATTCTAGCAGTAAATATCTGCACTAATTCCATATAATTATTCCTATCTACAAGAACCCCTATCAATCTATCATCAAATAAAACAACATCTCGTGGTAAAGAACCAAGAAGCTGACCAGCTAGATCTGTCTTATTGTTATAGAGTGCTGTAATCGCATATAACATTACCGCATCGTTATAAGATGGCTCAAGATCATATGCTGTCTTCATTGCCTTAAGTGCTCCTTCATAATCCTTTGCGGCAATTTTTGTTGCACCGTACTCAAACCATAGTGACTGCTTCTTAGGAGTAAGCTCCAAAGCTTTCTCTAACTTCTTCATCGCTTCAGATAAATCCCCGATCCCTCGGAAAAAAGTACCGTAGAAAGCAAAATATCGAGCATCATTTGGTGTTTCAATTATTTGTTTACCTAGCTCACGCATTGTTAGCTCACTAAATCTCTGCTTCACATCATTTGCAACTTCAGGCTTCATAAAATCACCGGTTGAATTCACTAGCTGTTCACGAATCTCAGGCCTACCTAATGGACTATAAGTAAGAGCCTCTTCAAAAAGATCGAGTGTCTTCATGGTAGGTGCTGGGCGAACAGAGACAAGGGCATCAATAAGTGTCTGACTAGCTCGGATTGGTTGAATATTAAAGAAATACAATGATATGAGTATAAGAGCGCCTACAACAGACGATATCGAATACTGTACAACCTCATTTGAAAACCAATGTGGCCACTCTATTTCTGTGCTAGAAGTATCATGAATAAATGCGAGAAGAGAGACAAAAAGAACATACCCGATTAAGTTATCGAACACAAACAAGTTTTGGAAAAAATACGCAGAGAGCAAACCAGTAATAATACCTTTCTCAAAAAACGTAAAAGTTATATTTCTTTTCCAGAGATAATAAAGTGCGAAAAAGAAAAGAGACAAGTAAGCAACAAATCCGAGAATCCCTCCTGCTACAAGCCAATCAAGTGGTGCTGAGTGGGCGCGATCAAACCATTGCTCCTGAGCATACATTTTAGGATTATAATCTTTGTTAAAAATATAGTTAAAATTCTCTTGCCCCCACCCTAAAATTGGTCGCTCAAGAGACCCTTTAACTGCCATTGGCCAAATAAAATATCGTCCTTGTGTTTTTATCTCACTTGGTGAAATAGACGCAAAACGTGCAAGTACTGTACTCTTTTGTACAAAGTCAGTGTTTCTTATTGAATAGAATCCTGCAACGAGCACAAGTACCCCGATAAGAATTCCAGATGCAATGTTTCTATATTTCTTATCTTTCTTCTCAAAAAATAATGTGAGGAAGACAGAAACAATTACTCCACCAATGAGACCTAAAATCGCACCTCTGGTTGCTGTGTAATACAAGATAACCAATTGTAATAAAACAACTGGTACGTAATACCATACATGCTGCATCTTTTGTTTGGATCTTACGAAGAGAAAAGTTGAAAGAAAAATAGTAAACAAAAGAAACACAGCAAGATATGTCGCATTACCCAACCTTCCATCAACACGGCTTCCTCCTTGATTAATGGTTGCCTTCCCTGCAAGCTGAAATAAACCGAAAATACACATAAGAAATGCAGAACCAACCCAAGTTCCCCAAAACCAATTCCATAACTTCTGAGTATTAAGCATGGAAGTGCTAACGATAAAATAGAGAAGAAGGTGGAAAATTGCTAGATATCCTTCCATACGTTCAAAGTTGCTCCAAAAACTTTTTATCGGGTTTACACCGAACATATCTGCTGTACCGACTACAGCAGTAAAAATCAGAAATGCACCAAGTATCCAAGAAAATTTTGGTCTGTAGTGTTTATCACGGAACATAAGAAGCACCCACAATGCAAATATAATTTCAACGATAATTCTAAATGCAAAATTCTTACCCGTAATAAACGGAAAAAGCATTGATGGAGTTACGATAAATGCAATAAACGGAATAAAAAACAATCCAGCAAATATCCCGTAGCGTAATCCTGTATTGGTGTTCATAATAAATCAATAATTACTTAAGAGTATGGCAGAAACTATAACATTTCTCATACCCTCTTGCCAGATTCTCTATAGCACTACTTAGTTGACCCTATAAACTTACTAAGGGCTTTTGATACTGATCTTCTTCCACTTTCCTTTAGGTGCTCGTTTGGAAGTCCTGGGTGAGCAAAATCTTCAGATGGAAGGGCTTTAGCGAGGTTAAGACATGGTATGCTACCCTCTTTAAGTACTCCACAAACCACATCTGCATTTTTTGATATCTGCATTCCCAAATCTTTGCCGACATACTTCACTCCATCCTGATAATCGATTGGTACTATGTATACATAAAGTTTTATAGAATCTTGCTTTGCTAGATTCATAATTGTCCGAAGAGAGTTTAATTTTGGATGATTATCTTTGAGATTATACAAATAGAAAAATTGATAAGACTCTTTAATCATATAATCGAGAGGCTTCTTATTCTCTAAATCTTGTATGTAGCTCCCTACTGTACCGAGCTCGACACCGTTATACATAATTGGAGTAGTATGAAAATCCTTTTCACTCTTTGGTGCAAAACTAATCGCGTGCCAAATATTAATTGGTTTACCAAAATAAAATACTAATTTATTATGCGTTAAGAAAAAAATTTCATTCTTAAACTCGTATTCTGGTTGCTTGTCCCAAAGCGGTGCGAAGGACCTTAAATTAATTGGGATTATAATTGCCTTTGGTTTATTCGGTGACATATGGATATGCTTCATCATAGCTTCAAACATGCCAAGGTGATACGAAGGAGAAGACATATCCCCAATACCACCACTACTGAGTTCTGATTCGAGCATGCTTGCAATCGATGATTTATCAATATCATTATCATCAAAAGATTTAATGACACTGTCGCCAAAATAAAGGGTTGGAAACTTATCATTCTGATAAAGATACGTATCAAGCTTTCCAATTCCTGACATACCAAAAGTTAAAAAAGAAATTGAAGGAACAATATATCTACCAACAATAATTTGCCCAAAAAAGACAATTACTAACAGTATGAGGATTTTTACTACAAGCTTTTTCATATCAAAACTGGAAATAGATAAATGGGACCGCTTTTGTAACACCTAAATTCATAATGGCAAGCACGAAACAAATATATACTACCCATCTAAACCATGGTTTTTGTTTTCTAAAAACATCAATAATATCTGACCGATAATCAATCCATTCAATACATGCTAGAAATACCACAATACTGATAAAGGCACACAAGTACACTAAACCTGGTAATGGAGATACTGCTTGTTCAATACCCACCTTTAATGGCATATAAGTATAAGTAAATGGGTAAAGCACAATTCCTTTTACAAAATAATATATTCCGGTTACAGAATGTCTGACTATATAGAATGCTTCATGAACATTTTTTGCTCTAAAAAATATCCATGCAACAAGCACAAGACTAAATGTAGTTAGCCATTGCATGAAAGTTCCAACATACTGATTGATATGAAAATGAACATTTCTAAATATTTTTTGAAAAACGTCAGTTACTACGGTGTACACCCCATGAATGAGACCCCATATAACATATGTCCAATTTGCTCCATGCCAAAATCCACTTACAAGAAACGTTAAAATAATATTACATGCCCATCGAATTCTACTTACTCGATTACCGCCAAGTGGAATATAAAGGTAATCCTTAAACCATGTCGAAAGTGATATATGCCATCTACTCCAAAATTCTGGTATGGAGAGTGAAAAATATGGATTCTTAAAATTGGTCATGAGTCTAAAACCCATCACCTCTGCAGATCCAATAGCAATATCAGAGTACCCTGAAAAATCACAATATATTTGAATTGCAAAGAAAAAAGTTGCAAGTACAAATGCAAGTCCCTCAAATGCATGTGGGGTTTCAAATACTTTATTTACGTAAAATGCTAAATTATCAGCTATTACAATTTTTTTAAAAAAACCCCACAGCATTCTTTGTAATCCTCGTGTTACCCTACTGTATTCAAATACATGTTCATCATAAAATTGATGAAGAAGGTTTTGAGGCCTCTCGATTGGACCAGCTACTAATTGCGGATAAAACATCACATACAGTGAATAAATCCCGAAATTTCTTTCTGCCTTTTGTTTACCTCTATAGACCTCAATTACGTATGAAAGACTTTGAAATGTATGAAATGAAAGGCCAATTGGGAGAATAACGCCCAGGAGTTTTAAACTTGAATTCCAATGAAAAAAAGTTGCAATATCATTTATATTTGAGATAAAAAAATTGTAGTATTTAAAAACAATGAGGACGAGGCACGTCGATACCACACTTAAAATTAAATATAGTTTTTTCTTATTTCCATCACTTTCTTCAATTTTGATACCCGCATAGTAATCTATTGCTATCGTAACTAATAGTATGAGGATGTAGTACGGAATAAATGCCATGTAAAATACACAGCTTGCAAGCAACAATAATAACCACCTCACCTTATGTGGAAGCCAAAAATACAACGTTGTAACGACAGCAAAAAAAACAACAAAAGAAAAGGAATTAAATACCATGATGATGACCTCAGTATGCAGTCGTAATGGAAAATAAGCTAATAATTGATTACTATAGAGCGATGGAGATAATTCGTCAAAAAGCAGTGAATACACTCAGAAAGAGTGAGAAACACTTTAAAACAGACATGGTGTACCTAGCAAAAGGTAGTTTTTGGCTAACCTTAGGACAAGGTATATCTATCGTGGTTGGATTTGGTACATCAATTATCTTTGCAAACCACATTCTTCCTAATGTCTATGGTACGTATAAATACCTCCTCTCAGTTGTAGGGCTCCTTGGGGTCACTACACTTACAGGAATGGGCCCCATGATCTCTCAAGCGGTAGCAAGAGGCTTCGAGGGTTCATTTTATAAAGCACTTAAAACAAAAATCCAATGGGGATTTTTTGGAGGTTTTGCTAGTCTAGGATTATCAGCATATTACCTCTACAACGCAAACACACAACTTGCACTCGCATTTTTTGTTGCAGCTTTCTTTCTTCCATTCATGGACTCTTTCCAGTTATATCAAGATTATCTCCAAGGCAAGAAAGATTTTGAAACTTCCACGAAATACGCCTCAAGTAGCCAAATCATCGCAGCAATTGCAATGGTGTGCACGGTTCTCCTCACAAAAAATCTTTATGCAATCATCCTCGCCTATTTTGCTTCATGGACCTTTTCAAGATTATTTTTCCTAACTCTTAGTTTAAGAAAATATCCACCAAACAAAGAAGTAGACCCCCAAACAATTCCTTATGCAAAAAATTCAAGCATTATTGATTTATTTGCTTCTCTTGTCGGATCTCTCGACCAAATTCTTATCTTCCATTATATTGGCGCAATTGAGCTTGCGATTTATAGTTTTGCAATCGCTCCCATAACTCAACTTGTATCACCATTCAAAAATCTACCGGTACTTGCAATGCCAAAACTCGCAGCAAGACCGGTACAAGAAATTAATTCGATGCTAAAGAAAAGAATTCTTTTTGCCTTCTTAATAGGTGGCTCAGTTGTGTGTGTCTACTATTTCTTTGCACCATTCTTTTACACTATATTTTTCCCAAAATACATATCTTCAATTAATCTTTCAAGGTTATATGCTCTTACCATGCTTTTTTCAATACCAAACACAGTAATCGGACCTGCGGTAACTTCAAAAACAACAAGCATTCCCAAAAAACTTTTATGGCTATGGAATATACCATCAATACTTTCAACAACTTTTATATTCTTTACAATACAAAAAATTGGCGTAGAGAGCGTCGCCTTTGGAAGAATCATTCTCGTTATTAGCTCTCTCGTTATTAGCTATTATATGTGGAGATACATTGTAAGAACGGACAAAGCCTTAACTATCACTTCTTCTGATACCAATCCACTGTATCCGAAACATAGCGATCAAGCGTAAAATATTTTTCAATTCGAGTTTTCCCAGCACTCCCTAACTCTTTTTCTAACTGAGGATTATGCAAGATTTCCAAGAGTGCATTCTTCATCATTTCAATATTATTCGGATTCACAATTTTTCCAGTAACTCCATCTATAACAATTTCTGGAGTACCACCAAAACAAGTACCGACGACTGGCTTCCCTGCTGCTCCAGCCTCAATATTAAAAAGATTAAAAGCGTCGAAGTATATCGAAGGGGTTACTACAACATTAGCTATAGCGTAGGCTTTCTTCATATCTTTCCTATCGAGCCAGCCTGTAAACACAACATGCTCTAAAATACCCAAATCTTTTGCATACCCAAGCAAATACTGCGAATACTCATTAGGCGTGCCTGCAATAAGGAGAACTACGGTTGGATCTTGCCCAACAAGCTGTTTTAAAGTATCAATCATAATCTTCCCCCCCTTCGGACCGCTCAATCTCCCACCGAAGAGCACAATCTTTTTATGTGTAAGACCAAGAGTGTCCTTATATGCAACAGCATCATCCTCAGGAACAGTAAAATCATGCGTATCTATCCCGTAATGAATCGCAACAACATTTAGAATTCCGTTTTGCTGTAATGCATCCTTCAGTCGATTTGAAATCGCAAATATTTTCTTTGGATAATGATTTAAATAATATCGAATAAAAATGTTGCGAATTGGATTAAAACGCTTCTTTGCAGTCTTTATATTTTGGAGAAAACCGACCTTATAAGAAAACTCTGTATGGGCGCTTAAATCTTTTTCATCATAAAAATGAATAAGTTTGCCATAATTAAATGCCATTGCGTCATGCGTCGTCAAAAAAACCTTATCTGTATAATCTCGAGCAACCTTTAGACATTGGTATGATAAGTAATTATGAATATTATGAGCGTGAATAATATCAGGTTTTATTTCGTCTATTAATTTCTTAACTCTCCTCACAGCAGAGAAATTATATAAACTCACATATGAAGCAAGCCTTTGTGGGTAATCTGTATATAGATCGTATACTTTCATACCACTAAGCTCCCTCCACCCCTCCTTTCCTTTTTCCTGTACTGTCGTAATCACATACATTTCATGACCTGCGTCACTTATCCCTTTTGCAAGATTATGGGTAATAATTCCGGCTCCACCAAAACTCTTTGGTAGAAAATCATCAGTTAAAAATAAGACGCGCATATTATTTCTTAAATACCATACACCAGCCAAGCGTATGTTTTCGGTTTTCAATACTCGTATCCTTTGTATCTAACCAAATCATACACTTCCCATACACTAGAATAAACTTCCCAAGTATTTTTCCAAGTATAGGTCTTTTATACAAATGGAATCTATCAATCAAATAACGAATGAGAATCTGACCTCTGGTTGTAAAAAAACCACCTCTCTGCTCACATACAAGAGTCTTAAAACCAAGATTTTCAAACATATCGACAAGGCCAAATTTAGTATAGCGAAAATAGTCATGAGGCTCTTCATGTAATTCATTCATCTGCGGAGCAGTTAATAGAACATGGCCTCCGGGTTTCAAAACTCTATACATTTCCTTAGAAGCTTCGAACGGAAGGTTCAAGTGTTCAAGAACTTGTGTACACACAATTGAATCAAGACTTTCATCAGGAAAAGGCAACTTCTCTGCTCTTCCTACCACATCAATACCTTCCCCATCATGAACATCCATTGATATATATTCCGAACATGGAAATATTCCTCCGTACCTCCCGCCACCATCTGATCCAATATCCAGAGTTTTTCCTGTAATATACTTTGCGTGGGCAAGTATTTGCTTTCGTAATAAAATTCTTTCAGGTTGAAAAATATACATACTAGTCTCTCCCGTTTGGAAGAATTGAATTAAAATATGTTCTAAAATAATTTGTCATCGCATGTAAAATAGTACCATGAACACTTTCAACAACCTCGTATTCGCCTTTTTCAGTCGGGACAAAAATTTTAATATCTGCAAGTTGGTTTAATTTCCCCCCATCAAAACCTGAAATACCAATGACTGGCACCTTTCTTCTATTGCATAATTCGACAGCCTTTATAACATTTGGAGAACCTCCAGAGCTTGATATCGCAATGACAATATCTGAATCTTGAAGATAATTTTGAAGCGGACCAGCAAATACCATGTCATAGCCAACGTCGTTTGCCCATGCAGTTAATTCTTCTTCGGTACTAGGCACACGAATTGCCTGAAATCTCTTTACTCCACTTTCAAGGTGTTGGCTGAATACGGTCTTATTAAAATCACTGACCCAATGTGTGGCAAGTGAAAGCGATCCTCCATTGCCAAATACATAAATCTTTCCACCTCTCTCATAAGTTGCCTGAAGAAGGTTTAAAGCTTTTGCAATTTCTTTATTCGGAAGCTTTTCAATTGCATCCTCAACCTTTTTGTTAAATGTAGAAATGAAATCAATCATATTAATAAATATTTTTATCAAGATGATATAAAGTCTCGACACCTGAATACACAAGATGAGGCCTTATTTCACACAAATCATGTAGATCATTATTTCGTGCCACCTCCTGAATTCGTGCTCGGATATCTTCTTTTTTGTCTGGAGCAGCAATAAACATAATACATCCTCCTCCACCCGCACCAAGAACCTTTCCACCCCATGCACCACCCTCTAAACCTGCACCATAAAGGTTGTCGATGAGACCATTTGAAATATTTGAACTTAATTGTTTCTTCTTTACCCAACTCTGATGTAAAAGCTCACCAAGCTTTTTAAATTCAGCATTCACTATGTACTCCTTACATATATCAACAGAATCTGACAACTCTTTAAGTGTGGCGAAATTATTCTGAGTATTCGCCTTTTGCTCAGTTAGTACACTCGATGCATTTCGAGTAATCCCTGTATAGAAGATCAATAAATGATCTTCGAGTGCATGCCGAGCTGTGTAACTTAATAAGACCGGCTCAACATCTACGGTCTCGTCAGGATGAAATGTCAAAACATTCATACCACCCATTGCAGCTGCATATTGATCTTGCTTACCAATAGGCTCTCCAACCAGATCAATTTCAAGTCTGCATGCAAGACGTGCGATTTCAGCTGCATCTAATTTATTTCCCAGATATGTATGTAGGCCTTTAAGTAATGCAACAGAGAAACTTGAAGAAGATCCGAGTCCTGTCTTAGCTGGAAGTGAAGCAAACGAACCGATTTCTATATTTTTTTCAATACCCAAATCAAGCAGTGCCTCTCTAATACGACTATGAGAAAAATCCTTAGGGTGGTCCACAGTCTCCGACTGAGAATACCTTGCGGAAAGCTTATTAATAAGCGGTGTCTTATTGATTACAACATAAACATACTGATTTATGGCCATAGAAAGGACTTTTCCCTTGTATTGCCGGTAAAAATCAGGTAAGTCAGTGCCTCCCCCCATAAAGCTTATTCTTAGTGGCGCTCGTACGACGATCATAATGTCCCTACACAATAGTATTTCAACCCCTATTGGTCAATGTATCCTCTCCCGATACTCAGGCGTAGTCCAATACTCATTATCTTCTTGTTTTAAACCCACAAAAAACTGGATAAGAAATGCGTAGACGGCGCGTAAAAATGCATATTCAAAACCGTATAAACCTTCTTGCTTCATCCTCTGAGAAAAATATACTTTCTTAAATTTATATTGAAACATCCATAGTCCACGCAAAAGGTGGCCGAAAAAGCTTTTAGTCTTAGGGGTTCGATCAACTTCCAAACCAAGATAAAAAAATCTGCTGTGAGGTCTTAGCAGCCAATGCTTCTCTCGCTGACAATGCCATAGTGGTTTATGAAATGTAATCGCCTTTGATGAGTGAATAAAAAATTCGTGAACTTTTGACTCATCATCCGTACCAAAAAATATCTTTTTTTCTCTTTTTACAATTCGTTCAATCGGTTCGACCAAATGTGGAAGTAGATCATCATATCGAACTATTTTCACAACATCTGGGTTATGTTCATGAAGAAACTCTTTAATTGTATCTGTAAAATCTTTACTGAGCCTTTCATCTGCGTCGAGAACAAGTATGTAATCTTTTGTCGCTTTTGACATTGCATAATTCTTCGCTTTTCCGTAGTGAAAGCCACCAACGGACACGTAATGATGTAAGTGAAAATTAGGATGCCCTTCCTGTATAAAAGCCTCTACCATTGCAGGAGTATCATCCAGTGACCCTGTGTCAGAAATAATTACTTCATCAGCAAATCCAACTAAAGACTCCATTAACTCTTGGATTCTTTTAGCTTCGTTATTTACTGATACACATACAGAAATTGTGGGTAAGTGGGTATGTTTCATATCCTCGAAGACTAGCAAAAAAGTGCCTGCCGCACAAACCCTAGTTTATCTTCCTAACCGGATCCTGAATTTCAATCTTTTCTGCTCCTTTTTTAAGATTATTTTCAACTTGAGAGTCACTCTTCACCCATATTATATAATCCTTCACATTATCATCGAGTGTTTTTCGAGGGCTCCATCCAATCTTCTTTAATTTTGACACATCTGCTACAGAATTCCTTGCATTCCCTACCCGATACTGACCTTTCAATAGTGGTGAAAATTCAATACCTAGATTTTTAACTACTGTTTCAGCAAGCTCATAAACAGTATTTGCTCGCCCTGAGCCAATATTATAAATCCCGCTTGGAACATCATTTCGTTCAAGAAGTAACATATGCGCATCTATGACATCACTAATATGTACAAAATCTCTAAGCTGTTTCCCATCTTCATGCATAGAGATTGGAAGCCCAGCAAGTGCCATAGAGACAAATTGTCTTAATGCACCTGAATAGAAATGTCGAATTGACTGTCTTGGACCATGAACAATGGTATAGCGAAGTGCATACGAAGGTATAGTAAGATGATTTCCTAAAAAGATCATCGTCTGTTCCATTGATCTCTTAGAAATGCTATACGGATTGTTTTGAATGGTAAAATCATTTTCATCTTCAATCATACTCTGCGCTTTCTTGCCACACTTTGGGCACACAACATCCCAATTACCAGCATCGAGCATTTCTTTATTTCTTGGTAGTGGGTATACGATACCGCAACTATCGCAGTGATATTTACCCTCACCATACACTGCCTGTGATGATGCGCCAATAATTTTTTTAATAGAAAAATTATTCTCGTGAATCACTTCATAGAGTAGTGCAGCACTTGAGCTATTTACATCGTAGTAAGTACTATAGTCTGGCAAAAAATCCATATAACCCGCCAAGTGATATACAACTTCTACCCCTTTTAGCGCCTTCACCCAGTCTTCCTTTTTTCTTACATCTCCTTGAATAAACTCTGCACCAGCAGGAAACCATGCTGGCAACACACCATCATGAGTTGGCAGCGCAAGTGAATCAAGTACAACAACTGAATAATCTAAAGAAAGCAGCCTATCGACAAGATGACCGCCAATAAACCCTGCTCCTCCTGTGACTAATATTTTTTGCTTATTACTCTCTCTATCCATATTCGTAATTATGACCTAATTAAAGTATCAATACGGTCCATTATATATCCAACATCGACCATATCACTAGTGATGAGAATTGTACCCTTGCAACCCGCATTCATTGCCGCCTGCTCATCTGAAATAGAATCTCCAACCATAACACTTTGAGATAATTCTACACCAAGATCATGTGCGGCCCTGAAAAGCATTCCTGGTTTTGGCTTCCTACAATCACATCCTTCCATATGGGGGCAAACGTAAAATGCTTCAATCGATGTCCCCTGACTCTTTAATTCTTCATTCATTCTCTCATGAAGTGATTCAACAAATTCCTGTGTCATCATGCCTCGAGCAATACCCCTTTGATTACTAATGACGACTGGTAAGAAATTTCTTTCACGAATTTTTTTTATAAGATCAACTGCTCCTGCGTTCCATTTAAATTCAGAGAAACTCTTTATATAGTCATGTGGTGGAGCCTTTTTATTTAAGACACCATCTCGATCAAGAAAAATAGCGGTATGTAACTTAGTACTCATTCGTAGAATTTAAGAAATCAATATCTTTTGGTGACGTAAGTTGCATATGATGTTCATCACCAATAACTGCGTATACTGCGTACCTCTTTGTAAACTGTGCCATCAGATCTGAAAAATAGTATTCCCCTTTCGCATGCATAACTGGTGTAAAATCAAAGATATCTGCATTTACCACCATACATCCATTTGCTGCAAGATTTGAATCTGATTTTGTCGGTTTCTCCACAAACGACTCTACGAACCCAGTATCTCCTTTCGTAACAATCCCAACTTCATGAATATTTTTTACCGGATAACATAGCCATGAGTACTCATGCGCGAGACAATCATCGATTTCTTTTTGAGTAAGCACATCATCAGCATACATAACCATAAAACGCTCCTTATTTATAAAAAAATTTTTCATTGCAAGAAAACCAAGGGCATTACCTTTTGAATCACCTTGTACATACGATATCTTTCTACCATAAAACTCATTGCCACAATGAGATTTTATTTTTTCACCAAGATAATTAACTGAAATAATAACCTCTGTTATCTCATTTGGGAGTTTAGAGAATATATGATCTAGGGCAGTTTTCCCTCGATAGATAAGTAACGGTTTAGGCACAGTAAGAGTAAGTGGCCTCATCCTCACCCCCTCTCCAGCAGCAAGTATTACTAGTTTCATTTCCTATACAATACACAAATTTCGCCAAATGAAAACAAAATGAACTACCAGAATGTCACCTCTGGATTAATATTTTCGAGGATATCTTTCATGATTTCGGGATTGTAAATTCCAGCTTTCAAAATAAGATTCACCTTTCCTTTTCCTTGTAAAATCTTTGGCGACTCACAGGTAAAGTTTGTCCCATATAATCTTTTTCCATTTTTCGTAGGACTATTATCAAGTACTGTTACGATCTTGTCCGCCTTTAGGCCAAAAGCAAAAAGATATGAAGAGAAAATATGCGCTCCAAAAAGATATACTGGATTTTCTGAAGAGTCAATTTTTGCATTGATTTCATTAACCATATTCGTATGATATTCAACAAAATCCATAAAAATTTTCTTATACGACTCATACTTATTCTCAAGAACTGGTACTTGAACCTCACCTTCTGCTTTCTCAGCAATATAGAGATGACTATGTTCCTTATATGCAGTCTTATCTTTTATTACAAAACCATGTGAAGCAAGGATGTAATCAACAAAATAATCAGTAAGAAACATTGTGTGCTCGAAATTAAGAGCATTGGTAAATTTATTCTTAAGCCAAACTTCAAGCTGGGGGTACGCGAAGATGAGTTTACCACCCGGTTTTAGAAATTTTGCTATTGCCCTAACAAATTCATGAGGATTATATGCATGTTCGAGAACTTGTGAGAATACAACCGCATCAACTTGTTTATCGAATGTAAAATTCTCATCGAAAAATGCGGAAACAGTTTTAATCCGATCAGTCTCCTGAAACCACGGATTTGGTTCGACAATCGTCCACGTTAAATTCGGAGATGCTTCTGTTGCCATCTTTGCTAATTGACCAGCGCCACCTCCTATTTCAAGAACTGACTGTGGATTCGATTTTGCAATATAATCTGCAAAATCTTTGTAATATTGTTGCCATGTCGGACCGCAACCGTCTACATGCTGAGCTTGGTAGAGAATATCGAGTGGAATGAGCTTTGTTAACTGGATGACTCCAGTTTCAGGATCGATACCCCATTCCATATCAGCAACCAAATCATTTTCCTGCGGCGTATCAACACAACCAAAGAAAACTGGAAAATCCTTGAGCGTAAATAGAGGTTCTACAACAGGCTTACCAGTCACAACACTCTCTATTCTCGTCACATAGTCAGTAAATTTTTTCATATATTTATATTACTTTTAGTATAGCGATTATACGCTACTTCATGTATTTCTCTAATATATTGCTTTTTTTGAATATTCATGGTATGGTGCACCCGGAGCAGTTCTCCCCTTCAGCACATGCTGGAGGACACATGTACAGGAGTCACCGATGGCTCGTAAGGACATCACACTCGCTGAGCAACTCGAAAAACGCAAGAACTGGAAAAAGCCGCTCGTGGATTCAGTCGTTGCCACGTTCTTACGCCGCAAAGTAAGGAATCTGCGTACACCCCAAAAAGCCTCATTCGTTGCACAGCTAGACTTATACGAATATCTTGTGACCAAGCGAATGAAGGGCGCCGAAACTGGTCAATTCCAAGCTCACCACGGCGGCTTCATGGAAGTAACCGATGCGAATATCATGTGTGGTGCTGTTCGAGAGGTTCTTGAAGAAACAGGATATATCGTGTCGGTACACGACCTCACCTTTCTCAGTGTAATTGGACCCGAGCTATACCGATCACAAATGCACATTGTTGATGATAGGTATGTCAAACTTATTATTAGTGAGACTGAAGCGGAGCCCTCAGTCGCGTTCACACTTCCGCTGTTCCTGGTAGATGTGGATAGTTGCGCAAGATTAGAGGAAACTGATGGTGAAGTAACTCATGGCTCATGGATGACACTCCGAGAAATCATCGAGTGCTACGGTATGGAAGTAAACGAACATGGATATAGCAGGTTCAACTACTTCCAATACCTCATCCCACTTCTTTTGTTTGAAAACCCAGAATTCGAATCAGTGGTGAGTTGCCCTGGCACATTCCAATACTTACTCAACTGAAATCAAAACCGGCAACAATGTTGCCGGTTTTCTTTATATTTTTCTCACAAATTTAAAATTTTTTGTTAAGTTTGTATGCGAGTGCTCGGTGACATGCCAATCTTTTCTCATCTTTTCTGCAAATTGTTCGATAACCACATGTAAATTACTTACACTTCCATAATCATCAAACAGTATGTAGCAAGTATCCGCCATCACTTTTCCCTCTTCAAGTATAGTAAATATTTCTTGCGCGGAACTACTCAAATCACAATCGATATGGATAAATACATACCCAT
The DNA here is from genome assembly GCA_964516975.1 of uncultured Candidatus Saccharibacteria bacterium. Classification (GTDB taxonomy): domain Bacteria; phylum Patescibacteriota; class Minisyncoccia; order Phycocordibacterales; family Zambryskibacteraceae; genus CAZFAS01. The sequence goes on from CAZFAS010000005.1 coordinate 22,800, forward strand.
TCTTACTATACTTACGAAGCGTATCAATAATATATTTTTTCTTTGAAAAAAGGGCTTCCTCAATATGTATATTCTTTTTTATAACATCATAGAGATACTTACTTCGCTTCACCATTGTACTAACAAAATCTTTACTAGTATTTTCAAACGCCCCTGCAGAAAATTCCCCTTCGCTTTCAGGTAGTCCGACAAATCCATCGATACCAATAATTTTCTTCGAAAAAAGTGCCATGTCCTGCATTAATATACCAATCCATATAAGAGAAAAACCTCTCCATGTTCCAAATTCAACCACATCACCCACAAGATTTTCCTGCGCAATTTCACTAAGTATTTTTTTATAATGTGTATGTCTCCCTATCTGGTGTTCGAGCTCAATATCACCAAGATTTTTAACCTTCTCATAATAAGAATCATCGAGATGATTCGTGTTATATATCGGATCAAAATCAACATACCTTAACTGATTTACAGCTCGAAAAAATGGAAGCCTTAGAATGCGAGTTTTAATGGTAGTAAGCATGCAATATTATTTTTTATTTCCTCCCCACATTCCCCCTTCAATTTTTAAATTGAGTGGATCAAGCGGTGTGAAAAATTTCTCCATGATATGCCAGCAGGCTTCAGCAACTGCGCCATTTCCACCTGAGCTTCCTGTTATGAAATCTGCATACTCTTTTGTTTTAAAAAATGTATTTGCTGGTCCTATCGCATAGCCGACTTTATCGAACACCATTGCATCAAATATTCCATCCCCCATGTATATCGTCTCATCCAAATTATATTTCTCTTGTATCCATGCAACACGGTCAAATGTGCTCACTTGAAAAAGTGGTATCTTCATATCTTCCTCAACTCTCTTTTGTGTAATAGGAAATCCGCGCTTATCTCCTGTAACCGCTAAGATATTCAAATACGGCTTCAGTAAAAGAAGCCCGTCTGCATCGTCAGGACCAAAAATCTTTGCAGACTTCCCCTCGGTTGTGTAATGAAACTGACCATCTGTTAATACACCATCAACATCAAGGATAAAATTTTTCATAATAATTATTTTTCTTGTAATGCTTTCCATAAATGATACTTCCCATGATAATACAGAAATAGTGAGAACGGATAATGGTGGAGCGGTGACATATTAAGCCAGATAATTGCTCTTAAAATTTTTATCTTTTTCAAATCTAAACCACGCTGTACAATATACGCATCAAATGCTTTTTCACACTGTATGAGATGTTTTTTTCTCTGGATTGTGCAAACAATATTTTTTCCCGCAACTTCAATCACAAACTTATCTTTACTAATATTGTCATGATTAACCACAAGGTTGTGGTAGAGCTTCGCGAGGTCGTAGTACATATCTCCCCCTTTTAAGAGCCCACTAAAATCCTGCCTCCAATCGAGCAGTCGATATCCATCCTTAGTTTTCAAAATATTCTCAAGAATATAATCTCCATGGAACTGAGTCTGTGTGCCCTTTGATAGTTCTTCAAAATCAACTTGGGACAAAAGTTCACGAAGTGTTGGGATTTTATCACCGTTGATTACGGTTGGAGCGTCTTTAACCTTATGTGAAGCATAAAATTTTTCTATACGTTCAAGAGTTTTCTTTTCATAAAAATCTCTACAGAGTGCGTAAAACTCTTTCTCATTCACCTCCTTTACCGGCTTCCATACATTTTTTTGAGACCAATCTAGAAACTTTGCAAAATCACCAGCATTTGCAACATCAGAATATCGATCTCCTTTCACATATTCGTACTTATAAAAATTATTTTTTACACCAAGTGTTTTTGGTGCTAATTTCTTGAGCAACTTACCTCTGTATACCCTATTTGCTATTTTCTTTAGATCAGAAAAAAACTTAATAGCAAATGGACCAAAAAAGAATAGCGACTCATCAACCTTGTCCAAATTATCGAATCGGTCACTAATATTTTTCCTCGCATGACTTAACGCATCTGGATTACCGATATCAAGCCATGATGGAACAGGTACTGCATAAAATGCTATACCCTCTTCTATCAATGGAGAAATTCCAGAAATATCATTGAGAGACGAATCATTTGGATTGCTTTCATACGCGCCTGCAAGTTTATCCCAAAACTTTTTATAGTCATGTATCCCAACGAGACCAATATGAACAAGACCATATTCCTTTGTGCCACGCGGATTAAAGTTCGTTACTCTGTTTGTTTTTTTGTCAAAATTAAATGATGCATAATGTTCAATCCCAGTTTTTACTCGAATTCCAGTTACCCAATTTCGCTTAATTTTTGGTGCAGTAAAACCTTCGACAATGGTGTCACATGCATGATAGATAAACGGACTTTGTAATTTTTTCTTTGCACAAAGCATCGAATACCCGAGACTGGTACCTTCTCCTTCAAACTTATCAACCCATACAAAGGTAAACTTTTTCCCAGGATAAGCATGTCCAAGAAAATCTTTTACCTGATCACCTTTGTAACCTAGAGTAATAACAAATTCGGTATTTTTTGGATAACATTCGATGATATATGAGATTGCAGGTTTCTTTCCAACACGAACGAGGGCCTTGTTCGTGTGTTTCGTGACCTCACCGAGTCGTGATCCGGTTCCTGAAGTGGTGATAAGTACTTTCATAATTATTTATTTCTTTTTCGCAATAATTTTCCTAAGCTCATGCGCTTTTGCATCTACATCTCCCTCAGGCTTAAATATTGATGATGTACCACAGACAAGTAAAGAGGCGCCCCTGCGTACCATTTCTCCGGCACTGTCTGGTGTAACCCCACCATCAATTTCGATAATAATATGAGGATGTTTTACAAGCTTCTTCTTAAGTCGAGAAATCTTATCCATCATATTTGGGATGAGTTTATGACCAACAATGCCAGGATTAATCGCCATGAGCATTACAAGGTCGAGATCATCCATCACATAGTCAAGCACTTCCAAACTTGTAGCAGGATTAAGTGCGACGCCAGCCTTTACCCCCGCATTTTTTATTTGTTTAATGAGCCGGTGAAGGTGCGGAGTTGATTCGGCCTGAACGACGATGATATCTGCCCCAGCATCAATAAAAATAGGTATGGCGTTTTCAGGATTATCAACCATAAGATGCACATCTACAGGAATCGATGTTATTTTCTTAATTGCTTTGAGCATTTCTGGATGCAAACCAAAACGTGGCACAAACTGATTATCCATAACATCAAAATGGATGTATTCGATTGCACCTTTCTCAAGTTTTGCTATCTCTCCCCTGAGGTCAAGCATGTCAGCGCATACTAAAGATGCTGCTAGTCCATACTTTAATTTCTTTGGATTACTCTTTTTGGTTTGTATTTTTTTCATATTATTCCAAATTAGAATGCCTTTCCCACATTGTCTCATGGGTTTCATTTAATTCCTCCATTAACCTAAGCACAACAGCATCAAAAAAGATTCCAATACTCTGTTCATTCAATGTAGTCATTGGCTGAATTGATGCAAAACCTTCAACTTGCTTTGTCTTTGATGGAGCTCGAATTTCAACTATAGTCTGTGCAAGCTTACCCATCCTTGATGCAGGATTACCAGTAATCAAAGCGATTTTTGCTTGGTTACGATTTGCAATAGCTGTAAGCTCAAAAATTGTTTGTGTTTCACCTGAACCTGAACAAACAAGAAAGAGGTCTTGTTCTTTAAGCGATGGTACGTTCGCATCTCCTAGGATATATGCATCAAGACCTAAATGTTTTAGTCTCATAACGAATCCTCGTACTGCCATACCCACTCTTCCTGCACCACTTGCAATAATCCTTCTTGCAGCAAGAATATCTCGAACAAGGGTATCAACCTGTGCCTGATCAACCTTTGTGAGTACAGTCTTTATTTCGGTAAGAATTTGCTCGATTCTCTCTACAGTAGAAAAACCAGTACCTACTTTTTTATATACACCTCGAGAAACAAGTGAATATCCTTCAGTATTTAAATCATCATCAATGCAAGCGAACAATTCCTGATTAGGAAATGCAAAACGTATTGGAAGCATGTCGTAGCGTTCGCCACTTTTCTCCATCTCAAATGGGGTAACTTTTGGATATTTTCGAATTTTATTTCGAAATACAACACGATTGATTTTATCAAATAATTCTTTATGACCAGTCTTAGGGAAACCAACCTCAGTAAGTGCTCCGAAAACTTTAAATATGAATTTCTTAAGACCAAATGGTAATCTCTTTTGATCATTTTGCCACATCCTCATCAGAAACTCTTTTTTGAATATTCCGCACATTGAAATAATGAAAAAAGGATATCCTGTCTCTCGAATTTTTTTCCATTTTTCTACAGTAAGATCAAGATAACTAATCGTATTACCCTTTTTAAAATCAATCTCTTTTGCCATGTCATCAAACGCTTTTCTTGTCTTTCCAAAAAGCCACCATGTATATGGTAAATACTCAATATCATTTTTCTTCATTTCAGATACAACGTCTTTCATGTAGGCTTGCGGTGCAACATTTACATGATCCTCATTCCATACCAAAACATACTCATATTTTGCGTTTTCAAGCATTTCGAGAGCATTTGTAATCCACCCACGAGAATCATCGAGTAAATTGAAAATCGTCACCTTTTCACCGAGTTGTTCACGAAAAAAAGATATCGCTTCATCTCGAAACGTCCCACGAATGTTTAATAGCCAATCATCGCTCGTAGAATTAAATGCAAAAAATGAACTCTTCATATGTTCGAGCTTTGAAAGTGAATTTATTCGTAAATTTCCAATTATTGTTAGCATATTATGACAAGTAGTGATCACCATAACTCTTGGCAGTTTTTAGCCAAGAAAAATGCGTGTAGAATTCCCTAGAATTCCTAGAAAACTCCTCACGCTTGTTATGTAAAATATCGAGAATTTTAGCCTTGATACCCTCGGGATCCCCCTGTTCTGTCAGAAACCCATTATAGCCATCTTTTAAGGCACTTTCAATGCCACAACCCAAGCTACCAATAACCGGTTTCCCAAACTGTGCCGCCTCTAAAAACACGAGGCCAAACCCTTCAAAGTGATTCCCCTCGCTATTTGAATTTAACAGAAAGATATCAGCAAGCGTATAGAAGCACGACAATACTTGATCTTCATACACATTTGAAATAATCAAAATATTATTTTCAATATTCTGAGCTTTCGCATATTCTTTAATCTTCCCCACATAATATGAATCCTCATCAGTACCAATCATGACATAGAGGAAATCAGGATACTTATCTTTTATGAGCGAAATGCCCTTCAAAGTATCAAGCTGACCTTTTCTATGCTTAATATCTCCAACAGTAAGAAAAATTGGCGTATGATTTTGAATCGAATATTTGTTTTTATACTCTGACACCTGATCTTCACTTATATTTGGTAAATCTGTTGTACCCATAAATACTGTCCTTGCATTTACACCAGAAACCATGGTTCTCAATTTATTGGTAACATAATCACTTATACAAAAGACCATTTCTGCTTTTCTGTATGCCTTCTTCAAGAAAAACCCCATTACACTATTTGTTAGTGGAGCTATGGTATATGTACCGATCCCAGTTATATACAACTTCTTATTAGTTCCGAGAACTGCAAAATATCCATACACGGCATACGGCCACCCATCATGGGCGTGTATGATGTCATAGGGTTTTGAAAACTTTCTTGTTTGCCGAATATTCCAAAGTACATTTTTCAAGACTTCAGGCTTTTTTTTATTAAACACCTTTCTGAGGAGTGGGTATTCATAGTTTTTAAGTGGGCTTTTTGCTTCGGACAAAACATCTACATCTAGACCCATAGATCTTTGGGCAGAAACAACCTCCTTCGAATATCTCCCAAGTCCCCCGAAATTTCCAAGATAATTTGTAATGACTAATACTTTCATACTTAAGAAAAAATCCTTTTTATTGCAAGCTTAAGAAATGCAAATTTCTCAAAAAAACTAAACGCGGAGCTTTTATAGATATAAGTATATTCTGGAACTAAAACCTTACCAAAAGACATTTTAAATCTGGCAATAGATTTCGTTTTTGGATTATCGACGTTTACAGAAGCAAGATCTAGTGAAACAAAATCATTTTTTTTCCCCCACTCACATATATCCCACACAAGCCTTCGTGTTGCATATGCAATGATGTTATACATCTGTCTATTCTCTGCATCAATTCTTTTGGAAAAAATAGAACGCACTCTCAAAAACGGTTTACAATCTATAACGTATATACACGAAATAATCTCATTATTGTATCTGGCCTCAAAACTTGGCATCCCCTGAAGTGAAGCAAGTGTTACAGGAACCCTACCTTGAGAATATTCAAATTTCTTATATAGGGCATAAGACTCCTTAGTAGGATTAAGGGCTAAATGAAAACTAAGTTCAGGGATCTTATATGTCTTTCGTATCTCATTTCTCGTCGTATCATTAAAACTACCAAAAACGGCTTCACTGTCTTTTGTTAAATCAATACACAATGTCGGTTTCGAATATTTAACAAATGCTGGCAATTCAAGATCTTTATATGAAAGCGCAATAATTGAGGAATATTTTTTTGATGTATATGCATCTAAAATACGATCATCTTCAAGAATGATTGATACTGTTTTAAAAAATAATTTTTTTTGCTCAATAATCATTTGAAAATGTTTAATACATAAAGCTTAAGCGAAAACTTTTGCAGTGAATCATATGGTTTTGGAGACACATTCTTAAAAAACTGTACTCCATTTAATGTAAACGGCGGTGTATTCAAACCAATTCCTTTTGACACGACGTAAGAGTACCCAGCTTTCTCGAGTTCTTGTACAACTTTTTCATTTCCTCTTCCGTGTGGGAGAGAAAAAACATGTACTGGCATTCCGATATGCTTTTCAAGCGCAAACTTTGAATGCTTGGCTTCGGTTGCCACTTCTTCCAAAGGCACTTCATCGAGTCGGGTATGGGCCACACCATGTGAGCCTATGCAAACACCTGCATGTGCCAGATCTTCAATGTCCGACCAATTCATATAGATATCAAATAAATATGCGAAGTTGTGAAGTGAATACTGAGACATAATCTCCTTTCTTTGTTTTTCAGTACCACTCTTTATTTCTTCTATCATTTTATTTTGGTCACTCATGCTCTTACCCTCCTTTCGTAATGCCTCACGGTACAAAACTGTCCAGATCATATCTGTTCTATCTAAAATACCAGTTACAGGGAAAACTGTTGGTCGAATATTTAATGTATTTAAGATCGGAAGTGCAACTGTCTTAAAATCTTTAAACCCATCATCAAAATATACAATTGTAGGTTTTTTTATTTTCTTTTGCGAAAGGTTCTTTACATCATCAAATGAAATAAAAGTATGACCTCTTTCCTTTAAATACTGAAGCTCTTTTTCAAACTTCTCCGCTGGTGTGGCTATATGTGAGTATAAATAGTGATACTGAGAAGGTCCATCCTTTGGAGTAATACTGTGGTACATGATAATAAACAACTTCTTATTTAAAAAGAGACTATACAGATAATTAAAACCGCTCCAATATAAAATTGTATATAGAAGTTTTTTCATATTAATGTATTCCTTCCTGAATGAAACGTGTAATTTCCTTACCTCTATTATCCCACGTGTATAGCTTACTATCCTCAAGTGCCCCACTTACAAGGGAATCACGCACTTCGCTATTATTGGTCACTCTTTGTATTGCGTCTGCCCACTCACTTGGATTTTTATAGTCAGTAACAAGCAACGCATTTTTCCCATCCACTAGCACTTCCTCCATCGCCTTCGTCCTTGCAGACACAATTGGCTTACCGGAAACTAAATATTCAAACATTTTTGTAGGAGAATTCCCAATCTGTGCACCGGCAGCGGGCAAGAGAAGAACATCCGAAGATTTCCAATATTCATATACCGTTTGTTTTGCAACATACGGCAAGAACATAACCCTCTGTGATACATGATGTACCTCCGCAAGTTTTTCATGTTCTCGGGTTTCACCACCCTTTTTCCCTACACCAACAAATAAGAATTCATCAGTGAGCTTTGTCATCGCCATGACGATATCTTCAATTCCATAAGAATCATTATTCCCTGTCTTATAGAGATTACCTGAATACATAAGAATGACTTTATCTTGTGGAAGATGAAATTTTTCTCTCAACTGCTCTTTACTCTCTGTAATTCTTGCAAAACGTTCTGGCTCAGCGGCTGCACAAAATGAAACTATCGTCTTAGGATTTATTTTTTTATAGTAATCTGCTAATCCAACACTAATTGCAATAACCCCATCTGAAATTCTGCAAAAAAAATTATTTAACTTCTGTTTATAGTTTGCATGTAAAACAGCATGTATTTCAATATATACGGGCTTACTAAGTACATATTTTGCAAACAATATTGGGAGAATAAGTGACCAATCACGATAATAAAGTACATCAAAATTCTTACGATTTTTAATGACATACCAGAGAATCGAAGTATTCGTAAAAAAAGTTTCAAGCCAATTAAGTGGCCTAAATCGACTTTTTTTGAATTTATTTGAAGTTGATGAAAGCGATACGATTGGAAACTTAGTTTGTATATCATGTTTCAAATAAAATGCGTGTTTTGCTGTATCAGAAATAAGCGAATTATCAGAACTGAGGAGCGTAACTTCCACTCCTTTTTGCATAGCAAACGCCTCACATGTCTTAGACATGGTATATACGTGCGCCTTATTTGAATCAAAATTCATTCTGCTTATATGCAGGATTCTCATCATCGCAATTAGCTTGATACTACCATTTCCTCAAATTTTTCAATAATTACCTTTGCACCTAAGTTCTTTACTATATAGTCTTTCTTAATCCTAAGCTCATGCAAATAATATATAAACAAAAGTCCTCTATCGTAAGCCGTGTCGATCTCAAGCGCTTTGAAATACTTTGTAAGGGCATCCTCAAGCAATTGTGGATTTTTTCGAATGGAATAAAAATGGAATATATCATATCCAGGAATATCAATTACTCCAAAGGTATCGGCGTCAATAACATGTATATTCTTTTCTAAAAAAATAACATTATCGATTGTTAAATCTCCGTGCTGAGGAGTTGCAGGTAGCACATATACCTTATCCATAATTAACTTTTGTGCATAATGAATCAAAGTATCTAGTTCCCTATCATCACCATGCAATTCCAGTATCAGTGATTTTGCATATTCAAAATTAAAACTATTTTTTTTACTAGTACTCTGCGCAAGAAAATTTGAAAGTCTTGTATATGTATCTATTATTTGAGGAACGTCTTGCGGATATTGTGCTCGTCGTCCTTCACAATAAGTCTCAATACTCCATGGGATTTCACTGTCACTGACATACAGTGGCTTAGGGAAAAGATCAAAGAAATCTGTTCCTTTTGTCATTTCGTGTATCTTTAAAAGTCGCTCAAAGCCATGGATAATAACATTTTTATCTCGACTAGAACGCACAGTCTTTACAACATACATTGGATGAGTATCCTCACCTAAAAAAACAAATAGAAGCACTTTTGTGCCAATTCCAGTACCTGAAAGTGGAGTATTGTATTTCAAAAAAGAAATAGCCTCACCCTTTCTATCTGAAGGTGTGACGAATTTTTCTCGCAAGGTTTTTTCTAAATTATTGATCATTTTTTATCACAATACCGAAACTAAAAAATACGAGCCTATACAAGCGGATTCCAAAACCTGAACTTGCTATCCAATACAGACTATTCTTGAGTACACTTGCTGATCGTTTAAATGTTCTGATCAAATATTGAAATCCGGGAATATGTTCGTACGGAATAATAATTCTCGGGAGATTATATCCTGGATACAAAAGATAAAATTGTGCCGGATTGGCAAATCCCGCTTCATGTATAAGTTTTTCATATCCCTTCTTAGAATACGTATATGTTCTGTAACCATGTTTATTCCCACGAATTTTAGAGTACCAATTCGCAATCTTTCTTGGCATATAACTTGTGTATCGCAATCCTCCATGATCTTTTGCCTTTAGATACACAAGGGCGATTCGATTCTCAATGCCGATATACAAATGACCGCCTGGTTTTAAGAGTTTTTTACATATACGAAGGCTCTCGATTTGTGCTTCACGGGGATCAGAAAATTTCTTAGTTAGACCCACCCACTCCAAGACTCCATTCATAACAATAAGATCAAAACTTTTTTCTTGTAATGGAAGATTATATACATCCCCCACAAATACCTGCACATTATGTAAGTTCTCTGCCTTAGCACGAGCGCTCAGAAATTTCATTCGCGACAGTGATAAATCACATGACACTACTGTCTTGCACACTCTCGCGAGAGGAATCGTAATCCTCCCAAGTCCTGAACCAATATCGAGAGCAACGGCGCTTGAATTAAGTGGAATAAAATATCTCCAATCAGCTCTATCTTCATCATAGGTAAAATCAAGCTTCTTCTGCATATCTTTTGTAAACGCTGAAAAGCCCTCTTTCTCAATTACATCAATTATTGAGAGCAGTTCACTTTCCTTAATTTTCCCCCAATACTGATCATCACTGAATTGAGGAATACCATTATGTGACAGATATTTTTTACCACATGAAACACACTTCGCTTCTATTGGTGAAACTACTATCTCACTCTGACAATCCATACAAATATATTTTTCTTTATTTTCCATGAATGTAGCGAAATATATGCGATAAACGCTCTGCCATCGATTTAGTATTTAAAATTTTCTCTACTTTATTCCTTGCTCCCGTTGCGAGTTTTCTTCGATAGTCATCATTCTCAAGTGAATGTATCGCCTGCACAATACCCTCTCTATCATAAAAATCCACAGCAATACCCTCTTCTCCGTGTACCATATAATCCTTTATATACCCCTTATTGCTCACCACAACTGGTAACCCTGTTGCCATGGCTTCAAGAAGCACTGTGGGACCAGAAGAGTCTGACCCTTCGAGATACGTATCATTATGCATAATAAGAAGCAGCGCGCGAGCGCCTTTATAGAGAGCCTCTAGTTCCTCAAGTGCAATATTTTCGTATATTTTTACGTTTTGCGGTATATCCTGTATACCTTCTATATTTCTCGGCAAACAAACAAAACGAAACTCCTCATGAGGAAGCATTCTTGCAACCTCGACAACAGTTTTATAGTCCCGAGCATTATCCCTACCAACCGAAAGAAAATAATTATCTCTTCCGTCATAGACTGGTTTATAAAATACCTCATCAACGCCCATAAGAAGTACGTGCGATTTCTCTTTCAGAAATGGTAATTTCGAAGTTACAATATTCATCTGATCATCCGAAAGAAAAACAATACCATCAGCTTCTTTAAGAAGTGACACAAGAATCCTGTAAGCCAAAGTCCCCTGTATATGACTCATCAATAATCTATTGATATTTGAATTAAAAATTACAAATTTTGTTTTCGTTTTAAAAAACTTTTTCCATACAAGCATATACATGACCGATATTCCAAAAACAAGGTCGTACCGTATTGCGATAAAATACATAAGCATATGTTTTATACGGAAGCCGAAAAGTTTTCGTATGAATCTCCCAAAGGGGTAATCTTCAAATTCTTTATATTCAGCGTGTATACCAAAATCTCTGAGATGATTCATCCCATAAAACTGTGTGTCTGGAAAATCTACACCGGCCTTTCCCACAAATCTTTTTGTCCTTTCTCCTGAAAATACGTATAAAACATTCATATATTATCGTGTAGCATATATCATACATGTATACAGTACAGGCTCAACTTTTGTATTGTAAGCTTCAAGTGGTGTTTTTGTTATGTGAAAACCATCCTGAGTCAAAATATCCTCAATATGAGAAAGTGGATATTTCAATGTACTACCATCAAAGTGGTATTCAATAATAAAACTGCGAATATTTTTCAACTTTCCACTCTTAGACAAATCTTCGAGAATATCGCCCTCTACCCCTTCAACATCAAGCTTCACTATATCCACCACTCCTTCTATATAATCTGACAACTTTTTTACGGGGACACTTACTGAATTCTCATTCTTTAAGGTGCCAGATTGTATCACTGATGAACTACCAGAACCGCGCACACCATCACCTCGATACAAAGTTATCATTCCTTCTTGTGCACCCAATGCAACCGAATGAATCTCTGCATTCTCAATATGATTAGATGTAATATTTTCCTCTAAATATTTTAAAACTGTTGGATTTGGCTCAAAGCATGTAAATGATGCGTTTGGGTATAACCATTTAAAATACAATGTGCGAATACCAATATTTGATCCACAATCGAAAATCTTTAATTTCTCGGCACTTGGTTTTAAATTATAAAAAGGTTGAAAAAAGATTTCTGTAATTAGCCCAAAAAATGCTGGCCGATACGGAAATTCAATACGAAATCCAAGAAAATTTACAAAGTTAGAATTTTTTATCTTCGGTAATCTATTTAAAATGATTATTTTTATATAGTTCCAAAAAAGTGCCCATGCCCTTTGTGGATCATATGAGGAAAAAATTTTTTTAATATTACTGTAAAACATATTCTTTAAATTATTTACGAGCAAACGATTTCAAAGTATTTGTACAAATCGTCACTCATGCAAACCAAAATAAATACCTATTCTGCGTCTTTTAGCTTTGTAACCCAATCCTTATTTTGCACAAACCACTCGATGAAATCATTAATACCTTGTTCTATGGTAACTTTCGGCATATATCCAAGTTCTGTATTGGATTTTGTTAGATCTGGTGAAGCATTAGGCACATCCCCAGCTTGAATCGGAAGATACTTAATACGTGCCTTTTTATCTAACCGCTTCTCAATCATCTTTACAAATTGAATAAGCTCCACCGTTTCTCCACCGCCAATATTATATATTTCACAACCAAGTTTCTTCTTTATCAAAATGGCATGCACACCTGCAATTGCATCGTCAACGTGAGTGAACGTACGAGTCATCTTACCGCGGTTATACACTGAAATTTCCTTATTATTGAGTATGCTTTTTGCAAACTTAAACAAAGCCAGATCCGGTCTCCCATACTTTCCATATACAGTAAAGAATCTTATCCCGGCGGATTCAATACCATACAAATGAAAATAAGAATGAGCGAGTAATTCGTTGGCACGCTTTGAAGCGCCGTAGATCGAAAGCGGATGATCAACACGATGTTCTTCAGAGAAAGGCGTTTTTTTATTTGCCCCATAAACCGAAGCGGATGATGCGTATATAACCTTTTTTATAGAATTATTTTTTGCTGATTCAAAAATATTAAGGGTGCCAAGATAATTTGAATCTGCATACGACCAAGGATTCTTGAGTGAATATCGAACTCCGGCTTGTGCTGCAAAATGAACAATTACATCTGGTTTTGTCCTTTGAATAACGGAGTTGATTTTTTTATAATCAGATATATCTACCTTGTAAAAGGAATACTCCTTCGATTTTTTTAAAATCGCATTCCTCTTTTCTTTCATCTTTACATCATAATAATGATTGAGACAATCAACACCAATAACGCGTATACCCTGCTCGAGAAGCTTTTTACTCAAGTGAAAACCTATGAATCCCGCAGATCCGGTAACAAGTACTGTCTTATAAGAAAGCTTACTCATATCGGCAAATACTACCAAATATTAAGCTAAAGTATAGTTATTATTTTATTACAAAGATTCGATATTTTTAATAAGAATCGAGTCAATATTCTCCTTTGAAAAGAGCTTACGTGAGGTACGAGTTGCACTTTTTGAAATCTGTTTCATCTTTTCTAAATCTTGCGCAAAAAATGTAACACACCTTGCAAAATCATCTGCACTTTTTGCAAATAACAAATCCTCTCCGCCTACAAAACCGTATCCCGAAATTGCTCTCTCTGAAGTTACTGTTGGAACACCAAGCGTTATAGGTTCAAAAACTTTCTGTTGCATTCCAGCACCAAAGAGAGATGGAATAATAGCAATATCCATATTCTTCCAAAATTCTTTCATGCTTGGAACAAAACCCTCATATATTACATTTGTGCCATCTATCGTTTTTAAAATTGATTCAGGTAATTTAAGTCCGGTAAAATGAAAAACATACTTGCGTTCTTTGTTATGAAGGAGTGGGAGTACTTGTTTAAGAATAAATTGAAGCGCTTCAAGGTTGTGTGCGACATTATATGTTGACGCAGTAAAACCAATATGAATACTCCTTCCTTTTACGTCTTGTATTGTTTTTTCCTCAAAAACCTTTGGTAGTCCCCGAAGTGGCAATGTAACAGCATGCGCACCGAGCTTAGTATAAATTTTTTCCTCTTTAGGAGTAATTGCAAAAACAATATCACTTTTTTTTGAGACAATATATTCACTAACCCATTTCGGAAGAGAACGAATACTATTTATAATGCCCCCGCCATCTTCATCTAAAAAATGTATAGGCTCCATATTTATGGAGCGAGTAACAATAGGTAATTTCTTCGCTTGTGCAAAACGGTATAAAGGCCACAAATATGAGTAATCGAACCACGCAATATCAGGCTTGAAATCTTCTAATTGACGCTTGTATTCATCCTGAATAGCAGGGTCAAAATATTCATATGAAGCTCCATCCCAATATGGTGGCCAAAGCAATCTCTGCACCAATGTCTTTATTTTTTCAAATGTATTTTTACGACTAGCAAAACGATACAATATCGGAATGATTGTGATGCCTAATTTTTTCTTCGCCTCATCAATATGAAGCGAATCATGCTCTGTAACTTTTGTAATCACTCTCACTTCATATCCATGATCAATAAACCACTGAATTCCTGAAAGCCTATCCTGTTCGTCTGCGCCCCTGCCCAAAAAAGGAGTGCGCGGTGTTGTAATTAGAATTTTCTTCTTCATTCTGTAATTTGATAGTGTTTAGCCCACACTTGGAACGTCATAATCACCCACAAAATTGTTACATTGTATTCTTCTTTTGATACATGATTTTGAAATGTAGTAGCAAGTTCATCCCATCTAAATATATTTTCTGTACCAGAATAATAATCACGAGAAAGAATTTCTTCAGCCATTTTCTTTATCTTAGGTAAACGAAGCCACTTAGCTCCCGGAGAAAACCAACCTCTTTTGGGTTGATTAAAAAGAAACTGTGGTAATTCTTTTCGAAAAGCATCCTTAAGAATTTTTTTTGTATCAAACATTGTAACCTTATCACCCCTTCGTATTGTATTTGAGAGTGATAAAACTTCATTATCAAGAAATGGTACACGCTGTTCGATCGCAGATTTCATAGCCATTTTATCAGCGAGTAAGAGCGCTTGATCTGGAAGCCAACTTGATTTATCTACTTGCATAAATTTTTCCACAAGATCACCACCATATTTTGAGAGATATCTATCAAAAAAGAATTCTTTTGTAACTGAGTCTGGTTTAAATACAGATTCAGAAATTACTCTCTGTAGTACCTTATCTTTAACAAAATGAAACCTTGCAAACAAATCTATCTCATTCTTATATTCAAATTTTCGAAGTGTCGAATGTACATTAAGGATCGAACGGATATATGAAGGTAATTTCATATACAGTGACGATACCAAAGCAAGTCTATATCTTCGATATCCACCAAAAAGTTCATCACCTCCATCGCCCGATAACACAACCGTAACTTTTTCTTTTGCACGTTTTGCTAAATACATCATCGCAATCGATGTTGGATTTGATATTGGGTCATCATTTTGAACTGCCATCTCCATAAAAGAATTCACCACATCATCTTCATTCATTGTAAACGAGTGATGATTAACCTTAAAAAAATCTGCCGTCTTCTGTGCAAGATTAAAATCTTCATTAAATTTTTCTTGTTCTCCCTCAACAGGCAAATCAAAACCAACAGAAAAAGTATTTATATTTTTTTGAAATTTTTTCATTGAAGCAAGCACCACACTAGAATCAATTCCACCAGATAAATACACTCCAAGCGGAACATCTGAAACGAGTTGCCTTTTGACCGCCCTTATCACTGTATCGTGGACACTCGCTCTAAGCTCACTATATGCTTTATCACTTTTATGACCAAACTTGCCCTTTATAAAACTTTGAATAGTGAATTCCCCCTCTTTTAAGGTTATGTACTCGCCCGGTGGAAGCTTCGATATACCCTGTATCATTGTGAGGGGTTCCGGCACATACAAAACCCTTATATAGTGATTAAAAGCCTCCTTATTTAGCTTTCTTGGGATATCGTGGGTTAAAAGAGCCTTTACTTCAGAAGCAAACATAAATCGCTTTTCGTCCCAGAAATAATACAGAGGCTTCACCCCAAATCGATCACGAGCAACCATCAATGTCTTTTCTTTCTTGTCCCATAGGGCGATCGCAAACATGCCATTGAGCTTCTCAAATACCTCTTTCCCCCATTTCTTATAGCCTGCGATTATTACCTCTGTATCACTTTTCGACTTAAATTCGTAATCCGTGAGCTCATTCCTCAATTCCTGAAAATTATATATTTCTCCATTAAACATAAGGACAATAGAATCATCATTATCCTTCATAGGCTGATTACCAAGTACTGAGAGATCAATGATAGAGAGCCGATTATGCCCAAAAGACACACCATCATCACAGAAAAATCCCTGCGCGTCAGGTCCACGATGAGCGATACTATCACTCATTGTTTTGATTAGCTGCTCATCTTTCCAATTGAATCCTGAAATTCCACACATAATGTTATTTTATAGCGCACACACAAATACACTCGCCGAGGTATGTGAATGGTTTCGCTTCCGGAAGCCAGTACACCTTACCTTTGAATGCAAAATTATTTTCAGTCATCATAAAAACTTTCTTAAACCCTGACTGAAGTAATATATTTTCAAGCATAGCGAAAGAGAAAAAGAATTTATGTTCCGGGTTTCCAATTATGACATCCTTACCTGTGACACTATATCGAAGCATCCTTGAGAGTGAATATACATTTGGTGTATCGAAGATGAAAACTCCACCCTGCTTTAATGTCCTAAAACACTCATCCACCATATCCTTTGGATTCCAAACATGCTCGATCACCTGACCTACATAGATCGTATCAAACAACTCATCACCAAATGGTAATTTCGTGCAGGAGCCGACAAATTGATTTTCAAAAGTAAGCCCAACAGTACTTTGATCAACAACATCGAGACCGTAAAACTTACTACTAGGATATTCTTTCATAAGCATTTTATGTCTTGCACCATCGCTATACAAATTCCCGACATCAAGAAAATTCCCTTGTTTTAAATATTTTTTTAAAAAATCAATCCTTTTCATATTATAATTTCATTTCTTGAACGAGTTTCGGAATAAGCGACTCGAGAGAATGTTTTTTTGCAATTGTAGCACGGATAGCAGAAAGCATTGCCTGTTTCTCATGGGGTGATAAATCAAGAAATGCATGTATTGTTTTTACAAGACCACCAACATCTCCTGATGTATATATACCTTGCCCCAAATAATTCTCAAATATCTCATGGAAAGAGTCATTTGATGTAATCACCATTAGACCTACCATAAAAGCCTCAAGTCCTGCTTTATCCAAGCTTCCCGTACTGCTTGCACTTACGAATATATTTGCTGCCTTAAGGTAGTCTACAACTTTTTCATGAGGGACTGCTCCAACAAAGAAAACACTATCTTTAATTCCAAGCTGATCTACGCGAACCTTCAAAGTATCTAAATAATTTCTTTCATCATCTGTAATTGATCCACCAACTACAGTTAGGCTAACTGGAATGCCAGATTTCTGCAATTGTGCTACCCCGTCCAAGAGCACCTCATATTGTTTCACTCGAGATATTCTTCCAGTTGTAATAAGTTTCAGCATTGAATAATCTTTTTCAGAGGTATCCAGTGCAAAACGAGATACATCAACCCCATGACCAGTAATCACAAGTTTTGAGGTTTGAAGTCTAAAACTATCCTTTGAAGCTGTAAATGCTTTTTTTATAAACAGAACAGCTATTCGCATCGAAAGGGTGATACTCTTATGCATCCTCCAAAGATATACTGGCTTTCCGAGAATTTTCCATATGATACCTCCTAAAACTACATACTCAGTATTCATATGGACAAATACCACATCGTATTCATTTCTAAGTTTCCAAATATACGAATAAAACCGAAACAAATACTGTATTCGAGAATGTTTTTGTTCTTTACCCAAAGAATATACAGAAACATTACTTGGTAAAGAATAATTTCCCCTCTCAAGAGATATAACCTTCACACTTTCACAATATTTTGAAAAATTGAGAATCCACTCATGAAAAAAACCTAGGTTTTGATCATCCTTATTTACTTTTTGAGTGATGATAAGGAGTCTCATACTTTTTTTGTTTCAAATAGCATTTCAAATGACTGCTTTTGCTTTTCGAGATGTCCATCATAAGAAATATCAAGTTGCTTAGAATCACTCTTAATATTTTCTCGCAATTGCGCTCTAATAAGTGGATTACCAAAAAATGTAATGAGTTTATTGGACAAACACTTTTCATCTCGAACTGGACACACAAGAGCATTCTTTCCATCACGTAGAAAATCCTGTGCGATACCTATATTTGTGGTAATAATCGGGCACCCTGCAGCAGAGGCTTCAACAAGCGTCATACCATAACCTTCAAAATTCGAAGTATTCAGAAACACATCTGCAGTTTTATAATAAGATGACAAATCATTTTGCCATGACTCAAATACAACATTTTGTTCTAGTTTTAGTTTTCTAACTAAAGACTTCAATTTACTGTCCATCGACCCTTGTCCCACAATCACCATGCCAATAGCTGGATTGGTATCTAAAAGTCTGCTAAAAGCCCTAAGTGCCAATGGAATATTCTTTTCAGGAGAAAGTCTTGATGCTACTAATACAACATGCTCCCAACCCGAGTATTTTTCTTTTAAGTTTACAGTTATTGGCGCGTTACGTATTTTTTCAGTATCAACATATACAGGAAGCACAATTATTTTTTGTGCAGGAATAGAAAGATTTTTTACCAATCCTTCTTTTATTTTTTCTCGCACAACCCTTATGCCATCTGCCCGTCGAAACATAAATTTCGACATCTGGAAACGAAACCAATTCATAAATGAACCATCAAAAAACTCTGGACTATACAGATCAGTGTGCAATTGAATCTGAAGAGGAAAACCAAACTTCTTCTTTAATTTTATTCCCACTGATGCTGTCTCGAACGGATCTTGAGTTGTGATTGCAGTTTGTCCAAAATAAATCCTTGATAATATTTCTTCACCCACGAGCTGAGCATCGGTAGTGTATGATAATTTTGATTTTGAATTTGTAGGATATACCATCACATTATCCGCGAGCCTCGTCGTCTCATATACACCACTAGCCAGAGAGAAAACTACAATATGTAGCTCACCTAAAACACGACCATAATCAACCATGCGCTTCGAAACAGCGGATGCCGGATCAAAAATATTCCTATCGGTGGAAATCATGAGTACGCGCATATGTTATGAAAGTTCTTTTGCAAGAGAAGATAACATTTTCTCTTCAGAAAAATTATGAATACTTTTTAGACCTTGAGAGACGAGCTTACCTGACCATATACTATCACTCAGCATCTTTAAGACTTCGGAAGTCATCAAATCCGCATCATCATACTGAACCAATACCCCATTTTCACCATTTTGAATGACTTCAACATTACCCCCAGCGGTCGTAGTCACAATAGGAACACCTAGTGCCATAACTTCTAAAAGTTGATGCGACATTCCTTCATATGAGGTATTCAAAACAAAAATATCAGAAGCTTTTATATACTCGAACAGATCCTTTTGAGACTTCTTCCCAGTAAGGATCACATGCTTAGAAAGTTTATGCTCTTTTATGAGTTGCTCCAAATACGACTTATCCGGTCCATCACCGATAATATAGAGCGTAAGATCTGGGTGTCCCTCAATTAGTTTTGGTACCACCTTCTTTATAAGAGTGGCGAATCCTTTCCATGGAACTAGGCGCCCAACACTTACTACGACCTTTCCTTTTAGATGCAACTTCTTCCTTAGCTCGTCACGTGATACGTCGAATACTGGCGGGTCAAATGAATTGTAAACAACAACAATCTTTTCTGAAGAAACTCCCCAATTCGTAACTATTTTCTTTAAATAAAATGATGGGACAATAATTTTATCAGCACCACTTGCAACAAAACTTTGCGTTTTTTTAAGCATCCTCACAAGGAAAGGGTACTTCGAATATTCAGTAGAAAATGCATCAAGTAGATCTATAACTCCTGATCTCTGTGAGCCTTGCTCCCATGCATAATCCCCCACAACAATTAATACAAATTTTTTCCTAAGTAATTTGGCAGCAAGTATTGATGGCAATCCAACACTGACTGGATCTTGTGCAACAATTGTATCAACTGGAATTGCTTTAAAAAATACAATAAAGAAATACGCGATATGTCTAAGGATTTTAGGTAAAAACAAAATCGAGCTAAACTTTGCGACAGATATTGTATATCCATATTCCGGAAATTTATGCTCTAAAAGTACAGTACGCGATGCGGGTCCCCCTATTTGTGGTGGATATAACGGTGTGGCGATAAGTATATGTTTTTGTTTTTTCATAAAATCTACTATATTTTTTTATTAATTTTCTCACCATACCATCTCACTTCATTTGCTAAACCAATTTCTAAATCAACCTTTGGAGCATATCCGAGCAATTTTTGTATCTTATTAATATTTGCCGAAGTCTCAAATTGATCTCCAAGTCTCCTTGGTAAAATTTTAAGTTTGGCTTTTTTACCGAGAATTGTTTCTACAATCTTCATACCTTCACCAGTTGTAGCCGTAGTGTTTGTGCCGAGATTAAATATTTCACCTAATACAATGTCCTGATTTTGTAATGCAAGAACACACCCATCAATTATATCGCTCACGTATGAGTAACTTCGTACATGATGCTCGCTTCCCTCATAAAACGGAACTTCTGTATCTTCATAGATTGATTTAATCAGTCGATGAAAAAACTTCTCTGGTCTTTCTCTTTCCCCATAGACTGAAAACAATCTGAGTACCGAAACTGGCAAACCTGACTCACGATAATATGAAAGTGCTAACTGCTCTGCTGCAAGCTTAGTTACGCCATAATAGGATGTTGGCATCGGAAGGGTCGTTTCATCTCCATTTGCCCTGGCACCATATACGGAAGAAGTCGAGATAAAAAAAATCATTTTCAACTTTTGATTTTTCTTTGCTGATTCACACAATCTTTGTGTAGCAATGACATTATTATCTACGTAATCTTGAAATTGTGTTTCTGCTGAAATACCAGGCTGAGCCGCCATGTGAAAAATAATATCGGCATCAGTGGTAATATCATCGATATCATCCTTAGCTAAGTCTCTTTCAAAAATTTTTGCACCTTTTATTTTTACATCATCAGCATTAATTTTCTTAATAGCCGGTGAGTAATACTGTGTAAAAGCATCGATGCCAACCACATCGTGGCCCAGAGACAAAAGGCGCTCTGCAAGATGCGAGCCGATTGCCCCTGCAATTCCGGTAACGAGAATCCTCATACGGCCGATAATACCACAAATAATGGCTCCAATAAAGGACTAAAAGAGCGTTCGTACGAAGCGAGAAAATTGATTTCCCCGATCAAATTCGTTTTTAAATTTCTCAAAACTTGCTGATGATGGTGAAAATAAAATGGTCTTTTTCCCTTTCCTCCGCGAAATCACCTCCACAATATCTTTTAGATCTTCATATCTATTTGGTTTTTCTCCTTTGTTAAAAAAATGCACCTTCTTGAGACCGGAAACCATTTTCTGTGTAGCACTTCCATTTAAAAAGTATACATTACTACTCATTAATTCTTTTTTAATATGGTTTGGCCATACACTAAAATCTAACTGCTTATCAGTACCTCCTGTGATAAGAATTTTTTGATTTTTGGGTATCTTTTTATATTCAGCTAAAAGAGCGATAGTTGCATCCGGACTTGTGCCAGCACTGTCATTTACCACAACACTATTTCTTGTCTTTTTAATAACCTGTCTTCTCATTGGTACATCTGGCAGCGTAGAAACCCTTGGTATAATCTTTGACCAATCACCAAGATACAGAAATGACGCAAGTAATGCTCCCATCAAATTTTCATTTAAAAAATCTGTATCAAAAGGGCTCTTCATGATGAAGGTCTTCTTTCCATTAAAAACCGTGTAAATATCACCCTTTTGCATATATATACCCTCCCTTCCTTTCTGAAGCTGTTTTGTTGAAAAATACAGAACTGCTGATTTAGGTTTTAGAGCAAGAAAATTTTTTGTATATTCATTATTAAAATTTAGAATGACAAAATCTTCTTTTGTTTGATTCAAAAAAATTCCAGCTTTTGCTCGTACATATTCCTTCATCGTCTTATGACGATTTAGATGATCTTGGTATAAGTTCGTAATGAGGGCAATGTGTGGAGCAGGTAAACCCTTTGTAACATATTCAAGTTGAAACGAAGATGTTTCAAGGATAAATGGATTACCTTTTTTATTAATAATTTTAAGCGGCCCAGTCTCAGGAATATTCCCACCAACTATCGATCCTAGAATAAGATGATGTGTCCAAAGTGTTGTGGTTGTCTTACCACGCGTGCCGGTGATAGCAATAACATCCTTTCCCATACTACGAATTGAGGTTAGAAACAAAGTTAAATCGTTATAGATAACCTTACCCAATTGCTCTGCTAACCGTATCCACTCCCCATAACGTGGCACTGCTGGATTTGCAACAATGATTTCAGCATGCCTAAAATCTTTTTCAAGATGCTTTCCAAGTGTATACACTATTGATTTTGGTAACTGACGTAATGACTTACTTAAAACTTCCTTCCCCCTCATATCGGTGACCTTAAGCTTTGCGCCGTGCTTTATAAGAAAATTGGCAGTAGCTACTCCACCACCAAGAATTCCGAGACCGACCATTAATACCCTTTTGTTTTTAAACATAAAACCATCATACACAAATAATTAGAAAACCCCGAGCGGCCTAAGCCACTCGGGGTTCGTTCTACAAACTGCGGTATTCAGGAATGACTCCTCCTTTAATGAAAGAGAAATCAACAGACTCCGAAAGCGCCCACATCATCTGACGCTCGGTCTTCGTACCGAGCTTTGCCCGTTCACGCTTCTGGACCTCTGGGTCATCAGAGACAACCCACTTAGCACCAGAAACCGGAACGATCGGAGCAATACAAGATCCAAACACCTTAATCAATCGGACCAGAGGAATGATCTCCTCTACACCCGATGACTGATAGTACACTTCTCCTTTCTCATCTGACCAGCCACGCACATACTGTGCAAGTCGATCATCCTTCGGAGCCTTCGCGGCACGAAGATCGAAACCTCCGATTGTCATGAGTGAAACCGTGTCCCAGATTGCGAAGGTGTTCGCGATCCGCCCATCGAGAATCGATGGGGCAAGTTCGCTCAACGCAAGTCCTGTCACGCGAGCACCACTGTGTAGCGCATCAAGCATCGGTCTGACATTTTCTTCAACGAGATACTCACCCACTCCAATGGACATAATCATGGAGTAGTCGATACGGTCTCGCATTTGATGCGACACACCGTAGTTGAGTAACCCACAAAAAATATCCCCGTTTCTAACTTCAGAAACGAACACACCCTTGCGTGGCGCAAGACGAAGTGCATCTGCAGTTAGTCCGCAGTCAGAATCGCCAAAGCGATCATCTGCCGAGACTAATATGTCGATTCGGGAAAAGACTTTCTTCCCCCCAACCTCTAACGCAAGTGCCTTATCAACTGCACCCATTGCCAGCCGAACATTCTGTTCAACAAGCTCGGGTTTTGGTGAGAATAGTCTCAGAATGAGGCCAACTCGTTTGGTGTGGAGTAACATAATCCCCTCAGTTGGTAGGCCAGTCGAGATATAGGAATTTCCCATACTGTCATGGCATCCTGAAAAGAACAAAAACCATTATAGCACAAAATACGTATATATGTCAATAAACAAAAAGCTTATTTATACCCTAATAAAAACCCTTTCTTTCATATCCTTAGCAACGGTATTCCAGTCGTAAGAATTAAGTACCATCTTTTTTGCTGATAAAATAATTTGCTCTCTGAGTGCTGGATTATTCAAAATGCGAGTCACTTTTTTTGCAATGTCACGTGGGTCTTTTACTCGCACAAAGAGCCCTGTCGGCTCTCTATCCTTATTCATATCTGGATCAAAAAGAAAATCTACGATACCCCCTACAGGAGTTGCGAGAACTGGTATTTCTGCTGCCATTGCCTCAACAAAAGAATTACCAAAACCTTCTGAAAGAGACGGCCTGATAAATACATCTGAAACCCTGAGGTACAGTGGCAACATGTCATGATCAACAAACCCGATAAATTTTACCCTATCATCGAGACTCAGATCCCGAGCAAGTTTTCTCAAGTTGCCGTCCTCACCGCCTGTTCCAATCACAAGACATTTCACATTTTCGGGAAGGAACTGCAGTGACTTAATCAAATCATCGACTGCATTTTTAACAGCAAGACGTGATGTGGTAACGAGAAAAATATCATTCTCCTTTTTGTGTAATTTTTTCTTTAAACTATCGATTTCTTCTTGGGAATATATTTTTCCAAAATGTTTTGTATCTACTCCATTTGGTATCACCTCTACCTTACCTGTATACCCCATCGATTTTGCAAAATCCGCTAAATACCAAGAAATTGTTTGAATGCAATCTGCTCGTAAAAATATTTTCTTAAACAATGGATAAAACATACCTACCCTTTTCCTTATATGAGAAAGTGGATCGCCTTCCTGCAGTGTGAGCACAAAAGGAACCTTAGGATGAGTCATCTTAAAAAACAAAGCTCCGAATCCTGCATAATTTGCCATCATCGACCATGTTGCATCATAAGTATATTTTTTATGGAGAGAACGTGCTTTAAAAAATGCAAAGAAAGGAAACGCGTATTTAGAAAATGGAAATATTTTTAAGCTTTGTGTATTTTTCCCATACCAAGGAAATCCAACTCTATACACATTTACATTTCCAACTTTTTCAAATGGTAAGGCGTGTTTTCTCAAAGTTACCATATCAAACTCAAAATCATCACCCAACCTATCGGTGATTTCCTTAATAGCAACTTCAGCTCCCCCAACAAAACGAGGGTAGTAGACGAGAGAAAATATGAGAATTCGCTTCTTCATGAGATTTTCCTAGTATAAACAAAAAAGCGCAAAAAGCTACGATTCATCATCTACACTGAGCATTTTCTTAAGTTCCTCCTCAGGGATTTCGTGGGGTGCTGTTTTTTTCTGTTCTTTTGATTTCTCGGTAGTATGCAGTTCCCCCCTCTCCTCTCTTGTTTGATGTGTTTGTTGCTGAGGTTTTTGTTCCTGTTTTTCTACTTTTTTCTCCTGTGGCACTGAAGGTTGTGTGGGTTTTACCTCATCCTTCTTTTGATTATTTTTACTCGTTAACTGCGCGAGCACTTCCTTTAGCTGAGATACATGCTCAGGAGTTGGATTCTTGCTATTCCTGTCATTTGGTTTCAGTGACTGCAAAGAAATTTTCTCTTTCGGCTCAATAGTAGGGACAGGCGCTGACTTCTCCTCAGCAATTATTGACTGGAAAATTTCTTTTTTTTGCTTTTCCATTTCTCGTTGCTTGGCAAATAAATTTTTATCAACAAATTTTGGTTCGGGTCTATCTTGCCTATCTGGTCTATCAGATCGATCATTTCTCTCTGGAACCCTTGATCTATTATTTTGAAAAGAATTCTGCCCGCGCTCTCTATCTCTTTCTTGAGAACCTTCAGCTTTGAAACTACTTTCATGCCACTTTCGAATACCCTCCTCTACTTCGAGTTTTGGTTTTGCAAAATGTTCACGTGAATATTCGATAATATCGTGACGATATGAAATCTCTCCGCGGGGTATAGGACCCATTGTTGTAGCAGAAAAGGGTGGTGAGGAAATACCATCTATCATGAGCTTCAAGTAGATTTGAATGAAACCAAGATTTACCATATCTTCGGCAGTAAAAGTTGGTGCAAACTCCTTCTCCAAAACTTCTGCATCGAAAGCCCCCACTCGAAATGCAATCATAGTACCCACGTTTCCGAATACAGCCGCACGCACCTCTTCAGACATTTGCTCAATATATTGGTGAGCGATAGTAAGATTAAGTTTATACTTTCGTGCCTCAGAAAGAATGTCTGCAAATGACTCATTTGCAAATGACTGAAATTCATCTACATACAAATAAAAATTGGGTAGATTTTTAAGAATTGACTCACTAATATCAGCGCGAGAAAGTGCAGCAAGATATACCTTCGTAATGATCATACTTCCAAGGAGATTTGCATTCTGTTCTCCCACCCTACCCTTCGAAAGGTTAATAATCACGATCTTCTTCTCATCCATGACCTTACGGAAATCAAAAGATGATTTTGGTTGACCTATGATATTTCTCACTAGTGGATTAGAAACGAATTGTCCAACTTTGTTTTGAATAGCTGCACCTGCCTCTTGCATATATCTTTCACCATATTTTGCAAATTCATCTACCCAAAAAGATTTTACTGATGGATCTGAAATATTTGCCACAACTTTATTTCTGTAATCCTTATCAGAAAGCATTCGATTCACACCGATAAGTGTCGAATCGGGATATTCGAGAAGAGCAAGAATGGTGTTATTCAAAATATATTCCATTCGAGCAGACCATGCGTCTACCCAGATCTTTTTGAAAGCGGACATAAGTCCGTTTGCCACAAGATGACGCTTATCAGCTCCCACATCTTCCATCACATTAAAAGAAATAGGGTGATCGGTATCAAACGGAGCAAAATAAATAGTATCTTTTATTCTTTCACTTGGAACATAATCGAGGAGAAGATCTGCCGTCTTTCCATGAGGATCTACGAAAGCCATCCCTTCGCCACCTTGGATATCTTGAATCGCCATATTCTCAAGAAGGGTAGATTTTCCCATTCCTGTTTTTCCAATAACATAAACGTGGCGAGTTCGGTCCTTCGCTTTTATTCCAAACTTAACACGCTTATTTCTGGAATCTGTTTCCGCAAAATATGTAACTTTTTCAGGATCCATTTCACCTTTATTATACATCAATCAAAAAAAATTTAGCACAAAAGAAAGACGGCCCATCGGCCGTCTTATTTTCTTATCGAAACGCATCATCCACAAGCTTTGTTACTGACTCCCTGCTAATACCGAGTTCTCTCGAAACCGCTCGAGCAAATAATTCCTTATCCTTGAAATCTGGAGGTTCGTGACTTTTTGTGTTGAAAACGTAATTTCTTAGAACGAAACGTAAGATTGATTCTATACTTCTAGTTTCCATATTACCCTCTCGCTGCTCTTGAGGAAATAACGACGTTCGCAATGTCCAAGACTCTCATTCGCGGACGACGTGCAAACTCTCCAGTAAACGATACACCCAAAGACAGAAAAACTCTTTCCCTAAAGCATTGCGTTACCGCCGTCTCGGGTTTTACCCTCTCAAGCGGAATACCGGCAACTTGTGCTACAACAACTCTAACCGTGTTGAGCAATTCTTTATCCATATTTTCTCCCTGTACAGATCTATAGGTATACTACCCAATCCAAGTGAAATATCAATTCTCAGGTAATAACGCTTCCGGTGTATACTTATTTCCCGCATCCCATAATATCCATGATGAAAGCCCTACATCGTACGTAGCCTTAATCTGTGCTTTTACCTCAGGAACACCATAAGGAGCTCCAAGATCAAAATCTTGAATCCAAGTTCGTAATTTTGATGGTGTTGAAGTCGGAATACCAATTTTTGACTTTAGCATATTCTCCCTATGAACACCCTCTAACATTGAATAATGTACGATTTCATATGGATGCTCAGCTGGCTTTTTTATGTTATTTGCTCCACTTGCAAAGTGTGACGGGTACACCATGGGTAATACGTAGTCAAAATACGGAAGCGCTCTCACGAGTACCTGCCCAATACCCAAATCATCTTCTGCAACAGTTGTAAGACCGAACAAATCCGCGGAAGTTTTCATTCCCTCATTTTTTAAATTTTCATGCAAATATGAGAAAAACTTCTCAACCATATCAGCTTTCGTCGATGTCCCCTGTGTCCATGTATAGTGAGCATCAGACATATTTCCATCTGATGGATACCTCACATAATCAAAATTTATTTCATCAAAACCGAGCGCATATGACGTCTTTGCAATCTCAATAACGTGATCCCAATACGGTTTTGCGCCAACATCAATAAATGGCAATCCTTTCTTATCTTTCCAAACACCACCTGTAGACTTACTTTTTACTGCTAACTCTGGGTGACGCTTTGCATAGTATGGGTCTTGAAATACGGTAACTCTTCCAATTACGTAAATATTTTCTTTATGAAGTTCAGCCACGAACTCCCTCATATCAGAAACACGACATCCAGTCACATCGTCCCCTTGGAGTTTCGGGTCCTTGATCGAAATTGTTCCGGAGTAATCTTTAATATCGATAACAATTGAATTTAACTCCGTCGTCTTAACGAGATTTTTTAATTTTGTCCTCCAAGAAGGCGTCCCAGCAACACAGGCTGTCATATAGAGACCCTTTACTGCATCAGGAGTTTTAACATGAGTTACTATAAATTCATCTTTCTTTTCTTCTGTTGTAGTGCTTACTGCACCTTTTACTTGTGCACTATAACTTTGCTTCGAGAAAAAAGGAGCGACAAGATATATCAAAAATAAAAGCGCGATACAAAAAACTATAGCGACAATAAGCTGTTTCTGATATTTTTTATGTCCTTTCATAATCTCCCTATTCTACAGTGTTATTGTCGTCTTGTGCAGGAGTAGAAGCATTTTCTTTTTCCTCTACAACAACTTCTTCAATCTTCTTGGACGAACTCACTACTGAAACTGCATCCCCTTTTGAGATTTGACCCCCAGGAATATCTTTTTTTGTTCGCGGATATTTCTTACCTGAGGTGCGTTTTCTAAGTGATGTAGTGAAAGAAAGGCTTATGAGAAATAGCCCAATAATAATCATTAAGAAAGTCTTCCATGCACTCGGAAAACCGAGGAAAGGCAGGATGACAAGCGCGATACCGAGAATAAATACAATTTTATTTTTTGACATACGAAATTCTTTTCATACTTACATTATACATTGAGTAAAGCACTTTCCATTGGGGAAGTCACTACATAACAGAATCACCATACACTCCCTTTAATAAATCAAGGTCTTTACCACTATCAATAAGCAATTTTTTATTTTTCTCAACGAGAGATTCCAGTACTTCATTACCTAAATCATCACCAACAAGATCTACGTACAAGCGCTTATAAGCTTCAATATCCTTTATAAAACAATGCCCACCTGCACCTCTCCCGCTGAAATGCACAGGCTGAAGATGACTTGTACCAACACGCGGATCATGAGAAAACATCTCAGCAACAGTGTTCCAATCTGCACCCAATTTCTGTGCAACGTCATAGGCCATATTGATAAAAATAACTTTAGTTGTAAGGAAACTATTTCCCAAATATTTTACAAGTTCTGCTTCTCGCACTGGAGCTATTTTTTCATATGGGGCTTTTGGTAAGACACTCAGAACTAACTTAGCCTTTTCAATATTTTCAGAGCTCATATTCGGAACACCCACAATGTTTCTATCTGGTTTTTGTGCATCTTCTCGCGCAGTAGCTTCTTTCAAAAATTCAGGAGAATGAAATACTGTAATATTAGGAAATTCGTTCTGTAAAGTTTCAGTCGTGCCCGGAAGAATTGTTGATTTAATAACTGCAATCTTGCCTTCACCCACCAAACTGAGCACCGAACGAACGATTGAGAAATCGAAACCGTTTGGAGTAGTCGGTGTTGGTACAGCAATAAATACAATATCGCAATCTTTTATCTTATCTTTGTTTTCCTGATATTTTGGTTCAAGCGCATATCGAATAACCACATAGCCTCTACTTTCAAACTCATCAGAATAATTTTTTCCAATAAACCCTTGCCCAATAAATCCAAGTAATGGTTTTGATTCCGTATTCATATGCCGGCAATTATAGCACTCGAATTACCTGAGAAAAGAGTCTCTAATACTGGACAATACAAAATACATTTCACTAACATATTCAAAACCTCACTCCAGATCGCATGGAATCTGAGAATCCCGCGCAGGCGGGATATTTTGTGTGGTCAGGGATAATTTTTTCGCCGCCGCTCAAAAATTTCCACGACCATACAATACAGACAAAGGGGTCTGTCCTTACAGGACCAGTGCCCAGTTTGGATTTTTCTAATTTTAAATTAGAAAAATGCTCAAACTGGCTTCGACCCCTAGACGGAAATGCCCCACATTTCCTTGCGCGCACAAAGCACAAAACCTGCCATATGGCAGGTTATTGTGTCTCTGTGCGCGCACTAGGGGTCGAACCTAGGACCTTTCGAGTGAGAAGCGAATACTTGGAGCTTCGCAAGACCTTTTGCGATATTTAAAGATTTATAACGTGCTTTGTGCGCGCACTAGGGGTCGAACCTAGGACCTTTCGAGTATCAGTCGAATGCTCTACCAGCTGAGCTATGCGCGCA
>CAZFAS010000006.1:0-11125 GCA_964516975.1 uncultured Candidatus Saccharibacteria bacterium
TATTTGATGGATGTGATCCGACTTTGAACTAACCCCACGAAAGTGGGGTTTTCTTTTGAAAAAATTACACTTCAAAAATCCTATCCGCAACCACATCGATTTCACCTGGAGTAAGACGAAAATCTTGTCCTATTCTATTTAGTAATTCTATCTTGTCTCTTGATGCGGGGATCTTATTTCCGTTACGTACCATATCAATATGTTGCGGGTCAATTTGATCAGAGTTCCCTGGGGCAGTATATCTTTCCTCAAGTTCAGAAATAAATTTTTCTAAGATTTGTGGCGCCAATGTCTCTAATCTTGTTTGTATGTTTTCCATTTCTTTATTATAACACTGCACGATACGTAATCACCATACAATACTTCAACTTATAAAATCTCACCGCGAACCATATCCATCTAATATTGAAAGATCTACATTTTCCGGCCAATTAAAAACGTGTAATCCATAACCTCCCGGAACTACTTTCCATCCTCTCTTTTGGTACATACCCTGTGCTGAATCACCATCTGTAATCGCATCAACGAGAACACCGGGCCTGCGCCTTTCCTTTAACCATTCCTCCACCTGATCCATTATTTTCGAAGCATATCCTTTCCCTTTGTATTTTATATCGACATAAAGATCTGTTACTTGATATAAAGGAATTGGCTTAGAAAAATAATTAACTTCCGCAGCACCAATAATCTCACCATCAACAATGAGTTCAAAACGATGCTGTGGTTCTTCACCCATCTCCATAGCTTCCTTTGGGTTTAAGTATTTAATAGATTCCATATTTAATAACTATACCAAAACAAAGCAAAAAATCTGGTAATGCGTAAATGGAGAATTTATAAGTTAAGTTATCTACTGCGCGGCCAACCGGACTTGAACCGGCAACCTCTCGCGTGACAGGCGAGTGCTCTAACCAAGTTGAGCTATGACCGCATAGGAATACAAAGTACCAGATTTTAAAGCTTTAAGCAATTTGTGTCGGGAGTGGGGATCGAACCCACGACCCCAGGCTTATGAGTCCTGTGCTCTACCAACTGAGCTATCCCGACATATATGATATCAACATTCAAACTACTACTTACGATCTCTCTTATTTAACTACAAAACATTTACCCCGTATGAAACTGGTCATCTGCTGACCGTTGTTTCATTTGGGGGCTATCCCGACATACCAATCAAACAGAGAACAAATATATAATACCAGACTTATGAAAACAATCCCCGGAGGGATTGTTTTCAAACTTGTTGCGGGACCTGGATTCGCACCAGGGCCTACAGGTTATGAGCCTGTCGAGGTACTACTCCTCCATCCCGCTATACTATATTTACCTATTATATCAACTAACTTCTAGCTTGAGCTCATAACCTTGTTATGAAGCAATAATCTTCATGCGGGGTCACTCCTCCATCGCACTACCACTACCACTACAGTAGAACGAGATTATACAAGAAATATAAGGACTTGCAAGGCTATATAAAATGAAATTCTTCAAATACCGCCTTGAAAAGATCCACTACTCTTCTCGCCTCCCTTTCGGTAATTAAATAATCGGCTCCCTCATGAGCAATCTGATTTCTAACCTTATGTGCCTCCCACGCAAGATCAATACTGAGAAAATCGCTTTTTTCAACTGATTTAAGTTTATCAGCGACCGTCTCACCTTTATATCCCATCGCAGTGAGCAAATCATCTAAAATAATATCCGCTTCGAGAATTGCGAATTTCCAATCATTTTGATTTTGAGAATTAATATGGTTCTGGACTCTTTCCCAACGCCTATTCTTCTTCTCTTCGATTGGTACTCCAGGGGCTGCGGATACCGGTGGATTGTATAACTGATTAAGTGCAGTATTTATTCTTGTTAAACCAGTGATACTCCATATAATTCCAAAAAATGAAAGAAGCGATAATGAGTATGAAAAGAATTTAAGAAACGGGATAATAAGACTTCGAAAAAAATCGGTGATCCCACCCTTTACAGTTGCACCTGCATCAGTATTAAGTGTAATAGAAAAATGACTAAATAATCCACTGATGAGCGTAAAAATGAAAAACCAAAAAACTAACGTTTCAAAAACATCGACTTTTGGTGCTGGTTTTTTATCTGCTTTTTTATCGTCAGCCATACGAATTACTAAAGTACGAATATACTATGTAAATATTCTACCCTATTCCTGATATTTTTTCTTAAGAATTACTTTTCTCCAAGGAAATCCTTTCCCGCCTTAAAGAGAACATCTTCGTGATAATGTTTTGATACGAGCTGAATTCCGAGTGGCAATTCAACTCCATCTTCTGTTTTTGATATACCAGATGGTATAGACATTGCAGGATTGCCAATAATGTTTGCAGGTACAGTAAAAATATCTGCGAGGTACATCTCAAGTGGATCATTTGCTTTCTCGCCAATTTTAAAAGCAGGAGTTGGTGTAGTAGGAGTAAGTATGACATCTACTGTCTCGAGCGCCTTGTCATAGTCTGCGCGAATAAGTGCCCGGATCGCATTTGCCTTGTTATAAAACGCATCATAGTAACCAGAAGAAAGCACATAGGTGCCGAGAATAATTCTCCTCCGTACTTCTTTTCCGAATCCCTCACCTCGCGATAACCGATAATCATCGAGTAAATTTTCACCATTCTTATGAAAACCAAACTTCACACCGTCATATCGAGAAAGATTCGATGACACTTCAGCAGGCATAATAATGTAATACGCAGAAAGGGAATATTTTGCATTTGGTAAACTGATATCGACAATCTCGTGCCCGAGTAAACGGAATTTTTCAATCGATTCTTCAAAATTCTTGAGAACATCCTTACTCATCCCGTCATTACTTATGATATCTCGCGGGATACCAATTTTAAGTTTTGTTGGAACTACATTTTTTACATCTGGATAATACGAAGTACTATCCTGCATATCGGTACCCTTCAAACTGTTAAAAAGGATCTCTGTATCATCTACAGTTTTTGTAATAGGTCCGATCTGATCGAGCGATGAACCCATAGCCATAAGTCCAAAACGCGATATAGATCCATATGTTGGCTTAAGACCAATACAACCACAAAAACTTGCCGGCTGCCTAACAGAACCTCCCGTATCTGATCCCAGCGCGACCAATGCCCCATTCATGGCAACGGCAGCAACAGATCCACCAGAAGAACCACCAGGTACTCTACTTGTATCGATCGGATTTCGTGTAACACCAAAAGCCGAATTCTCAGTCGAACTACCCATGGCAAATTCATCCATGTTCGTTCTGCCCATAAACACAACACCCTGTGCCTTTAATTTTTTTGCAACAGTTGAATCATACGGAGAAACAAAGTGCTCAAGGATTTTCGATCCTGCACTTGCTCCCCTATTTTCAATCATAATATTGTCTTTCAGCGCAATCGGTATGCCAGTAAGTAGTGTCGCCTTCCCACTATCAATCAACTCCTGAGTAATTTTCGCCTGCTCTTCAATATCTGAAAATACCTCCAAATATGCATGGATAGTATGATTTTTCTCATCAATAACTTTTTTATATTCCTTCACAAGATCTAAAACAGTGAATTCTTTTTTCACCAATGACTCATGAGCTTTACGGATGGTTAGATTTTTTATATCGATCATATTAGAGGATTTTTTTAACCTTAATATATTTTCCATCTTTCTCTGGTGCACCTTGTAATATTGCGTCTGTGTATATTCCTGACTCATGCGGTGCTTCATCTTCTCTCATTATGTTCCTATGTGTTGGATTCTGATCCGGTTCATGAGAAATGCCCGAGACGGTATTCACCTGTCCAACATAATTGAGAATAGCGTCAATATCATGCACAAAAGAATCCTTCTCTTCGAGAGGTATCTCTATTCTGGCTAAATCTGCGAGCTTATCTATATCTTCTTTTCCTATCATATGCCTATACTATCATGTTCCAAAAGCATCCTCTACTTCCCCAAAATATCTAGAAAATCCTTCTCATAAAGCACCTTCACCCCGAGTCTTTGAGCCTCAGCAAACTTCTCTCCTGGCAGATCACCTACCACGACGTAGCTCGTTAGTTTTGAGACCGAACTCGAAACTGATCCCCCCATTTTTTTTATTCTATCTTTTGCCTCATCTCTACTCATACTCGACAGTGTCCCAGTAAGCACAAATGTCATACCTGAAAACTTACCTGACAGTCTCTTCTCTTGTTGCGGTACTATACGAATATGTTTTCTCATCCTTTCGATAAGCTTCTTATTTTCATTATCAGAAAACCAATCTACGACAGAGCGTGCAATAATCGGCCCGACCCCAGTAATATGCTCCAGTTCTTCAAATTTTGCTTTTTGAATTTTTTCTAATGTACCAAAATGATATGCGAGATCCTCGGCTGTCTCTTCTCCAACCTGGGGAATTGAAATTCCGGTAAGAAAACGTGAGAGACTTACCTTTTTCGATTGTTCAATTGAATCAAGCAAATTATCTGTAGATTTTTCTTTAAATCCTTCTAAATTAAGAAGGTCACCTCGTGTGAGTGTAAAAATATCATCAAAAGAAGAAACGAGATTTTCATCCATAAGTTGAGCGATAATCTTTTTTCCGAGTCCATCAATATTAAAAGCTTTTTTAGATACGAAATGTTCAAGCTTTCTCTGTTGTTGTGCTGATGAATTTTTAAATACACACCTGTATGCTGCCTGACCTGGTATTCTCTCTATCGAGCCATCGCCACCGCACTCTGGAACTCTTTTTGGAAATACATATTTCTTCTCTTTTCCAGTTCGAAGTTCAGTAAGCACACGAACGATATCAGGTATCACGTCGCCCGCCTTCTGCAATATCACAGTATCACCGACACGCACATCAAGCCTTTTTATCTCATCTTCATTATGAAGCGTAGCCCTCGATACAGTAGAGCCATCAATAAATACTGGGCGCAATATCGCTACTGGGGTTAGAACGCCAGTCCTTCCAATCTGTAAAACAATATCCTCAATCACAGTCGTTGCCTCAACTGCAGGAAACTTAAAAGCCATAGCGAAGCGTGGAGCTTTTGCGGTATAGCCAAGTGCATCCTGCATATTTCTCTCATTTACCTTAATTGCAACTCCATCTACTCCATATTCAAGTGATTTTCTCTTTTGGAGCCAATGAGAATAGTATTTCATCACCTCATCTAAATCTTTACATATTTCATAATGAGAATTTACAGTAAAACCAAGCTTTTTCAATAAAAGCAATTCATCTTCTTGCGTTTGTGGTGCTGCTAATTTAGTTCCATTTGCATCAAAAAAATCTATATCATATGCAAATGCTCGTAATTTTCTACCACTCACAATCTTTGGATCTAGTTGTCGAAGAGAGCCGGCTGCAGCATTGCGCGTATTAGCAAAAAGCGTTTCACCACCTTTTTCTCTCTCTTTGTTTATGCGATCTAACTCAATCTCAGGAAGCCATGCTTCACCTACCGCAACGAGGTTAACAGGCTCTGTTAGTGTTAGCGGGATAGACTCTATAGTTTTAAGATTATTTGTGACATTTTCTCCAATCACTCCATCGCCTCTTGTCGCACCCTGAACAAATACCCCGTTTTCATAAGTGAGAACTACTTTCAAACCATCAATTTTATGTTCTGCACAATATGTAAAACTAGAATGTATATCTTCTTTTTCAAGAAATCGCTTCATCCTTGTCTCCCATTCTCTTAGTTCAGTTTCACTAAATACATTATCAAAAGACCATTGTGGAACCTTATGGGTAACCTTTTCAAAAGCTTTTATAGGCGCACCACCGACTCGAACAGTTGGAGAATCTAGCGTCTCTAATTCAGGATACTTTTCCTCAAGAGAAATTAACTCACGAATAAGTGAGTCATATGCCTCATCTGATATCTCAGGCATATCTTGCTCATGGTATAGCTTCCTATGGTAGTCGATGAGTGCGCGCAACTTTATTACCCGCTTTTCCGCTTCTTTTAGAGAAATTTCCATAGTCACATCATACACAAACTAAGGGTAAAAAAGCTAATAAGAAACATAAATTGCCCTTTCCACTCTTCTTGCATTCGAACTTGTACAACTAGAACCTGAAACTGTTCCAGCATTATAGCCTTTCGCTGCGATTTGTGTCTTTGGTACACCCGCAAGGTATGTCTTAAAGACACCTACCGTTACACAACTATTGTTTGGTAATGTGAAAGAAAAAGTAGTAGTTGCAAGATTCACAACTGAAATAGCTTTTGATTGATTGTTACAAGTTATATTTTGTGCTGCAGAGCTTGTCCCAAAAGCACTTTTACCAGAATTCGTTACATCAGTGTTTTTCAAATCCCAAAATAGTGCACACTCTACTCCACTATCTGCAGCGTAAAATGCAGCCTGTGAATCACGAGAAGTATTTGAAATACTCATTTGTTTTATAGTGAGATTTATAATTGCAAGAGCAACTAATGAAAGTGCCGCAGTAACAACAACTGCCATGTATATTGCGATTCCTGAATTATTTTTTCTCACGATGTATTTCATATCTACTGCCAGTTATAAATAATCTCCTTAATATCAAAAGTTTTTGCAGTGGTGCCCTTTGTCCAATACATGTGAACAGTGACAAGAATTTCATTTGAATTAACTGATGTAATTGATACCTCCCGATTAAAATTCGTAAGTGTCCAAGCGCCAGTCATACCATACAAATATGTTGCGCCACTAATATCCTGCCTAATATTTGGACACGAACCAGCCCCCGGCGCACCACTGCATGCTGCTAGAGCACCGGTTGCAACGGTCTTTGTAGCATCAACCGTACACGCCTTTCCGAAATAACATGGATCCCCAGCAACCGCAGAAATCCCTGTTAACCAGTTCACCCCATTTAGTGTATTGCCATCTCTCGTATTTCGAATGAACTCGACTGCTTCCTGAGCTAACTGAAAGGCAAGAACTTGATCACGAGCAGAAATCGAACTCGATAACCCCGCTTGGACAGATGAAAATGTTGCCGTAATCGCAAGTGTTAGTATTGATATGCCGATCAAAGTCTCGAGAATAGTAAATCCCCTACCTGTAATGCTTATTTCTTTTTTATTAAAAAATTTTTTCATACTATCTATCAAGCTCTCTCTGAGAAAGCGTCGTTTGCAACACAAAACTTGACTGCGTCGTTGGCTTACTTCCCGCATAACCACGTATGAGCACTAAAACTTTTGGTTGTATAGTATCAGCAAAAGTTGAACCAAGAACAAAAAATTTAAGGTCTTGAATTGTAACTTCTGGTGAAGTTACTCCAATGTATGTTCCGCTATGGTTAATCGATTTCTGTATCTGACCACTTGATAAAGTGTAGATAGTATCTACTCCTGTGCTTGTTGTAAACGTGATTGAAGTACCACCTGAAGAACAATTCTGAGTTGCAATATGAGGGTTGGTCACATCAACACCACAATAGTACTTCTTTCCAAATTTAATTTCCCTCGCCATAACATCAATTGAAAAATTAAGGTTCGTCATCATAGTCTTCAGGTTTTTTGCTTTCCTGCTCGCATCCATGATACTTAGAATTGACCCAAGACTTATGGTCATGACAACAATAAACACAGCAATTGCGACTAGCAACTCAACGAGAGTAAAACCTGAACCGTATTTTTTTGCAGTTGTGTGAATCATTATTGAATATATACCTCACCAGTCGTAAACACATAAATATTTGTCGTATGATTCAGTGGTGACTTTATCTGTATCTTTGCACCCTTAAAGCCGGGGTACGTACCATTTAACAATGTCCCTGAGCTATTATAAAATTTGATATTTGCATCTGGGTTTGGTCTTAAAAAAGTAATATCGATTCTTCCTACTGTAGCTCCAGAATAACACGCTTCAGCATTATTAGACTGAACAACACATAAATCTGAGATTATGTTATTTCTTGTTAAATTAAATTTACTTAAACACTCAGGCGTTGACCCAGTGAGTGGCGTACACGCAACCCCAGCACTATCATAAGAACCAGTCTTAATGTTTCTATCGGCAAATACTGTAAAAGAAGAGTTACTAGCGCCGGTACCACTCAAAATAAAATTCACTCCATATGCATTTGCAAATTCATTCGAGCTTGGTGATGTCTCTCTAACACTTGTACCAAATGTCTGCATTTCACGAATCTGGAGGTCAATATCGTTTGCTGTGTTCCCAAGAGATACGCGATCAGAAAAATCGCTCTGATTATACATAACAATAGCTGTTATAAAGCCGATAATTGCGAGGGTAACAAGCAATTCAAGCGCAGTAAAACCTAGAGAAAAATTTTTATTATTTTTAAATTTCTTAAAGAACATATGGGAAGAAGTTATGTATTCCAAAAACATCACTTTGAAACATAAGAGCGACGAACATCCCTAAAATTAGGAACGGTGCAAATGGAATCTCGCTCTTCATTGTAAGTGTTTTACCTCCCGAACTCAAACCATGTTTATCAACCAAAAATCTTTGAATACAGAGAATCGCAACTGCTACGATAGCACCGCTCCAAAATGCAAACGCCAGAGCTGATAAACCGCCTGCGATACCTAAGTAAAAACCAATTCCGATTGAGAGCTTTGCATCACCGAATCCTACCCACCTTCCATCTGACACAAACCACAAAAAAAAGAAGAAAGAAAACAGTATGCCTGCAGAAATAACTGACGAAATAAATACCATACTTGATATCTCCCACCCCGCTTTAAACAATGAGTACAGGGCGGAAACGGCAATAAAAAGTAACACACTACTATCTGGAATAATCTGATGCCTATAGTCATACACCAGAATAACAATAAGAATTGCCCATCCGATATATGAAAGAAAGAGGTTTATGAGAAAAACCATACTTAGCCCAAACATATTGAATAAGTGTATAAAAAGCACGAGATATACTAATCCTGCTAGGACCTCAACAAACGGATACTGCCAAGATATTTTACTCCTACAACTCCTACATCTTCCCCTTAAAAAGAAGTAACTCACGACTGGCAAGAGTTCATACCAAGATAGTGTATTCCCACAAGAAAAACACTGGGACCTTCCCTGCAAGGTTAACCCAGTGTTCATTCTTAAAATAACAACATTTAAGAAACTCCCAATTATAGTTCCAAAAACAAATACAAATAGATACAAAATATTCATGAGTAAAAAACACTACTTGAACTACTGACAGACTGCCACATCAGACACTAAAGAAGCCACACCTGTGGTTGCAACTCCAGTACTATCTATACACCAAGAAAGTGATGGATTAGTCTTTAAAGGAACAGAAAGTGCCCATGAGGAAGCGGCAGATCCACTACCAGCAATACCATCATCTGCATAACATGTTGATGAAGCGGCACTCGTAAACTCTGCCTGTGCAATTGCTCCAGCAATATGCGAATCAGTAAACACAGTACCCGCGGTTACACAATCTGTAGCGTCCACACCATAATTACCATAGTCATCAAAATATATTGATGCCTGAGAACGAATACCGCTTAAATCACCCTTAATAGTAGCATCCGCACCTTTTGCTCTTGCAGTATTTAAACTCGCTAAAACAACAGCAGAAAGAACACCAATGATTGCAATAACTACCAACAACTCAATCAATGTAAAACCTCTTGTTTTTCTCATCATAATAAATTTTTAAATATATAATTTATGGACAAGTAACTGGACTACCAGATATTGCTGCCGCATGACTCTTTGATGCACCCTCAGAATCTATACACCACCAAGTGTTACCATTTGGTTCAGGAACCTTGAGCTGCATTGAGATAACGTACGATGAAGCATTTGAAAGTGGTATTGCTGCGCAGTTAGCTGTTCCTCCCCCTTGCGCCTCAGCTTGAGTAATCATTTGCCTAATTTTTGCATTTGCAAAAAGATTAGCGGCAGTTGTAGAACAGTTATCAGAAGTCACTGCGGTACCGTTTGCCCCATATGTTCCATTTCCAAGCGTTGGGTCATCATAATATGATGCGATCTGATTTCGAAGCATCGACATCTGAGCCTTAATATTTGCATTAGCAGATTTCCCTCGTGCTGCACTGAGGTTCGAAAGTACAATTGCGGAAAGAACGCCGATGATCGCAATAACCACCAAGAGTTCTATGAGAGTGAAACCTTTTGAAAATCTTTTCATCTTTTTATATAGGTAAAATGGTAATCACTAATAATATGCAAAACTCTAGCATAAATTTAAGTATACCAAATTAAGAAAGCACACACTAACAAGTTATAAACAAAAAACTGCCGGAAGGCAGTTTTTTGATAAAACATACAAGTTGAAACTATGGGCACACTGTCGCACTGGCACCCAAGAATCCTGCAGTAATCTGCTTTGATGTACCTGTACTATCTACACACCAGCTGTTTGCACTACTTGTCTTCAAAGGCACGTTTGCTGCCCAAGCTGCTGCTGATTCATGACATACTGACTGTGTAGCTGAACCTGCTGTAGTCAAAACGTTTGATACCGCTGCTGCAAGACCTGCTGCTGTGTTAGCTGCGTTCATCTGAGCCGTTACGTTTGCGTTTGAGCATACACCAGTGTAGTTATTGTTCGTATCGTACTGGATCTCAGCTTGTGCGCGAATATTAGCCAAGTTACTCTTAATTGCAGCGTCTGCACCCTTTCCTCGAGCTGTGTTTAGGGAAGCCAAAACAACCGAAGATAGAATACCGATGATCGCAATAACCACCAAGAGTTCTATGAGAGTGAAACCTTTTGAAAATCTTTTCATTATTTTTCTGTTAAATTAACCTTTTAATAACCCGCGCTCTCTTTCTATAATTTAGAACGCTTCGTTTATGAAACGATTACATTCTATTATAGTAGAACTTTCAACTAATGGGAACAGGCCTGTGGATAGCAACACTTATTCTAAGCTACTCCAGAGGCAATGTTGTAAATCGGCATAAGAACCGATGCAAGCAAGAGCCCTACCCCAAGTCCAAGTAGAACAATCATGACTGGCTCGATAAGATCAACAAGTGTATCTACAGCATTCATCACTTCTCGCTGATAAAAAGCTGCCATAGTCTTCAAAATATTACCAAGTTCTCCTGTTTCCTCTCCAACTTTTATCATTTGAACCAAAATACCTGGTATCTCCTCATACTGTGAAAATGAAGATGAAAG
>CAZFAS010000006.1:11225-47871 GCA_964516975.1 uncultured Candidatus Saccharibacteria bacterium
ATGTATTTTACAAGAAAATACCCCCCAATAATGAGCCCAGCGACCATGAAAACTCCGTAATTTATCAAGAAATTACTAATACCAATTACCGCTTTTGTATAAATTGGGATATCACCTCCAGAATCAAGTAAGATAGCCGCTATCTTAGGTATGATAAGTGTAAACATGAGCACCATAACAGAAATAAAAACGGTGATAACGAAAGCAGGATAAATGAGAGCATTACGAGCCTTCGAAACCACTTCATAACTTCTATCCATATAATCAGCCAGATAATTAAATGTGTCATTCAATTTTCCTGTCTCTTCTCCTGCACGGATCATATTTACATAGAAATCAGTAAAAATCTTAGGATGCTTTGAAAGTGCCTTAGAAATAGAACTACCTCCCTGAAGATCGTCGGCAACTTCAATAAGTGCCTTTCTAAGATTCGGATTCTCTGCCTCAGAACCTATGAGTTTAAAGATTCGAAGCGCTGGAACCTGTGCATCGAATAAGGTCGCCAATTGCCTCGACAATATAACAACGTCTTTATTGGACACCTTTTTCCCGAAAGAAAAAGACATACCCTTCGATGCGCCTTCATCAGCAGGATTGATTGATGAGATAATAAGTCCTCGTTTCTGAACAGAGCTAATAGCAATATCAATAGTAACAGCATCTACTGTTCCCTCTTTTACTTCTCCATTTTGATCTATTGCTTTGTAATTAAAGAGCATCCTAGTGAGAAAATTTATTTTTTAATATTGTCTTATTGCCATTAGATATAATACACCCAAATCAATACTAATTGTAAATTCAATAAAACTTCTGAATGCTTTAGAGCATTTTCTCAAGTGATTTTGGATTTGTTGAATATAAGTAAGCATTTTCAACAGTTATTTCACCATTCTGTACATGTGTTGCTAGAGATCTGTTTAAGTCAATCATACCTTCTTCTGAACCAGTCTCGATGACAGAATTTAACTCGTGTGTTCGCTTCTCACGAATTAAGTTTGCCACTGCATAATTATTAATAAGGAGTTCGTATGCAGGAATAAGCCCACCAGATATTCTTGGAA
Organism: uncultured Candidatus Saccharibacteria bacterium; assembly: GCA_964516975.1. Lineage (GTDB taxonomy): Bacteria > Patescibacteriota > Minisyncoccia > Phycocordibacterales > Zambryskibacteraceae > CAZFAS01. The sequence goes on from CAZFAS010000006.1 coordinate 12,287, forward strand.
TAAGTCTCTGAGAGAAAATACCTGCCAAACTTCCAGCAAGCTGCACTCTAATTTGTCCTTGCTGATCAGCAGGAAAGGCGTCGATAATTCGATCTACAGTTTGCGCTGCGGTATTAGTATGAAGTGTAGAGAATACCAAATGCCCAGTTTCTGCTGCGGTCACAGCTGCAGAAACTGTATTGGGGTCACGCATTTCTCCAATCATCACCACATCCACATCTTGTCTAAAAACACTCCACAAAGCTGAGTGAAAATCCTCAGTATCAATCGTTACCTCACGTTGATCGATAATCGCCTTTTTAGGTTCAAATAAATATTCGATTGGATCTTCAATGGTAACAATATGCTCAAGTCTCTCTTGGTTAATCATGTCAATAAGAGTTGCAAGGGTTGTCGATTTTCCTTGGCCAGCAGGACCCACCGTAAGAAAGAATCCCTGTTGCTTCTTTGTGAACATTTCTAGCACTGGTGGCAAATTGAGCTCTTGTAATGTTCGGATTCTCTTCGGAATAAGACGCATAGCTATCGATATTTTACCGAGTCGGTAAAAGGCATTACATCGAAACCTCACATCCCCTCGTGTGTATCCATAGTCAATTTCCTTTGTCTCTGAAAACTTTTTCTTATTCACATCTGAAAGCATAGCAGCAAGAAAGCCTTCCATGTCACTTCGAGTCAGCGTCTTCTCATTTACAAGTGGAATAAGAAATCCAGAGACACGAATAATCGGCAGTCTCTCCTCTGACAAGTGCAAATCAGAACCTCCCTCTTTTGATACGGTATCAATTAATTTATCCAACAATTTAGATGAATCCATGCTATTTTTTATTATCTTTTACAATTTGTATTACCTGGCTTACCACTTCAGAAGGTATCGAGGTCGCCTTAACAATATAACCTTGCACCCCAAGAGACTTCGCTTTTTCAATCTTTGCTGGGTCGGTTTCGTTAGTAAGCATAATTACTATTGCCTGCTGTGCGAGATTTTCCTTTCGTATTGTTTCAAGAAGTTCAAGACCATCCATCGCAGGCATAATGATATCCAGAATCAAAATTTCAGGACTATCTCCACCTCGTAATTTTGAAAGTGCATCCTCACCACCGACTGCAACATTTGCATCATGACCCAGACTCTTAAACTTCATCGAATACATATCGAGAAGAAATTTATCATCATCTACGATAAGAATTTTATATTTTTTTTCGTCCATAATGTATATAGTATATCACAGCACTTCTATTAGAGAGTACCCACTTCTTCAAATGGAATCATGCGTTTAAACGCCTTCAAAATAGCATCCTCCTTCATGTTAAGCATACCCTTCTCTCTTGCTGCTTTTGCAAGCTCTATCTCGGTACCCCCTCGTAGAATGATCTGTTCGATATCTTTATCCATTTCAAGAACCTCCATAACTGCATATCTCCCTCTCGTCCCATTTGGACAATCCTCAGTTGCTGAGATCTCATAGAGCTCATTACCAAATGACAAATCCTTTCGATATTTCTCTGGGAGATCCGCAAATTGTTTATCAAGCATCATTTTAATACTTCCATCTACTGGGATCGGTTTTCCAGCCCCAGGGCAAAATGCTCTCACAAGTCTCTGAGCAATCGCAAGCACAAGCGTTGGTGCAATAAGGTAAGGATCTACACCCATATCAATAAGACGAGGAATAACACCGACCGCGCCATTGGTGTGAATAGTAGACAGCACCAAGTGACCAGTAAGTGAAGCTTGAATTGCAAGCTGAGCAGTCTCTTTATCTCGAATCTCACCCACCATAATAATATCTGGATCTTGACGTAATGTAGTTCGCAATCCTGTGGCAAATGTATACCCGATTTCAGGCTTTACTTGCGACTGACTCATCCCCTCGATGTTATATTCGATAGGGTCCTCTAGTGATAGTACATTTTTTCTCTCTCGATCAACCTCATTAAGCATTGAATACAGCGTCGTTGACTTACCAGATCCAGTTGGTCCTGAAATAAGAATAAGTCCATACGGTTTCTTGATTGCTCGACGAATCATCTCAACATTTCTATCGGTAAGACCAAGCTCATCAAGTTTTTTCACTCCCTTTTCTTGGTCCAAAATTCTCATTACAACCTTCTCACCAAAATATGTCGGGAAGGTAGATACACGAAAATCAATTTTCTTATCACCAATTTTCGCACTAAAACGACCGTCTTGGGGCTTTCTCTTTTCATCAAGACGCAAACTTGCTTGTATTTTAATACGCGCCACAACAGCAGAATGAATTTTGAGTGGTAGCATGAGACTTGTATTCATAACGCCGTCAACTCGAAATCGCACACGTACATTTTCTCTCATTGGCTCGATGTGAATGTCAGAAGCATTCCCATCTGTTGCGTATCTTAGAATCGTTGCAAAAATCTTTGTAACAGGAGCATCCTCAATAATTTTTGTCCCCTGTCCGTCTTTAATTTGAGAGACCTCTGAGGCATCAATTTCGTTCGAATCAGCATAACTTTCCTCTTCGGCCATATCATCCCCCTCCCTCTCTTTTTTTGCATCCTCAACTTTATCTTTCAGTTCAGTTTCAAGTTCTGTAAGAGCCTTTGTAACCTCACCTGACAATCCTTTATAAGAAGAAAGTACCGATTCAAAATCCTGCTCACTAATGAGAAAGATCTTAAATGGCATATTGATCTTCGAAGAAATAAAATTGAGTGCGTCACGAGCTTCAATATTGTCAGGATCGACAATACCTACTTCAAGTACACCATCTTTCACACCCACAGGAACTATATGGTAGTGCAGTGCCGATTCTTCAGGAATATATTCTAGTATTTTTCCAGGAATTTCTACATTTTTTAAACTCCTAACGGGGATTTCGAGGTATTCACCCTTACTTTGCAAAATTAATTCTGGATCAACACCTCGCTTTACTAACACCTGATCCACTGATATTGAACTATTCTCTGACTCTTCGAGAATCCCAGCAATATCATCCTTTGCAATAACTTTTTTGTCAGCTAAAAATTCGAGAATACTCATTGCATTTCATTATACCTCAAAATCATATAAAGAAAGCGAATAGTTATCGCTTAACCTGTGTTTTTGGAGCAACAGCTGGTGTAGAAACTGAACCAGAAATCTTTTCAAATGGATTATTTCTTCCTAAAGGAAGGTCTGGCAAACCAATGGAATAATCAACAAGAGAAGTGAAAGCTGCCGTTCTCAGTACACTTGAATCAAGTTTAACTGATTGCAGTTCTGTAAGTAGATCAATAAGATCCTTTCCTACTACTTCTGCTTGGATAGGATTTCCAGCCTCATCATACGTAGGAGCCACTGTAGTGCTTCTAAAGAAGAAGTACCAAACACCGAAAGCGACGATAAGTACTATCGTCACACCTACTATTAATTTTTTTGTATTTGAGCTTTCAGTTTGCATATGTTTTATTGTACCCAATACGTCTGAATTACTACTGAATAATCCAATAGTTCACCATCATCATCCTTTGTATCAAAAGAAACACTTTTCACATCAATAAGCTGCAAACTGCTTTCCAAGTTCTTTAGAAATAAAATGAGTTTAGGATATGAAGTAGAAAACTTAAATGCGATCGTTGCGGTCTGAAATGTCTTTTTTTGACCACCAAGTGATATTTCTTGTGCATTATCTGCAGCAACCTCCTTTACAACAATATCATGCACAGTAAGTCCGTAATTCGCACCAATAGATGCAATATCTGCAACAAGTTTTACAGTATTGATATTTTGCGGAAGTAATCTATCAAGCTTGGCGAGATCCTCCTTTGGTAACGCATTATACTTTGTAAGAAGCTCATCACGCATTACTTGTAACTCTTTTGCTTTTTCTATTGCATCTGAGTATTGGCGCTTTTGTTCGATGAGCGATTTTACAATTGTATACTGCGGGCTCACATACAAATCAAAGAGTCCAGCAGATACCACTATTAATAATAAAGGTAATAATCGTTTCATTGTGTTGTTTGTGAAGTACTACTTGTTGCAACAGGTTCCCCTGTATCAACTGGCGTCGATGTTACTTGAGCAGGCTCTGCTGGCGCACTTGTATTAGTGTAAGTTGAATAGAAAAGAAGTGTAGGATCTATATTTGTCTTAAAAAGGAAGATCACATTACCATCTTTATTTATAGTTAGATCAGAAAATTGAGGGTTTTTAAAATTTTTATCTTCGGATAAGATTTTTGACTGAAGAGCAATAGCTGCATAACTTTTTGCCTCCCCTTTCATAGTAACTGAAACCTTCTTTCCCTCATCCATCAAATAAGAAAAATTGGTAAAACGAACCGCCTCAAGTGTCTTCGACTCAAGAAGGTCGAAAAAAGCCGTGAGAAGTACGTGGGTCTTAAGTAAATCCTTTGCAGATTCAAAGCGTGTATCTACCCGTGAAATCTCTTTGATTACTTCTGGCTGGAGCGACTCCCGTGCAGCAGAAAGCTCTTCGTTCATACGATCAATGTTTGCCTGAACATACTTCATATAGCCAAATACACCGACTGTGCACACAACCGAAAATACGAAGATTATAACGCTAATAACATAAAATAAACCACCAGAACCAACATCTCGCTTTGGCGTCTCAACAACAGGCTTTTTTGGTATAAATGAGGTTTGAAATTTTGTATCCATTACGGATGAAGCAACAAAGTACCTTGTATGCAGAAATTATACTATAGTCCGAATAAAAAAGATTGTCTTAATCCACAGATTGTTACTGATCTTGCAATCTCCGAAGCGCAAGTCCTACCGAAACAGCAAACTCTGGCCCAGTATTTTTTAGTACCTCCTCTAGAAATGCCGGAGCTTCGGTTTTTGAAAATGGATTCCCAGCTACAACCTCCATGTTAAGTGCCTGCTGAGCAATCGGTGCAAGACCACGCAGTGCAGAACCACCGCCCACGAGGATCGCCTTCTTTATAGTCTTGTTATATTTCTTTTGATATGACAACACCACTTGATTTGCTTCAGAAAAGATATACCCGAGGCTCATTGTTACGCTTTCTTTTATATCGGGACCCATTCCCTTCTCCGCACCAACGCTTCGTTTTAATACTTCTGCATCTTTCATGGACATATTGAGTGATGTGGAGATTGTCTTTGTAATATCTTGTGATCCACGATTTATCGTATGAGAAACGCGCACAATGCCCCGTTCGACAATATAGAGCTTTGTAGTTGCTGCGCCCATATCAAAAATCATAACTGGATCATTACTCTGCTCAAGCACTGATCGCATCGTACTAAAAATTTCAATTTCTATGAAAGATGAGTCTAGTCCTGTCTTGGTAACAATTTCTTGATACTTATTAATGGTGTCATTATGAATTGCCACAAGAAGCACGTCTGTTCTTTCGATTTTCTGCGTTTGCGGCGCATTTCTACTTGCCTCATCTGGAATTGTCGGAGCAACTTCCTCACGCGGAACAATAGACCAATCGAGGGTAACTTCTGAAATTGGTACTGGTATGTACTTACGAGCCTCAAGGGGAACCATAGATGCAAGCTGTTTATAAGGTAGCATCGGCATTTCTATAAGTGACATAAGACTTGAAGAAAAAGGTATGGCAATTCCACACTTATTTGTAGTTATGTTTACCTCCTTTTCACGCATTAGGTCTGAAAGTGCTTCAATAATTTTTTCTGTTGGGAGATTTGTCGCTTGGCCTATTTCTGCTTTTGCATATGGACCAAGAGCAAGTTCGCCGTACGTTTCAAGAACTGCCTTACCTCCCTTTTTTCGCAACTGCACAATCTTAATAGCAGATGATCCAATATCAATACCTAAAACACTCCCCTGAGCTCCTTTATTAAAAAAATTCGAAAAAAAACTTGCCATAGATTTTTAAATTATAGCATATGAATAGAGACAATCTTGTGTAAACTATATGTATGAATATACTCCAAAAACTCTGGGAAAATCTACTCGAAATCATCTTTCCACATAGTGACACAGTTCTCACTATCTACAATACAATTAAAGAAAATAAGCTCACTTCACTACCTAAACCACATCAAGATCCTCCACACAACATAAGTTCCCTATTTTCTTACAAAGACAGGTATGTACGAGCCCTTATTTGGCAGATTAAATATAGAAATGATAGAAAAATCATTCATGCCATATCGAAACTTATCTATGAAATCATACTTGAAGATATTGCTGACCAATTTTATTTTGAACACATGAAACCATACCTCATCCCCATTCCTGCTACTGCCTTACATATACGTGAACGTGGTTATAACCAAACAGAAGAACTATGCCAAGCAATTATCTCAAACGACATTGATTCGATGCTTATGTATGAAAAAAATATTTTAATAAAAACAAAAGAAACAATTTCTCAAACTAAAACAAAAAATAGACGGGAACGACTCCAAAATATGAATGGAGTATTCAACGTGGATCATCCAGAAAAGATTTCAGGAAAAATCTGTATTCTTATAGATGATGTAACCACAACAGGAGCAACAATTGGTGAAGCAAAACGTACATTAAAGCAGGCAGGGGCAAAGAAAGTGTATGCATACACAATTGCTCATTAACATAGAAGCCACAGAGTAAATATGGTATTGTGGCTTGCATTGAGAAGTGAGAAGCGAATACTTGGAGCTTCGCAAGACCTTGAGCGTTTTGTAATCAAAATGAGAAAGGTGTACAGTTCCTGTAAGGAATCAGAGTGCATTAGTGTTTATAATGTCACAACAATATGGAGACGTGTCAGAGTGGTCTAACGTACCTCTTTGCTAAAGAGGCAGGGGCTTTATACCCCCTCGAGGGTTCGAATCCCTCCGTCTCCGCAGGAGAAAATTTAACTTGTTAAATTTTAGAGAAAGCTCTGGGAGAGCTTTCGTGAGGGATTCGAAAACCTTTTGAGCTTAAAATTGAGCTTGTGAAATTTTAACCAAAAGGTGTACGGCTCCTGTAAGGAGAGAATCCCTCCGTCTCCGCACTTTAAAAATCCGCCAGAAATGGCGTGATTTTTTTGTGCGGAGACGAGCAGGTGTGGGACACCTGCGTGAGGGATTCGAAACCAGTTTGAGCATTTTTTATGAGCAAGCGAAATAAAAAATCCAAACTGGGTACTGACCCTGTAAGGGTCGAATCCCCCTCACATATATAATCAAACCAGTTTTGATTTTCCAATGACAAATGACATACTTGAGTGTGCAAGCATGGAGATACACCCTCCGTCTCCGTCAGATGTAACCCCAAAACAATGAAAAAAATATACAAAACGATCACCGCATACAATTCTGGACAAATCGGACCAGCCAAAGATATTTGTAAATTATTAAAAATCCAAATAGATAAGAATCTTAAAAAATCTGAGAGCAAAATATGGCATGGTTCACCAGTATGGTTTCTCGATGGTAATCCTGTAGTAAATTATTCAGTTCGAAAGAGCGGGCAGGTTTCGCTTATGTTTTTTAGTGGTCAAAGTTTCGATGAAAAAAAGTTGCAACCCGAAGGTAAATTTAAAGCAGCGGAAATATTTTATACGCAAAGAAATGATGTCAAAATTACAGAACTTAAAAAATGGCTCCAAAAGGCAAAAAATATCCAGTGGGATTATAAAAATATCGTGAAGAATAAAGGCAAACTTCATAGACTTACAGTGGTAAAATAGTAACCTATTGTCTCCACGAAACTGGATTTTGTGCTACCATAGGATAGTTAGAAATATAATTCACATATATGAAAAAACACTGGGTTATTGCACTTATTGTTGTAATCATTGTTGCAGGACTATGGCTTTTGCTTTCCAATAAGAAAACTGTTATAGCTCCAACAGATGAATCAGCGGTAACGACGCAGGTCCCCGTCTCAAATACAACAACTGGAACCTCACAAACCACAAAGAAAAGCGTTCCACCGGTACGGCAAACAAATATTGTTGCACCCGAAGTTACACCAGCTCCTGCTGGCCAAACAGTTACTGTTACCTACACAGGTGGAAGCTTCTCACCAAACCCAATCACAATCAAAAAAGGCTACACAGTGATGTTCGTAAACAAAGGAGATTACCAAATGTGGATTGCATCTGATCCACATCCATCACATACCAATTACCCTGGATTTGATGAAAAAGGTGCAGTAGGAAAAGACGGTTCATATTCTTTTACATTCACAAAAGTTGGCACATGGGGCTATCACAACCACCTCAACCACTCTCAAACTGGCACAGTCATCGTTCAACCTTAAAGAAAAACCCCATTCCACACGAATGGGGTTTTTCTTAGTCTTCGTATAGAATATCCTCATATGTATGTAGATGACCCCCTCGAAAAAGCGCTTCGTATACTTGAGATTCATAAAAAAGGATTAAAACGCCTTGGAATCATAACAATAAGAGACCTTCTCTATCACTTCCCCGTTCGATACGGTGACACTTCAGAAATGCGCTCAATTGAATCAGTCCGAGCAGGAGAATCTGTTGTTATTTTTGGGAAAATTAATAATCTCAAAACAAGCAAAGCATACAGAAAAGGAATTACGATGTCACAAGCAAATATCACTGATGAAACTGGATCGATAAAAGTAGTCTGGTTTCACCAGCCATATATAGCAAAAATGCTTCACGAAGATAGTTTCATCCGTGCGGAAGGAAAAATATCTGATAGAAAAGGAGAACTATATCTCTCGAACCCAAAAATTGAGAACGTACACAAGATTCCTTTTGCTGTTGGATCTTCACTTTTTGGAGATTCTGCAGAAGACCATATTCTCTATCCGGTATATCCAGAATCACAATCTCTCACTTCAAACTGGATATATCATGCAATACAAAAAATATTTAAAAGCGGGATACTCGATACCCTCATCGATCCGATACCGCAAGAAATTCTTAATACCTATCACCTTCCCGACCTTCGAACGGCACTTATTTGGATCCATACTCCCAAAAAAGAAGCTGATGCAATCTTGGCAAGAAAACGCTTTGCATTTGAAGAGATATTTTATATTCAACTTAAAAAACAAAAAGAAAAACTAGAATGGAAGAAGCATTCAGCATATATTGTTAAACCGCTTAAAAAAGATGTTGAAATCTTTACAAAAAAATTTCCTTTTCCACTTACAAATGCTCAAAGAAAATCAATTGATCATATTCTCTCTGATTTTAGCAAAGGTCAGCCAATGTCGAGATTACTTGAGGGTGATGTGGGAAGCGGAAAAACTGCTGTGGCAGCAACTGCTGTATATGCTATTACTGCAACACACCCAGTAGGACAAGATTATGGGAACCTCCAAGTCGCATATATGGTGCCCACTGAAATTCTTGCGCAGCAACATTTCGAATCATTCATAAAATACTTTATTGGGACAGGAATACAGATTGGCCTAATAACAGGAAGTGGGTGCAAAAAATTCCCATCTAAAACAAACCCTGATGGGTGGACTGATATTTCTCGAAAACAGCTTTTATCATGGGTTGCAAATGGTGAAATACCGGTACTCATCGGCACCCATGCGCTTATTCAAAAAACTGTGCGATTCAAGCACCTTGCGCTTGCCATTATCGATGAACAACACCGTTTTGGCACTATCCAAAGGCAAACACTTCGAGAAAAAGAGATGATTTTCCCACACTTACTTTCAATGACCGCAACACCAATCCCCCGAACGCTCGCACTCACCATTTACGGCGACCTTGACCTATCTCTCCTTGATGAAATGCCAGTAGGAAGAAAGCCTATTCTTACTGAGATTGTTCTACCGCAATGCCGTGACGCAGTGTATGAAAAAATTAAGATTGAACTAAAAGCTGGAAGACAGTTATATATTATTTGTCCACGTATCGATGAACCTGATCCATCAAAGGAAAAAGCGATCGCTGCAAAATCAGTAAAAGAAGAAGCAAAAAGAATTAAGAAAGATATTTTTCCAGAATACACTATCAATATTCTTCATAGCAAAATGACCCCGAAAGAAAAGGAAAAGGTTATGAATGCTTTTGCAACAGGTGAAACAAGGATCCTGGTTGCGACATCTGTTGTTGAGGTCGGAGTAAATGTACCAAATGCAACTATCATCATCATAGAGGGAGGAGAAAGATTCGGATTAGCACAACTTCACCAACTCAGAGGGCGCGTGATTCGAAGTTCTCACCAAGCGTTTTGCTTTGTATTCGCAGATACAAAGACAAAGAAATCTGTCGAAAGACTCCAAGCACTTAAAAAAGCGTCTAGTGGTTTCGATCTTGCTGAGTATGATTTGGCACAACGTGGATCTGGTGAACTTTCCGGAAGAAAACAATGGGGCATCACCGATATCGGTATGGAAGGAATAAAAAACATCAAAATGGTAGAAGCTGCTCGAACTGAAGCCTCAAAACTCATTACACATAACCCAACCCTAAAAAACTATCCCCTACTTCGGGAACGAATTGAAAATCAAAAGGAGAACATTCATTTTGAATAAAATAAAACACCCCGGATATGGGGGTGTTTTATTTTATTACTTTACCGCTACTCTAATTTACCGTTACTGATACTGAATCCGTATAAATCTGATTTGTAGATGGGTCAACGCATGATAGCGTATACACCGTATTTGCATAAGGATACTCAATCAGATTCCCTACTGCTGCCTGCAAACCATTCCATTTTGTTGGATAGTTATTGTAATTTGCTCCTGTTCCCACACAACTCATATTTGTTGGATATGAAGTCCAAGAAAGTGGTGCAACCTCACCATTTGCGATAGTTAATGTCTTTGAGTTTGAATAACCAACACGGAGATCCAAATAAGGTTTTATACTACTTGCGGTATTAAGGGTTACTGAATCCATAAATGTTCCTGGACCACCGTTATAAACTCCATTTGCACAATACAACTCATATACAGTCGTCGTTACCCCTGTTCCAGTTGGAATTGGATATCCCCGAATTCCATAATTCATTGGGCCCCACGTATACGTATCAAGGTTTGATGCAATTGCAGAATACTGTGAGCCTCCCTTTGTAATAACATAACAATTATTTGGTTTCTGAGAAGCAACCCAATTAAACCAGATACTTTGCGATGTCAGATTTGTTGGCGCAGGAATAGTTATTGGACCGTCAACAAAAGTTACACCATCTGTACTAATCTTAAGATCACCTGTCGGTGTATTCGGATTTCCTGTTGATGATCCGATTACAACAGTTACGGAATCTGAAACTGGCTGACCAGTAGATTGGCTCGTGCAACTTATTGTATAGGTTGTATTTGCAGATGGGGTAACGACCGAAGCACCACTTATTGATTTTACTCCTGTCCATCCACCGCTTGCAGAACAACTTGAGACGTTTGAACTCGACCAACTTAGCGTTACAGTTTGACCAGAAGTTATAGACAGTGGACCATTTGAATTATTACCCAAAAGATTTACTGATGCTGATGTGCCTGGATTTGGCGTAGTAACTGGAGTAGTTACACTACCGCCAGTATTAGGATAACAAGTCACTCTATTAGTTAAATACTGACTTGGATTAACAATAATTGGCTGATTTACGCCACCATACGCAGTAGAACATGTATAACTAATATTACCAGATGGTACTGTTGGTGTTGGTGTTGGTGTCGGAGTTGGTGTTGGAGTTGGTGGGTTTACTACAGATTGAGCAGGCGGATATACCAACACACTATCTGTCACATTTGTTCCACTAGGTGTTGTACAAGTAACTGTATATGTTGTGCCTCCTACTGCTGGATAATGGAATGTATTTGTAGAAGTAATACCTCCCCATACAATCGGATTAGCTGATGCATTTCCAACCACTCCATTTAGAGGTGCAAGAGTAGTGCACCAATTAACATTAACCCCTGTTACACTGAACCATAGCACATCACCCACCTTAAGAGTTAGGGGGCCATTACTTAGCTGTTTCGTCGGAGTAAGTGTACCCGCTTGAATATCAACTGATGAACCTGTTGGACCACCTACTGGCGTTGAAGTTGCTGGTGGTGGAGGGGGTGTAGTCTGCCCCACAGAAACAGTTAACGTATCAGACACTGTTCCACTTGCGGTTGTACATGTGATCATGTATGTAACACTTCCAGAATTCGGATAGTGTGGATGGCCAGGAAATACTGGTCCTGTAGTTTGAGGCAATGTAACACCGCTATTTACAGGCGCGCCAACATAACAAAATCCTGTATTAACACTCGACATATTTAACCAGTATGATTGTCCTTGAGAAATCGAGAAATTCTTTGAAGTAAAAGGACCGTTTGATGAAGTGCCTGCACTAATACTTACTGAAGAACCTGACGGATTCGTGACTGATCCAACAGTAACTGTGACTGGGTTTGATATTACAGAACCTATGTTATTCAAACATGTAATTGTATATGTTGTGGTTTGATTTGGATTAACAACTGCAGCACCAGCAACATTTGTAAGTCCTGTCCATGTAGCAGAACAACTCGTTGCATTTGTTGAATTCCATGTAAGCGTAACAGCCTGCCCTGGATTTACCGAAGTAGTACTAGCTGACAACGTAACAGTCACTGCACCAGGAGTAACAACTGGAGTACTGAGTGCAAGATAGTTCTCAACCATCCAACCGCTTGCTCCATTATTAAATGCGACATTCCACCAGTAATATCCGCCACCAGGTGCATTATAATCGGCAAGCCACTGACCCTGCCCACTCACATTAGCAATAACACCAGTATCGCCTGGTACATGCTGGCCAACTAACGGTGAGCTAACTCCAGGAGATGTTCGTATATTTACTGTACCAGTAAAATTAGCAGTAACAACATTATCTCCTGGATTGAATTTTGTTGATACCGCCGGAGTCTGACTTCCCTGGCCTACGGTAATCGCAACAGAATTACTACTTACCGTTGTATTATTTGCTCCTGTGCAATAAATCGTATATGAAGAAGGAAATGTTGGATATATAATTTGCGAACCAGATGGTGCAACTGAACTCGTCCATGGTGCCGCACAACTTGAAGCATTTGTTGATACCCATGAAAGAGTAACTGGTTGTCCATTAGCAACTGAAGTCTGACTTGCAGATAAAGTTACAGAAGGGGCACCAATTGGCTGCGTCACATTCACGGTTACATTTTGACTCGCACTTGACCCTGTAACAGTACTATAACAACTTAAACTGTATGATGTGGTCTGATTTGGTGTAATTACTTGTGTACCAGAAGTCGTCTGAGCACCAGACCAACCACCAGAAGCTGTACAATTTGTTACATTTGAGGTCGTCCAAGACAATGTGGCAGATTGGCCGAGGGTTATAGCACTTGTGCTAACTGACAAAGAAACAGTAGGAGTACCGCCGCCAGTATTTTGAGAGACAGTAACCGTCTTAGAGTCTGTAGCAATTGCTCCTAAGCTATTATTACAATCAATCGTGTACGAGCTTGTCTGAGTTGGTGAAACTACAACACTACCACTTGTTGGCATAACTCCAGTCCAAGCACCTGTCGCATTACACGTAACAGCATTTGTTGTTGACCATGAAAGTAATGAGGTTTGACCTGAAATTATTGAGCTAGGTGATGAAGTTAAAGTAACAGTTGGTAAAAGATTTGAAAGATTGGATGCGCTTATATCCACCCTAACCGTCTGGCTCACATTCGTTCCATTTGATCCAAGGCAAGTAATAATAAACGCTGTCTGTGTTGGATATACACTAGCATTCGTTGCAATAATGCTTTTTGATCCACTCGTACTTAAAGCCCCAGACCATCCACCACTTGCAGTACAACTGACTGTATTATTTGATGACCATGTGAAATAAATACTATCACCCGGATTTACTGATGTAGAATTCGCTGATAAAACAACACTAGGTTGCGTATTACCAACGGGTACTGGTGGATTTGGATCGATTATTAGGTAATTCTCAACCATCCATCCACTTGCACCAGAATTAAATGTTACATTCCACCAGTAATATCCACCTCCTGGAGCGGAATATTCAGCAACCCACTGTCCTTGTCCAGTCACATTTGAAATTGTGCCAGTATCGCCTGCAACATGCTGCCCTACTACCGGCGAATATGTGCCTGGTGCAGTACGCACATTAACTGTACCTGTAAAGTTCGCAGCCTTTACCGCATTACCGGATTGAAAAGTAGTTGATGTTCCTCCCGCAGCAAAAACAAGAAAAGGAACTGAGACCACAAACAACACGGCGACAATTAATAAAATTAAAGTCTTTTTCATAGTAAATGTTGAATAATAAAAACCCCACGAATAAAAATCTCTATATATTATATACTAGTGATAAAGCATCAACCTTATAGATATGGGGAGAAACAACCAGCTTTAGCAGGCTAAATACGCTGAAGGAAAACCCTATTTGCACGACGATTTCGAAATTTTCTTAGAAATAGTATTATTGTAGCCAGTACTATCTGCACACCAAAATCCATCCGTGCCTTTAGAATTTATAAGTGGCATAGACATTGCCCAACTCGAAGTGGTGTTATAGCACGTTGCCGAAACCTTACTTACTGCACTCCCATAAATATTCTCTATATCAGCTATATAAGCAGCTATTGATGAATCTGAAAAAACAGTATTTGCTACTGTACAATTCCCTTTTGCTGAACTCGATCCATAATTTCCATGTTTGTCATTATATAATTCAGCATAAGCACGAATATTTGCAAAAGATGTCTTTATTGTAATATCACCTGTTGCTATATTATTATTTTTTTGAATTTCAGAAGTAATTGAATCAATATCTTTTACATCACTTGGAACAGAAATTTTCACTGGTACATTTATGTCCGAAATAAGTATTGTACTAACAAGCTTCGCTTGTTTATCTTTAAATTGTGTAGCTGTATCAGGTGGTATAAGACGGAATGTATTTCGTATCTCCACTGGGAAACCTTGATCATCAACAAAAAGACTTATTGAGGTATTACTATTATAATAATCATATACCTGATTGAATTCTTCGCTTTGTAAATATTCCACAAGACCTGAATCACTAAATAATTGTATGTTCTTATAGTTACCATTATTCACTTCTTCATATACTTTCTTGTAAAAAGGAAGTATCGACTCCTTACGAAGAGTCAGATCGTACCGAGTAACTTTCTTACCATCAACAGTCTCCGTACTTGGTTTATTTTTAAACTTAATAAGTTTTTCATCATCTGCAAACTGTGCAGCTTTTTTTATGAGTTGAAGGAATTCCCCCTTAGTCTCCTTGTAAGATTTTTCAAATTCGGGAACCTGACTCGTAAGACTTGAAACCATATCATAACTCCTTGTTTCACTCTTTGGTTTTTCCTGAGAACTTATCCTAATCCACTGACCTTTCAGATTCGACAAATCAAACAGGAAAAGGCTCGGAATATTGTTAATTTTTAGAAAATAATCCTCTTGTTTCTTTAATATATCTATATTTACCTTATAACTTAAATCACCGAAATCACCATTACCACTTACATTTGCAGTCCAATCAGCATTTTCAGATTTCCAATCTGCCGCAGCACTAAATCCTGCTTCAAAAGAAAATTCTACGGGAAGATAACTAGCTTGTTTACCAAGAGTGACAAGAAAAGGTTCCGGAGGCTCCGTAGGTAAATATGTATACATTAAACTATCCTTTGTGAATGTGACTGTTTTGTCTTCTATTGGCGTTGTCGTCGCAGCATACTTCCATTCTCTTCGAATCGTATTAATGGCATTTGTTGTAGTAAAATTTATTTTGAGTTCGAAATTATTTCCACTATCAGTTTGCTTATAAACATACGGCTTCTTTGTTTCAGGATCAAGAATAATTGAAATATCTTGCTTATATTGGTTATTATTAAAACGTGCATTATATGAATTTAATGCAGCTTGTAAGGTTGCAGGATATGGCTTTGCATAGCCAAGTGCTGTTACAAGTATAGTTGCATTCTTCATACGAGTTGAGTCAGCTTGATACTGTTCTCTCAATGTCGCATCATTAGAAATCTTAACTTCAAATGGTTTGGCACCTGATTCACGGGGCTCAATATTAAGCGAAGTAACAAATTTATATTTCGATGAAGTAATTTTACTTGACTGCTCTAGAATACTTGTAAAAAAATTACTTTCAGAATACTGTCCTTTCACAAAGAGACCTGATTTATTCAAAAGTGAATACACGATACCAACGATAAGAAGAAATCCTGCAAGTGACACACCTAAAATAAGTATCAGCTTTTTTTTGTTACTACTCATACCACCACCAACCCCAGCCACAACATTTGAAACTTGTGGCGTAATTATATTCTTTATAGAATTTTGTCCTGAAGTAGAATCGGTGACTGGTGTCACCTGTGCTTGGTTTACAACAGGAATAACAGGAATACTGGAAGGAGTTATGGATGGGCCCGGTTGGATAGGTTTTCTGTTTGCAGAAAGCGTTTGTTGAATTACTTGCATAGCTCCTGCGATATCGCTATCACTCCACCCTCCCCCCATTTTTAAATTTACACGAATAACATCAACAGAAATACCCTTCGCCATTTCTGTTTTAATGTATTCTATAAGTTGCTGATTTTCCATAAAATTTTTATAAGGAACCAAATAATAGAGCACTTCACTGAACACGAAATAAGATATAACTTAGTATATCAGCTTAACCATACTTATGTTGTTCACAGAATTGATGGTAAACCCTTTTTAGGATAGTATGGGGAAACTTCCACCCTTAGCTCAGTTGGTTAGAGCGTCGAGCTTATAATTACGAAGGAGTGGAGAAATACTAAGATTGCTTCAGTATTTCGGCCGAGTGACGTAATTATATGAATTTTGAAAATTCTAGAGTCCACCCTTAGCTCAGTTGGTTAGAGCATCGAGCTTATACCTCGAGGGTCCCACGTTCGAATCGTGGAGGGTGGACTCTGGGATAATTCATATACCTCGAGGGTCCCACGTTCGAATCGTGGAGGGTGGACTAGGTTAGTAAAAGCAAACTGCTTTGCTTTTACTCACACTTGTCCAAGGCGCAGTGATGTTTTTGTTTTGCGTAGCAAAGGCAAAAACCACGAGCCGGGGTCGCGAGATTTTCTCGTCAGAGAAAATACTTGTGACGACGGTGTCCGAGCCGGAGTATGTTTCGTCAGTGACGAAACTAGTGAGGCAGGATCGTGGAAATTTTCGAGCGGCGGCGAGAAAATTATCCCTGATGACAAGAGCGCACTTTACGAGATTTTCTCATCAGAGAAAATACTTGTGACGACGTGGTATATTTACTATATGCAAAATAATACCAATAAAAAAATCTGGTTTAAAGCTAAAAACTATGGTTGGGGTTGGTATCCCGTCTCTTGGCAAGGGTGGGTACTAGTAACTATGTATATAATTGCATTACTGTCATTTGCATTCACCATCGATAACAATGTACATAGCAACAGTGACTTCCTCATAAATTATTCTGTACCATTTATTATTCTCACCTCACTTCTTCTTTTCGTATGTTATATACGAGGTGAAAAGCCGGAGTGGCGTTGGGGTAGAAAAAAATAACTTCTCAAATCATGAGAAGTTATTTTTATTAAACAGTCGGAGGAACAGACTGAGAAGGTAGCGGTGGAGTAGTGATATTCTGATTTACAACAAAAGTCTTCTTCACGGCGAAATAATAAATCAAAGAACCAATATATCCTGCAATAAGCATAATGAGAATCCAAAGTGGCTTATGTTCAATAGGATTTTTTATTGCATGTACTAGCATACTTACCCAGAAAGCAGTAATTAGAACAAAAAGGATTAAGAAAAATATAACGAAACCTATCCCCCACCCAAAAAAACTCTTTGCTGACTGCACCAACTCAGGGCAAGGAACAACCTGACCATTTAATGTACATGTCTCAGCAGCAATTGCATATTTAATCAATAAATTATTAATCATATATTTTTATTACATCATATAAGAATAAGTATACAAATTAATTTTATTATTTTCTATTTTAAATATTACAAAAAAATTGCCCAATGAAATCTCTCGATTTCATTGGGCAATTTCTATGCAAACGCACACTGAGGACAGAGGGGTTCACCTCCCCTCATAACAGCAGACTCATTCTTTACAGCTCGACCACACTTTTTGCAACGCACAGCAAGTCCAAGCCGTATCAAATCTGCCTCTTCAAACGGACTGTCACCCGCATATGGGTATTCTGGCCCAAATGACATGCTTCCTCCTCTATATATAGGACAGTATCACAACTCCATTACAATCTTATACTATGTTATGCCTGATGTTCAATATCCTTCTTTTGCTTTGGGACAATACCGTTTGCAATCAAAATATCTTCAAATGCATCACGTTCAATGGTTTCAACTTCAACGAGTTTCAGTGCGATCATATCGAGTGCCTTTCTGTGATCATGGAGAACCTTTTCTGCACGAGCGAGTGCCTCATTCATAATCTTTGAAACCTCAGCATCTATTTCAGCACTAACTCTTTCTGAATAATCTTTATCCTCTACTCCCCGTCCGAAAAGCGCCTTACCACTTGATGCTTCTAGTGCAATAGGACCGAGTTTATCTGACATTCCGTATTTTGTAACCATATCTCGAGCAAGTGCAGTCGAAACTTGTAGATCATTTGAAGGACCTGTTGTAAGATCCCCGTAAACTAATTTTTCCGCTACATAACCACCAAGTGACATAGCAATATCATCAAGAAATTCTTTCTTTGATTGAAGCTTTCTGTCTTCCATAGGAAGATTAAGAGTGTACCCTGCGGCTCTTCCACGAGAAATAATAGAGATCTTATGCACTGGATCTGAGTACTCAAGCACAGATCCAACAAGAGCGTGCCCAGCTTCATGATAAGCGGTAAGTTCTTTCTCTCTCTTTGAAAGTAGGTGACTCTTACGTTCAGGACCAAGCATTACCTTCTCAATTGATCGGATAAGATCGAACTGTGATACCTTTGTTCGATTCTCTCTAGCGGCAAGAATAGCGCCCTCATTCATAAGTGAGTAAAGATCAGCTCCAGAGAATCCTGGTGTTCTTTCTGCAATTACTTTCAAATTAACATCTTCAGCAAACGGTTTTTGTCTTGAGTGTATTTTCAGTATTTCTTCTCGTTCAGCACGATCTGGTAAATCAATAGTTACTCTTCGGTCGAATCTTCCCGGTCTTAGAAGTGCAGGATCGAGCACATCGGGCCTATTTGTCGCGGCCATCACGATAACCTTCTCATTTGGCTCAAATCCATCCATCTCTACAAGAATCTGATTTAAAGTTTGCTCTCTTTCATCGTTACCACCACCAGCCCCTACCCCTCTTACTCTTCCGACAGCATCAATCTCATCAACAAAAATAATTGCAGGTGCTGCTCGCTTCGCAAGCTGGAAAAGGTCGCGCACTCTTGATGCACCAACGCCGACAAACATTTCTACGAACTCAGAACCCGATATTGAAAAAAAAGAAACATTCGCTTCGCCCGCAACAGCACGTGCCAGAAGAGTTTTTCCTGTTCCTGGTGCACCCATAAGAAGAACGCCCTTTGGAATCACAGCTCCAATATCAAGAAACTTCTTTGGGCTCTTAAGAAAATCTACAATTTCTGATAATTCTTGTTTCGCCTCTTTTACACCTGCAACATCCTTAAATGTAACTTTCTGATTCTTATCATTGGGAGAAATAATACGCGCTTTCGATTGGCCAAATGTAAATGCTTGCATACCAGCACCTTTCACCTGACGAGAGAGGTACCAAATGAAAAATACAATGAAGAGAATCGGGAGAATAATAGGTGCAAGATTAAGAAGCCAGAAAAGAAAGCCTCCTTGGCTTTTCACTTCAATACTCACTTTCGTAAGTTTTTCAGGAGTAACACCATATCGAGAAAGTGTCTCCGTAAGAGCGACACCTTCTTCTTTCTTTGTCTCTTTCTTCTCACCCCCTGTGTATTCTGCAGTAAGCGCATCCCCTTCTACCACAATTTTACTGACTTTCCCTTCTGCAACATTTGTCGCAAGTTCTGAAATAGTAATTTGGCTTGCTTTCTTCTGATTCTCAACAATAAGTGAATATACTGAGGAAAGAATAATGAAGATTAAAATAGTCGAAAGAATATTTGACCAAAGAGAATTACTGCCACCAGTGCCAAAGCGTTTTTTAATCACAATCTTAAATTGTTTCTTTTTTTGAGGTTTTTCTTGTGCCATAGGTTTAGAGGGTCATTATACAATAATCGTCAGGTTTTGCTATGATAGCGCTATGTCACTTGTCGAAAACAAAAAAGCCTTCTTTAACTTCGAAATTCTTGAAAAATTCGATGCTGGTATCGAGCTTTTTGGTTTTGAAGTAAAATCCGTACGGAAAGGTAACTGCTCTCTCGATGGGTCACATATCACTGTGCGTGGTGGAGAAGCATACCTTATTGGTGCAACTATTCCTCCCTTCCAGCCGGTAAACGCACCGAAGGATTACGACCCTACTCGAAATAGAAAGCTCCTTCTAACTAAAAAAGAGCTCTCCCTCCTCGAGATTACTGAGCAGAAAAAGGGTTTGACAATAGTGCCTATTTCAGTGTATAATAAAGACAGAAAACTCAAGCTATCGCTCGGTATCGCACGTGGAAAAAAGAAATTCGATAAGAGAGAGTCGATTAAGAAACGTGAGAGTGACCGCGAGACACAGCGATTACTTAAATACGAATAAGCTCATTTACAAACGCTAGTACGCTTCCCTGAAAGTATTGAATTCTTAATTAAATATTTTCAGGGGATGATCGGCCTAGACAATAGGATCCATACGGATTATGCATGGGAGAGCTGTGGTAACTCTTTAATCTGCCACAAAGACTACATGCAAACAGCATCGTCGCACGAGCAAAATCAGTAGTTTCTCCATATTTTGGAGCTAATGATTTCGCTTTCGTTCCAGTTGTAGCGTAAGCTCCTAGAACGACATCAACACTTACAAAGTCTGTGAGTAGGAAGTTGGTGTAATACTATCGGACTATAGAATATATTCGACTTCGATATATTTTGAACTGCAGAAGTCTCGGTGCTATAAGATTTTGTTCGTTTCTCACTTATAGGACTTACAATCGCTTTGCGAATGAAACAAACTATCCCTTGTAGAAATACTCCGTATACCCTATTGCACGGCGGTTCGATTCCGCCCATCTCCACAGATTTAATAATGCCGCTCGGCTGAGCGGTTTTATTATATCCGCTGGAGCTATTCGGGGAGTCGAACAGTCGGAACGCGACGGTGTGAGAGGGGTCGCGAAATTTTCAGCAGAAAAATTATCGTGACTCGATTCCCCCTCATGTCCCTTTATAAGTTACACCAATTCTTATATATTCTATTTTCTGCAGTTTAACAATTTGAAGATTATTCAAAATAAATTGAGGACTTTAAGAATCATTACTTTCCGATCGTTTTTTCTGATACTCAATTTGCTCTTTTAGGGACACACCCGTCATACTTTCAGCTATATAGGACATAAGAAGAAGGAGCCCCGTTGAATAAAGAAAAATCTTTATTTGTAGCGGCTCATCAAATACTTCCTTTGTATTTCCATTTCTTTCATAGATTATTCCCGTTACATAATACTTATGATCTTTTACATAAATATCAATATGTGGCGTTTTCTCTTTTATTGAATCTCTTAAGGCTCTTACCTCATCAAAAATAGTATTCTTGGTGATGTATTCCCTAAATCTTCCATTTATTTCAGGATAGTCGCCTTTTTTTATTTTTTTTAAAAAATCAGAATAACTATACCTACCTTGGCCATGATGTTTTTTGAGAAAATGCATAAGATAGTCATATATAGTTCTGACCAAAAGTACATAGCATTCGAACATAGCAGCAAGAAACTGCCGTTCAGCAGTATCCTTATCAGAACCTACTTTTTTCTCCATTCCCTTTTTATATAGTATGTCTCCAATAAGGCCAGTGCGAAACAATCTAAAGAATAGTTCAATCGACTTGGAATCGTTCTGCTTATTTAAAACTTCTTTAACAAAATAGTTACTAAAAAGAGCCGAGAACCCATAAGTAGTTTCTTCTTCGAAATCTATTTCAAAATGTTTTTTCAGATTATCCATATATACGTTCTAACATTTTCACATAATCTATACTAGACTCATATATAATTAAATTCTTTAAAAAAAGATACTGCCTCTATGCTCATAAAGGCTTAAACGTCACTCATTATACTCCACAGATTCAAGCAAAACCTCGCCACGGCGGTGTTTTGCTTGAATTGACAATTTATTAATATTATGATACTTTCGAATAGGCAGTGTTGTGTTCCTTCTTCCTATAGGGGTGCAGAAAATGGACGAATCACAGGTGCAGGAAATTGTTGCACAAGTAGTAAAGAATTTTCGAACCTTTGGGGGTGGAAAAGGAAGTAGCTGGGGAAACCCAATTGCAGAAGCTCTGAAGGACCGACGCCCTTCGTTTGCAGGTGATGTCGACGTAGAAAGTGTCGTTCGATTCGTATTAGATGCGGCTTCTGTTGAAGTCCGTAAGTGAAACTTTAAAGGCTGCGTGGTTCATCACGCGGTCTTTCTTTTTATAATAATTCCCTACTTAGCAAGACAAGCGTATGATATAAGCATGAGTAAAAAAAATACTATCATCCTATTTACAATTCTTGTCCTTGTGGCAATTGGCGGTATTTTTGTACTTATAAAAAATAAACCTCAAAAAGCCTCCGACTCACTTACTTACTCAAATGCTGATTACGGTTTCTCTCTTTCCTATCCAAAAACAACACGTTTGATCACAGCAAAATCAGACATGCAAGGACTTGGGTACTTCCCTACCTGCAATTATGAAACAGCAGTTGTGTGTATTTACCTACCCCAAGAACTGTATCCGCACTCAAACTATACTGGTGCTGGAGTCTCAATCAACATTGTCCCCCAAAAAGCAACGCTCGAAAGCTGCACGGCATTAAGCGAATACGAAAGAGAGATTGCGGGTGTTGTAACTATTGGAAAAAATAGCTTTACATCGTATCTTGCCGGAGATGCCGCTATGAGCCACCAGAGTGTAGGGATCGATTACCGATCCTTTATACATAATACTTGTTATGAGATAACAACGAGACTAAATACAAGTACGTTCGAAGTATATGAAGCAGGTAGCATACACAAATTTACAGACGAGCAGAAAGCTACTATTCAAAGGCTCTTACAATCCATAGTACAGAGCTTCTCACTCAACTAAGGAAGAATATTTACCGGCGTCCCACTAGAAAAAGATTGTATATTTGAGACGGTCACATCAAGAATTCTCTGAATCGCTTCTTTTGTATTGAATGCTGTATGTGGTGTTACTACAACAGCTGGATGCTCAAGAAGATAATGGTTCAAAAGTAAAGTTTTCATCTGCTCTTCATTTGGATGTGTCTCTCCCAAAAGTCGCATTTCATCATCTACATTTCCCTCTTCTGATAGAACATCGAGTCCAGCACCTGCAATGATCCCTTCCTTGAGCCCCCACACTAGCGCTTCGGTATCAATGAGTCCGCCACGTGCGGTATTTATGATGTATACGCCCCTCTTCATCATGGCAATCTTATCTTTATTTATAATATGCCTCGTATGTTCATTCTCTGGTAAATGAAGTGAGAGTACATCAGAATGCGCAAGCACATCTTCAAGAGTTTGATACTCAAAGCCAATTTTATTTGAAAATGCATCATCTCGATGGAGATCGAAAGCGATAACGTTCATACCAAACCCCTTTGCAATTTGAATAACATTCTTACCAATACTTCCGGTACCTATAACACCAATAGTCTTTCCCTTTAGATCAAAACCATCAAGTCCTTCCGAAGAAAAAGATCCTGATTTTGTTCGTGCAATTGAGGCAGACACTTTTCGAGAAATAGTTAGAAGAAGTGCGAAAGCAAATTCAGCAACTGTATTTTCTCCGTAAAATGGCACAGTTGCAACAGAAATTCCCCTTTCTTTTGCTACGGCAGTATCAATATGATCATATCCAGTAGACCGTGTGGCGATAAGTTTCAGTGCTGGACACTTCTCCATTTCATCTTTACCAACATGCGACGTTACAAAGACACACAAACACTCAATACCTTCACCATCCCACTGCCCATCCTGAAGTGACCCCTTATGAAAGGTTACTTCATGACCTGCAAGATTCTTTTCCATCTTTACTTTCTCCTCTTCTGTTTTGTATGTATATAAAATTTTCATATATGTATTATTCCATTTCATTCTCATAAATTTCAATCAACCGTTCATACTTTACCTTTCTTTCAGGTGGAACAGGTGAGCCGGCCTTTATGCCATAGGCACCAAGACCAACAGCAAGATCTGAGATAAATGTCCCCATCGTATCTCCTGACCGATGTGAAACGATAATCTTCCAATCATTATCACGTGCAAGCTTCACAGTTTCATATACTTCCGAAAGAGTGCCAATCTGGTTTGGTTTAATGATGAGGGCATTTCCCGCCTTCTCAGTGATCATACGACTCAGCCTTCTTGGATTTGTAACAGTAAGATCGTCTCCAACGATAAGTGAACGATCGCCTAATGCTTCAACGATTCGAGTGAAATCTTTAACTTCATCTTCTGCAAAGGGATCTTCGATACTTCGAAGTGGGAATCTCAAAGCGAGATCTGCATACAATTCAAGCAAATCATCGTTTGAATATTTCATATCTTGCAAAGTATATATCCCATTCTCAAAAAACTCACTCGCTGCTGCATCTATCGCGAGATGAAGTTCATTATCGTCGCCCACGATTGAATCGAGTATTTCAAATGGTCTGTATACATCCCTACAATCCGGAGAATAACCTCCCTCATCCCCCATCACAACATCATCAAACTCTCCATGAATAAGCTCACCTAATTCATCGAAGATTTCTTTCCCAGTTTCATAAGACTCTCGGGGAGAATCTTTTCCAATAACAACTATATATTCTTGAAACGGCAACCGAAATCCGGCATGAACTCCGCCATTGATAAGATTCATGTACAACTTTGGAAAGGCGGGTTTTGTTCCATTTTCCTGGGAAATAAAGTCCCATGTATGCATTCCATGAATCTTGGCAGCGAGTCTGCAAACTGCAATACTTACTCCAATACAAGAATTACCGCCGAGGTTTGATTTATTATTTGTACCATCAAGCGCAATCATGAGTGAGTCAATCACTTTTTGTTGCGGAGCTCTTCCAATGATCGCAGGACGAATTACATGTTCAATTTGTTGAA
This sequence comes from uncultured Candidatus Saccharibacteria bacterium, assembly GCA_964516975.1. Taxonomy (GTDB): domain Bacteria; phylum Patescibacteriota; class Minisyncoccia; order Phycocordibacterales; family Zambryskibacteraceae; genus CAZFAS01. Next base: position 37,482 of record CAZFAS010000006.1, read on the forward strand.
TAGCTTTTGTTACACCAGTCCCATTTTCATCTCGCAACTCATGTGCCTCATGCACACCTGCACTTTTTCCAGATGGGACAAGTGCAGAAACATGAAGATCACCTGCAGACAATGTAACTTCAAGTGTCGGTTTTCCTCTTGAATCGAGTACTGAGCGTGCCCTACAATCTGTAATGAGTGCACCCATATCTTATTGCTGCATAAGCTTCTCCTCTTCTGCTACTTCGAATAGCATTGGGACAACCGAGTCGGCATTGAGTGAAATTGACTCGATCCCTTCTCGTACCAAAAATCTAAGAAAGTCTGGATAATCAGAAGGTGCTTGACCACAAATACCGATATATTTTCCTCGACGCTTACATGTTGCGATAGCATCTTTCACGAGTTTGCGTACTGCTGGATCATTTTCATTCGAAATACCGGCAACAATAGAAGAATCTCGATCGAGCCCAAGCGTAAGTTGTGAGAGGTCATTTGAACCAATTGAAAATCCATCAAAAATATCAAGGAATTCATCGGCTCGAAGAACATTTGAAGGAATTTCACACATAACATATATTTTTAGATCTTTTTCCCCTGCACCCTGCACAAGGCCGAATTCTTTCATTGTCTCAACGACTTTCTTTCCCTCTTCTGGAGTTCGGCAAAATGGAATCATTACTTGAAGATTTGTTAATCCAAACTCTTCACGTACAACTTTTACTGCCTCACATTCAAGCTGAAAAGCTGGCTTAAAGTTTGGATGAGCATATCTTGATGCCCCCCTCCATCCGAGCATTGGGTTTTCTTCTTCAGGTTCAAACATTGTTCCTCCAAGAAGTGAGCGATATTCATTCGTCTTGAAATCAGAAAATCGAACAATAACTTGATATGGCGCAAAAGCCGCAGCGATCTGTGATATACCCTCTGCGAGCTTTCTTACATAGAAGTCTCTTCGTGATGGGTACCCTACTACAATCGCATCAATCTTTTTCTTTAATTCTTTTGATTCGAGGGTATCATAATTAAGAAGTGCTAATGGGTGTACCTTAATGTGTGATGCAATTATAAATTCTTCACGAGCAAGACCTACACCATGATGAGGAAGCAATCCGTGCATAAATGCACCATCTGGAGTTCCAACATTCACTGATATTTTAGTCTTTACTGTAGGAACATCCTTCATATCATATGACTTTTTTTCGAATGTTAGCTCGCCTTCAAACACCTTTCCAACATCCCCTGAAGAAGTATCAATGGTAATAACATCTCCCGTTTTTATTTTTGAAAGTGCACCTCGTGCACCGACAATTGCTGGGATACCAAGCTCACGAGAAACAATAGCGGCATGCGAAGTCCTTCCCCCTTTCTCTGTAATAATAGCTGCTGCCTTTTTCATAATTGGCTCCCAATCTGGATCTGTAATCTCTGTAATAAGAATTTCACCATCTTTAAATTCATCGAGCTTCTTTGTTGAAAGTATGATGCGAGCTTTTCCTGTAGCGATTTTTGCACCAACAGATATACCTTCCACAATAGACTTACCTTGTGAGGTTAATTTATATTCATCACGGACGAATCCTTTCTTTTCTGACTGTACTGTCTCCGGACGTGCTTGCACAATGTAAAGTTCTCCAGTTACGCCATCCTTAGCCCATTCCATATCCATTGGCATAGGATGCTTCGCCCTTGCACTATAGTGTTCCTCAATCATGACCCCCCACTTCGCAAGCTGAAGCACCTCACTATCACTTATAGAGAAGTTATTTTGCTCAACTATTGTTGTACTCACTTCTTTTACTGGCTTACTTGAACTATTTGTATAAATCATCTTTACGCGCTTTGGACCAAGATTCTTTTTTATAACGGGAGAAAATCCGTCCTTAAGAGTTGGCTTATACACCATGAACTCATCCGGAGTAACCTTACCCTGCACAACCATTTCACCAAGACCTAGAGAGGCATTAATTGTTACGACATCTCGAAAACCAGTTTCAGTATCAAGGGTAAACATAACTCCTGAAGCACCAAGATCTGAACGAACCATCTTCTGCACACCCACTGAAAGTGAAATCGTGTCGTGAGCAAATCCTTTATCTACTCGATATGAAATTGCTCTATCAGTGAAAAGCGACGCGAATGCTGCACGTACAGCAGAAAGTACTTGATCGTCACCATGAATGTTAAGAAATGTCTCATGCTCTCCAGCAAATGAAGCACCTGGAAGATCTTCGGCCGTTGCGGATGATCTTACAGCTGTATCAACATTTTTTGTTCCATATAAATCACAAAGCTTATGATATGCCTCAAGCACTTGAGCTGCCATATCACTAGGAAATTTCGTCTTTATAAAAGCCTTACGTATTATTTTCCCTTTCTTTTGAAGAGCAGAAACATTGTTCGTATCGAGATCAGAAAGTTCTTTTTTTATCACCTCTCGAAGCCCAGATCTATCCAAAAAATGCTGATATCCTTTTGCGGTAATTGCGAAACCATTTGGAATCCTTACACCTTTTGGAGTTAATTGCTGGTACATTTCACCAAGCGAAGCATTCTTCCCTCCTACTAATGAAACGTCATCATTTGATAACTCGTTAAACCATAAAATCCACGCGTTTTGTTTGTCCATAAAATAATATAAATAGAAATATCTCCCTTATTATATAAGATTTCTGACCATATCACACCTCACAATACTGTTTATTTCTGAAGAAAAAAGTACAAATCTGAAACATTAATACCCGTCAAACCACTTCGAACATGCCCTCTAACTAGTTCAAAAAAGGCATAGGAATCATTGTTCAAAAGAAATTCCTCAGGTCGAATACCCAAATGAGTAACCTCCTCCTTTATAGGAGAGTCAACAAATGCGCCCATAACATCACTATTATCATGACCGTCGGAGGCAGCAGCAACAAAAATCGAATCATCTTTGATTGCTGAAAGCGCACCAAGCGCCACTTCTTGATTTCTTCCCCCCTTACCCTCCTTCTTTTTTACTGTAACGGTTGTTTCACCGCCATAAAAAAAAGCCCCTTTCTTTCCCCTATTTTCTTCTACAATATTTTTTCCTACCAAACTTGCCTCACCTTGTATAACCGAGCTTTTTACAAAAGATGGGTACCCCAATCCTTCGGCACAAGAAGACATCGCATTTAAAGCACGGGTATTATTTACAAGTAATATTGTCTTAACTTTTTCAAAATATTTTATCTCTTTTGGAGTTTCTATTACTTCAATCTTTTCTCCATCATGCTCTGATATTTCATACTGAGTCAGAATTCTCGTTGCATCTTCTTTCGTTGTCATATCCATCGTCACCGGACCTGAAGCAATAAATGAAAAATCATCTCCTGGAACATCAGAAAAAATGAGAGCGTATACTGTTGCTGGATATGCAATCTTTGCTAACTGACCACCTTGAACATTTGAAAGATGCTTTCTTACAGTATTTAATTCTTCAATTGTTGCACCCTTCTGCATAAGCTCTTTTGTTATCCTCGATAATGTATTACATGACATATTAAATGGAGAGCATAAAAGCGATGAACCTCCTCCCGAAATAACCATAATTACCAAATCTTTTTCAGTCGCACTTTGCAGAAGATCAATAATGTCATTTGTCGCCTCTTGATTCGTATCTGAAGGAAAAGGGTGTGACCCGACCTTCGATACTAATTTCTTAAATATTCCTGTCTGAATATCTAGTACATATCCACCCGTAATGGAATCTCCAAAAATATCTTCAATCTCTTCTGATGCGCTCACAGCACACTTCCCGATTGCGACATAAAGAATTCTTTCATAATCAGACAAACAGACATTTGAATCCTTAAAGCAAACGGTCTTTGTATCTTTTTCATAAGTAATCTCACTACGAACAGCAGACCTAGTATCAAGAGCATCCAAACCTGCAGATAAAATCTTCAAAGCATCTTTTCTAAGATCTGTTGTGGCGATTTCTTCATAGTTTTGAATCCATTGTTTCATATATTTATTCTATCAAATGAATGATATTTGCTATAATAAATGACATGAATCAAAAGATGGTATTTTTTATTATAATTCTCCTCATTATTGCTGCTGGATTTGTAAAAATTGGCCTCGATTATAGTCATAGAAGACAATCAATCCCCTATCAATTTTCACAGCCGTGAGTTTTCATTCGACACAGTGGCACTTTTATACTCGAACAGATGAAACTTGGAAGGCACTCAAGGAAGCTTTTATTAATGCACGTAAAACAATTGATATTGAAGAATATATTCTCGAAAGAGATGCTGTTGGACAGGAATTCCTTGAACTTCTCATTAAAAAACGTCAGGAAGGGGTACGTGTTCGTATTCTATGCGATATGGCAGGTAGCTATGGATTTTTCGCATCATCTCTCCCAGAGACTCTTCAAGACATTGGAATTGAAGTAAAGTTTTTCAATATTATCAAACCATGGAGAATTCATTCTTTTTTCTCATGGTTTTTCCGCGACCATCGAAAACTCATTATCGTAGATGGAAATGTTGGTTTTGTTGGCGGTGTAAATATCCGAAAAGACATGCGATCGTGGAGAGATACTCATGTACGAGTTACTGGTCCTATTACTAAAGAAATGCAAAATGCTTTTCATGAAATGTGGTTTGTGGCAAACGAAAGAAAATTCTGGGGAAGAATTGCAAAAACAAAAAATTTTGTAAAAGGATTCCAATTTATTACTAATTCACCAAATATTGGAAAAAGATATCTCTACCAAGAGCTCATCCAGGCAATCCGAGGTGCAAAAAATTATATTTACCTGACCACTCCATACTTTGTCCCAGATAGGAGAATGCGAAGAGTACTACGACTTGCGGCAAAAAGAGGAGTCGAGGTTAAAATACTGGTACCTAAGACTAGTAACTACCCCCTTGTCGACTCTGGCTCTCACGCCTATTATGACAAACTTATATCGTCTGGTATTCGTATTTTTCAATATTACGGTGAACTACTTCATGCAAAAACTGCTGTCATAGATGATACCTGGGCAACAATTGGAAGCTTTAACCTTGATTCGCTAAGTTTCCTTTATAACTTTGAAGCAAATATTGTGAGTACGAATGCATTATTTGCAAAAGAAATACGCGAGTACTTTGAAAACGATATGACATCGTCTCAAGAAGTGTCCCTCAGTGAATGGAGAAAACGCAGTACAACAATGAAAATAAAGGAGTTCATCACGCTCCCGATCCGAAGGTTTCTATAAATTGCATAGTGAGAACTTCCATGGTATATATATGTGACAATACAATAAATAATAACAACTCTTGAGTAACGTACGCATCAACCATCAAATAAAAGCTTCCGAACTTCGGGTTATTGGACCTACTGGAGAAAATTTCGGACTTATTCCCCTTTCTCAGGCACTGTCGAAAGCACAAGAACTAGGACTCGATCTTATTGAAATATCACCAAATGCTGTCCCTCCCGTAGCAAAAATTATGGACTACGGAAAGTACCAGTATATGGAGAATAAGAAGCAGAAGGTACAAAAAGCAAAATCACATACTGTTGAGGTGAAAACTATCCAGGTAAAGGTTGGGACAGGTGATCATGATCTTTCCCTAAAGGCACGCAAGGCATCAGAGTGGCTTTCAGAGGGCCATAGAATAAAGATAGATCTCTTTCTTCCGGGCAGAACGAAGTACTTAGACCAGAAATTCCTTAGAGAAAGAATGGATCGTGTACTCCACCTCATATCGGTGGATTATAAGATCGCGGACGCCCCTCAAAAAAGCCCGAAGGGTCTTACTGTCATTATCGAGAGGGGTTCCCCAAGTAAATAACCCCAGGGACTAGACAAATAGGACAAAAACTGTAAGATAGGAAGCTCAATACATAGGTAAAAACCATGGCTATAAAGACCAACAAATCATACGCAAAACGCCTTAAAGTAACCAAAAAGGGTAAGGTTTTGTCTCGAAAACCAGGACAAAATCACTTTAACGCTAAAGAGAGTCGACGAAGAAGTCAGCTCGGCAAAAAGCGTGGAGAAAACTTTGTGATTTCAAACAAGTCACGAACTCAATTTTTAGTAAATATTTAATCTACTTTCATGACAAGAGTTAAGAAAGGCGTAAATGCGCTTAAAACACGAAGAAATGTTCTCAAACAAGCGAAAGGTTTCCGCTTTGGACGAGGAACAAAAGAACGAGCAGCTACTGAAGCACTCTTTCATGCTGGAACATATGCATTCGCTCATCGAAGGGATAAAAAGGGTGACATGAGGAAACTATGGAATGTTCGTATCAATGCAGCGCTCCGACCTCTCGGCCACTCATACAGCAAATTCATTGGGAATTTAAAGAAGCAGAATATCTCTCTCGATAGAAAAATTCTCTCACAACTAGCCGCAGAAAACCCAGAAACTTTTAAGAAAATCGTTGAAAAGGTATTCTAACAACAAAAAACCCCGATTTCTCGGGGTTTTTTGTTGTTAGAATCAAACTTATTTCTTTAGGAGATAGTTTTCTACACTCCATCCATCTGGTGCATTTACATAATCTATATTCCACCAAGTATATCCCCCAACGCTCACTGGTCCAGCTTTCACAGTTCCAAACATTCCAACTGGCTGTTTACCTAATAATGAACCATTCGCAGCATCACGAACATTAAGATTCGATGTTGTCACAACAGAATCACCAATACCTATTCCCGTTGTACTTGCGCCAAGTACTACTGTTTGCCCAGAATTCATAGTGAAAGCAGGAAGATTAATGTTTGGAATTCTTCCAGTCCATTTCAAATAATTCATACTCCACCTATAGTTTTGACTAAATGGTTTTCCTTGACCAAGCCATGCACCATTTACACCACCAGTAAAGATTTGATCACCCTGTGTTAAGTACTTCGTATCACCAGTTATTGAATAAAGCCAACCATAGAGAGGAGAAATGAGATTATTCAAATCTGGTGCAGGTGTCCTGCCTCCCTGACCAGTAACAAGCCTATCGTAGTAATAAAACGATTGACTTGTATTATCCCATGCAACATTCCAAATATGGTCAGCAGCTGCCTTCAGAGAAACTGGAACTCTCGGATCTCCTGTTAAATCATAATAACCGATAAGTGCTTCAGCCGTAAGTGCAACCATAAACGGAGGTAGATACGATGCGTTTTTTGCTACTGCCCATTGATCAATATGACCTAATGCTAAATCAACCATATTTGCTAATTCTGGATTTCTTGCTGAGCCCAATTTTTCAGCATTAATCATTGAATCAATAGCATATGCTATTTCTCGACTGCTTGTTTGATCGACATTCCAATATAACGGATACGATCTCGCTAACAATAGTGCAGCCGTCTTTGATGTTGCATCCCCAGTTCTTTCATAATCCATTCGAAGACCTTTTGAGAAATTCCTCCAACCTGGGACACCGCCGTTATTTGAGATAACGTAATTTTTATACATTGACTCAACATTTTGAGCGCAAGTGTTTCCCCATGTTGGATCACCAGTGTAATCTGAAATATTGTAATACACTCTTTCACCATCGTAATACCATACTCCAGACTCAACACCCGCACTTAATGTTGAATTACAATATGTCTGAGCATATTTCAACATATCAGAATTGTATTTTGTCATTGCGGGTAAAGCTGGCGATGCTCCCACTGGCAATTTTGTTATAGGAGAAGGACTAGCAGTCACAGTAAACGGAACATTTAAAGTTGACGAAATGCCTGTCGTTCTTTCAGTGGCAATAAGATTTAAAGAATAATCACCGGGTGCAACATTCGACGATGCGGCGATTCTGTATGCCGCCTCACCATCTCCATGATATACCTGAAGATTTAAACCCTTTGCTGAGTAGTTAACTCCAGATAACCACGTAAATGTCATTCCCGTAGGTATATTCTGTACTGCGACATCAACATAATCATTATTTGTTGTACCATTTGACACCCTTATAGAACCAATCATGCTATAACCAGCGTACACATCCTTTGGTTGAGTCGAATTAAACTTCAGCGTAACACTGCCTCCTGTTGTACTTCCTACCACCACTGTCGCAGACTGCGTAGCAGTACCCCCTGTTCCAGTACATGCAAGTGTGTATGTTGTATTAGCAGTTGGAGTAACACTTTGTGTTCCAGATGTAGCAAGTGTTCCTGACCATCCACCTGTTGCTGTACAACTTGTCGCATTCGTTGATGACCATGAGAGTGTTGATGACTGACCTGCTGTGATTGAAGTTGGAGATGCTGAAAGAGTGAGGGTTGGAGTATTAGATGGAGGAGGCACAATAACCCCCGATGTTTTATCCAAATAATTTTCCACACTCCATCCATCTGGAGCATTTACATAATCTACATTCCACCAAGTATACCCTACCGCTGTTGTCGGACCGGCAACAACCTTTCCTGCTGATGCAATCGGCTGAGTACCAACGATTGTCTTTTCTCCAGTCGAAGGAGATGTCCTGACATTAAGATTTGAATTCGTTTGTACACTATCACCTACTGAAAACTTTTGCGTAGGTGGTGGAGTTTGTGTACCCACACTCACTGTCGCAGACTGCGTAGCAGTACCCCCTGTTCCAGTACATGCAAGTGTGTATGTTGTATTAGCAGTTGGAGTAACACTTTGTGTTCCAGATGTAGCAAGTGTTCCTGACCATCCACCTGTTGCTGTACAACTTGTCGCATTCGTTGATGACCATGAGAGTGTTGATGACTGACCTGCTGTGATTGAAGTTGGAGATGCTGAAAGAGTGAGGGTTGGAGTATTAGATGGAGGAGGTGGTGGTGGAACAACACCAGTTCCCCCACCAATCATTGCATTCTGTGTAGCAGCAAGTACGGCAGGAATATTTGCTCCTTTCCCAATAGAAAGTGCAGTAACATAATCTGGAACCAAGGTAGTATTAGGATACTTTGATTTCGACCAATAATTAGTTACGTTTCCATATACAACATTTCCAGAATAGTTGTAGGTTCCTGCGATTTGCGCAGCAAACGTTGCCTCAGAAAATCCAGGGACAAGTCCATACTCTCCAAATGGAGCAATATTATCCTTATATTCAAAATTCGTAGCATTAATAGATGTTCCCCCTGAAACAAAATGCTGAATGAGTCCCGTAGTATTATAGGTATTATTTCTATAGATCACATCGTGAGCATTATTATATAGCTCAATAAGTCGCGCTACTCCCGTATAAGGTGCAACATTGATATTTTCGAAAATATTATGTTCAAAGAGAATTCGAGAAGACAGTCCTCCAATCGGATATGTACTGCTCGATCCAGATGTGCCTGAAACTCCACCTGCTCCACCCATATTCTTAATGTAGTTATATCGAACAGTAAAATCGGTAGTTTGACACCATGTACATTTACCACTCTGGTTTGCTGATTTAATAACAAAAGCATTACCAACTTGCCCATCTGCCCAAGAACCGTCCAAGATGTTCCCCTCTAGTAATACTCTTCTTGCTGACTTCAATTCGAACAAATTTTTCTTCGTCCACAATGAATTTGCTGACCCAACATTTGCTCCCCATGATGGTGGTGTATAAATATAGTTATTTCTAATTTCAATATCTGATGGAATTGCGCCCTGAATTAATGGATCAGCACCTCCAAAAATTATATTTTCTCCTGCACCTTCTAGTCTATTATTTACAATTTTAATCGGACCATTTGTATTCCACGCTGCGATTGCCTGACTATCAAAACCCTTTGCATGACACTCTGACAAATAACTATCAATAATGGCAACATATGAACCATCAGCATGTACGCATCGCTGTACAGCAGTTGTAGGTTGAGAATGAATATACATTCTGTCCAAAGTTATATTATTTGGCAAATCTGCGGTATTTCCAGATTGTGGTGAAATTGAAACAATCGCAGTTTGAATATCTTTCGATAATATATTCTGAGTTATATCAAGTCCGATTAAACGATAATGATGTGAACCTGGAGCAAAAGTAATTGTTGAGCCAACATTTGGTGAAACGAGCTTTGCCATATTTACAGCGTCATTTGGACTAACTCGTATACCAGATGCGGGTAAATTGTTATACGCACTTGTTCTAATAATAATCCAACCTGATCCGGTTGTTTTATTCGGAAGTGTAAAATTTCCTGTATATGTTGAACCAGCTTGAAGTTCAATGGTATCTCCAAGTTGGGCTTGGCTCAAAGCCTGCTTAAAAGCAGTAACATCACCCGCAGGCACTGACCATACCTTTCCAGTCTGCACTGGCATTGGAACTGAAAATACAAGTGGGAGTATTGGCAACGTTATAGGTCCTGAAACGACTGGCGCACTCACTACGATAGATACTGACTGCGTAACGGTACCTCCTGTTCCACTACATGCAAGTGTGTATGTTGTATTAGCAGTTGGAGTAACACTTTGTGTTCCAGA
>CAZFAS010000007.1:0-6135 GCA_964516975.1 uncultured Candidatus Saccharibacteria bacterium
ATGCATCCATAGCTCAGCTGGTAGAGCAGATCCCTCTTAAGGATAAGGTCGCAGGTTCGATCCCTGCTGGATGCACAAAGATAAAACAGGACTTGCGTCTTGTTTTTATTTTGTGAAGTCAAGCAAAGTATTTGAATACTTTGTGTGCAGGGTTCGAAAGACTTTTCGATATTGAGCGGGGCGAAATCGAAAAGTACCCGCGACGGTAGTCGAGATCCCTGCTGGATGCACAAAGATAAAAGAAAAGCCCCGCATAATGCGGGGCTCGTATACCTACTGCTTTGGCTTAGTATCCAAGACAACAGCTCCAACTCTCATTTTTCCTGTCATAAAATTCAAAAGCATCTCATTCAGACCAAGTACTACCTCATGGCTTCTGCGATTGAGGGCCGTCTCATCATCATACAGCACTACCAAAGCTGAATGCTCTTGTTTTAACCCTGCAACCCTCTCACCCAATCCTTCAATCACATTTTTACGTGTCGAAGCACTTTCCCTTGAACGTTCAAGCTCGAATTGAGTTACTTCGAGCTCAGCAGTTAACTTTTCAACTTTCACCTTCATCTCATCAATCTTTTGATCAGACTCTCGGGCTAGCTTCTCCCGTGCAATAGCTTGGTCAAGTACAGCCGCTGCCATTTCACGCTCAAGTTCCTCATTTGTCTTTAGTAACAAGTCAAAATTCTTCCTACTAAACCTCGGCTTTCTTGCCATGATATTCTCCGGTATATGGAAAGAACTTCGGAAACAAAAAATTACCCAATATTTTCTAATTTGTCAATAAAGATTTTTTGTGTTTATATTTCCTTTTAAAGTATGATATGGTAGATGTCATGCCGAGGTGGCGGAATTGGTATACGCGCTAGTCTTAGGAACTAGTGGAGAAATCCATAGGAGTTCAAGTCTCCTCCTCGGCACAATAATGAACGAAGTGAATATGTGCTAAGGAGGCGAATCTTTTTGTACTCAAAAAGGAGCAGAGACTTGAAAACCGGAGCGCGACGGCGCGAGGTGGGGTCGCATAAAAATTCAGCAGAATTTTATATGTGACCTAGTCTCCTCCTCGGCACAATGATTTTCTGTAACAAAAGACCCATGTTGCCATGGGTCTTCAAATTCTCAATAAGAGTGTCTATCGTTGCGTAATAAAGCCAACAGCAACAACAAAAGCTCTTTTTTCCACATCCTCACCAATAAATGAATGAAAATCTCCAGTGGATGAGGAAAATACCCACCATTCAGGATGATTGTCATTTGGTGGGAATACCAGCACTGCATTTGAATGTCTTCCACCCACATGCCTCTCTGGAGTATTGAACCAGCACCGCAACACTTCATGCCAGACAAATCTCTGGTTATACTCTATACGCTCAGTGTCTGCATACTTTTGTGTTGCAAGGTTAAATTCATCCTGTAAAACAAAAAATTCACCAAGGACACTGACCACTTGTAGTGCAACCACACTTCGGTGATCATAGATCATCGAGATTGGTTCACTAACGAGGACATAGGTGCCTTCATCGAGCGTGAGCTCACTTTTCACGAGCCAATTGGGGAATTCTCTCCACCTCTTAAATACACGAAGTGGAATATGGAGCTTTTCCCCCTTTTTATCGGAGATAGACATATCCCTCACCTATGAAAGAAATCCAGTGTGAGGATAGTTCAAATACATAATGAAGTCAAATCATAGAATCTACACTTGTGTCGTTGGGATGATTCTTGGAAACTTCCTTCCCGCAATATATACAAGTGTCAAAACACATAAAATCGCAGCAGTTACATACGGTAAACCCACTTTCATTTCAAAAAGCTGACCCATTATGAGTGGAGAGATGATACTTGCTCCATTCATAAGCGATGCGAGAATCCCTGAAGCCTGACCACGTTCGCGCGGATCTGTTTCCCCCATTATCTCACTTGCTATAGCGACACGAAGTACAGACTGGCCAAATGAAGTAAGTACAAGACCAAAAATAAAGAACCATAAAACAGGATATGCCATGACTAGATACCCCAAACCAAATATCCCAAGCATCATAACGATAAGCTTCTTTTCAGTAAAATACTTAAGCCAAAATCTCTTAAGCGCGAACCCTTGGTTGAACGCAATGATAATACCAATTCCAGTAAAATAGAGACCACTCTCAAATGCGCCGAAATTAAACACCTTGAGAAGATACAAAGCGAAAATAGTATTTGTACCCATAGCGATCGAACTAAAGAGGAACCATGTTACATAGAGCTTACGCAGCTTCAGATCTTTGAGTGCTGAAACTATCGGGGAGAGTGGATTCCAAGTTATTTGTTTGTCGTGGTGAAGATTTTTATTTGTCTCAGGTAAAAAGAAGTAAGCGAGTATAAAGTTTAATAGTGCAAGACATGCTACAAACCAAAATGGAAATACATGTGAAACTTTACTCAAGAGACCACCGAGAAGCGGTCCGAGCAAAAACCCTATACCAAATATCATCCCCACCAAGCCGAGATTAGCTGAACGCTCTTTCTGATCTTTCGACACATCAGAGATTGCACTTTGAGCTGTAGAAAAATTTCCAGCTGCAAGTCCATCAATGATTCTGCCTAAAAAAAGAACTAACAGTGAATGCGCAGAAGCAAAAACAAACCAACCGATAGAAGAACTTAGGATACTCACCATAAGTATAGGTCTTCTCCCGATTTTATCAGAAAGCGCACCCAGAACTGGTGTACTTAAAAATGAAAATAGTGCGAATACAGAAAATAGTATTGTGATGGTACTTGGACTTGCGCCAAATGAATATACATATGTTGGCATAGTCGGAATGATAATTCCAAGACCAATAACATCTATAAATACTGTGAATAGGATAATAAGTTTTTCTTTTGACATAGGAACAGAGTATAGCGTACTCAGTACAAGTTTTCATTAAAAAGAGCGAAGGCTTCGTCTTCGCTCTTTTTCTATTTCATACCATTACCACACTGCAAGTATTGCACCCATTGCGGCAATACCGAGCAAAAATGACACGGTATCAAAAAGCCACAACTTAAATGACTTCTTCATCCATATAACTTCCATAGCTGTCCACGGCACCACAAAACCAATCCACATCCAAAGTGAAATAAGAACACCCATATACCATGACAAATGCTGGGCAGGAAATGCCTGTGCCGAAAACCAAATTAAACCGCTCAGTACGTATGCACATACAATATTTGTAATGAAATTCAACACCATTGGCTTCCACATGTCACTCATTTTTTCATTCCCAGTTGGGGTGATATTTGCAAGCTTCATCCATGTTTTTCCAAAAAGTGGCCCATGCATCAAAAAACCTATAATAAAACATACTGCCGCTGAAACGATTATTGCGATTATGTTCATATAGTTAATTGTATCAAGTCTTTTTAAATAAAGGAAAAACACTATACAGCTGAATTTAAAACCGTACTGTCTATCTCAAGCAAAAATACAAAATCAACACAACTATGATTTGCATAACTGTATGTACTCCGAGTTTCTGTAATCCACTCAATTCTTTCAACTTTGAATATTTTGACACGAAAATAGAAGTAACAAACAAGACTATTGCCATCACCACGACAATAAGCAAATTCGGCCCTTCCGGATCATCAAATAATGCAAAAAATAGCCTCGATGATAGTAGAGATAGTATTACCAGAAATATTATCTGAATATCAACTTTATCAGAACTCATAAAAACTAAATATTCTGACAATGATCCCTACTAGATACCCACTCTATACGTAACCAACTGATCTGAATACCATGATTTTGACACGTTACTGCATATACTACATCCTTGTGGACACTTTCAAGGTCTCCCCAACTCGTCTTAAGATTAAATATAAGGACAAATACAAAAGCGAGAATTAAGAATCCAATTATATATAAATATTTTTTCATGACTTAAGCATATCAAAATTAATACATGTTGTATTAAATATTTCTTCTTAAAGTAATAGTGAAATAAACTACTTCTACTTTTTCTCAAGCATCCTTTTAAGCTCGTCAATGACTGCTTTCTCCCAAAACTTCATCGAATACCACTTAATGAGAGGTGTTGCGACAACCCGAAGCCATGGTTTATGAATAGAAACTTGATAAGTATAATCAATCAAAGTCCCTTTTGGGTGTTCTGATAGTAATAACTCTTCATGACCAGATGTTCCGAACTCATAACTATCATTGTCTGAAATAAATCCTTTTCCCGGAAGAATCTGGGTTTTCATTTTTACTTTAAATTTTCTTCCAAATGATTTTACTGTTGCCTCCATTTCCAAATTATTTCCTTCTCGCTTTAAAATATTGACAGACTCAGCAACCTTAGGAAAATAGTTTGGTAAATGTTCGAAGTCTGTCATTATGCGAGCAACTTCATCTATCGAAGCATTAATAACCCATTGCTTGCGGAGTGTAATTGTTTTCATATGGTAATTATATCAAACTTGCAATCTGCTGATCAGGGACTAACGGTCTTTACAGCACTGGTACGCCGATTAGAGTCTTTAATTTAAAAAAACCGCTCTGGGAATATCTATTCTCAGAGCGATTGTGCTATGTATTACCGGAGAAAAGCGAAACTTCTATAGAGCTCAGTCCATAGTTCCCCTTTAACCTTAAATAGTGGAACGACGATCCCGCTGTTGCATTTCTGGATCGAAACCAAAAGGACTTTACGTGCAATCCTCAGCCCTTCATCTGGTATGCAAAGTACATGCAGCACATCTCCATTTGCAACCTTTTTCACTATCTTACATGGAAGATAGACATCAAAACCATCAGCATCCGTAGCATGACTTTCACGCCCAGACACGACCACCTTTTCCACTGTCATAAGTATCATGACAACCGGAAAAGAACTAACAGCGGTGATCTTCATCGAAACCTCAGCTTGAAAGTGAGTGTACAGTGATCATATTTCTAAAATATTTATACTTACTATTGTATAAAAGTCAAATTCTTCTAATCCTGTCAAATAAAATTGTACTTTTACCAAAACAAAAACCGCTTAGCATTGCTAAGCGGTTACCAGAAGTTCAAAGCACCTTCGAGAAGGTTACTCAACTTTTGAGTATACTTCTTTTCTCCAGCAGTGGTGAGAGGATTTACCGTGACTGTCCGCAACCCATTCTTTTTAAGCCATCGCGAAGCGACGAATCCTAGAATGAGACCGTACGGTCTGTTTCTGTCGTGGTTGTAACACTGAACATATAGGATCGTGCCCTCCTTCACTCGAACTGTTTCTGCAGGTCCAAACTCCGGACCCATAAAAGGAAGAAGAGGTCGAGGGTTGAGCTTAAAATCTCTCTCAGTGTACTTTATTTTTCTTTTCGAACGAATAGAAACATATTTCTTGAGCATCATGCTTCCTCGTATGATTTTGTTCTGCCACTATAATAATCACACAAATACTTTAGGGTCAAGTGCTGCCGATCAGGGACTAACGGTCCTTACAGGACCAGTACCCCGATTGGAGATTTTAATTAAAAAAAATTACACACTGCTAAGTGTGTAATTCAATATCTACTAAGGCCAACGGTTAACTCTCTCTGAGGTGATACTACCTGCCCGTTCTCTTGCCAATTGTAACTCAGCGATCTCCTGAACTAATTGTTCACGAGACCATTTACGCGTTTTTGCTTTTACTTTCTTTACTTCATGTTCCAGCTCTTTCTCTTCTTTCAATCGTCTGGAAATATAAGGGTTTGGTGCTGGACAGCACATAGTATCTCCCTAGACTGATTCCATAGTAAAAGTAACATTATAAATGAACTTGGTCAAATTTAAAATGGGGCACTTGTGATCTCATACAGGACCAGTACACCTTACTAATCAAATGCAATTAATCAGGGACTCGGTCACGAGTATTTTTCTGCTGAAAAATCTCTCGACCCCACCTCGCGCCGACGCGCTCCAGCTTTCGAGTCCCTGATCGGCTAGAAATGATAATTTGCGCAGAGTGCACCCAGCACTCTTTGCAAATCATTGCTGCCGATCAGGGACTCGAACCCCAATACCCGCCTCCAAAGGGCGGTGTCCTACCATTAGACGAATCGGCAATATATACGAAACCAAACTCAAAAACGTAATGCTCAATTATCTTGACCCAAAAGACGCATAAGCGCAAG
>CAZFAS010000007.1:6235-29243 GCA_964516975.1 uncultured Candidatus Saccharibacteria bacterium
GCAGAAAGAAAAGCATTCACCAGTTTCCCCTTTGGTGCTCCTGTGACGAGCTCAACCTCCTGCGCAGAAATCTTTTTATCTTTACTAAACGAGAGTACTTTCTGCAATATACCAAGCGAGTCTCGAAATGATCCATCTGCGAGCATTGCAATAAGTTCTCCTGAAGATGGATCAATACTGTATCCTTCCTTTTTCGAAACCTTGAGAACAAGATCTTTCAATGTTTTCTGGTTTGGTTTCTTAAACTGAAATACTTGGCATCGTGAAAGTACCGTTTCGGGTATTTTTTCAAGCTCTGTGGTTGCAAGGATAAACACCACATATGATGGCGGCTCTTCGAGTGTTTTAAGAAGTGCATTAAATGCT
This sequence comes from uncultured Candidatus Saccharibacteria bacterium, assembly GCA_964516975.1. Lineage (GTDB taxonomy): Bacteria > Patescibacteriota > Minisyncoccia > Phycocordibacterales > Zambryskibacteraceae > CAZFAS01. The sequence goes on from CAZFAS010000007.1 coordinate 6,602, forward strand.
TCTTTTGTAAGCATGTGTACTTCATCGATGATGTAGACCTTATACTTCGATTCAAATGGCACTGTCTCTACTGATATACGGATATCACGCACATCATCGATGCCACGGTTTGATGCAGCATCTATCTCATATATATCAGAAGGAGTACACCCAAGTTCATGAGCAATAATACGCGCTATTGAAGTTTTTCCAGTGCCTCGGCTTCCAGCAAACACATACGCATGAGAAATATTTCCAAGATCGAGGGATCCACGAAGCACCTTTACAATTTGATCTTGACCAATGATTTCATCAAAAGTTCGTGGTCTGTATTTTCTATAGAGTGAAGTCTGCTGTAACATATGAGGCATTATATACCAAAAGTTTTTGAGACAAAACAAAACCGCTCGTACAGAGCGGTTTTGTTCACAAACAATATTACATTGTCTGTCCAGAACACATCTTGCAATTCTTCTTATGAGTGAAGAGCTCGTAGAGTGCTGAAAGTCCCACGAGAAGATATACAATCTTCATGAGCATATCAGGCAAACCCCATGATGCTAGATCAAAATTAAACACCTTGAGAAGCCAGTTCAATCCTCCAACTACGAGGAGAACCCAAGTCAACATATGTAAACCTTTCATATTTTTTCAATTATAAACTTATAATAAGACCTGTATATATTATGAACTGTACGCTTGAAAGCACAAGTGGCCCAAAGAACGATATCCACAATAGCATTATTACACTATTCACTTCAGATTTAAGCCTACAATGATACAATAAAGGTATATGGTTCTTGTTTGGAATAAAGTTACATGGTATTCAAAACTCCTCGCAGTTATTTTTTTCCTCTGCGTTCTCCCGGTGTGGACATTTTTTATGGGAAGGTGGTATGAAGAAGCGGTTCTGTACAATTCTATGTATGAAGAAGTGGAAACACCTATTGAACACACAAATGTAACAAAAAACTCAGCATCCAATGCAAAAAAGGTCGTCCCTGTGGCATCTGCATCAACAATCCAATCTGGTATTAAAGGAATCACGACCATAGGACCGACTTGCCCAGTTCAAAAAACAAATGATGAATCTTGTAATGACAAAGCATTTAGCGCCCACCTTGTAGTTACAGATAGCAAAGGCAAAAAGGTAACTGAAACAATCACAAGCAAAGACGGTTCATTTACTTTTTACCTTGAACCAAATACTTACTACATAGATAATGCTGATACAAAGTCTCTCCCTCGCATGGAAAAGGTAAAAATAATAGTCACAAAAGACAAGATGACCACTACAAACATTTCGTTCGATAGTGGTATACGGTAAATATCAAAAAACACCCGTAGGGTGTTTTTTGATATTAGAATTGGAAACCTTTCAGAAAGAAACGTGAGGATCTTTTATTTTTTCTTTTCATAAAATCCGTACCATCATAAAGTCGTGGACCATTCTGATGGATAGTTGATGGAATGTGGCCATGCTCAATCTTTGCACTGTTACGTGTGTGCATATCTCGAACTCTGTTTTTTTTGCTGTGAATATTTTTAATAATAAAATCCACATCAAACTGAACCTTTGGACTATCATCATCCTCCTTATCTTTTACTCTTAAAAAGTGTGAAAATTCATCCAAAATAGCATCCACATCTTTTTGGAGACGTGCCACCAATTCCTCATGAGTTTCGTGCTTTTTCTCGTGTGATTTCATACGTTGTTATAGTATGACAATTATATCACAAGCTTTAATATTGTCAATAACACGAAATTGTTCCCTACTCAGACGAAATGCAGCTATTGAAGCTTCTTACCTGAGCATTGTATGTAGCTATATCGAGCTTAAGATTAGTGATTTTTGCGTTAATATCCTTTGCAAGAGCATTATATTCATCAACTTTTTGATTATATACATCTCTATCGTATCTTCCTTGTTTCTGCATTGCCTGCAACTCTACTCCCAGATTAGTAATTTCTGTTTGTAATTGCGAGACCTCAGTATTTTCACTATCAATTTGATTTTTGAGAGTTTCATCAATTTTTGTACAAAGTGAGAGCGGCCGAGCAAATATTTGCACACCTATCCAAGTTGATTTGCCCTTATATATCCCCTTACCAACAGCAACTCCAAGTGAAGTGAATTTCTTATTCAAAATATTTGCTCTATGGCCCGGACTATTCATCCATGCATCGACAAGAACTTGATCATTTTCAAAGTTTCCCAATGCTATATTCTCACCAATCGATATATACTCATACCCATACTGTTCAGCAACTGTTGATGCCGACTGTCCTTCTGGTGATACATGCTCAAAATATCCTTTCGCAAACATATCATCGAGACGTGCTCGCGCGATAGTATCGAGAGTCCTATTTGACGCAAAGAGGGGTAGGCCTGCTTTTTTTCTTTCAGCATTTGTAAATGAAAAAACACCTGAATTTGAAAGAAAAGCCTTTGCAGACTCGATCTTCGCAAACAGTGCACCAGGAGTATCGATTTCTTTTTTAATTGCATTTATTACTGAGTTTTCATTCTTATTAAAAAAGAGATCTTTTATATCTTTTACTGACTGCGGATTTTTTTGATAGAAAAAAATACTCACGCATGCAGCGATAACTAGCAGAGTAAAAACAACAATTTTATTGACCTTCCCCATGTGGAATTTCGTGAGGAACGATTTTCACTGGACGAGATTTCTCTGCTTCAAGGTTATGTTGTGCGAATATAATCTGTCTAACCTTCTCGGGATACGCAGCATTATTCATCCGAAAATCACCACTATCTTCTGCAGCAGTTTGTACCTGAACATCTCCGAAGTTAAGGAACGTTGCAAGAAATCCACGTACATCAATCGTCAAGTCCTGTATTTTATCGAATCGAAGACTCGTAATCTCACGATGAAAAAGACCCTTTTGATCTACATCAATGATTCTTTTTTGTGTTACATACCACACATCGAGATAATAGTTCGTCCATTGCACAAAGAAGCCCATCCATAAAATGAGTAACCAAATCATATACGCAAATACTATAAGTGAAGAGAAATTGCCTTTTATTGGAAGACTGATATTTACGAAATGAACAATTGTCTCATAAAAGATCACGGGGACAAGCGCTGCAACAACGAGAAACACTCCATAAGAAAAAAACACAAACCAGTGCCGTCTAACCTCAAGCAATACTGTTTCACCCGGATCTAAATGGAGCATGTTAAAAATTAATTAATGAAATAAAGGCAACAATGATAAGTAAGAGCGAAACTCCCATATACAAATTCCTGGCAAAACTGATAGTAGGATTTTTCATACCATACGCCTTCCAGTGATATAAAAGAATCGTTGTGATTGTAATGTAAATAAGAATAAAAAATGCAAAGAGTGCCCAGATAGCCAAAGCGTTTACTTCAAATGATTGATTTGCAAGAGCGAGGAAAGGATTACTCATAAAAATAGTATACAACAGTTTTTTATTGATGTTTACAGCTTCTCCCCATTTACTTTGACATAGAGCCATTTTTTTGCTTTAATGCTTACCTAACGATTTCCCTCCAAACGTATCCCTTATCCGTACGAAACATTGGTGGTAAATGGATTATTTACAGGGTGCGATTGGTTTGTAACCTTATTTAAATTTTATGGAAATACGAAATATTGCGATTATTGCCCACGTGGACCACGGCAAAACAACACTCACTGACGCGCTTATGCGACAGACTGGAGTGGTTGAAGAAGGAGTAACGATGGACTCAAACGCCCTCGAACAAGAACGAGGTATTACTATTTATGCGAAAAATACTTCTGTTTTTTATAAAGATACAAAAATCAACATCGTAGATACTCCAGGACACTCTGACTTTGGAAGTGAGGTAGAACGGGTGCTCAGATCTATTGATACTGTGCTTCTCGTTGTAGACGCTCAAGAGGGTCCTATGCCTCAAACTCGTTTCGTACTCAAGAAATCTCTAGAACTTGGCCTCAAGCCAATTGTTGTTATTAATAAAATTGATAAACCAGCTGCAAGACCTGAAGTTGTTCATGAACTCGTACTCGAACTCTTCCTTGAACTTGGTGCAAATGATGAACAACTAGACTTCACTACTGTATATGCCATCGGCAGAGATGGTGTGGCAAAACGAAATATGAGTGATGAGGCAAAAGATCTTTCTCCGCTTTTAGATGTTGTACTTGAGCAAGTTCCTCCAGCAAACCGCGGTGAAGACTTACCTTTTAGATTACAAACATTTAATCTTGCATACGATAACTTCCTTGGTCGTCTCGCGATCTGCAGAATGTATGAAGGGAAAATTCGAACAGGACAAAATGTTTGGGCTAAAAAACCAAATGGTGAAAGCTACGCTGGGAAAATCACGAAACTCTTTACATTTGAGGGTGTCACGCGAAAGGAAGTAGCTGAAGCAGCATCTGGAGATATTGTAATGATCGCAGGTATTCCTGATATCTATATCGGAGAAACCATAGCTGAAAAACAAGACGCCGAGACTCTTCCTGCTATCAACATTGATGAACCTACGATCTCTCTCAACTTCCTTGTGAACGACTCACCTTTTGCAGGAAAAGATGGAAAATTTGTTACTGGACGGCAAATCAGAGAGAGACTTGAACGTGAACTTGAAGTAAACGTTGGACTCCGTGTCGACTTTTCTTCAAGTGAATATCTCACCGTGTACGGACGAGGCGAACTTCACATCGCTATTTTACTTGAAAATATGCGCCGAGAAGGATACGAAATGCAAGTTTCTCAACCACAGGTAATTATCAAAGAGGAAGAAGGAAAAAAACTTGAACCATTTGAAGAGCTTGTTATCGACATTCCTGAGGAATTTTCGGGAACTATTATCGGCAAACTTACCGAGCGACGCGCAAGTCTCGTAAATATGAAAAACGAGCATGGCAATCAGCAAAGACTTATTTTTGAAGTGCCTACGCGAGCTCTGCTTGGATATCGAGGACAATTTATTATCGACACAAAAGGTCTCGGAATACTTTCAAGCCGATTTATTGGATTCAAGGACTATGTTGGAGAAATCAAAAAACAAAATTATGGATCAATGATTTCTATGGAAAGTGGAAAAGCTCTTGCTTTTGCACTCGATAATCTCCAGCAACGTGGAACACTCTATATTGAACCAGCAACGGAGGTGTATGAAGGTCAAGTTATCGGAAATACGGTGAAAGGAGAAGATCTGTATGTAAATCCAACAAAAGGAAAACAACTTACTAACATGCGTGCCTCAGGATCAGACGATAGTGTATATTTGGCACCTGCATGGAAACTTTCTATCGAAAGAGCGATGGAAGTTATGTCAGAGGATGACTATATCGAAATAACACCAAAGAGTGTCCGTCTACGAAAGAAACACCTTAAGGAAAGCGACCGAACAAAGGCAAAAAGAAAGTCTAACTAATTTCCTATTCGTAGTCATTGACTACAAATATTTTTGTGTTATAATATCGCCAGAGTGACGCATTCCGCGCTCACCACGTACATACACAAACGAGGGTATTATGGCAATTGCCAGATTGAAGCCTCCGGTGAGCCACTCCGTACAGATGATTCTGTACGAGATCGACAGCGCGACCGGTGCGGTGAAGGTGGCAGTGATGAGCTATACCAAGGGAATTGGTAGTCGCTCATTTACCACAATTCGTCTCCCTACAGAGACCGGCCTTGCTGGTGAATCTGTATGGAGTACAGCAATACGCGGAACAAAAGAGGAGGCGGGAAAAGACGAATCCTTCGTCTTCGATCTCGAAGGTCACGTACACGCCGAGTTCTTCGATGATGAACACGATCCTGAAGGATCACACATCAAGATCGCAATGAGTGGAACAGTTCGCGAGGGAGAACTCCGAGACTTCCCAAAGGTTGACGATGGCGACCCGGACGAGTTCCATGGTCCACTGCAATGGGTCGACATCGGGGAGCTTCTGCGGAACAAGGGCGTAGATGGGCTCAAGCTCATTCACGCTCATGGAGCGAGCCTCTGCGCCTTCCTTCATCACCTAGCAAATATGGGCGGTGAAAAAAGTAAGAACATCGCCTACATGTACTACCCAGTGATGGAGGCATACCCGTTCGGCAAACTCTCAAGAGAGAGACGTGCGGATCTGGATGATTACCTCCAGCAATGACAAACAAACCCGTGCTACGCTATGCGTAGCACGGGTGTTTTTTATATTTTGATACTATCTTCTATCCTATACTTCCCCACTCTCGTACGTTTAATACTATATGCTAAGGCGCCAGAACCAATTTTTTTTCCAAACTCATGAGCAAGTGAGCGAATGTATGTACCACTCGAAACTGTAGTGCGAAATAGTGACACGAGCACTTGCCCTTCCGAATCGAAATAATTCTCCCATGAATCTAAAATGTCTTTTTGCCTGAAGTCACCTTGTATTTTTTGTATTCTTTCAGAAATTTCAGAAAATATCTTATCTTCAGATAATAAGCGTGTGTGAATATGTTCGATAGAAAAAATCCGAATGCCTCGCGATGGAACCTCTATTTCATCTATCTTCCCTTCTCTTGCAATTGCAAAGAGTGGTTTGCCTAATACAGTTTTTGAAGAATATGGAGGGTATGTCTGCACCTTACGATCAAGAGCAAACTCAAGAAGTGAAGGAATCTTCTTATCGAAATGTATTACGGGCACCGCTTCTTTTTTGAGTACCATACCAAGAGCGTCATAGGTATCAGTTTCAAATCCCCACAACACTTCAAATTGATACTCTTTATCCATATCAAGAATTTCTTTCTTTAAAACATCACTTGTATTCCCTGCAAGGACTACAAGCACACCTTCAGCCATTGGGTCGAGTCTGCCTGCATAGGTCATCTTCATATCCGCATACTCTGGATACGACTTTTTAAAGCGCACAATACACTCAAGTGGTGTTTCGCCGATCTTTTTGTAGAGATTGAGTATCGTTTCTTCTCGCTTCATTGTTTGCTAGTATATAGCATATGTCAAAGAAATTAGATACAGCTCCCTATAAAGGTGTCCGCGACTTTTATCCAGAAGACATGCGTGTACAAAAATACCTATTTGATACTATGCGTGAAATATGTGAACGCTATGGGTATGTAGAATACGGCGCTTCTCCACTTGAACCTGCTGAACTCTACCGCGCAAAAAGTGGCGATGAAATCGTGAACGATCAAACCTACACTTTTACTGATCGAGGGGATCGTGAGGTAACGCTACGACCTGAAATGACGCCAACCGTTGCTCGCATGGTGGCGGGTAAACGCCGAGAACTTGGCTTCCCCCTTCGCTGGTACTCAATACCTAATCTTTTTCGATATGAAGCGCCTCAGCGTGGAAGGTTGCGAGAGCACTACCAACTCAATGTAGATATGTTTGGCACTCAAGATGTGGAAGCGGACGCTGAGATTATTCTCGTTGCTTACAAAATACTGCGAAAATTTGGCGCCGAGGAGAAAGATTTTGAAATAAGAATAAACAACAGAAAAAATACGATTGCAGGTGTCGCGATCGAATCATTAACCGATGAACAAAAGCATGCATTTTGGAAAGCGCTTGATAAAAAAGATAAAGTTACTCCTGAAGAATACGCAACGACACTAACAAGTATCTTTGGTAAAAGTGAAGGTATAGAATTAGTTCCAAATGATGAAACAAACTCACTTCTTACATACCTTAAAGAAAGAGGTGTTGGGAATGCAGTATTTTCTCCAACACTAGCAAGAGGATTCGATTACTATACGGGAACAATATTTGAAATATTTGATACAAATCCAGAAAATCGGCGATCACTTTTTGGTGGTGGTCGTTATGATGGTCTTACACAATTATTCGATAGCGAAAATATTCCTGCTATAGGCTTTGGTATGGGAGATGTTACACTTCGTGACTTCCTCATTACCCATGATCTCCTTCCAAAAATCGATTCCAGTGTGAAGCTTTGCATCGCATCTCTCTCACCAGAAATGAAAAATGAAACGCTTTCCCTAGCAGAAGCGCTACGGTCTCACGGTGTTACTGTTGCCACAGACACAACTGGCAGAAAAATCGCAGACAAGATTAAAAATGCAGATAAAAATGAAATCCCATTCTTTATTGCAATCGGTGAAGAAGAGGTTGCAAACAAAAAATACAAAATTAAGCATCTCATAACCGGAAAGGAAGAAACATTTACGCAGGAAGAAGTCGCTGAACTCATCCGCAAGTCATAACCAAATGAAAAAGATTGTATTTGATATTGAAACGAGTAATATTTTTTCTGAAGTTGGATCAAATGATCCTGCTGCTTTGGATTTAACAGTAGTAGGTGTGTACGATTCAGAGCGTGATGTATTTGAGCATTATTTACAAGAAGACCTACCGAAAATGTGGCCACTTTTTGAAAGTGCTGACCTTATCGTAGGATTTAACTCTGATCACTTTGATATACCACTCTTGAATAAATACTACCCAGGAGATCTCACGAAATTCAAAAGTCTTGATATCTTAAAAGAAATTAAAAATTCTTTTGGAAGAAGAATGAAACTCGATCAAATCGCAGAAGGCACTCTTGGTGCACATAAATCCGGCCACGGAATTGAAGCAACGATATGGTGGAGAAATGGTGAAAAACAGAAAGTTATCGATTACTGTATCCAGGATGTAAAAATCACAAAAGAAATCTATGACTATGCACGTGCGAATAATAAACTTATTTTCAAAGAAGGTGGAGAACTTATTACAATACCTCTCAATACCTCTACATGGGAGGAGAAAGTTGAAAGTGCAGTCACCCATACACTTCCATTTTAAGTAATAATCCTCATGATATAGGCCATATTTTATATATTGACAAAGTACTATTTGTTATGCTATAATGTGGAAAAGTTCATTTAGTCAAACCGTGAGGACAAGATGCCTGAAAATGAAAATCAGGAAACCGAGCTTGCTCTCCCCTTTCCGTTCAACAACGATGACTTCCCAATCGAAGATACGCTCTGGGAATGGGACGGAGGCAGATGTCCCAAGCGTGGACTCACTGAAGATCAGCTCATCGACGAGGAAATCGCGGAAGCATATCGCGAGCAGGATCTCGAGGCAGAGAGGCTCCGGGGTGAGAAGCTCAAGCAAGCAGAGATGCTCCGCAATGAGCATTTCGAGAAAGTGGAGGAGGATCTTCGCGCCCATGTCCGGGGTGGCAAGATCAATCGGAGAAAGTAACACTCTCCGGGCTACGACCGCCAGTACGCAAGTACTGGCGGTTTTTTGTTGTTCATGAGCGAATTGACAAGGTCTTAATTTAAATGTATCCTGATCGAGGATTTAACAATACGGAGTTACCAATGTTCCTTATGATATTTGCCGCATCTCTCATCATTGGAATAGCTCTTCTTTTGAAAGAGGATCCTGACAACACGGGATTCTATCCTCCGCACTTTATGGGATTATTTTTCGGAGGCATAGGCTTTCTTGGCTTAATCCTCATACTGCTTCGTGCTTGATAAGCAACCTACATACCCTCACTTGAGGGTATTTTCTTACAAAAAGATAACAATGATTACTGCTAGTGCTACTCTGTACCATACAAACACTGTAAGCTTGTGTTGCCTTAAATACTTAATAAGAAAATGAATTGCAAACATTCCAACAACAAAAGCTGCCACAAATGCCACTCCAAGCGGCAGTCCAAGCGAAACGAGATTTCCCATCTTAATGAGATCATAGAGCTTCTTAAGACCTGAACCTAGGATTATAGGGAACGATAATAAAAAACTAAATCGTGTCGCCTCCTCTCTTGATAGTCCTGAGAGCAATCCTCCGGAAATTGTTGAGCCAGATCTTGAAACTCCAGATAATAAAGCCAAGCATTGATACAATCCAATCTGAAAGCCTTTAACAATCGTAAGTTCTTTATTTTGTTTCGCAAGTCTTTCCGCTACATACATCAGCACACTTCCAAAAAATAACGCATATGCTACAAAATGTGCCTCCCGAAACATACTTTCCATATATTTTTCAAGAATAAGACCAAGTACCAATGCAGGTATCGTGCCGATAATTATCGAGATTAGCAAAGTCCGTTCTTTGTACTCAATTGGCTTTCTTACAACAAATCTAAAAAAACTCATAAGTAATCCCCACAAATCTTTCCAAAAATATACAAGCACTGCAAGAACCGTGGCGAGCTGAAGTACTGCATCAATCGAAAGATCGTTTGAGGACACACTTCCAAGAAACTTGTGAGCCAAGATAAGATGCCCCGATGAAGAAACAGGGATAAACTCTGTGAGTCCCTGCACAATGCCTAATATAAGACCAGTAAGTATAGTCATATATACAATGTACCATGTTGCCCGATGAGCGACTATGGTATAATTGCGGATGTTAAACATTAATTCAACTCACAATGGACCCAATAGAAACAAAACCAAAAGAAAAAGAAAGTTCACTCCTTGTTGCATTTTCTATTCTTGTATCTGGAATGCTCATTGCAGCTGGACTTTATTATTCTCCTAAAGCAGCACCTGTTGGTAATGCAAACTCAAAACAAATTCCATCAATTGGAGACATGAATATGCGACCTATTAGTACAGATGATCATATTTACGGTAATCCAAATGCAGAGGTGTTTGTAATTGAGTATTCCGACACTGAATGCCCATTTTGCAAAACATTCCATCAGACAATGAAGCAAATGGCCGCAGAGTACACAAAAGACGGAAAAGTTGCATGGGTTTACAGGCACTTCCCAATAAAATCTCTGCACAGTAAGGCTCCAAAAGAGGCAGAAGCTACAGAATGTGCAGCAGAACTTGGTGGCAATGATAAATTCTGGGAATACCTCGATCAGATTTTCACCCAAACCAATTCTAACGATACGCTCGACCCAAGCGCACTTCCAGCAATTGCAAAGACTGTCGGTCTTGATGTAAAGAAATTCAACACATGTCTATCAAGTGGTAAATATGCAAATAAAGTTGCAGAAAGCGTTCAGGATGCAATGAATGCGGGCGGAGAAGGAACGCCGAACACTATCATCATGACTAGAGATGGTCAGAAAGTTGCAGTAAAAGGTGCTCAGTCATATGAAGTTGTGAAAACAATCATCGACGCAGCACTGAAAGCTCAGACTAACTAGTTTCCAAATAGTGTTTCTTTGAGCGTGCAAAACTCGCAGTCTTTTTCGCCACATGACTTATCCCAAAATGCAAATGCGAGTATCTCTTCGCCTGCTTTTACAGTTTCTTGACTAACTTCAAGAGCATCAGCATGTGACATGATAAATGTTTCATGGTGTATACGATCTTTCTCATCACCTTCCACGAATTCTACAGTTCCCTGTGTCATCTCAAATTTACCATTATCATGAAGTTCAAGAAGTAACCGATAAAAATTAAGTTGCCTCTTTATTGCACCAATAGAATTTTTTGTTTTTCCTTCAATTTCATTTCTAGTTTTAAATTTCCCCGTTTTATAATCAACCACATTCACATGTGAACTATCAAGTATCTCAACCTTGTCGAGCCTTCCTCTTAAGAGTAAATCTGTACCATCTGTTAGCGACACGTGTACACCCTGTATTCCATATTCAGTAAGTGAATTATTATGCCACGACGCACTTCTTTGTTTAAAATATACTGGGAGCACTTTCTTACCTCGCTTTTGTGACCCAGCTAAATCTTTTTTTGAAAGTGGTCTTCTTTGAAGATCGACATTGAAAGCATGGAGAAAATCATCTTCAGTAAATTCTTTCCCTTCTCTTCGGGCATCTGCTAGATTTTTTAGTGCAGCATGCACTGCATTACCAAAGTGTAAATACGGTTCAGGAGCATCAGGCAGACGAACAAGATTCTTAAAAAAATATTTCCATGGACATTCTAAATAATTATTGAGTGCTGTTGCGTTAAGTCCCTGATCAATAAATATTTCTTTCAAATACTGTGTATCAAAAATCGTGCGAATATCGCTTTCTCTCAATACCTTTGCTCGTAATAATCGATCACTTGATCCAAATGATTCCCCTTCTACCCTCGTCACCAAATCTACCGGTAATTCCTGAGCAAACTGGGAAATGAGCCTGTCCTTTCCCTGACTATCAAGGAGCGCATACGAAAGGTCCACAAGCTCTTTTGCCCTTGTCAAAGCCACATAAAATAGCCTTTTCTCATCTTCATTGCGCTCTCCTTCTTCTGTATCACCATAAGGCTCTGGGAGCCTAAAACCGCCTATTTGGCGCCTATTCCCCCATACTTTATCAGCTACATTCACAATAAACACATGCCTCCATTCAAGACCCTTGGATTTATGGGCTGTCATTACCGTAACACCTCTCCCACCAAGTGATCTTCGAGAGAATGATATAGCGCCGCCATGTCGCAACAGTGTATCAAGAGAAACAATAAAGTCCTTCAACTTTGCATCCTTATGAGTTGTAAGAAAAGATTTTACCTCATCATAGAGCTTTGCAAGTTTTTCAATCTTCTCCAGCGATTCTTGTTTTGTAAGTAAATATTCTTGAAATTTTGTTTCTGAAACAATTGTGAGAAAAATATCAAGAATACTTTCATTATTTGCCTCAACCATCCATTGCTTAAATTTGCGAGACAATTCTTCAACAGCTTCTGGTTGAAAAAGCTCAGAAAGAATCTTTTTATGTGAGAGTACTTCAAGTGCTGTGGCACGAAGCTCATGAGTTGCGCGGTTAAGTTTCACTGCATCCACCGGATGCACACCGAGGAAATCGATAAGAAGCATGCTTCCGATAAGTTCATCTTGTTCTGGATACACAACCGCACGGAGTAGAAGCATAAGCTTTGCAATGTCAGAATCTTTGAGTACATCATCATCAGTAAATAATGTATGGGGAATAGAAAATCCTTGAAGTGCACGCCCGACTTGTGATATTTCAGCATTTGTTCTCACAAGCACAGCAATATCTTCTGCCTTTGTACCAAGCTCGATAGTCTTCTGAATACTTGATGCAATACCTTCAAGCTCGTCATCATGTGTTTGATATTCTGTGATGCGAACAGGTTTTTCTTCCATCTTTTCTCGGGAAGCCGATGTGAGTCTTGGCCTAAGCAGTGGTGTCTCACCGTGACCTGCCATGAGCGAATGTGACGCATCAAGAATAGTCTGCGTAGATCGATAGTTACTATCAAGAAAGATTACTACTGCGCTTGGGAACTTCTTTTGAAAGTAGAGAAAATTTTCAAGCGAAGCACCTTGAAATCGATATATCGCCTGTTTCTCATCACCCACAATAAAAAGATTCTGGGTATCTCGATAATCTGAAAGAAGTTCGAGTATTGCGTTCTGTGAATTATTTGCATCTTGATGCTCATCCGCAAGGATATACAGGAATTCCTCCTGAAGTGTGCGGAGTAGATCGTCATGTTTTTTGAGTGCTCGTACAAGCTCGAGTAACATATCCTCATAGTCATAAAGCTCTCGTGCTCGTAATTCTTTTTCATATTCACCATAGAGCGAAGCGAGTTCCCTATTCTTTTCATTATTCCGTAGCAGCTCTGAATATTCCGTCTTCATCTTACCTTTATACCGACCTTTCTCATGATAGAGATCAGGATTATTCATGATACTTGTGTGCTCTTTCTCGAGAATATCTACGAAATCAGAAGGACTAACTCCATCCCTCTTTAAATCTTGAATTGCGCTCAGCGCTTTTCGTACGTACAGTGTTGGTTTCCCAAACGGACGAATAGTTTCATACTCACCTGCAAATAAAGCATTTTCTAGCATTGCATATCGCTCACTGTCTGAAACAACAACACCTCCAATGATCCTTGGAAAATATTCCGGATACCGAGTGATAATCTCTTGCGCAAAACCATGAAAGGTATAAATATGCACTCTATATGCTTGCGAGCCAAGATATTCCACAAGTTTCTTTCTCATTGAATGCACACCTGACTCCGTAAAAGTAAGTGCAAGGATCCCATTTGCAGGTGTATCAGTCTTCCGAAGTATGTTTGCTATACGAAGTGTGAGAATTGATGTTTTTCCTGTTCCAGGACCGGCGATTACCATAACAGGACCTTCGATAGTATCAACTGCTTTTTTTTGCTCCGTATTTAAACCAGAATATTTTGAGAGAAATACATCATCTTTCATATGCATATCGTACCATACTGCCCACGAACATTTATTTTTGACTTTGGCTATATATTTGATAGCATTTTTATGCGCATATTGTATAAACCTCTAGAGGGAAATCACGTATGTGGCACGAGCTCGGCAAACTGCTCATTGGGTTCGGGGGTGTTCTTGGCTTTTCATGCTTAAGCTTCTACATGTTCAGACTGGAAAGCCAAGGTTCAACCCTCTACAAAAACCAAGCTTCTCGCCTGGGAAAAGCACTCCTTTCGAGCGCTCTCATCTCGAGCATAGGATACTTGGTGCTCTAACGGTGACCCCGTCTGTAATGCAGACGGGGTTTGTTTTATTGACTAAAAGATTATAAATTGTATTGTACTAAAAGACTGAACCTACACATGGAGGTAATATGACTATTGGGTATGTTTTAGTAACGATGCTTTATATCCTATTTCTTGGAGCTGCGTGGTCTGAGGCGCTCGCCTTCGTACATGCACCAGACAGTGCATTACAAACAAATACGATCATGGTGTGCAGTGTTCTGCTCGGCATGCTCACACTGTATACACTGCAACGTTGTGCAAAAATTATTAACCTTCGTAGCTACACCGACAAGGTTAAATTACGAACCATCGAATACTTCTACAGGCGTACTGTGGTGAAGCAACTTTGTAATCCAAAAGGAGTACAACTCAGTAGTGATTACTTCATAAAGAATCCACACATTCCAAACCCTCCAAAAAAGTAAAACAAAGAGAGCCCCTGGGGCTCTCTTTTTTTACACCAAATCTTTTTGTAACTTCAAGATTAGATCATCGATTGTATCAAATTGAAGACATGGAGATGCCATTTGCGAAATCGAAGTGGTTTTCACACCTTGCTTTACAGCAAGGATGAGCCTCTTACCCTTCGCAATAGCATAACCAATTTCAACAAGCATCCCCTCACTCTTTTCATCAGATTTGATATACGCAAGAATCGCATCTGACTCATCAAGCTTTGAAAATGCATGCTCCATGATCTCCCTATTTGTTCTCTTTTGTTCCTGAAACCAACTTTCATCCTCAATCGAACAATATACTTCATGACCTGCGGTTCGCAGTACAGAAATAATTGCCGAAAGACTGATGTTTAGTTCGACTGGATCTTCACCAGTGAAACGGTACGAGAGAAATAATTTCATATTCAAATCCCTTAGTTAAGTTGTTCTAATAACTTTATATCATAAATAATAAATTTGTCTAGTAACCTCGTAAACGATTAATCTTTTCATGTTGACGGATTTTCTCATGAGCTTTTGCTTCAATCTGACGAATACGCTCTCGAGTCACACCGAACACTTTACCAACTTCCTCAAGCGTATGAGTAAACCCATCAATTAGCCCATGTCTCATTTCAAGAATTTTTCTTTCTTTTGGAGGCAAATCATCAAGTATTTCTCGAACTTGATCCGCGATAATCCTTCGTGATGCTTCCTGATCTGGAGAGAGGATTTTATCATCAGCAAGAAAGTCTCCGAGCTTACTCTTTCCATCATCCCCCTCATCACCGACTGGTGACTCAAGTGAGACTGTCGCCTGATCAATCTTTTCAATATTATAAATTTTATCTACATCAAGATTCATTTCTGTCGCAATCTCTTCAGGTAGTGGGTCACGACCGAGATCTTGAGTGAGTCTTCGTACCACCTGCTTATATTTTGCAATAGTCTCTACCATGTGCACTGGCACACGAATTGTTCGTGACTGATCAGCCAAAGCACGTGTGATTGCTTGTCTAATCCACCATGTTGCATATGTAGAAAACTTATATCCTTTGGTCCAATCAAACTTATCTACCGCTTTAAAGAGACCAAGATTACCTTCTTGAATAAGATCGAGAAGAGTGAGATCTGGACTTCGTCCTACATATTTTTTTGCAATAGATACCACAAGACGAAGATTTGCTCT
This sequence comes from uncultured Candidatus Saccharibacteria bacterium, assembly GCA_964516975.1. Taxonomy (GTDB): domain Bacteria; phylum Patescibacteriota; class Minisyncoccia; order Phycocordibacterales; family Zambryskibacteraceae; genus CAZFAS01. The sequence continues at coordinate 22,627 of CAZFAS010000007.1, forward strand.
TGCAAGAAGATTTTTTGCTTCTTCATCACCTTTTTCAATTCTCTTTGCAAGCTCTTTTTCCATTCCACCAGAAATGAGTGGGTACTGACCGATCTCCTTCAAATACATCTGGATAGAATCGTAAGAAGAGTCACTCTTTCCATATTCATATTTCTTTCCTACGAGATCTTCAACTTCCTTTGGCACATCAAGTAACCCGCCACCTTCGAGGATATCAATACCCGTAGTACTAAATCTTTGATATAGGTCTTCAAGGAAAATAATATCCTCTTCAACTGTTGGAAACTCTTTCAAGATTTCATCAAATGTAACAAAACCTTTTTCCTTACCTTTTGCAATAAGTCTGCCAACCCGTACTTCAATATCCTGAGCTTTTTTTGAAACTTTTACGACTGGCTCTTTCTTCACAGCAGGCTTCTTCACTGCCTTCACTTTCTTTACAACCTTTTTTGCAGACTTTTTAACTGCTTTCTTTTGCGCTTTCTTCTTCACCACTTTTTTTGGCCTTTTTACCACCTTCTTATTCTTCTTTTTGTTTTGTTTTGCCATATATTGTATTTAAATTACTCTTTTATTCTCCTTTTTGAAAGCTCTGCTAATTGTTGTGTAATCGTCTGACATTCATTTAATAAATCTTTTGCTACTTTCTCATCTTTGTCATGTTCTGCCTGTTCCAACCTCCCCATCGTTTGCACAAACCGCTCTTTCAGTATGTCTTCCTCAAGATTGAGTAACAGCTCTTCGAGTTCGGTCTTGAGGTTTTCATTATTTGCAAAATACGCCTCTGCTTCAAATATTAATTCCTCTTTCTGGCTATCAAATTCCTGAAATGCATTTGCTACAAACTTTTCACCTGCAATAGTGATAAATGCAATTCGTAATTTTTGAGGATCAATGTTTTTTTGTTCTAACGCTTCTTGCCAATACACAATTCCGAGCAACTTTCTCACAATATAATTTTTTCTATTCTTCGTTTCTTTTTCTACCGGAATTTCACTTTTTTGTGAAATTTCACCAACCTGCGCATCTCGTGGTATCCTCCGTAAATCATTCCATATTGCATCCTCTCGGATGCCTGTTCTCTTTGATATAAGAGACACGTAATGTGATTGTTCTATAGAGCTTTTAAGCTTACTAACGTATGGCAATACTTTCTTTTCAACCTCCTTTGCGAGCTTTCGTGGATCCAATTTTTCTTGCACCAAATTATCAAGATAAAAATCAATAAGATGCTTTGAGTTCTTCAATGCATCAATCCATGCATTTTCATCCTTGAGTATGAGCTCAGCTGGATCAGCTCCTTTCGGCAATTGCGCAAGTTTTACCTCCATCCCGAGTGATAGTGCAAGTGCTCCGCTTTTAAGTGCCGCATGGAATCCTGCGCTATCACTATCATAAACAAACAAAATCTTACTTGATAACCTGCCAAGTTTTATAAGATGTGCCTCAGTAAAAGCAGTACCTGATGAAGCCACAGTATTACTAAACCCTGCTTGATGACTCATGAGTAAATCCATTTGCCCCTCCACAAGGATAGAATAATCCTTTTTTCGTATTGACGCTTTTGCACGATCAAATCCATACAAAGTCTCAGATTTGTTAAAGAGTTTTGTTTCAGGACTATTAAGATATTTAGGAGCATCGGGAACATCGTCAAAGATTCTTCCGCTAAATGCAATTACTTTCCCAGATGGATCGAAGATTGGAAAAATAATTCTTCCACGAAACACATCATACGATCCATCTTCTCTCGCCTTTTCACTTCTCTTTATAAGTCCCACCGCCTCCAGCTCACTATCAGTAACCTTAAGTGTCTTTAAGTATGTATGCAATGCTCGCCATTCATTTGGAGCATATCCAATCCTCCAAGAATTTCGCGTTTCTTCTGTTAGTCCACGATTAGTAAGATACTCGATTGCCTTTGAGTTTTCTGTGAGATTTTTCTCAAAGTATTGCGTAGCAAGTTCAAGAACTTCATGAAGTCTGTCTGACTCACTTTTTTCTTTTGGATTAACTTGTTCAAGAGTTATACCTGCCCTATCCGCAAGAATCTTGAGTGATCCGATAAAATCTGTTCCTTCGAACTCCTGAACAAAAGTGAATATATCCCCCTTTGCTCCACATCCGAAACAATAGTAAGTACCCCTTGATGGCGAGATGAAAAACGAAGGAGTTTTTTCGTTGTGGAATGGGCAATTCGCCTTAAAGTTTCCACCCGCTCTTTCAACTTTTATATACGAACCTATAACATCCTGAACATCCAGTTTTTCCTTAATTTTTTCAACTGAAGATGACATTATGATACGAAGTATTAAGAAGCAGAAACGCCTAGTGATAAAGCAAACACCTCAGAACCTCAAATATTACTGCTGCTGTGAAGCCTTTATATCCTCTAACATTTGATGCTTCGGACTTCCTTTGAATCCTGTACCTGCTGGAATAAGTCTACCCAAGATAACATTTTCCTTAAGTCCTACGAGCCTGTCATCTACTCCGCGAATTGCAGCAGCAATGAGAACTCTTGTTGTATGTTGGAATGATGCAGCAGAAAGGAAGCTTCTTCGTGATAGCGACACTTCTGTAATACCCATAAGTACTGGGTCTGCCTTAGCCTCCTCGCCCCCCTTCTCTCGCGCCTTCTCATTTTCACTGTCGAGGTCGAGCTGATCAACAACATCACCTTTAGTTAGTTCTGTACTTCCAGCATCACGAACTTTTCTTCGAGCGAACATCTGCTTTACGATAACCTCAATGTGTTTTCGTGACACAGTTTCTCCTTGAAGCTCATACGGCTTACTGATTTCCTTAATAATATAATTCTGTGCTGCTTCTTTTCCTGCAAATTTGAAGAGTTCATCGATATCTGCAGATCCATCGGTGAGAAGTTCTCCCTTCTTCACCATATCGCCTTGTTTTACAAGCACCATACGCGCAGCAGAAACTGGATATTCTATTTTATCTTTTACTTTAGAACTTTCGTCTGGAAGGATAACAATAATTTTTTCTGCACCTTCTTTTCGAACTTCTGAAATTGTTCCATCTACATGTGACACAACAGCTGGATTCTTTGGAGTTCTATTTTCAAACACTTCTTCAACACGTGGGAGACCTGATGTGATGTCTCCACCAACTGATGCTGTTCCTCCAGCGTGGAAAGTTCGCATTGTAAGCTGAGTTCCTGGTTCACCAATAGCCTGTGCCGCTACCGTTCCTACCGCTTCACCAATATCTACCACTTTGTGTTTACCAAGATCTGCTCCATAACACTTGATACATACTCCTTGAAGTGTTTTACATGTAAGTGGTGATCGTACTGCAACAGATGTTACCCCTTTTGATTCAATATCGAGCGCATCTTTCTTTGAAAGGAAGTGGCCCTTTTTGTAGAGAACATTTCCATCTTTATCTGCAACATCTTCTGCGAGGAATCTTCCCTTGATGTTCTTAGAAAGCGATGTCTCAAGACCTGCGGAGTTCACGCTTGAGATAACAACAGACTCTTTCGTTCCACAGTCTTCTTCTGTGATGATAGCATCCTGTGCCACATCGAAGAGTCTTCGAGTAAGGTACCCGGCCTTTGCAGTGTTAAGCGCAGTGTCAGTAAGACCCTTACGTGATCCGTGCGTTGTAATGAAGTATTCAAGCGGAGTAAGTCCTTCTTTCGAACATGAAAGAATTGGGAATTCGATTGTTTCTCCTGAAGTGTTTGTAATAAGACCTTTCATTCCGGCCATCTGAGTGAGCTGAGAAAGTGATCCTCGAGCACCAGAATTAAGCATGTCATACACAGAACTCTTCTTATCGAGAGTATCAGGAATAAGTTTTTCTACTTCACCTTTTGCTTCATGCCATACTTCAGTATGCTTTCGAAGTCTTTCTTCTTCTGAGAGCAAACCGTTATTGAAGTGTTCTGTGACTTCATCTGCTTTTACTCTTGCCTTATCAATAACGGCTGCTTTTCCTTCAGGAATCTTTACATCATCAATACCCCAAGTAATACCTGAGTATGTTGTGTATTTAAATCCGAAAGCTTTAATTTTATCGAGAATTGGTGGAACATTGTAAATGTCGTATTTCTCAATAAGATCATCAACAATCTGTGCCATCTTCTTCTTATTTATTTCCTGATTTACAAAAGGATAATCTGGAGGAAGCACACTATTGAAGAGAAGTCGTCCCACAGTTGTTTCAAAGATTTTTCCTCCAAATTCTTTATACTTTTCATTTTCTGTTCCAAGAACCTTTATATTTGCCCTGAATCCAAGCTCACCGAAATCATATGCAGTGATAGCACTATTTGGAGATGAGAAAATCTTTCCTTCGCCTTTTTCACCCGGTACATTCTTTGTCATCCAGTAACATCCAAGTACGACGTCGAGCATTTTTGCTACCACTGTCGGCTCACCATTTCCTGGCTTAAGAATATTTCGATCAGATGCCATTATCTCTCGAGCTTCCATCTGTGCTTCATCAGAAAGTGGAACGTGAACTGCCATCTGGTCTCCGTCGAAGTCAGCGTTGAATGCAGAACATACAAGTGGGTGCACCTGAATAGCATTTCCTTCGATAAGCACTGGCTTAAACGCTTGGATACCAAGTCTGTGGAGTGTAGGCGCTCGGTTTAGCAGTACATATTTATTCTTAATAATGTCTTCGAGAATTGCCCATACTTCTGGAATTCCATCATCAATAAGTCTACTTGCACCGCGGATATTGTAAGCAAGTTCTTTCTTTAAGAGTTCTGAAATTACAAAAGGTTTAAAGAGTTCAAGAGCCATATGCTTTGGAAGTCCGCACTCATGCATCTTTAGTTCTGGACCCACAACAATCACAGATCGTCCAGAATAGTCTACTCGTTTTCCGAGAAGATTTTGTCTGAAGAGTCCTCTCTTACCCTTAAGGTTATCTGCAAGAGATTTGAGCGGTCTTCGCTGTGCTTGGTTTACACCTGCAGAAATAGCTGATCCATGACGGATTGAATTATCAATAAGTGCATCAACGGCTTCTTGGAGAATTCTCTTTTCATTTCGGAGAATCACATCAGGAGCACTAATTTCTTTAAGCTTCTTCAATCGATTATTTCGATTGATTACTCGTCGATACAAATCGTTTACATCTGATGTTGCATATCTTCCTCCATCTAATGGAACCATCGGACGAAGTGCTGGTGGGATAACAGGGATACGAGTCATGAACATCCACTCTGGGCGTGTTCCACTCTTTATCATTTGCTGAATAAGACTAATTCTCTTATTCATCTTTGGTCCTTCGATAGCACTTGCTTTTGCAACTTCCTCATTGAGTTTCTCAAGTAATTTTACTAGGTCGAGCTTTTTCAAAATATTGTAAATTGCTTCAGCTCCAATACCCGCCTCGAAAAGCGTTGAATATTTCATTGAGTAATTGTGATACTCAACTTCGTCGAGAACTTTTCCTTCTACAAGACTCTCAATTTCTTTCTTTGCATTGATCAAAAGTTCTTTAATAGCTTCTTTTGATTTTTCATCCTGCAATGATTTAACTTTTGACTTGTATTCTGATTCAAGATCCTTAAGGAGTCTCTGCTTCTCTGCCTCAGAAACTGAAGTAACGATGTATCCAGCAAAATAAATAACTTTTTCAAGTTCTCCTGACTGAATACCCATAATGAGAGCAAGTCTCGATGGCATAGACTTGAGGAACCAGATGTGACAGACAGGTGTTGCAAGTTCAATGTGACCCATTCGATCACGTCGCACGATAGAGCGTGTGATTTCTACACCACACTTTTCGCAAACAATTCCCTTGTATCGTATTCCACGATACTTTCCGCAATAACATTCATAGTCTTTATCTGGACCGAAGATTTTTTCATCGAAGAGGCCGTTTCGTTCACTTCTCTGAGTTCGATAGTTGATTGTTTCTGGTTTTGTAACTTCACCAAATGACCATTCCTTGATTCTCTCTGGAGAAGCAAGTCTAAGTCCCAATCGATCGTATTCTCTTGAAGATGCAAATTTTGGTTTCATAGTAGTTATAATGAGTTTTAATAATTATTCCTCTTCGTTTACTTGTTCTCTCGACCCTTCAACTTCTTTCAAATCAACATCAAGTGATAATCCTCGAATATTATTGAGAAGGACACTGAATGATGCTGGTGTATTGAGCTCTGTAATCTTCTCACCCTTCACGATCGAATCGAATGCTGCAGATCGTCCAAGGATATCGTCTGACTTAATTGTGAGCATTTCACGGAGTGTATGTGCTACACCGTGACCGAGGAGCGCCCACACTTCCATTTCTCCGAATCTCTGTCCTCCACCCTGAGCCTTTCCTCCAAGTGGTTGCTGAGTAATAAGAGAGTATGGTCCGATTGATCGCATATGGATCTTGTCTTCCACCATGTGGTGCAGTTTCAAGATGTACATGTATCCGACAGCCACTCTCTGATCAAATGCCTGACCAGTTCGTCCGTCAAAGAGTTCCATCTTTCCATCTTCTGCAAATCCAGCTTTCACAAGCTCTTCCTTTATTTCTTTATCTGTTGCACCCATAAACGGTGGGACGATTGCCTGATAGTTGAGCGTGTGTGCCGCAAGACCAAGATGCATTTCAAGAATCTGACCAAGGTTCATACG
>CAZFAS010000008.1:0-27554 GCA_964516975.1 uncultured Candidatus Saccharibacteria bacterium
GGCTCGGTCAACACGAGTGTGGCAGGAACATACCAACTTAGTTACGATGTTACTGATCCAGCAACTGGCCAATCAGCTAACACAGTAACGCGAACAGTAACAGTACAGTAGTGAATTATTTAGATGATAAAAAAACATCTTAAAAGAATCATCCTGCTCTTAGCGGTTATCGCATTAATGATTGGCCCTATCGGCTCACATGTTACTTATGCTGCACCAGTTTGTGACCCAGGGGCAGTTTTCAGCATAAGTAACAGCTTTTCACTATCACAGTGTTTTAACGATTTAATTGTGATGATTGGAAATGCAATACTAACTTTTGTTGGTTTGCTTGTTGCGGTTGCCGGAACCTTGCTCGATGCGGTTATTACGTATAGCGTTGTAGACCTAAAAGCAAACATTTTTGGCGGAATTAATTCCAGCGGGTCTCAAGTAACGGGTATCACCGTACTGACTACAATTTGGGGTGTTATGCGGGATTTCGTAAACATCTCCTTTATCTTCATACTTCTCTACGCTGCGATTAAAACAATTTTAGGAGCAGGAAGTGGCAGCGTTAAAAAAATACTCGTATCGGTTGTAATAGCGGCCGTGCTCATCAATTTTAGTCTCTTCTTTACAAAGCTCATGATTGATGGTTCAAACATCGTCACATTAACTTTTTATAATCAGATAACTTGCCCTCCACCTGGCACAACTTGTGGAGGACTATCAGCGAGCCTTGTAAACCCTCTTAAGATGGCATCGGCTTTTGATCCAAACTCAGGCACCCTTACTCAGTCTGGTGTAAATGTATTTACGGTTACAATCCTTGGTTCACTTCTCATTCTTATTGCGGCATTCACTCTATTTGCGGGAGCATTTATGTTTATCATTCGATATGTAAATATCATCTTCCTTCTGATGTTTTCTGCGTTTGGTTTTTTCGGATCAGTGCTTCCTGGTGTAGGTGGAATGACAAAAAAATGGTGGGACAAGCTCATCGGTGAACTATTGTTTGCACCAATATATATGATTATCTTATGGGCAGTAGTTACTATCATTAACAGCGCGGGATTTCTTGGTTCACTCGGACAAGGTGCAGCAGTTTCAATTGCAAATGGTCTTTCATCACCAAGTCCGAACGGTATGGGACTTGTTATGAATTTTATAATTGTAATAGTGCTCCTGAATGGTGTACTTATTATTTCAAAAAGTATTGCTAATCATGGCCAATCGGTAGGACAAAAGCTCATCGGAACTGTAACTGGTGGCGCAATTGGTGCTGCTGGGTGGGGAGGTAGGAAGTTTATTGGGGGAGCAGGTAGAAGCCTTGCTGACAATGACAAACTTAAAGACGCAGCATCTAAGAGTGGGGTTACAGGTTACGGTGCACGTCTAGCGCTAAGAACGAGTCAACGTGCAGCTGGTGCGACATTTGATGCACGAAACTCAACCGCACTCAGCAAGATGAGCGGTGTCACCGGTTTTGACATGAATAAAGAATTTGGATTTGGCAAAGCTGGCGGTAAGGGTGGCTACGATGCACAGATCAAGGAAGAGGCGGATAAAAGAGAGAAATTTGCAAAATCACTCGGAGCAAGTGACATACAAAAAGACGAAGCAAAAAGAAAACTTGAGTCAGAAAAAGAAGTTGTTGCAAACGCTGAAAGAGATTTTGCAAATTATGATAAGAGGCTTGCCGAACAACGAGCATTGATGGACAAAGAGACAGACCCTAGAAGAAAATCTGAATTTGAAGAGGGTATTCGCAATCTTGAAAAGGAGAAAGGTGTGAAAGCAGAGGAATTGAAAGAACTTAAGAAAAATGCAGGTAAAAGGATTGGGGAAGCTCAAAAAGAAGTTGACAGGCTTCACGGAGTTGATGAAGAGGAGGCACTAAAACGTATTGCCAAGGAAAGAAAAATTGAAGTTGAACAACTCAAGAAAGACATGAAAAAGGATGCGGACCTTAAGGCATCTATTGACGCGGAAGTTTCGGCTCGTAAAGTAAAGAGTGATGACGATAAAAGAAAAGAAAGCTACATCGATAGTCTTGTGAATCCAAAAGGCATATTTGGAATTAGTTCAAACAGAGTTGGATTTATTGGACCGGTATCAAGAGAAGCAAAACAAGCAGTCGCTCAACTTCGAAAAGGTAAGAAATCCGTTAAAGATCAGCTTGAATCCATCCTAAAAGAAAGTGGTGAAATAAAAAAACCAGATGAAGGGGGTGAGTCTGAAGAAGCAAAACCTGCACCTGCGCCTGCACCGGCACCAAAACCATAATATGGACAACCAAATACTCAAAAAACAACTAGAAATACTCCCTGCCGAGCTACGGGACCTGATTGTTCAGGGTACCTGGTCAACCATTGTTGCAGAAATTGCGCAAAAAAATAACTTTTCAAAGGATAAGGCACTTTCTTTTGAGAACGAAACGCTTTTTGTTCTTCTTGGGGTTGAGTTACTAAGCGACTACCAGAAAAACCTTGAAAGGGAGCTGTTTATTCCGGAGTTACTTGCGAAAACTATTACTGATGAAATGTATACGCGTATTTTTAATCAGGTGAAGGTTTTTCTCCCATCAGAACTTGAACCAGAAAATCAAAATCCATCAACACAAATAACAGCAAATCCTGATGAAAAACTTCTTCCTGAGGCAGAGCACCTTCTTGGTAATTTACCTGGCTCAACTCCAGTAGCAACTGCCATGCCACAAAAAACTGAGGAAAAGAAATGGTGGAAAGAAGAACCTATGAGCGCCGAAGCTGCTACTCCAGTTCCTCAAAAGCCAGCATCAGCACCTCAAGCACCACTCAGTATGGCACCCGCTCGGGAAAGTGTGCCTAACTTTACTCCAAATATTCCAGAAACATCACCCGTAACGAAACCAGCCCTAGATATTCTCCATACACAGGCAGGGACGACTCCGCTTGAGCAAAAACTTACAAACCAAACGAATCAAAACACTGCGAATAAAATCGTTCAAAAATCGTACCAAGGACAAGATCCATATAGAGAACCGATCAGCTAAAGGGGATTACTGGATTCTAAAAGAAAGATGTTCAGTGGTATGATTATGCGGTATTTAAGAATATAAATATTTATGCGTTTTCAAGTTCCACAATTTATTGATGTTGAAGATAAAATTTTTGGCCCATTAACCCTAAAGCAATTCATTTACCTTGCTGGGGGTGCGGGGATTATCGTTGTTCTAATAAAAATTTTACCTGTATTTGTCGCAATATTAATTGGCATCCCTGTTATCGCCCTCTCCATTGCGCTCGCGTTTTTCAAAATAAACAACAAGCCATTTATCTACATTGTAGAAGCGTTTACCAAATTTTTTGTTGGAGAGAAATTATACATTTGGAAAAGAGAAGAGAAGAAAGTAATTAAAAAAGCCGGAGAAGATGGTTCGTCTCCTCAAGTATTCGTACCAAGACTCTCAGATAGTAAATTAAAAGACCTTTCATGGGCGCTTGATGTTAAACCTCAAGGTGACACAGCGACCGAAAGTGAAGAAGTGGGGAAGAGCTAAGTGAAATAGAAAGAGAAATAGAGTATGATACATATGATGAATTATGTGATCCATGTAATTTTTTTATGGCAATAAACGCACGAGCAACACAAGAATTTGTACCAATAGAGGAGGTCAAGGATGGCGTTATTGTCATGAAAGACGGTAGTATGCGTGCGGTGCTCGCAGCATCTTCACTTAACTTTTCTCTAAAGTCTGACGACGAAAAAACAGCAATTCTTATTCAGTTCCAAGACTTTTTAAACTCTCTCGATTTCTCAGTGCAGATTTTTTTACAATCGCGAAGACTTGATATACGGCCATACTTAGCCCTCCTTGAAAACCAAAAGAAAAATCAAACAAACAGCCTCATGAAAATTCAAATTCAAGAATATATTGAATTCATCAAGAGTTTTACAGAACAAACCAACATTATGAAAAAAAGTTTCTATGTTGTTATACCGTATGCACCATCAATCGCAAAACAACAAGGTGGGATTACGAAAAAACTATTTTCCTCGTCTGGTACTACAGAACAAAAAGCTCTCCAAACGTCTGACTTTGAAGAATACCGAACTCAACTTGAGCAGAGATTATCAGTAGTTGAACAAGGATTAGTTCGAAGTGGAATACGAGTTGCAAGACTTGGCACAGAAGAAATAGTGGAACTCTTCTACAAGATATTTAACCCAGGGGATTTAGAAAAACCTATGCAATTAAATAGCTAATATGGGAATTTTTGATTTTTTAAAAAAGAAACAAGATGCAGTACAAGAGGCGGGAGCGTCTATTCTTCCTCATGAAATATACGAGGCAAACACCCTCGAACTTAAAGATATTATCGCGCCAAGTGCTCTCAAAATTGGACAAAAGGAACTTAATCTAGGTGAAAAAATTCTCCGAACCTTCTTTGTTATCTCATACCCACGCTTTTTGGGTGAAAGTTGGTTTGCACCAATCATCAACCTTGATCGCGTATTTGATGTATCAATCTTCATACACCCAATTGAAACAACCCGTGTACTAAAACAGTTCCAGAAAAAAGTTGCCGAGGTGCAAAGTCAGATCCACAGCAGAGAAGAGAAGGGGATGGTGCGTGACCCAAAGCTTGATGTTGCATACCAAGACCTAGAAAATCTTCGCGATTCACTTCAGCAAGCTCAAGAAAAGATTTTCGATGTAGGACTGTACATATCACTCTACGCTGATACAGAAGACGAGTTAGATAAAGCTGAATCTGAAATAAAATCGATTCTTGAGTCAAAACTTGTGTATGTAAAACCTGCCTTATTCCAGCAAGAACAAGGGTTCAAAAGCATACTCCCCCTTGGAACAGATCTTCTTGAGGTGAGTTCAAAACTTAACTCCTCGCCGCTTTCAAGTCTATTTCCATTTATTTCATTCGATCTCACATCAGAAAAAGGGATTCTTTATGGTATCAATAGGCACAACTCGAGTTTGGTGCTATTCGATAGATTTTCTCTTGAAAACTACAACTCAATAACGTTCGCAAAATCTGGTGCTGGGAAATCATACGCCACAAAGCTTGAGATCCTTCGTACGCTCATGTTTGACACGGATGTAATGGTTATTGACCCTGAAAGAGAGTACGAATACATGGCTGAAGCTGTAGGAGGAAGATACTTTAAAATTTCTCTGAATTCGGAGCATCATATTAACCCTTTTGATATTCCACTTCCAAGCGAGGGTGAGTCAAGCGCGAGCGTGCTTCGTTCAAACATCATAAACCTCGTGGGACTCTTTAGACTCATGATGGGGGGACTCACACCTGAAGAAGATGCGATTATAGACAGAGCGATAACAGAAACATATGCACTTAAAGATATTACGGCTGATTCTGACTTTAGAAATATTGAGCCGCCACTACTATCCGATTTTGAAATGGTTCTATCTGGTCTTGAGGGGGGAGAATCGCTTGCACAAAAACTCACAAAATATACTACCGGCACATGGGCAGGCTTTATTAATAGGCCGACAAATATAGACATCAATAAGAAATTCATTGTCTTCTCGCTTCGCGACATGGAGGATGAGCTAAAGCCTATTGCTATGTACATAGTTACCCACTACATTTGGAACGCTATCCGAAAAGAACTCAAGAAAAGACTCTTAGTAATTGATGAGGCGTGGTGGATGATGAAATCTGAAGATACCGCATCATTTCTCCTTAACCTCGCAAAGCGAGGAAGAAAATACTATCTAGGCTTAGCAACTATCACTCAAGATGTGGATGATTTCCTCAAATCACCCTACGGAACACCGATTATTACGAACTCATCAATTCAAGTTCTTCTCAAGCAGTCTCCAACCGCAATCGACAGACTTCAGCAAATCTTTAATCTCACCGACGAAGAGAAATTTCTTCTCCTAGAATCAAATGTGGGGGAGGGTATATTCTTTGCTGGACTCAAGCATGTTGCAATTAAAATTATGGCTTCCTATACTGAAGATCAAATTATTACCTCAGACCCATCTCAAGTCTTGGCAATACAAAAAGCAAAGCAAGACCTTGAGCAATCAGAAAAAACTGCCTAATTCCTATGAATGATGAGGTGAATCAGCAAAATAGTGAGCGCACAGATCTTACTTCTCAAGGCGAAGACTATGCTACAGCGAAAAGTGCACTTGTTAATTACAAACCTCGGGGGAAAAATAAAGAAGGATATAGGAATTATGAGGAAACCGTAAAAAATTCGCTCATAGTTAACGAGCGAAATGTCGAGAGGAGACAAGAAAATAATACCCAGAATAACCCAGAATATAGCGGGACTGGAGCTGTAGCTGCAGTATCATTACCTCAGCCAGAGAAAAGGAAGCGTGTTGACGCAATAAGTGCCGGACTAATGGTGCTGACCGCCTTGATTTACGATGGAATACAATTTGCCTTAGACTTTATACCAATAGTTGGTTGGATCCTTTCAAGTTTGGTTGGGGTATTTGCATGGTTAACTTTTTTCACATGGACCAGCATCAAGGGTTGGAAAATATCGAGCGTTCAGAAACAGTTTGTTAATGATATCGTGCTACCATTTATTGATCTAATTCCAATAATAAACGCCCTTCCAATGCAAACAATAAAAATTGTTCGACTTATTTTGCTCATCAAAGCTGAAGATACCCTTTTTAACGCAACACATGGGAAGCTTGATATAGAAAAGGTGTCGCAAACACTTGGGAGTGCTACGAAATTGGGGAAAGTGGCATAAATATCATCAAATTTTATTGTATAATTGTGGCATACTTATGAGAAGTTTTTCAAAAACTATTTTTTTGTTTGTAATACTCCTACTACTGTCATTTGCTGTTATTCCACAAGCGAGAGCCCAAGGTCTTACAACAAGCAACGACAGTGACCTTTTGTTAACGGTTAAAATGTTACCTGAAAACCCAGGACCAGACACAAATATCGATATATCAGTAGAAAGTTATGCGGGTTTTGATATAAACGCCTCATTAATCACTTGGTATGTAAACGGAAAAATCATTAAAAAAGGCGTGGGTGAAAAAAACGCTACCGTAACAAGCGGACCCATGGGATCAAAAACGGTGGTAAATATCTCTGTTGTTCCACCAAATACATTACCGTTTTCAAGACAGATTATTATTCAACCAAGTGATGTCGATGTCATTTGGGAAGCAAATGTATACACCCCGCCTTTTTACGAAGGCCATTCTCTCTTTACAAAAGAAAGTCAGATAGTTGTGCAAGCATTTCCACACCTTACAACAAACAGTGGGAAATCTGAGGTACCCAAGGAAGATCTCATATACCGATGGAGTGTAAATGATTACTTCTATGCGGATAAATCAGGATATGGAAAAAGCTCATTTACTTACATAAGCTCCGTTTTTGAAAAAAATGAAAAAATTAAGGTGGTTGTGCAAACAACTGACGCAAACCAACGCGCTGAAAAAATAATAACAATAAACCCTGTTGATCCTCAGATTCTTGTATATGAAAATCACCCCCTCTATGGAATTCTCTATAATAAAGAGGTGGGTGATCTTTTCTCGCTAAAAAGCCAAGAAGTGACACTTGCAGCATTTCCTTATTTTTTTTCAAACGAGAACGGATTATCTTCGCTTGACATGAACTGGTCAATGAACGATATGCCAATAGAAAATTTACCAATAAAAAACCAGTTAGTGCTTCGTAGAGAGGGCGATAAATACGGCATAGCAAATATTTCCCTTTCAATAAATAACTCGAAAAAAATAATTCAAACAAATACAAAAAATTTTCAGATTAATTTTGAGAAAAACATATGATAATGCCTTTTCATAATAGATTGGTGGGTGGGACTTTTTGGGGAATGCTACTCGTAGCTTCTTTCCTATTTACTACGCCAGTATTTGCACAAAATCAGCCAGCTCAATACACACCACTTGCACCATTACCTGGTAGCAGCTCTGGTCCTGTCAATGTGACGCAGTATATTCCTCAAATGTTCACCATCGCAATTGGAATAGCTGGTGTACTTGCTGTGATTATGATTATGGTGGGGGGTATAGAATATATAACAGCTGACACACTTGGAGGAAAAGCGGGTGGTAAGGAGAAAATTAATAATGCAATAATTGGACTATTGCTCGCCATTGGGGCATATATCATACTCTACACAGTAAACCCAAACGCACTTCAGTTTAAACTTGGAAACATTTCAGCTGTGACACCAACAACACCTCCTCCACCTCCACCTCCTATGGGGGGTGGCTCCAACTTGGCAAATATGTGCCCGTTCCCGGTTCGCTCAAATTCTGTGCCGTGTACCTGCACAGGATGCGTTACTCTTAGTAGCCTAGGGGTGCCAGCAAAATCTGGCATTGGGGGCAATGTTACAACATCGTTTGGAGCAAGCTTGCAGCAACTCCAAACAAAATTTGCTAATACAGGATCCGCTGGTACAAGCTGGCAAGTAACTGAAGCGTGGCCACCAACCTCTACACACCAAAGCGCGTGCCATAATAATGGAAACTGCGTTGATTTAAACTTTAACAACAACCCGCCATCTGCTACACAGATAACCGACATGGGGAATGCCGCTGTTGCTGCTGGACTTAGTCCGTCGTACGAAGTTTTGTCAGTTCAAGCAAAAAATGCCCTGATTGCAGCGGGGGTTCCTGCCTCATATATTAGCGTTAACACAAGTGCAACAGCGCCACATTTTCATGTTCACTAACAACACATTAGACAAAAGGGTTCTTTATATTATTGGAGCGACATTACTCGTATTAATAATTGGAATTGCTAGTTATTTTCTTTTCTTTAGACAGACCAACACATCGAATACTTCTTCAGGAAGTAATCCTTTCGGAACATCAGATGGCACGACGGGACCTTCCCAAAATGGGGGCGGCACACCGAACCAACCGGCAAATGGAGGGTCATTTATCTCTGGAGAAAACGGCATTGTAATTTGGAAGGTGTACGACAAGCCGGTATCAGGGGCAATTGCAATTGAAAAAGGAAGTACAACGATCATCCGATTTGTAGACAAGGCTACCGGAAATATATACCAGCAGGACACGGTGAAGCAGGACTTGGTTAGAATTTCAAATACCACAATTCCCAAGACTCAAGATGTTACGTGGGGGAAAGATGGGAATTCCTTATTATTTCGATATGAAGAAAATGGGATAATAAAAAGTCTCTTCGGAAAAATATCTACCACTACAGTTCCTGACCAGGGAATAGTCTCAAATAAGTATCTTTTAGAGGATATTCTTGGAACCGCCGCTCTTAATAACCAAGATAAGTTGGTTTATCTCTTAACTTCAAAAGATATAACTGGAGTGGTTGCTTCTTCGTTGGACGGAAGTGCTCCAAGCACAATATTTGCATCAAAATTATCAGAGTGGAAGCTTTCATACCCAAAAGACAGCTCTGTTATCATCACAACAAAAGCATCCTCACAAACCTCAGGCTTTAGTTATTTAATTAACACAAAAACAAAATCTTTTACAAAAATCCTAGGAGAAATTAGAGGATTAACCACACTTTCAGACAATAAAGTTGAAAATATTCTCTATTCTTCATCAAAAAATGCGTCCTATGGACTTGGTGTTTATGTAATAAAAAATAAAACCTCGACCTCACTAGTACCACCAACACTTACAGAAAAATGTGCCTGGTCATGGAGTAAGACTCTAGTATATTGTGGTGTGCCAAACAATGCGCCAGCAGGAGAATATCCGGATATTTGGTACCAAGGGAAAGTAACCTTGTCTGATTCGTTGTGGGTTTATGATGTGGCACGCAGCACCTCACTTGAAATAGCGAAGTTGCACGATCTAACAGGAGAAGACATTGATGTTATTGATATTTCTTTAAGTAGTAGCGGCAAACTCCTCCTATTTAGAAACAAAAAAGACCACACTCTCTGGGCAATGAAAGTGGATCCAAACATAATGCCTCCAGAGTACTTCGATTAGTACTTATACGAGCTTCGTTCGAATATAATAATCTTGGGCCAAAGTGAAAAGATTGCTCGTAAACCAGTAGAGAGCTACTACTCCTGAAATTTTGTATGATATAAAAAACACGATAACGGGAAAAACATATTTCATCTGCATGTTCATACTTCTTGCAAGCTCACTTTGGAACGAGCCATCACTCCCTTGTTGAGGAACACCCTGCGAAGCGAGCGAGAACTTCATCTGAAAAAAACTTGAAACCCCGGCAAGCAGTGCGAGAATTACGCTTTTTTGAGTGATGTTTATTAACCCGAGGAAGTTCATATTTATAAACTCAGGTCGGGCAGTAAAAGAGTAGATGAGGTCACTATTAATGTCGGGTAACCCTGAACGAAGAAAAATATAGTAAAGTGCGAAAATAATAGGGATTTGTATGATCATCGGCAAAATACTACCAAATGGATTAATCTTCTCTCGCTTATATAGCTCCATAGTTAGTTTTGCCTGTAACTGCTTATCATCTTTATGCTTTACCTTTATTGAATTCAACTCCGGTTCTAGCTTCTTCATAAGAACTTGGGCAATTGTGGCCTTTCGAGATAGGGGGTAGAGCACGAGCTTAATAAGAATAGTAAATAGAACTATCGCAACTCCAGCATCGATCCCTGGAACAACGTCCATGAAATAGATGAATCCATTATAGAGTGGTTGGTAGAAGAAGGTATGAAAAATTCCTGACATGTATGTGAATAATACGGGATTATGGAACCTGAAGCAATTTTATCTCAAATCCCTCATGAACGATTCAATCTCCTTAGTTATCAAATCTTTTTTCAATGATTTCATTTCATTCTTAATATAGAAAAAGAGCGCATATCCCTGTTTTGGAATACCTAAATACGGAGAGAGGTAAGAGTACCCTCTCCTTCGAAGCTTATTTCTTAAAACTGCACTTTTTGCAACCTTTTTCGACACAATGAAACTGGCCCTTGTTTGACCATCTAAAGGGGTTATTCTTACGGTGGCAAATGAAAGAACCTTCGTCCTTGAAGGTCCTCCTTTTCTAAAAAGAACCTTAGAAATACGCCTTTTTTTGGGTAACATAAATTAAACCGAGATCTTTTTTCGGCCCTTTTGCATCCTTCGCTTTAAGGTTTTTCTGCCTCCAGCAGTCTTGCTTCTTTTGAGAAAGCCGTGAGACCTGCTTCTTTTCCTCTTTTTTGGCTGATATGTAAATGACATAAAGAGCATACTACATAAAAAACAAAAAAACGTAAAGCTCCTCCATTTTTCCTTAAGAAAAACTTTACACTAAGAAAATTTGTTTCTTGGTTTTTTACATCCACATTTTATACACATGCTATCAACATAAATTCGATACTGAAACAAGTTCTCTATTTTTCTGCGCGTTATATACTACTAACACAAGAAATTAGTGAACATTTATTTTCATGACAAACCATAAGCAACTCTGGGATAGTGTTCTTGTAGAAATGGAACTTAGCGTCACAAAAGCAAGTTTCAACACATGGTTTAAAGATACCTATATCGTAAAGCATGAAGAAGGGACGGTATACCTCTCGGTACCGAACGCGTTCGTAAAAGAATGGCTTCTTAATAAATATCACAACAATATCCTTCGCCACCTAAGAACAACTTCGGCTGGCATACACTCTATAGAGTATGTTGTCTCAAGAGATGATGGGAAGCCTAAAGACACTCAAAAGTCCGACAATGGTATATTCACCGTTCCTACCCAAGAGCTTCCGTTAAATGACTACTATATAAATAAAGACGACAACCTAAACCCTCGTTATACATTTGAAACTTTTATTATCGGCCCCTTTAACGAACTTGCTCATGCTGCAGCACAGGCAATTATAAAAAAGCCTGGTATCGTATATAACCCACTCTTTATCTATGGAAATACTGGACATGGAAAAACTCATCTCATCCAGGCAATAGGCAACTACATAAAGGCTACAAATAAAGAAAAGAAAGTCTTATACGTAACATCTGAACGTTTCGCCTCGGATATTATTGCAGCTCTTCAAACGGGCAAAATAGCTCAAGTTAAAGAGAAATATCGAAAATACGATGTTCTTATTATGGACGATATACAATTCCTATCTCAAAAGGAAAAAACCCAAGAGGAGCTTTTCCATCTTTTTAACACACTCTATGATAACAACAAACAGATTGTTTTTTCTTCAGATAAGCACCCAAATCTCATTCCAAGCATAGAAGATCGTCTAAAGTCCCGTTTTGGGGCAGGAATGACGGTTGATATCCCTGCACCTGACCAAGAATCACGAGCAACTATCCTTGCATCAAAAGCTTCACAGAACAATTTTACACTCTCGAAAGATGTCATTGATTTTCTCGCGATGACGGTTTCGGGAAATATTCGTGATCTCGAAGGCACTCTCAATTTAATTTATTGCCAATCCCAACTAAAAGGGAGGGAACTCTCACTCAATGAAGTGAAGAACTTCATAAAAACAAATGCTAAACCAAAAAAGTCAGTCTCTATTAAAGAAATTGTAAAAGTTGTCGCTGATTATTACAGAATTGAGGAAGAAAACATTTATGAGAAGACGAGAAGAAAGGAAATTATTAAACCTAGACAAGTAGCAATGTATCTCCTTCGTGAAGATTTTAATATCTCCTATCCATCCATTGGTCAAAAACTTGGAGGGAGAGATCATACTACCGTGATTCATTCCTGTGAAAAAATAAAAGTTGATTTAAAAAACGACCCTGTCCTTGCCCAGGAGATAAATCAACTTCGTTCAATGATTGTGTAAAAGCTGTGGAAGACTCTGGAATAAGAAAGAATACGATGTTAATAAAAACACAATTAAAAACAAATACTTCCGTAATCCACAGAAATCTTTCACACCTTTGTTTGAGAAATTCACACTCTATCATTTTCAAAAAAGAAAAAATATTGTTTGTTTGCAACGTACTTCAAATGTTATCCCATTATCCACAGCGCTAATAGTATTAATAGATTTATATATAGATATATGAAAATAGAGTGTGTAAAAGAAAAATTACTTGAAGCGGTAACAAAAGCGGAAAAAATAACTGGGAAAAATTTAACCCTTCCCATTCTTTCTTCTATTGCCTTAGAAACTACGAGCAATTCTTCTGTTAAAATTAAATCAACAAACCTCGATCTTGGTCTGGAAATAGAAGTTCCCTCAAAAATAGTAACTAATGGAAAGATCGCTTTGTCTGGCAGTGTTTTGCTTAATTTCCTCTCTAATATCCCTTCAGAATCTAAAATTACTATTGAAGCACTCGAAAATGAAATATTTATACACACCTCAAAAACCTCAACAAAAATAAAATCTCAAAATTATGAAGATTTTCCTATTATCCCAGTTGTTTCAGGAGGGAAGTCACTTGTTCTTGATGCTGTTGAGTTTGTGGAAGGTTTAAAATCAGTATGGTATAGCGCTGCTGTTTCGAGTATGAAGCCAGAGCTATCAAGTGTGTATATTTATTCTGATGATCAGGATAATCTCATCTTTGTTGCTACGGATTCGTTTAGACTTGCTGAGAAAAAAATAAAAGCTAAAAAAGGAAAGGAGATGGGAAGTGTACTTATTCCATTTAAAAATACTCCGGAAATTATTCGCGTCCTTGAATCAGCAAAAGGAGATGTTTCAGTAAGTCTTTCTTCTAATCAGCTTGCGTTTAGTTGGGATGGTGTATATCTCGTGTCGCGTATTATTGATGGAACGTTTCCTGATTATAAGCAAATTATTCCTAAGGAATTTAAAACTGATATTACGGTATTAAAACAAGATTTATTGTCTTCTTTAAAATTAGCAAATGTTTTTTCAGATTCTTTTAATCAAGTTGTTATGAAAATAATTCCTAAAGATAAACTTTTTGAAATTACGACAAAAAATAGTGATATTGGAGAAAACCATAATACACTTGATGCAGTTATAAAAGGTGATGATCTAACAATTAGTTTTAATTACAAATATATCATCGATTGTTTTCAATCAATTCATTCAGATAGTATTTCTATGCAATTTTCAGGACTTGGAAAACCAGTACTTGTAAGTGGTGTTTCAGATAAAAGTTTTCTGTATATTGTGATGCCAATGAATAAGTAAGAATGGAGAATATCGATCAATTCTTAAAAAGGTTTAAAAGAATCATCTCAACAAATGAGGATGTTCAAAAGGTAATTCGTGAGGTAATAGAAGAGGTTCTCCATGTTAAATTTCAGGAAAAAGATTTCGACTTAAAAAATGGAGTATTGTGTGTCCACGCAAAACCAATTGTTAAAAATGAAATCTATTTTCAAAAAGATAGAATTATAAAAGCTCTTCATGAAAGAGGTCTATTGCAAGTGAAAGACTTACGGTAAATCTATAAGGAGTGATTGTTTAACTTCAGTCATATTGTATGCAGAATCATACCCTACGATTCTTAATTCATTCTTTCCTTCAACAGAAGATATGTCGTTTGGAATAAAAGATACAGAAAATGGGGTGTTTGTGCTTTCTCCAATAAGAATATCATTGAGATAAACAACTACTTTTGTAAGAGGATACGGACCCTGCCCTTGCACGAGAATTGATATTTTTTGATCTACTGGATATGAAATCTTTGTGTCAGGATTTAGTATTGTAAGAGAAAGGGGGGATACCCCAGTATGAACAGTATCAGATCCGTTCGGAAGAGTCGGGTTTTCTGGAATGTTTATTCCATTTTGCTTAACCCATTGGTTTACTCCATACTCCCATCGAATAAACTGTGGATCGTCCGTTGGATTTTGTGGTTTTGGACCACGTGGATCAGATTTGTTAATCCAGTAGAGGATAGAGTGAACCCCTCCACCAAAGAGCTCTTTCGTCGTCTCTTTTGGGGTAAATTCAGTGGCATTTTTCCCAGAAATAGTATCAATTCGGTAGGAAACACCACCTTCCCAATGACCACGGAGAACGGGTTTTAGATCAAAAGAGTCTTCTTTTTCAACAGGAGTAAAGCTCTCCTCTGGAAGGTTTTCAAGTATTTTATCCATAAACGCTCTCCACATTGGTGCAACAATAAAACCAGCAACTTTTTTCTGCATAGGTGAGTTGTCATTGTTTCCTGCCCAAGCGCCGAGTACAACGTTTGGTGTATAGCCAATAATCCAAGCGTCGCGATAGTCGTTCGTTGTTCCTGTTTTTACTGCCACATCTCTTTTAGGGAAATAAAGAGCAGAAGTTTGGCCGTATGATGGAGCCCGAGCTTCATTATCTGAGAGCATGCTTGAAATTTTATCAGCAGTCTCTTTCGGGAGGACCTGTTTTGGGTTCGGAGTCCATGACTCAAGGGTATTTCCTTTGCTATCTTTAACTTCAACAATTGAGTATGAAGGATTTCTTATTCCTTCATTTGCAAATACCGAGTATGCGGAAGTAATTTCAAGCGGAGAAACTTCACCACCCCCGAGAACAAGCGTTAATCCGTATTGATCTGGGTCTCCAAGCCCAACAATTCCCATATCTTCTGCGAGCTGTATTGAATCTTTGATTCCTGCAAGGTATAAAGTTTTTACTGAAGTAACATTGATGGATTGAGCGAGTGAACTACGAAGTGTTATTGGTCCACGGAAATTACCATCAAAATTTTCTGGTGAGTAGCACGGAGGTGTACTCGAGAGATTGTCTGGTGCGCATTCAGTTGAAAACTGCGTCTTAGTGTCAAAAAGGACTGTTTCCGGAGTATACCCCTTGTTCATAGCTTCGGCGTACACAAAAGGTTTAAACGTCGATCCTGGCTGTCTATGGGCCGTTGTGATGTTGAAGTTTCCATCAATATCTTTATCGAAATAATCTCTCGATCCAATCATTGCAAGAATTCCTCCATTTTTAGGATCAATTGCGACAAATGCGGCGTTCTCAGCATTGAATTTATCCTTATTTTCAAGAGCATATTTTTTAGCGATTTCCTCTCCCTTTTTTTGCATATCGTAATCAAGAGTTGTTATTACCCTTAATCCTCCGTCACGAACCACATCCTCACCATATTTCTTGTTTAATTCATCAATCACATAAAACACAAAATGAGGCGCCTTTATCCCTTCAGTCTCCCGCGGTTTAAATGTCACTTTTTCAGAACGAGCATTCTCGTAATCATTTTTTGAAATTTTTCCATCTTTATACATCTCCTCTAGAACAAGATTTTTCCTTTCCTCGAGTTTATCTTTGTGATTTCCGTACGGAGAATAGTATGTAGGTGCCTGAGGAAGGGCAGCAAGGTACGCAGATTCAACTAGAGTTAGGTCCCCGACATCTTTTCCAAAGAACGCCTGACTTGCTTCTTGAGCTCCATACAGATTTCCACCATAGGGTATTTCATTGAGGTAAAGTTCAAAGATCTGATCTTTTGTGAGGATTTTCTCTAGCTTAACGGCTAGTACCCACTCCTTTATTTTTCGAGATATTTTCTTTTCTGTACTTAAAAGAGAGAGTTTTACAACCTGTTGGGTAATTGTAGATCCACCCTGGCTATATCCAAGTGAGGTTGTGTTTGCAAATATAGCACGAAGAATCGAAGTCGGTTTGATGCCGTTATGCTGATAGAACTCCTTATCCTCTATAGAGATGGTTGCATCTTTGAGATTCTGGCCAATTTTATCGAAAGGAACGGAGGTTCTTTTGATGTTTTGGTTTACATCGTACAAGAGCACGGTTCCAGTTTTGTCGTAGATTTTTGTAGATTGTACAACCTTTCTTTCCTCAAATGAGTTGAGTGTCGGTATTTTAAGAGTTGAAATCCAAATAAAAAAGATTCCTCCTAGAAAAAGGGAGAGTGATATGGCAAGGACGCCATAATTCTTCCACTGCGCCTTGCTCGTATTCCTTAGGGTAGTACGAGCCCTCTCGATATGATGTTTCATGATAACTTCGAATCCTATCATATCATAAGAAGCGTCAATAGCCGCCTTTATTCCGGCTTTTTTGAAAGTGTGTTAGATTGGATTCATATGGGAAATCAAAAAGAACAAGAAATAAATGAGCTATTGAGTCGCGGAGTCGGAAACTTCGTCGACCCAGAAGGAATTTTTCGTAAAAAATTGGAGACCGATCCAAGTAGTATTGTTATTAAATTCGGGGTTGATCCAACAAGGCCTGATATACATCTTGGCCATGCGGTTGTATTGAGGAAGCTTAGGAAGTTTCAGGACCTAGGATGTAAGGTTATTTTTTTGATCGGAGATTTCACCTCTCTTATTGGAGATCCGACAGGTAAAAGTAAGGTCCGTCCCGAGATTTCTCAGCAGGCAGTGGAGGAAAACATGAAAACTTTTCTTGATCAAGTTGGAAAAATTCTTAAACCAGAGAATGCCGTTTTTTCTTGGATCCGAAACTCAGATTGGTTCGTGAATATTTCAGATCTTGTTGTGGATGGTGAGGTGACATATACAGATAATGAGACAGGGAAGAGTTCGCATTTTGCACCAAACTCCTTTTTTGCCAAAACCGCACTCTATGAAAATACGCGAATGCAAAAAACCCATCTCCACAGCACACAGATTCATGCAATCACATTGGTGACATTCTTGTCTGTATTACGATCTTTAACCCACGGGCGACTTATCGAAAGGGATATGTTCCAAGAGAGAATAAAGAAAGGTGAGGAACTCTATATGCACGAAATGATGTATCCCGTACTGCAAGGAATAGATTCATCAATACTCGCGTCCATTTACGGAAGTTGCGACCTCGAGGTTGGAGGAACGGACCAAACCTTTAACATGCTCATGGGTAGGGATGTAATGAGGATGAATAAGCAGTCACCACAAGCCGTTCTTGCGTTCGAGCTTCTTGAGGGTCTTGATGGAAAAGAAAAGATGAGTAAAAGCCTGGATAACTACATCGCTATTACTGATGAACCAAATGATATGTACGGAAAAGTCATGTCTATTCCAGACAGTCTGATCGTCCGATATTTCGAACTATGTACGTACGCACCACAAGAAGACATTGAAGAAATAAAAAAGGAGCTTGCAAAGGGAAAGGTTAATCCAAAAGAAATTAAAATGCGACTGGCTGGAGAAATCGTCGCAATCTATCATGGAAAGGCAAAGGCAGATGAAGCTGAACAAAATTTCCAAAACACCTTTTCAAAAGGGAATGTGCCAGAGGATGTTGAGGAAATACAGGCACAGAGGAACGAGACGCTTGCCGATATCCTAATGCGCGCCCAAGTTGTTGCTTCAAAGACAGAGTTTAGAAGGCTCATTGACGGGGGTGCAATTACGTTTATGGAAAAGGAACTCACTATCGATTCGCACGGTTATATTCCAGAAGAGTCTGGAACTTATCGGGTAGGGAAAAAAAGATTTATTAAGATCGCTGTATAACAAAAACCCCAACTCATAGAGTTGGGGTTTTTGATTTTTAGAACGCGTCCGCTACCTCATCTTCGAATCCATCAACCAGCTCATCTTCTTCATCGAGAGCGTCTGGGTCAAAAGCCTCATCACCCTCTTTTTCATCCTCTTCTAAATCTCGAATTTCATCATCACTCATGGAACTGAAATGTTTAGTTTTTAATAGCCTTTTTACAGGTTCCTAAAATAGGATTTTATAGTTGTATCAAATTCTCTCTTCTTTGCAAGTGCAAAGAGGTGATTATGTGGAAAACTATCGTATCGAGTTGCGGGTTGCCATATATGTAAGGGCTGCTGCTATGGCATCGAACTCATCATCAAGGAGTATTTCCTTTTTAAGAGCAATGAGTCTTGGAACCATATTTATCATTTGTTTTTTGTCCGCTCTTCCGTACCCGGTAATAGCAATTTTAATTTCAAGGGGGGTAAATTCGCGAACAATAAGGCCAAATGCACATGAGACATACAGTATTACCCCTCGTGCCTCAGATACTAAGAGAGCGGTTTTTTGATTTTCGTTAAAAAAAAGTTTCTCTATTGCAAGATGGGTCGGCTCGTATTCGTGTATGATATTTTTGATTTCATCGCCAATGATACGAAGGCGTTCCGAATGAGGGAGCTTGTTTGAAGTAATGATGCAAGTTGAGTAAACAAGTTCATCTTTTCCTTTTGGTTTTTTTTCGACTACTGCAACGCCAATCCTTTCATACCCAGGATCAATACCGAGGACCCTTTCTTTTGTTTCCTTATTCGGCATTCGTAAATACTTCTTGAACTTCATCATTTTCCTCGAGTTCGTCGAGAAGCGCAGAAAGTTTCTCACCGTCTTCTTCACTTAGTGCCACGGTGTTTTGAGGAATCCAACCTTCGTGTGTTTTTTCAAATGCCCAGGCTGCAGATCCGATGCCCGCAAGCGATAATCCGTGGTTTGAAAGTATGAATTTTATTTCTTGGGCAGCTTTGTTTCGGTTGCTCGTGAGCGCCTCGATGATGATGGCGCAACCACCTGGACCATATGCCTCATAGGTAATACTTTCAAGGGAATCTCCACTTTCGCTAGCCTTCTTCACAGCTCTCTCAATGTTATCACTTGGAACATTTGCTTCACGAGCTTTTTCGATTGCCGCTCGAAGCCCTGGGGAGGCAGTATTTCCTTGCGCCTTCTTAGCTTCTACAGAAATCATGCGCACCATCTTGCCGTACAGCTTACTCTTTTGTGCGTCCGTTTTTTCTTTCTGTCTTTTAATTTTTGACCATTTATTGTGACCTGACATATTTTTTATAATAATTTCTCTTGTAAATCTTTCGGTGGATTCACTCCAAGGTGACCGTATCCGTGAACAGTAACAATCCTTCCTCGGGGAGTCCGTTCAATAAAGCCAATTTGGAGAAGGTAGGGTTCATTGAATTCCTCGATGGTCCCTTCTTCTTCAGAAAGTGCAGCGGCGAGGGTGTTTAATCCCACAGGTCCACCTGAGAATTTATCAACTATGGTTTTGAGAAGTGCTCTATCTGACGGGTTGAGCCCCCGTTCATCAACTCCGAGAAGTTTCAATGACTCTGTTACAGCATCATTGTTGAGTTCGCTTTTCTTCACTTGTGCATAATCTCGCGCTCGTTTTAAAAGATAGTTCGCAGTTCGTGGGGTATAGCGACTTCGCTTCGCTATTTCGATACTCGCTTCATCTTCAAGCGAAACACCAAGTATTTTGCTTGAACGTTTGAGTATTCTCGCAATCTCTTCTTCTGTATAAAATTCGAGTCGGAATATTCCACCAGAAAATCGTGAACGGAGTGGGGAAGATATTGATCCAATTTTTGTTGTCGCAGCGATAAGGGTGAACGGAGGAAGCTCGAGTTGTATTGTTCGTGCTGATGGACCTTTTCCAATGATGATATCGAGCGATCCAGACTCCATGGCAGGGTAGAGCACTTCCTCGATGGTTTTGTTTAGTCTATGAATTTCATCGATAAATAAAATGTCTCCAGGAGAAAGGTTTGTAATGATCGAAGCGAGGTCACCAACTTTTTCAATCGCTGGTCCGGACGTGCTTTTCATTTGTGAACCAGTCTCTTTTGCGATGAGGTGTGCAAGCGTCGTTTTGCCAAGCCCAGGAGGGCCATAAAAAAGAATATGTTCTGGCGGATGATTTCTTTCTTTCGCGGCAGTCAGCAATATTCGAAGATTATCCTTGATTGCTTTCTGTCCAATGTAGTCATCCCAGCGTGAAGGGCGCAACGTTTGATCAAGAAAATTAAAATCCTGCTCCTCCGGAGCCGTTTGTTGACTATTTTTTGTATTCACGTTTGGTTCTTTTTTCATTGAGTCTGGTTGCGTGAGAGTTTGAGCTATCTATAGGCTCAAATGTAGGCAAATTATAGCCCATTCCAGGTGATAGAGAATAGGGTTGACAGTAAAAGCATTGTATGCTAGACTAGTTGCGAATACGAAAGACTAAAAATCGCAGTCTGATCGAGGAAATTCTTTGCAATCCAAGATATAAATCTCTAAGCAACAGAGCGCAAGCTCACTCAAGCGCTTCTTCGAGGACGCTCTGGTCGGATTTATTCCGTACTGGTGCTATCCTTTGGGAATTGCTGGACTTTTGGTACTTCTATTAAAAGGGTTGCTTAGAGATTTATGTTTTGGATCGCTCCTCATCGGTGCGATTTTTATTTTTGTAAAAAACTTCTTACTTCATTATTCACAAATAGGGAGCACACGCAAGAGAAAAACTAGTCAATTTTATCAAGATCAACCACTCGGCTGAGTTCCTGAAGTGATGTCAATCCTTGGAGTACTTTTATGACGCCGTCCTGCTTCATATCAAGAATATTTTGTGGTGCTGCGGCAGCCCGAATCTCTCTTTCGCTTGGATTTTGGAGCACGATTTGTTCAATGGCGCTATCTGCTAATATGGCTTCAAATATGCCTATTCTTCCCACAAACCCCGTTTTGTTGCACACCTCGCACCCAACAGATGTCCAGACTTTTTCTGTTTGAATTCCCTCCAGGTACGATTTATCTGTTACACTCGCAAGAGTTGTATCAATAATCTTTTTTTCATCAGCTGTTGGTACAGTTTCTTGTTTACATTGTGAACAAAGCAATCTCACCAGTCTTTGTGCAATTGAAATACTTACTGCTGATGTAATAACTTTTGGATTCACACCAAGATCAATAAGTCTTGGGAAAGATCCGGCTGCATTGTTTGTGTGAAGTGTGGAGAGCACCAAGTGTCCAGTGAGCGCAGCGTTTACCGCAACCTCAGCAGTTTCGTTATCACGAATTTCTCCGACCATAATCACGTCGGGGTCCTGCCTCAGTGCTGACCTTAGTCCTGCCGCGAATGTGTAATCTTTTTCCGGGTCCGTTTGTGTTTGTACAATTCCTGGGAGGTGGTATTCGACAGGATTTTCAATCGTGATAATTTTCACTTCAGGGTTGTGTATTTTTTTGAGGAATGCATAGAGGGTTGTTGTCTTTCCAGATCCGGTAGGGCCAGTAACCAAGATCATGCCGTTTGGTTTACTGATTTCGTGCTCAAAAATTTTAAGAAGACGTGGGTGAATGCCGCGTTCCTCGAGATTTACAGATGTTGCTTTTGGGTTGAGAAGACGGAGCACAACGGATTCGCTGTATGCGCCGGGCAGGAGGGAAGTACGAACTTCCACATCGCCATCAGGGATCTTGATAGAAAATCTTCCGTCCTGGGCTCCGGTAAGGTTGAGTTTCAAATCAGAAATAAGTTTTATTCTTGAAAGAAGAAGTTTGTAAGTCTCTCGATCAAAATTAAGAATGTCTATGAGTACCCCATCGAGTCGGTAGCGGAGACGAACATAACTTTCTTCAGGTTCGATGTGAACATCGGAAGCTTTTGTTGCGAGAGCTCCAGCAATAATGATTTCAAGTATTTTTGAAATACGGAAACTTTTTTTTGCAGAAAGGACAGTTTCGATTTCTGTTTTTATTGACCCAAGGTCTTTTACTGCCTTCATCATCTCGGCTATTTCTTCATGAGAAATATCGAGTGCGCCGCCCTTTGTTTCAGAAGAATACGATAGGTCTTTGTAGCGTTCCCATACTTTGTTTAAGCTTTCGTGTGAGACCATGTATACCGTTGGGATATATCCTTCTGATTTAAATGTGGCGACTTTCTCAAGCACCCTCTCATTTGTAGGGGAGATAACACCAACACTTATCTTTTTATCAAGAATATCAAAAACCGCTATCTGGAGTTCCCTTGCTTCTGCCTCTTTTATTACTCTAAGCGCATCGATATTTATTGGCACAGCACTAAGGTCGAGATAGGTTACCCCATACTTTGATGCGAGAGTTTGGGCAAGAGCTTCCTCTTCGCGCTTTTTTAGTTCCTCAAAACGCTTCAGTTGTTTTTCTTCGTTAAATTCAATCATAGTGAAATTTAGCTATATTTTACCATCTCTTTTGGCCACACAAAAGGGTACAGAATTGTGCTTGACAATAGGCTATTAATTATGCTATAATAGTACCAGAAATACAGACAATCATCTCATGGCCTAGGAGGCGTTATGTTCCGAAAGATCTTTACCATCATCCTGTTCTCTCTCGTTCCCTTCGTGACGACGGGGTGTGCAGCGGGCATCGCAGTGGGAGGTGTCTCCCCGCGCGAGATTTATCGCGCGATGGATGACCGAACCTACATTTCGGTCATGTACAACGGCAGTGATGCTGACTACGCCACGGTTTCCGAGGCTGGTCAGATCCTGGCTACGGTCCATCCCGGTCAGGACGCGACACTCGCGTTCCGCGCTTATCACCAGAATGGTGATCAGCGCACGTTGTACATGAAGGGATACAAGGTGGTTGGTAAGGACACCTTGTATGTTGGCTTCCGTTGCCGGCAGATTTATCTGCAAGGCAACGGGTACGGAGCGGGACGCTCCGAGAACTGGGTGGTAGATCGCTTCATCCGTGCCGGTGAGAATACCGGGGGATGTTGGTAAACGCAAGCGCGCGACAGAAATGTCGCGCGCTTTCTCTTTGTATTAATTTTAGAAGTATATTGTATGGTGTGGCGGAATATTTACGATTGTAAGGCTTGGGGTATACAATGATGTACATGAAGTCTCCTCTTGGAAAAACAAAGCAAAGTAAAAGTCTCAGTGACACAGCAGTTCTTGCTGGTGTTTTTTTAAAAAATATTACTCCTCACAGGGATGGCGCTACTATTTTCGGCCTTTCGGGTGATCTTGGGTCAGGTAAAACTGCATTTACTAAAGAGGTCGCACATTTGCTTGGTATAAAAAAAGAAGAAGTAACGAGTCCTACATTTGTAATAGAAAAGATTTATTCGATATCCCACAAGGATTTTTCCCATCTTATTCATATTGATGCATATAGGCTCGATAGTCCGGACGAGCTTTTGCACCTAGGATGGGAAGATATACGTAAGGACCCCAAGAATCTTATATTGATCGAATGGCCCGAAAAAGTGAAAACATTACTTCCGTCCCAAACACAATATCTTTCGTTTGCTTTTGTTGATGAAAACACTCGCGACATAATCCTCCCATGAAAAAACAAGAATATAAAAAAAAGTTAGTACTTTTGGATTCACACGCCATCTTGCATCGCGCGTATCACGCACTTCCGGAGTTCGCATCAACAAAAGGGGAACCAACGGGAGCCCTCTACGGTCTTTCAAGTATGCTTTTGAAAATAATTTCTGATTTAAAGCCAGATTATATTGCTGCCTGTTTTGATCTTGCAGGTCCAACGTATCGACATGAGGCATATGATGCATATAAAGCAGGAAGAAAAAAGGCTGAAGATGATCTCATTTCACAAATTATTCGTTCAAAGGATGTGTTTGAAGCATTTAATATTCCTATATATTCAGAACCAGGGTTTGAAGCTGATGATATGCTCGGTACGATCGTAGAACAACTTAAAAATGAAAAAGACCTTCAGATCATCATCGCATCAGGAGACATGGATACACTTCAGCTCGTCGATGACGACAGGGTGCTTGTGTATACTCTCAAGAAAGGGATAAACGATACGATTCTCTATGATGAAGAAAAGGTTTTCGAGCGTTTTGGGTTTGGACCAAGACTACTCCCTGACTACAAAGGACTTCGTGGCGATCCGTCAGATAATATTATCGGCATAAAGGGCATTGGAGAAAAGACGGCAACAACACTCATTCATACTTTCGGGACGATTGAGGAAATGTATGCCGTGCTGAAAAAACATCCTGAGAAAATTAAGAAAAGTGGCATTACAGATCGAATACTCGGACTCCTTAAAGAAGGTGAGGAAGAGGCGCAGTTTAGCAAAATGCTTGCGACAATCAGACGTGATGCCCCGATAACGTATAAGCTTCCAGAAAAAACATGGAGAGATTCTTTTGATACTGCAAAGGCGAATTCTCTTTTTGCAGATTTAGAGTTTCGAACATTCGGGAATCGACTTAAGGAGGCGCTCGAGGGGAAATCATTTACTCCAAAGAAAAAGGAAGAGATAGAACAGGCTAGTTTGGATATGGTTAGTGGCGAAGGCGTCTCAAAAGAAAATGTAGAAGAAACAGCACTTGCTTTGTGGGTGCTGGATTCAAATATTTCGAACCCAACTATCGATGATATTTTGCAGTTTACAAAAGCTAAAACATTTGAGAAGGCGAGAGAAACTATCTTTGCTGAAATTAAAAAAAGAAATGTGAGTTTTGTATATGAGCATATCGAGAAACCTCTCATTCCGATTATACAAAGCATGGAGAAGTGGGGTGTAAAAGTCGATAAAAAGTATCTCGCGGAGCTTTCAGTTGCATATCATAAAAAATTAGATGAGCTTGAGAAAAATATTTGGAAAGAAGCAGGAGAAGAGTTTAATATCAATTCTCCAAAACAGCTTGGAGTTATTCTCTTCGATAAGCTCGCAATTGTGGTGAAGAATCAAAAGAAAACATCCACAGGTATGAAATCTACAAGAGAGTCAGAGCTCGATAAGATGCGAGATTTACATCCGATTATTCCGCATATTCTTGAGTACCGCGAATTTCAAAAGCTTCTCTCGACGTATATCGATAATATTCCAACCATGCTCGATAGTGGTGACAGGCTTCATACAAACCTAAAACAAACAGGAACGACCACAGGAAGAATGTCTTCAACGAATCCAAATATACAAAACATCCCAATTAAGACAGAACTCGGAAGGAATATACGAAAAGCTTTTGTGGCAGAGCGAGGTTTTGTTTTGGTCACACTTGATTATTCTCAGATTGAGCTTCGTATCGCAGCCATACTTTCTGGTGACGAAAAGCTTTTAGAGATTTTTCAAAATGGTGAGGATGTTCATAGTGCAGTCGCTTCGCATGTCTTTGGTGTTCCAATAGAGAAAGTTGATAAAGAGATGCGCAGAAAAGCGAAGGTTATTAACTTCGGTATTTTATACGGCATGGGAGTGAATGCACTAAGACAGAATCTAGGTGGTAGCAGGGAAGAGGCACAGACTTTCTACAATGAATATTTTGAAAAGTTTTCAGGGCTTTCGGCGTACTTGAATCAAGTTAAGTCAGAGGTTGAGAGGAATGGTTATACAGAAACGCTATTTGGAAGAAGGAGATATTTTGAAGGAATGAAGTCTAAAATTCCATATATAAAAGCTGCCGCAGAGCGTATGGCAATCAACGCTCCAATACAAGGCACCGCAGCTGATGTTATTAAGCTCGCCATGATCGCTATTCATGAATTTATCGCTAAAGAAAAGCTCGAAAATAAGGTGCGCATGCTGCTTCAAGTGCATGACGAATTGGTGTTTGAAATTGATGAATCGATAGCTAAAGTGGTCGCACCAAAGATCCAAGCGATAATGCAAGGCGCCATGCCAAAAGAAAAATCTAGAGGTGTGATATGTGCTGCAAATGTTTCACTTGGTCCGAATTGGAATGATACAAAACCATTATGATATACGTTTTATACGGAAATGATTTTGAAAAATCGCGAGCGAAGGTAAGAGAAATCGTAGCCTCGCAGATAAAGAAGAATAGGGATGCTTCGTATTTTCGTATTACAACCGAGGGTTGGAATCCCGATTCTCTCGAGGAGTTTATTGGTGGCAGGGGGTTATTTCAAAATAAATTTATTGTTGTGCTTGATGGGCTTGTTGGGAGTAAAGAATCTGCTGATGTGGTTTTGGGCGCGCTCGTAAGGCTACAAGAATCTGAAAATATTTTTATCATTCTTGAAGAAAAATTGACGAAAGAAGTAGTAAAGAAGCTCGAGAAGAGAGCAGAAAAGGTTCAAGTGTTTGAAAAGAAAGAGGGTGTAGAGATGAAGGAAGGAGAATTTAATGTTTTCGCACTTACTGATGTCTTCGGATCGCGTGATAGAAAAAATCTTTGGGTTCTTTATCAAAAAGCGTTATTTTCAGGTATGGCGCCAGAAGAAATTCATCGATTACTATTCTGGCAAGTGAAAGCGATGCTTGCGCCGTCTATTACAAAGAGTGCTGGTGATGCAGGACTCAATCCTTTTGTATATAAAAAGGCACTAGTTTTTTCAAAAAATTTTTCACATGCTGAGCTTGTGAAATCGTCGAGTGAACTTGTGCGTATGTATCATGATGAGAGAAGGGGACGCAGTGACCTCTCTATTGACCTAGAAAGATTTTTACTCGGGGTGTAAATGACAAATATAGACAAAGTAAGGCATTTTAGCTATAGTTTGTTTCGTATTTTTGATTTCTAATATTCGCCGTGGTTGTTTTGGTAGGTAATAAGATCAAAGGTAGTAATATTGTTATCAGTTAGTATAAATATAATATGCGCCCATAGCTCAGTTGGTAGAGCAGATCCCTTTTAAGGATAAGGTCGCAGGTTCGATCCCTGCTGGGCGCACAAGACAAAAAATCTGGACTGCTCCAGATTTTTTATTTTTTTAAAGTGGAAGATCAAAAGCAAATGAACCAGCTCCAGTGAGGAGGAGAGAAAGGGCGATTGCGAAGATGAGTAAGTAAAATGCGAGGTCGCGTTTCAAAAGCACATCTTCCTTCCTTTCAACATAGAGCTCGAGTACTGTGATAATGACAAAGACGAGTGCCGCGATCTGGGTAAGGAATCCCAAAATGAGCATAAGGGCGCCAAGTATTTCAATATACGCAAAAACAGTAACAAATGTAGATGCAGGTTTTAATCTAAATGCTTCAAATGCAATTTCCCA
>CAZFAS010000009.1:0-26870 GCA_964516975.1 uncultured Candidatus Saccharibacteria bacterium
ATGGGTTTTGCTGTGGCAGATGGTCCAGAAGTGGAGACAGAGCATTATAATTTTGACGCACTCAATATTCCAGCGCACCATCCGGCTCGTGATATGTGGGATACATTTTGGCTTAAACCAGAGAATTCACGAAAACTTTTACGAACACATACTTCTCCTGTTCAAGTTCGTTATGCCGAGAGTCACACTCCACCGATAAGAATTATTGTTCCCGGTAAAACATTTCGACATGAGGCTACTGATGCAACTCATGAAGCTCAATTTTATCAACTTGAAGGACTCATGATCGAAGAAGATGTATCACTCGCGAATTTGAAATATGTTTTAGAAAATTTTTTTGAAAAACTATTTAATGCAAAAACTTCAATTCGATTTAGGCCGAGCTTCTTTCCATTTGTTGAGCCTGGCGTAGAAATTGATATGACATGCTTTCGTTGTGGTGGAACCGGTAAGGATTGTTCAACATGTAAGGGTACTGGGTGGATTGAGATTATGGGGGCAGGTATGGTACATCCGAAAGTTCTCTTAGCAATGAATATTGATCCAAATAAATACCGTGGTTTTGCCTTTGGTGGAGGTATAGATCGTTTTGCAATGCTTAAGTTTGGTATTCCAGATATTCGGATGCTCTATCAAGCAGACCTTCGTCTTGTTAATCAATTCTAATATGAAGATTTCTCACAATTGGTTAAAAATGTATTTTGATGAGCCGATACCAAGTCCCGAAACAATTCGAGACTTGCTTACCGATCATGCATTCGAAGTTGAGTCTCTTGAAAAGGTTCAAAATGATACCCTCATTGATATCAAAGTGTTACCAGATAGAGCACATGATTGTCTATCACACAGAGGTATAGCTCGTGAAGTAAGTGTACTTTCTGGAGTCCCACTAAAGAAAGAGGTATTTAATCCCCGACCGTTCACTGCACCGGAATCAAATATCCTGAAAGTTGAGATTGAAGATATAAAACTATGCAAGCGATTTTCTGCACTTGTTATCGATAATATTGAAGTAAGGGAGAGCCCAGAATGGCTACAGGATTTGCTGGAGACTATAGGACAGAGATCGATTAATAATGTTGTGGATGCGACGAATTTCGTTATGTTTTCTCTCGGACAGCCGCTTCATGCATATGATAAGGCACTTCTTACTGAAGCACATGGTGGATATAAGATAGTGGCAAGACGCGCAAAGAATGGGGAAGTTGTGAAAACGCTCGGTGAAAAAGATTTCACTTTAAGCACTGAGAATTTAGTGATCGCTGATGCAAATAAAGATGCTGTCTTAGGTATCGCAGCTATTCGTGGTGGTGATGCAACAAAGATCACAAAATCAACGACTAGTATTGTGATTGAGGCAGCGAACTTTGATGCTATTAATATCCGTAAAACATCTAAGCAACTTGGTCTTCGAACAGATGCGTCAGTTCGATTTGAAAACGACATCACTCCAGAATTAACAATGAGAGCGATTCAGGATGTAACAAATCTTTTGTTTGAAATCGCAAAAACAGACGAAACCCAGGTTGAAGGACTTGTAGATATTTACCCAAAGAGGGTAAAACCACATAGAGTTGGTGTATCACTTTCAGAAATAAAAAATGTTATCGGAATAGATATAAAAAAAGAGGAGGTAGAATCAATTTTAGATAAAGATGGATTAATATGGAGCTCGTGTAATCCAAGAGAAAAAATTGTTGAGAGGGCGCGTGAGTTAATCGGCACTCCATACAAGTTTGGATCCAGTGTAACATTTGATAGTCCGCTAACGTTTGATTGTTCTTCATTTTCTGCATATCTGCATGTGGAAGCTGGTATTTCTATCCCTCGTATTGCTATAGATCAATTTGTATTTGGTAGTGAAATCACAAAAGAAGATGCACTTCCAGGAGATTTGGTATTTTTTAATACTGGGGAAAGTATACATACCACAGGAGAGTATTATTCGAATGTTTTAGGTAAAAATGTTTCGCAAATTGCTATTCGAACTGAATCTGTTGAATATATGGCGGGTACGAAAGTTCCTCAAGGTGTCGATCATATCGGAATTTATATTGGTGATAATAAAATTATTCATGCGTCAGGGTCTTTGGGTGTCGTAGAATCTACGATCGGAGAATCAAAACAACTTTCTACAGTCATTGGGTATAGAAGAATGATTTCAAATGATGAGAGTCGATATGTGATAACTGTACCAGCTGAGCGTTTAGATCTTCGAATCAAGGAGGATTTGATAGAAGAAATCGGTAGGATATATGGATATCGTGATGTTTCTCCGAAAGAAATTCTTCCGCTCGGGAAAGATCCAGAAATAAACAAGATCTCATATTATGAAGACCTCGTTCGTCATGCGCTTGTTTCAAAAGGTTTTTCAGAAGTAATGAGTTACGCTTTTGTTGAAAAAGGGGAAGTGGAATTATTGAACCCGATTGCTACAGATAAAGCATTTTTAAGATCAACACTTGCGCCGAAGATTCAAGAGTCACTTGAGATGAATTTTCTGAACATTGATCTTTTGGGGCTATCTCAAATAAAGATTTTTGAACTTGGTAAGGTATTTCAAAAAGATGGGGAGTATATTTCTCTTGCAATTGCGATAAAAAATCCAAAATCATATAAACAAAATACAGTTGAAGCTGAGATTTTAGAAATTACGCAAGCATTGGCACAAACCTTAGGTACAGAAATTAATTTTGAAAAAGTTGGTGATGTATATACGGTAAACTTTACAGATGTGGTGGTGAAACTTCCTACACCTCATACAGCACAATCGTATTTGATTGATGATTCGCAGTTTCGATATAAAAAAATATCTCCTTATCCGTATATTCTTCGAGATATCGCAGTTTTTGTCCCAGATGGTGTAGCTGGAGAGGAGATAGTAAATATACTAGTTAGTGAGTCAGGTGACTTGCTTGTTCAGTATACTCTCTTTGATGTATTTACAAAGAACTTTCCAGAAGGCGCTAGGACATCGTATGCATATAGACTCGTTTTCCAGTCGTTTGAGAAAACACTTACTGATGATGAGGTGAATCAGATTATGGAACGAGTGAATAGTAAGATTGCAGAAAAATCTGGATGGCAAGTTAGATAATTAGAATAGAAAAAGGCGCGATACGGTCGCGCCTTTCGGTTCTTATTCTCTGTTTTCAGCACGCATTGCACTAAGTTCTTCTTGCAGGCGTTTAACAGTAATACCCATATCAGTAAGACAGACTGCAGCAATACCTTTTTCTTCTTGCAAAAGTCCAATGAGCAAATATTCACTCTTTAGTTTCAGATCACCATTTGTAATTGCATGCGTTGTGGCAAGTTCAAATACTTTTTTTGCTCTGCTTGTGAATGGTAACACGTTATCTACGTTCCAGGTGCCATCACGTAGAAGCTTTTCGAGATTTGAATAAACCTCTCTGGCACTTACTCCAAGGCGTTCAAAAAGTTTATATGCTGTGCAATTCTGGACAGAGGTTATACCTAAAAGGATATGTTCTGTACCAATGTACCCATGTTTCCTATTAGCCGCTTCAATGCGGGCAAATCGTAGTACAGCCATGCAGTTTGACGTTTGCCCGTCATTACTTCGAATGTATTCTTGAACTTTTTGAGTCAATATCAAACAGAGGTATTTTATACCTTGTTCAGTGTCGAGGCTAACGATTGTTTGTTTTTGTCCATCTGTAAGTCCATGACTTTCAAGCAGAGAGAGAATCTTGTCATCAAGTTGGCGGGATGCTGATCTGTCGAGCATGTATACCTCCATGAAAGGGACGTTCCACCTAGGACTGTACCAGTAATTTCGCCATTATGTCAATAGAAATATGATCCGATTTGCTATTCATTTTCCATGGCAATTTTGCTATAATGGCTAAGTAAAAAACGGGTATTTTCGATTGCCCTTTAGACAGGGCACTCTTTATTTCAAAAAAGTCACATGGCAAAAAATTCTAAAGATCAGGACAAAGACGCAGGAAGCTCAAAGGGCTATAGTGCTGCAGATATTACCGTTCTTGAAGGTCTTGATCCCGTACGAAAGCGACCTGGAATGTACATCGGTACGACAGGTCCTGATGGTCTTCACCACCTTATATGGGAGGTATTCGACAACTCTCGAGATGAAGCGATGGGTGGTTTTGCGAATGATATTGAAGTTGCGCTACTTCCAGATAGTCATATTCGCGTAACTGATAATGGACGAGGTATTCCTGTTGATGTTCATAAACAGACGAAGGTGTCTGCTCTTGAAACTATCATGACGACGTTACATGCTGGAGGAAAATTTGGTGGTGATGGATACAAAGTTTCTGGAGGCCTCCACGGTGTAGGTGCTTCTGTAGTGAATGCACTTTCTGAATATACAAAGGTTGTTGTCCATCGAGATGGAGGTTCATTCTTCCAAGAATATGCAAAAGGTAAGAAGAAAGCTGCGGTAAAAAAGATCGGCCCGTCTAAACTCCATGGAACTATAGTTACTTTTAAGCCAGATAAAGAAATTTTCCCAGATATAACATTTGACCCTCAGCGAGTAATAAACCATTTGCGTCAGCAGGCATACCTTGTGAAGGGGCTCCGTATTACAGTTATTGATGCGCGAAATTACACTGGAAAAATCAAAGATGATGATGTTTTCTATCTTCGCGAACTTGGACTCGATGTTCCATCAATGGGATTTTATTTCGAAGGGGGGCTTCTCTCGCTCGTGAAGTTTTATAACCAGATTCAGAAGCCAATTCATAAAAATATTTTTTATGTTGAGAAAAAGCAAAATGATGCAGAATCTGTAGAAGTTTCTCTTCAGTATGTAGATGATATTTCTTCACGTATTGTCCCATTTGCAAACAACATCTATAACTCAGAAGGAGGTACACATGTTACAGGATTTAAGACCGCACTTACTCGAAGTTTGAATGCCTATGCAAGAAAGAACAATCTCATAAAAGAAAGTGAAGATAACTTTACTGGAGATGATGTCCTAGAAGGTCTTACGGCGGTTATATCGGTAAAGATTCGTGAGATTCAATTCGAAGGCCAGACGAAAGCAAAGCTAGGAACTGTGGAAGCTCGTAGTATGGTGGAATCCATCTTTGGAGACGCGTTCTCAAGCTTTTTGGAAGAGAATCCAGACGACGGCAGAGCTATTGTAAATAAGGTAGTTTTGGCCCTTAAGGCGCGAAAAGCAGCAAAAGCGGCAAAAGACTCGGTACTTCGAAAGGGCGCGCTCGAAGGTATGACACTCCCGGGTAAACTCGCGGACTGCCAGTCGAAGTCAGCAGAAGAATCAGAACTCTTCATTGTGGAGGGAGATTCTGCTGGTGGTACTGCAAAGCAAGGAAGAAACCGCGAATATCAGGCAATCCTTCCGCTCCGAGGAAAGATTCTCAACATTGAACGTGCAAGACTCGATAAAATGCTCGCATCAGAACAGATTAAAAACTTCGTTGTAGCTATCGGTACTGCAATCGGCGATACATTTGATATTACAAAACTTCGTTATCACAAAATTATTATCGCTACTGATGCTGACGTGGATGGTGCCCATATCAGAACACTTTTACTCACGCTCATTTACAGGTTCTTTAGGCCACTTATCGATGCTGGATATGTATATATCGCGCAGCCACCACTCTATAAGATAAAAAAGGGGAAGGAGATCATGTATGCGTACTCGGATGAAGAGAAAAACAAGCTTGTAGGAAAAGAAGCTGATGTTGAGATAGTCGAAGAGGACAGTGGTGACTCTGAAGTTGTAGAAAGTGCAGGAGAAGAGGAAGATGAAGCAGTGACAGAAAAGAAAGCACCGAAGATCTCTATCCAGAGATATAAAGGTCTTGGAGAAATGAATGCTGAAGAGCTCTGGGAGACTACTATGGATCCATCACGAAGAATATTAAAACAGGTCAGTGTGGATGATGCACGTGAAGCGGATAAGATCTTCGATGTGCTCATGGGTACGGATGTGCCTTCTCGAAAGAGTTTCATTCAGTCGAACGCAAAACTTGCAAATTTGGATATCTAAAGTTTCTGTGTCTGTGGTCGATTTATATTGCATTTTGTTTGTTCGGAATCTTTTTTAACCCAGATTCCTAATATTTGACAAATTATATATTTATATTATACTATTTTCTAGGTGCACCTTTAGTATAATGATCATTCACAGGAGATGTGTATGTCGATCTCGGATAGCTTTAGGGCGCTGTTTATGCCCCGAAAGACGCCTCATAGTGATGGAGCTCTTAGTTCCATGATTTCTCATCATGATGAGAAAGGAGTAGATATTTTTGTTAATAGGTTTTCTGTTGTAGTTCCTTACAAAGGAAAATCAACAATCCAAGAATTAACTAAGCAGATCAATTACAATGTGATTTCTTCAGCTATTACAGATGAGAATTTCCCTCAAGAAAAGAGTGGTGATGAATCAGTTGAAATCAGGCTCGTGCATATCAATCGTTCTCTCAGTTTTGATGAGGCAATTCGTATGCATAAGGATCTTGGATTTCGTCCGGCTAATGTAGCCGAACTCCTTGCCTTAGCTGTGCAATTTCCGAGTGTTCAGCGGGAATTTCCCGTGGTGGCTCTCGGTCAGACCTGCAATATTCCTTCCGAAATTCGAGTACTGGGTAATGATATGGCGGTAAATGTTTATAAGCTTATGGTAAACGGCTCATATGAACGGGCAGCTTACACTTATTTAACAGGAAACACTTCATATCGTTACGCTGATGTATATTGGGCGGATCAATGGTTTTCAGAGCAATGCCGTTTTGCGTGTGTTGAATTGCGTTCCTGAATGTGTAACAGTTTCTGTTTTGAGGTTAATAATCGAAAACCCCTATGTCAAACAGATGTTGGGGTTTTTTCTTTTGTATTGGAAGCCAGTATGAAAGAGTTTCATTCAATCGAATGCCAAGCTTGCGAACCTCGATATCTAATTAAAAAACCAGCATGTGCTGGTTTTTTAATGCCTTAAAATATAGTCCTAAAAAATCATCCTACAGCGTCCGTACGTCAAACATAGTATATATGCTATCACTAATAACGCTGGTATTGCGGGGAATAACGTTAAAGTCCTTCGGGTGTTTGTTTCTTTAACATTGTAGGAAATGAAAAGTATAAAAGAGAATATCAGGGTAAATGCAAGGATTATTACTAGTATAGGTGCAGCAATTAAATATAGAAAGCCCGAACCTAATGTCGCAATAATGATTGAAATAATTACGTTTGCAATTATTGAATTTTTATTTAGATCCATTTTTATTTAATATTTCCACTTTTAACTTATTAATAAAATCATCTAGCTTCATGGGACCAAGTTGGCCTTCATCACGAGATTCGACTCCCACAGATTCAGATTCAATTTCTTTATCTCCAATAACAAGTGCGTACGGAATCTTCTCAAGCTTTGCACCGCGTATTCTTTTACCGAGGCTTTCGTTTTCTGCAGAAAGTTCCGCGCGGATTCCATGCGCCTTCAGTGTCTCGTATACATTTTTTGCATACTCATGCTGGTTTTCACCAATCGGAATAATCTTCACTTGTATAGGTGAAAGCCAAAGTGGCAATGCTCCTGCTGTGTGTTCAATCAAAATACTCATAAATCGCTCTATTGATCCCATGATCGCTGCATGGATCATAACGATACGCTCCTTTTCACCTTTTTCATTTATACAGGTGAGGTCAAAGCGCTCTGGCATATTCATGTCGAGTTGTATTGTTGCCACTTGCCACTCTCTTCCGATAGCGTCTTTTGCCATGAAATCGAGCTTAGGGCCATAAAATGCAGCTTCTCCTACTCCGTCGAATGCATCCGCATTCTTTTCTTGTGCAATTAGAGTGAGCATGCCTTCAGCAAATGCCCAGCGGTCTTTGTCGCCTAGATATTTATCGGGTTGTTCCGGGTCATGCTTTGAGATTCTGACTCGAAGAGAAAAACCGAATGCACCATAGAATTCATGAACAATATCCCATATCTTTATAAATTCTTCTTTTGCATCGCTCATTCTGCAAAAAACATGGGCATCGTCTTGGGTAAATGCCCGAACTCTCGATAGTCCTGAAAGTTCACCAGATTGTTCATCACGATAGCACATCGTTGAGTTTGCATACCGTTGTGGAAGTTCACGGTAGCTCCACTGTTTGCGATCGTAGATTTGCGTATGGTGAGGACAGTTCATCGGTTTCATTGCGAACTCGTGACCTTCACGTGTAGTAATGCGGAAAAGA
Source organism: uncultured Candidatus Saccharibacteria bacterium (assembly GCA_964516975.1). Taxonomy (GTDB): domain Bacteria; phylum Patescibacteriota; class Minisyncoccia; order Phycocordibacterales; family Zambryskibacteraceae; genus CAZFAS01. Next base: position 8,221 of record CAZFAS010000009.1, read on the forward strand.
TCATCTTTGTATTTATCCCAGTGACCACTTGTCACGTAGAGATCTTTTTTAGTGATATGAGGAATTTCCACTTTTTCATATCCTCGTTTTTCTCGTAGACTCCATACATATTCATCGAGTATATTTCGCACAAGTGTTCCTCGTGGAGTCCAGAGGGGAAGTCCAGATCCTACAAGGTCAGAAAATGTGAAGAGGTCGAGTTCAACACCGATTTTCTTGTGATCGCGTTTCTTCGCTTCTTCAATTTGGGTTATGTAGTTTTCTAATTCTTCTTTTGTCTGAAAGGCTAGCCCGTAAATACGAGTAAGCATCGTGTTTTTCTCGTCGCCACGCCAGTAGGCACCGGCAATTCTTTGAAGCATGAAAGAATCTGGAGAAATACTTTTTGCATTCTCAACATGACCACCTCGGCAAAGGTCAGTGAAATCTCCAATAGTGTAGAGTGTGATAGGTTCTCCTTTTGAAACAATTTCATCAATGAGTTCAAGTTTGTACGGATTATGTGCGAAATGTTTTTTTGCTTCTTCCTTACTTACTTCAACATGTGAAAATGTTCCCCATGTTGTAAGAATCTGCTTCATTTTCTTTTCTATTTTTTGCAGATCAGCTTCTGTTGGTATTTCCTTGAATGCAAAATCATAGTAAAAGCCGTTCTCGATTGCGGGTCCGATAGTGTTTAAGGTCTCTGGGTACAGTTCAAGTACAGCACTAGCAAGTAAGTGGGCGAGAGTATGTCGCACATGTTCTATATTGTTTTCCATTTACTCATCTTATCAATAGAACTCCCACTTTCAAAGGTAATGCTTGTATTGACAAAATGTTGGAAAGTGCTATTTTTTTCGGAAGAAAATTCTCACTTTAGGGTGGGCAATATGAAAGAATCGACATTGGGGATCTTCGTTATGCTGATACTCCTCGTCTCCCGTGCATTATCTCCAGAATTAGCAGAGCGGGTAAGGGGAGTAGTAGCAACTTTTTTGGTTGTAGTTGGTATCAGCCTGTTGGTGTATCAGATGTACATCCTCGATAAGGAAGAAAATAAGTTGTAGTTGGTGTAAGAATGCCCGGATATGTTCCGGGCTTTTTTGCAGAAAAAAACCGACCTCAAACTTCGAGGTCGGGTTCCCAGAAATGCGCAAGTTTCTGGATGGTGGAGATCGGTACTCCGTGGCAGTTCTGCTCAGCAGCCAGTGCGAACTCGGGGTGCTCCATGGTAACAATCGTGACATTGTAACCACATTCGAGTGCGCGAGTGGCATATCGACGATATTGCCACTGTTGAGCGTTGACATTGTCGACGACAAGTGGTGAGATCCCGGCTTTCAAAGCCCTCAAAAAATCACTGAAGCATCTGTCATGGTTCGCTTCGAGCCTGGTGTGGTCGAAACGGTAGACTCCATCACGACCGATGAAGTAGTCATCGGCGCAAAAGATGAGTCCGAATTTTCCCTCAACCAGCTCTTTGGCCTTGGTAGACTTCCCAGAACCGGGGAGCCCTCGCATGATGAACACCTGCTTCGACACGATTTCCTCCAAAGGTTCAGTTTGAAGTATTATAGCACGTAATTGTAATTTGTAAATAGGCTATACGAGAAGCTTTGCTTTATCAAGAATTATGCTTACTTCGTCATTTCTTTTTGAAACTTTACCAACGAATGCTATGCATGCATCTGGAGTTATGACATCTTTAACAGTTTCAAGGGTTTTAGGAAATATTACAACTTCAATTGAGTCAGAGAGATCAGCAACTTTTATGAAGAACATGCGTTCACCTTTTTTTGTCATTACATCACGGATTTCTTCAATTAAGCCAGCTATCATCACTTCCTTTCCTTCAATAGGTTTTGCTTTGATTTTCGCAATATTAATATCTCTTTTTTCAATCTTTTCTCGGTATGCTTCGAGTGGGTGACCAGAAATGTATAAGCCAAGTAGTTCTTTTTCCCATGCGAGTTTTTCTTTCATTGTTGCTTCTTCACTTGGTGGAAGTGAAATACTTGAGACATTACCACCAATTGCGCCAAAAAGTGAATCTTGGTTTTTTCCTTCGTTCATTTTTTCTTTATGGAATGATAGGAGAAGTTCGATGTTACTTAGCATGTTTCCACGTTCGCCAAATTCATCCAAAGCGCCACTTTTTATGAGCGCCTCAAGAGATTTTTTATTGAGATTTTTATCTTTTATTCTTTCTATAAAATCAGCAAGGGAAGTAAATCTGCCATTTGCTTTTCTTTCCTTAATAATTGTATTTGCTATTCCTTCACCAAAGTTTTTTATTGTTGTGAGTCCAAAACGAATTTTGTCTTCCACCCCCTCGCTTCGTACTACAGAGAATCCTTGGTAACTTTCATTAATATTTGGAGGTAATACCGGAATATTCATTCGTTTACATTCAGCAATGATTTCTCCGATTCTTTCTACATCACCTGAGTCAGCAGTGAGCACCGCAGACATATATATAGCTGGAAAGTTTGCCTTAAGGTACGCAGTCTGATAAGCAACTCTGCCATACGAAGCGGCATGTGCCTTATTGAATCCGTATGCGGCAAATGGTTCGATGAGTGCCCAGAGTGTATCTGCTTTTTCCTTACTTAATCCGTTTTTGAGAAACCCTTCTTTGAGTTTTTCCTTTTGGGCCTCCATTTCCTTTGGAATCTTTTTTCCCATAGCTTTACGAAGTTTGTCAGCTTCAAGCCATGAATAACCACCAAGTTTGATAGCGATAAGCATAACGTCGTCTTGGTATGTGAGTACTCCATATGACTGCGAAAGAATATCTTTCATTCTTGGATCAAGATATGTAATTTTCTTTGGATTCTGCTTTCTCTCAATATATTGCGGAATGGACTCCATGGGCCCAGGTCGATAGAGAGCTACCATGGCGTTGATATCATGGATAGAAGATGGCTTTAGCTCGATTAGGAACTTAGTCATTCCTTCTCCATTGAGCTGGAAGAGACCTTCGGTCTCACCACGTGCAAGGAGTTCAAATGTTTTCTTGTCTTCAAGTGGTACATTTTCAATATCGATTTCTTTATGTTCGATTGCTTCTATACGATCGATCGTGTCTGCAATGATTGAGAGGTTTTTAAGTCCAAGGAAGTCGAACTTGAGTAGTCCTGCTTCTTCAATGGTGTACATATCGTACTGAGTAATAACTTTTCCTTCACCCTTTGGATCAAATTGTAGTGGTGTAAAATCAGTAAGTTTTGTTGGCGCAATAACAACTCCAGCGGCATGAACAGAAATATGCCTTGCACATCCTTCGATCTTTTTTGCCATATCGATAATTTCTTTTACATCCTTATCTTTCCCGTAGAGTTCTTTGAGTTCAGGTGTGAGTTTCAGTGCTCTATCGATAGTCATAGCAAATCCTTGTGAACCAAGTGGGATAAGTTTTGCGATCGTATCACCGAGAGCGTAGGGAAATCCAAGAGCCCTCGCTACATCACGGACAGCGCCTCGAGCCATCATCGTTCCAAATGTTCCAATTTGTGCTACTTTATCCTCACCATATTTCTTTCGTGCGTATTCTAATATCTCATCACGTCTGTCGTCGGCAAAGTCCATGTCGATATCGGGAGCTGATGGCCTCTCTGGATTAAGAAAACGTTCAAAGGGAAGTTTATAGTCGAGTGGGTTTACATTGGTGATACCCGCAAGATAAGTAACCATAGATCCAGCCACAGAACCTCGAACATTTGTGAGGATTTTGTTTTCGTGCGCATGTCGAAGAAGATCTCCTACTACAAGGAAATATGGTGAATATCCCTTATTTTTAATGATATTGAGTTCGTACTCTATACGGTTTACCACCTCGTCAGTTTTTTCAACGTTTCTTCGCTCAAGTCCTGCGTACACTATTCTTTTTAATTCTTCATCATAAGAAAGACCAGATTCAACTTTATAATCTGGGAATACCCACGAGCCGAATGTAAGTTTGAGGTCGCACTTGTCTACGATTTCTTGTACGCAGTCGAGCGCTGAGGGAAGCTCTTTGAAATAAGTATTTGCAGTTTTCTGGTTTATAAAAGAAAAATCATCATTGTCATCACCCCAGCCATTTTTGTCACGGTCACCACTGTTTGTTTGTACAGAGAGTAAGGTTTCACGTGCTTTTCTATCTTCCGGAGCGATATAGTACACATCGTGTGCCGCAACGATTTTAACGGTGTTATCTTGTGCGAGTGTAACGAGTTTTTTCATGCGATCTTCATGACCCTCAATCTCAGGATGATGTGTAATCTCAATATAAAAATCATCACCAAAGAGCTCCTTGTACCAGAGTACGAGCTCGGTAGCTTTTTTCATATCACTGCCACGAATAGCGCTTGCGATATCTCCAGAAAAAGATGGTGAAATACAAATGATCCCTTCCTTGTGTTCCTTAAGTAGATCCTTATCAATACGAGGTTTGTAGTAAAAACCATCGAGGTGGGCTCGAGTTACAAGTTCGATAAGGTTTTTATACCCAGTCTCGTTTTTGGCAAGTAAAATGAGTCGGTATCTTGCATTATCAATTCCAGCTTGTTTGTCGAATCGTGTTCGTAGTGCAAGATAGGCATCAATTCCAAGTATCGGTTTTATTCCATTGCTTTCACACTCTTTATAAAATTCTATAGCACCGTAGAGGTTGCAATTATCAGTGAGTGCTAGTGCCTCCATCTTATCTTTCTTTGCAGCTTCTATGAGATCAGTAATTTTTGGTAGCGCAGTTAAAAGGCTGTAGTGACTGTGGGTATGGAGATGAGAAAATTTCTTCATGCAGGAATTATACTACATGCGTACTTCCAATTTCACGATAGACGATACTTGTTTGTGTGGTCTCGTTTTAAGGTACTATTAGTGGATGAATAAAAAGATAGTCGTTGGAATAGATGAGGCAGGAAGAGGGCCACTCGCTGGGCCTGTAAGTGTGGGTACTGTTATTTTTTATAATTTAAAAGTTGCCCATGCATTTCGAGGGGTGAGGGACTCGAAAAAGCTGTCTGCAGAAAAAAGAGAGTATTGGCTTAGTGTAATGGAGAGAGAAAAAAAGTTAGGAACTATTGATTTTGCGGTTTCACTCGTGAGTGCACAGTATATTGATACATACGGCATAGTGAAAGCAATACAGAAAGGCATAAGAAGTAATCTGAAAAAACTAAGTATTGAACCCGAATATCAGATTTTGCTCGATGGGGGACTTAGGGCACCGAACGAATTTTTGAATCAAAAAACAATTATAAAAGGAGATGAGAAATTTAGAGTTATTTCACTCGCATCAATTGTTGCAAAGGTACATCGTGATCGAAAAATGGTTCTTTGTGGAAAAAAATATCCAAAGTATGGTTTTGAAATTCATAAGGGGTATGGGACTTTACTTCATAGAAATGCGATTTATAAGTATGGAGTATCTGCTGTGCATAGAAAGTCTTTTTTAAAGAATTTTGTTAATAAATAGGACATGCTATATTTTTTACAGATGTTCAATCAGAAAGGATCGTTGTGAAAAGGGAACCCCGGATGGTTGTGTTCGGAAACGGTAAGGCAATTTTAGTAGTAGTAAAATCAAATGAGCAAAAAGCAGGAATTACCCCGATATCTGATTCTTGTAAAGAGTGGGATAGGTTATTTTCTGCCCTTAACTCAGATTTGAATCCTTTTGGGGAACTTGGTTCGGGAGTGTACTGACATAATATGACCGTCTCTATCGAGACGGTCATTTTTTTGCAAAAAAAGCGACATTTATTTGTTTTTGGCGATTATATCTATACATACTTGATAATTTTGGGTCTTTGGGTATACTTCTTATTACTATGGTAGTACGAATGCGACATACGAGATCTCACACGGCTAACCGCCGTTCTCACCATGCTCTCAAGAGTGCTACTTTTGCAGTGTGTGCAAACTGTGGGTCAAAGATGATGAAACACAACGCTTGTGCTACTTGTGGAAAATACAAGAGTAGAGAAGTTGTAGATATGGTAGCAAAGACCGCTCGAAAGACAGCAAAGCAGAAAGAGCGATCAAAAGCAGCAACCGAGTAAAGACTTTATTCGTAATTTTTTAGTTCTTTTATATGGCAAATCGGCATCTTGCACGATCTGTAGTTCTCCAGTCACTCTTTGAATGGGATTTCAGTAAACGTCCTGAATCTGATGCTATTGCCATACTTACTCGCGATGCAGAAGAATTTGCTCCCGGAATGAAAGACACTTCTTTCATGGAGGATCTCCTCAATGGTGTGATCGAAAAAAGAAAAGATCTCGACACTATTATCAAAAAGGCAGCTCCAGACTGGCCAATCGAAAAGATTTCGATCGTGGATAGAAATATCCTTCGTATTGGGCTATATGAATTGTTATTTTCAGATCACTCACAGGTTCCTCCAAAAGTTGCAATAAATGAAGCCATTGAGCTTGCAAAATCTTTTGGTGGAGACACTTCTGGAAAATTTGTTAATGGAGTACTTGGAGCAGTGTATAAAGAGATGGGAGAGCCAGGTAAGGATGAGGTTTCTACAAAGAAAAAAAATATTAAAGACATCCCTGACAGTGAACTTCCAGTAGAAAATCTCGGTGGCGCTGTGGTATATGCGATTGATAAAAAGAAAATATATCTTGCATTCGTACACGATGTATTTGGACACTGGACTCTTTCGAAGGGAAAACTTGAGGCAGGAGAAGATGTAAAAGATGGGACAATACGAGAAATAAAAGAAGAAGTCGGGCTTACGATTACTATCAAAGACGATCTTGGATCAAATGAGTATATTGCATTCCATCCTGAAAAAGGAAAGTTAAAAAAGAAGGTTCATTATTTCCTCGCCGAATCGAAATATGAACCGATTACACTTGAATCAAGCGGAGGTCTTACTGATGCAAAGTGGTTTGAGGTTAGTGAAATTGCCGATCTTAACTTTTATGATGATATATTGCCAATTGTGACGAAGGGGGTTAGTATGCTCCAAAAGGAACAATAGTAGAATGAAAACGACTGCAGATCTCTCAGTATTTGAGAAAAAAATTAATACGAATTTTCATGATAAGAACCTGCTTAAACAGGCGTTTGTTCATCGTTCATATTTGAATGAAAATAAAGATTTCCCAATAGGTCACAATGAGAGGTTAGAGTTTCTTGGAGATGCTGTGCTTGAGCTTTCAATTACTGATTATTTGTATAAAAAATTTCCTGAGAAGACAGAAGGTGATCTAACATCGCTTCGATCTGCACTCGTGAATGCGAATACTCTTCACTTAGTAGGGGTAGATCTTGGGATCAATGATTATCTTCTTCTATCACGAGGTGAGTCAAAAGACACTGGAAGAGCAAGACAATATATTCTTGCAAATACGATGGAGGCGCTTATTGGAGCAATCTATCTTGATCAGGGATATGATAAATCAAATGAGTTTATTCATGAGAACATCACTCCATTAATTGATAAGGTAATAGAAGATGGATCATGGATTGATTCGAAGAGTCTTTTCCAAGAAAAGGCACAAGAACATGAAGGTGTTACCCCTTCATATAAGACAATGAAAGAAAGTGGCCCGGATCACGATAAGCATTTTACTGTTGGAGTTTTCCTTAAGAATGAACTCATTGCGAGTGGGGAGGGTGATTCCAAACAAGACGCAGAGCAGAAAGCCGCTGAAAAGGCACTGATTGAAAAAGGTTGGGAGTAAGAATATTTATATAAAAAAAGAAAACGCGTACGGTCGAAACCGTACGCGCTCCCGAGTCAACATAGTATGAGGACTTACCGGGACGCCTCATCTATGAGGACCTCGAGAAGTTCTTTGCTCATGGAATATGAACTTTCTATATCTATTTTAGCATATAATACAATAAAGTCAATACCTAACCAAAAGGCAAAAAATTGCTATAATCTAATTTACTTTTTGTATGTTGTTAAAATCTATTGAAATTTCAGGATTTAAGTCTTTTGCAAAGAAAAGTGTACTTGAATTCAACAGACCAATTTCTGCGATTGTGGGGCCAAATGGGAGCGGAAAATCAAATGCCGCTGAAGCATTTCGTTTTGTGCTTGGAGAACAGTCGATAAAATCTCTTCGTGGTAAAAAAGGTGAAGATCTTATTTTTAATGGGGCTGGTGATAGCGCACGAGCAAACAGAGCCTCAGTAAAAGTTGTATTTGATAATCGTCAAAAATTTTTTAATGTGGATTATGAGGAGGTAACTATTGAGCGTGTCGTTCATCGAGATGGTATTAATGAGTATTTTGTAAACGGGAGCCAAGTAAGACTTCGTGATGTGATAGAACTTCTCGCTGGAGCACATATCGGGGCATCGGGCCACCACATTATTTCTCAAGGAGAGGCAGACAGAATTCTCAATAGCAATATGAAAGAGCGAAGAGCGATGCTTGAAGATGCTTTGGGTTTGAAAATTTATCAATACAAAAGAGTAGAGAGTGAAAAGAAATTAGAGAAGACACTCGAAAATTATCAGTCGGTTGATGCACTTCGAAAAGAGATCGCACCACATCTTAGATTTCTTAAGAAACAAGTTGAAAAAGTCGAGAAAGCAGTGGAACTCAAAGATGAGTTAAAGAAACTCGCACAGGAGTATCTCAAGCGTGAGTCACATTTTATTGCAGAGACAAAAAAAGAGATAGAATTAAAGAAAACACCCCTACTTGAACAGAAAAAGAAATTAGAGGAAGAACTTGCTCACGCAAAGAACGTACTGGAATTTTCGAAAAATAAGGATGCAAAGAGTGACGAGATTATTCGTCTTGAGAAAAAGATTCAAGATGCTCGCTCACGAAAAGATACATTACTTCAAGATATAGGACGAATACATGGCGAGATAGCATCAGAGGAAAGAATTTTAAAAAAACAGAAGGACATTGTGTCTTCAAATGAAGGAAAAACTGTGTATTTGAAAGATGTGGAGGAGATGGTTCGAGGTGTGGAGCAGAAAATTAAAGAGGCAGAAAATAATTCTGATATTGCATTTATTAAACAAGTCCTCATTTCAATAAAAGATGTCTTCAAGACATTTATTGGAAGTAAAAAGGAAGAGACAAACGACGTTCTCATTAAAGAATCTGAAATTGCAATAGCAAATCTTACGCAAAAGAAAAGAGAGATAGAAGAGAAAATTGAGCTAGTAAAACAAGAAGAGGTAGATTTCGAAAAAGAATACCATACAATCCAAATTGATATTGAGAAGGAAAAGGATTCTAACCGTGATGCTGAAAAAGCACTTTTCCGTATTATGTCAGAGGAAAACCAAATTGTTGGAGATCTAGCTCAGATTCGGGTGAGTGAGGAGAGTATTCTCCATGTTGAGGAAGATTTTAGGCGAGAGCGTGAAGAATGCGCACTTCTCGTGGGACGTGAAGTTCTCGATTATGAAGCATTTCCGATCGATGATTTTACTGAAGAGCGAAAGATACAGGAGGAAAGAAGAAGAACAATCGAGAAAATTAAAATTCGACTTGAAGATTCGGGGCTTTCAGGAAGCTCTGAGATTTTGCGTGAATATCAAGAGGTGAGTGAAAGGGATACATTTCTTGCTCGTGAACTCGAGGACCTTGATACATCAGCACAATCTCTCAGGAAACTTATCGTCGAGCTTGGTCTAAAACTCGACACTGAATTTAAACTTGGGATTGAGAAAATTAATGCTCAGTTCCAGGAATTCTTTGCACTTATGTTTGGCGGTGGATCAGCAGGGCTTACTGTAGTTCGTGAAAAGAAACGAGTAAAAAAGGATGTGGATTTACTTGGTGAAAATTCTGAGGAATATCCAACAGATGATGGTGGTGAAAATGATGACGAAGAAGGTATTGATATTGAAGTGTCACTCCCAAGAAAGAAGATAAAGGGTCTAGTTATGCTCTCTGGTGGAGAAAGGGCACTCACATCTATTGCGCTTCTTTTTGCTATCTCACAAGTAAACCCTCCACCATTTATTATTCTTGATGAAACAGATGCGGCGCTGGATGAAGCGAATTCGAAAAAATATGGAGACATGATTGAGAATCTTGCAAAATATTCTCAACTTATCTTGATTACTCATAATCGAGAAACTATGTCACGTGCTGGTGTTATTTATGGTGTGACAATGGGAAGCTCTGGTACTTCAAAAGTACTTTCCATTCAATTTGAAGAAGCTGTTACCGTTGCGAAATAGTTGGTAGTATGTATATATGGAAAAATTTGATATAACAGGTCACATGAAAGAGACCGGACAGATACAAGATCCGGAAAAAATGAAATTACCAGAAAATCTTGAAGGTGATTTACTGAGTCAGATAGATGAAACCATCGATACTGTCCTACAGAACAGTCGAATTCTTATAAATACCCAAGATGTGAGGGTGGTACCAAAGTTAAGTGAAGATTTAAAACAACTTGTGAGAGATAGTGAAGATTGGCAGGATTTTAATATGAGATTGTCGAGCTATTGTGGTGGAATTAATGTAAGTACAGAAACATATAATCGATATATATCTCGAGTTGTTGAAGATCTGTTCGGTCAAGATGTTGCTGGGGGTCTTGTAAGGAAACTTTTGAAAGAAAAAACGAAAGGAAAATAAAGATTATTTCGTATCTATTACAAATTCATAATCGAGTATTCGTTTATCGAGATCTGCGGAAACGAGTTTAACTTTTACCTTGTCACCGAGAGTATATTTTTTCTTTGAATTTGTCCCGATAATTGCATAATTCTTTTCATCGAGGGTGTAGAAATCATCGGTCATATTCTTTAGACGAACCATACCTTCCGCTTTTGTATTTTCTTCCTCAATGTATACACCCCATTCAGACACTCCTGATACAGTTCCGTTGAAAATCTCTCCGACATGGCTTTGCATGTATTCTACTTGCTTGTATTTAACAGATGATCGTTCAGCATCTGCTGCTGCGATTTCTTTTTGAGTCGCATCTTGGCAAAGCCTTTCATAGATATTCATTTCATCCTGGCCAACCTTACCTTTCTCTAAGAATCTAAAGAGAAGTCTATGTACGAGTAGGTCTGGGTAACGACGGATTGGGGAAGTAAAATGTGTGTAGTATTCAAATCCAAGTCCGAAGTGGCCAATATTTTTTGTAGAGTAAATTGCTTTTGACATAGCACGAATCGCTGCAGTTTTAATAAGGGATTCTTCCGGTTTACCCTCTACTTGCTTTAGAAGTGTATTCATCTCTTGTGCAGTTACTTCTCCATCTTCTGCATGAAGGTCATATCCAAGTGCTTTGAGAAAGATATTGAGATTCATGATCTTTTCCTTGTCCGGAAAGTCGTGAATTCGATAGACGAAAGCACCTTTATTGTTTGTTTTCTTTGATTCTGAAAACATATACTGTGCAACCTCTCTATTGGCGAGTAGCATGTATTCCTCGACAAGTTTGTGAGTATCTTTGCGCTCTTTTTTGTATACACTTATTGGTCTTCCCTCATCATCGAGGAGGAATTTTACTTCGTCTGTTTCAAATTCGATTGCGCCATTTGCAAATTTTTCTGCTTTGAGGATTTTAGCAATAGTATTGAGTTTCGTAAGTTCATCAAAATAGAGACCGGTACCAGCGTCGAGGATTTCTTGGGCTTCTTCGTAGGTAAATCGTTTGTCAGAATGTATGACAGTCTTTCCAAACCATCGCTCGAGCACTTCACCCTTACCATTCATTTTGAAAATGGCAGAAAATGTAAATTTATCTTCATTTGGATTAAGACTGCAGAGCCCGTTCGATAGGATTTCTGGAAGCATGGGTATGGTGCGATCAACAAGATATACGGATGTGCCTCGCTTTCTTGCTTCACGTTCAAGAGCAGATCCTTCGGTTACGAAGTGAGACACATCAGCGATGTGTACTCCGATTTCATAAGTATCATCACCAAGATCAATATAGGAAATAGCATCGTCGAAGTCTTTGGCATCTGCTGGGTCGATAGTGAAAGTAAGGGTATCTCTGCAATCACGACGTTTTGCCACTTCGATTTCATGAGTTTCTTTTTCTGTCCTCGCAATTTTCTCTGCTTCTTTTTCGACTTCAGGAGGGAACTCAGATTCGAAACCTTTTTCGAGAATGATCGCTTGCATCTCGACATTATGAAGGCCTTTTTTCCCGAGCACTTTGAGAACCTTCCCATCAGGTCCTTTCATTGGATCCTTCCATCCAGTAATTTCCACAAGAACTTTCTCTCCATCTTTTGCTCCAGATGCGTTACTTGTATGAACGAAGATATCTTTGTACATTCGTCTGTCATCTGGCTCAAGGAAATAGAAATCCTTACCTTTTACTTGTTCAAGAGTTCCTACGAATTGGGTTTTTGCACGCCTAATAATCTTGATTACCTTTCCTTGAGCTCTAATTCCTTCTTGTGGGGGGAGTAATTCAACTTCTACTTCGTCATTATGGAGGGCAGTATTTACGAGGGGTGGCGCGATTTCGATATCCTCATCTCTTCCTTCTATTTGAAAATAGCCCACTCCTCGTGAGCTAACAGATATTGGGCCAGTGAACGTTTCTTTCTTCATGAGAAAATGTGAATTCCACTATAGCAAAAAAGCCTATATTTTCACAGAGGTACTTGGATTTTGGTTATTCGTTGGAGGTTTTAGTTTTCTTTTCTATACTTACTGCATATGAAATCACCAGAACAACATAATTTTGAATTAGATAAAACTGCAGGAGAACAACTTACAGAACCACAACGAGCGGGAACATTTCGTCGTTTTATGGATTATCTTGGTTTAACTCCGAAGGAAATCGAGGTTTTGAAAAAGTCGGATTTACATTTCGATGATCAGAGTAAAGAAGTTTTCTCAGGTATTGTAGATGGACATATATTGGAGGGTATTGGAAGTGGTGAAGGACGCAGAGATGGCATGACGTTGACCAAAGAAGAGGAGACAAAAATTCATGATGAGCTCTATGGTATAGCAGAAATGATTGATCATTCTCAGGAGGAAAGCGAAAAGACATGGAAAACTTCAGAGAATAGTCCAGAATCTCCGGTGTAAACTGACAAGGAAATTCATTTGACCAATAAGGCAGTACCTGTTAGTATAGGGCCCATGTTAAAAATACGACTACAGAGAGTGGGACGAAAGCACGAACCAACGTTTCGTGTGGTTTTGACTGACTCAAAGAACAGCACAAAAAGTGGAAGATTCCTCGAGCTTCTCGGTTCTTATGACCCTCGAAAAACGACAGAATCTTTTAATGGTGAAAGAATAAAAGAATGGATGGGTAAAGGTGCAAAGCTTTCCGACACTATGCATAATCTTTTGGTTAGTAAGAAAATTATTGATGGTAAAAAAATAAATGTATTGCCAAAGAAGACTGCCCCAGTAAAAGAGGTTCCAGTCGAGGAAGTAAAAGCTGAGGCACTTGCTTCTTCTGCTCCTGCAGAGACTCCAGTTGTGGAAGCTCCAGCTCCTGAAGTTGCTCCTGATGCTCCAGCTGAAATAGTCGCCGAAGCAGCTCCAGAGTCTACTCCTGAAGAAACTCCCGCACCAGAAAATGCATAAATAAAAAAGTCCCAGATCGGGGCTTTTTTACTAAAAGTTTTTCTGTTACTATGAATACAAAGCAGTACTTGACTGCAGGAAAGAAAATTACCAAATTAAAGAACGAATGTATGGAAAAAGATGTAATGTTTCTCGAAAGTGTAGTAAAGGCTCTTGTAGATAATCCAAATGATGTAAAGATTAATCGAACAGTCGATGAGATGGGCGTACTCATCACTCTCGATGTGAATCCTGCTGATATGGGAAAGATAATTGGGCGACAGGGGAATACTGCGAAGGCTATTCGCACCCTTCTCCGAGTGGTAGGCATGAAGAATAATGCACGAGTAAATCTTAAGATCAATGAACCAGAAGGTGGTCAGCGATCAATGGGGGGTGATGGTAGTCAGATGAAGGATTTCGATCAGGCTCTCGAGGATTTGAAATTGGAAGAATAGTGGCAAGTTAAAAGTTGAAAGTTTAGATGCAAAAAAGGTCGACCTAGTGGGTCGACCTTTGGTTTACAGAGAAAATTCTTCACTCTTTTCAAATCCGAGGCACCATGCACCGAACCAAATGATCGCAGTAGCCATCAATAAGGTGATACCGATGCCAAGAAATATCCATCCGAAAAGAAATCTACCAAGGTGTGAGATATAGAAGTCACTATGAGTGCCACACATTTGATAGAAAACCTCGTTGTACAGATTGTTCTTGCGAATTTCATCAAAACTGTAAGCTTTCTTTCTACCACACATCGTCCCCGATCCATGAGTTCGAGATCGGATGAATTCCTCCCTGTATTTTCTGCCAAAGGGGAGATAGCAGGGCAGATCCTCCAAGAAACATTGGAATGGATACAGGTATGCATGTCTTCCTAACTGTCCACTACTCATCCCATAAGTAAATGCTGATATAACGTACCAACCAGCGATACCCACGAGGATGCATGCAACAGGGAAAATGAATGAGTGTTGCACGGCGATAGTCTGCAACACGGTTTTAATGTTGCCCATGCTCTAGTTTTTCATATTATGGATGACTGTTGCGATTCTGCCTAAAAAGTTTTCCAGAGTTCCTTTGATAATGATAGCTGTGTAGACAATCGCAAGGGTGATTGCGAGAGTTCCGACTGATGGAAACCAAACTGAAAATACTCCGAGAATCATTGCTGCAGTAGCAAGAAAAATCTCAAAAAACATCTCTCTCTCCTGTGAAAGAATTCTTTGATTTTTATATCATATTATGATAATCTGTCAATATTATGAATTTTCATATCATAACTTTGTTTCCACATGCATTTGACTCATATCTCGGGGAGTCGATCTTAAAACGTGCAATAGAAGATAAAAAAATAAAAGTAAAATTTTACAATCCGCGGGATTTTACGAAGGATAAGTTTGCACGTGTCGATAAACCCCCATATGGTGGCGGTCCTGGGATGGTTATTCAAGCAGAGCCAGTGATTAAGGCGATCGCAAAAGCAAAAGGAAACAAAAAGAAAGTAAAAATCATTTTCCTTTCTCCTGGTGGAATGCAATTTACCAATGACTATGCTCATAAGGTGGCGAAGTCGTATACAGATGTTATTTTCGTTTCAGGCAGATATGAAGGTATCGATGCTCGAATAAAAAAAATATTTAAGATGCAAGATGTTTCGGTTGGACCGTTCGTACTTACTGGCGGAGAACTTCCGGCCATGCTCATGATGGATAGTATTGCAAGGCAGAAAAAGGGAATACTGGGGAACTTTGATTCTCTCGAAGAAAGTAGGGTATCAAGTCATGATGTGTATACTCGACCAGAGGTTTTTACCTATAAAGGTAAGAAGTATGCAGTGCCAAAAATCCTCCTTTCGGGACATAGAGCAAAAATAGAAGAGTGGAAAAAGGGGAAGGGAGGAAGAGGAATTAAGAATTAGGAATAAAGAATGAAGAATTATGATTTCTAAAACAAAAAACCACCCGGTGTGAACACGGGTGGTACGTCATTAGTTATGATTAAAGTGAAAGAGTAAATATCCTGAGACGATTGCAACAAGCGCCGAGACACCTGATGAAAAAAAGACCGTTCGCTCCTTCTTTTTTGTCTCGCAAAAAGGGCTCAATAGTAGTCCAAAGAGACTAATACCAATGCCAAGGCTTAGCATAGCTCCCAGAAGCACCCGAATCATATCTCTCATAGAACCTCTTGAAGTTTGTGTTAAATCAAATCTTGATACTTTTTATTATAATTTTATAGCTTTGTCAAATATAAATTAAAAAACCACCCGGTGTAAACACGGGTGGTTTGCCTTACATGACAGAGATAGAGATTGCGAGCACCCCGAAGATAATTGCAGCCATGAAGATCGCAATTACCAAGAGAAGTACAACTTGGGTAACTCGGATAGATGACTCATCCTCCGGGTTGACACTTCGTGCACTGAACTCCGAGATCATCTCTACACCGATGCGCGCATGCCAGACGCCTATCGCACAGAGGGCGAATTCAAGTACGAACTTCAGCACTGAAAGGAATATGTAACCTCCGGGTTAGATTTCAATACTATTATTAGCATATATATAGAATATGTCAACTATACAAAATATAAGGCCTATATTATGTGGATAACCCCTTGACCCTTATGGTAAAAGGAGTATAATCACGGCACTTCGGCAAGATTGAGTTACGGCCAGAAAAACGAAGTTAACAGTTGCGGAGTTAACAGTTCGTGCGATAAATTTAGGAATCTTGCACCCTAATTTTTTATAAATTAATTTTTTATTAGAACACCCTAGCAAAAGGGTGCCTTTGCTTTTTTGTTTAAAATATATGTCACAGAAAACCATAAAAAGAGAGAAGAAGTATTTCGGAAAGTTTAAAAAACAACTTACCGAAATCCCTAATCTTGTTGAGTCACAAATGTTTTCATTTGATTGGCTTATCAAGGAAGGTTTGAAAGAAGTATTTCAAGAGTTTTCATCTATCAAAGACTTTTCTGAAAAGAAATTTACTTTGGATTTCACTGGTTTTGAACTCGCAGAACCAAAGTACGACGAGTACTATGCAAAAGAGAATAAGCTTTCATACGAAGCACCGCTTAAGGTGAAGGTGAGACTGAAGAATCACATCATGAAGAGTGAGAAGGAGCAGGAGATCTTCATGGCAGATTTTCCTCTCATGACACCACACGGTACATTTATTATCGGTGGTATTGAGCGTGTAATAGTTCCGCAACTTGCACGTTCTTTCGGAGTATTCTTTACTACACAGGAAATCCGAGGACGAAAGACTTTCGGTGCGAAGATCATTCCATCACGAGGAGCATGGATAGAAATAGAAGTTGATCTTGAGGGTATCATATATGTACGTATTGATAAGAAGCGAAAGTTCCCAGCTACTATCCTCCTTCGAGCACTCGGAGCAAAGACTGACAAAGAAATCTTCGATATTTTCAAAGATAATGGATTCTCAAAGACTCATATTGAGAAGACACTCGCAAAAGATCATGCAAAAACGCAAGGTGAAGCATTTATCGAAATCCACAAGAGATTGCGAGATGGTGATCTCGCTACAGAAGAGAATGCAAAGGAATTCTTTGATTCTATCTTTGGTTCAGAACGATACGACCTTTCAAAGGTTGGACGATTCAGATTCAACAATCGATTCGGTAAGTCTATGTCAGATAAGGAAATCGAGCGACGAACGATTTCTCTTGATGACTTTTCAACGATTCTCAATCATGTAATCAATCTCAATAACACTCCAGGAGCGGAAGAGGATGATATCGATCACCTCGGTTCAAGACGTGTACGATTCGTTGGAGAAATGTTCCAACAGAAGATTCGTGTAGGTATGTCACAGATTAAGAGGAATATTCAGAACCGAATGTCGACAGTAGATACTGATGTAACTCTTCCAGTACAGTTTATCTCACCGAAGCCACTACAAGCTCGAATCAAGGAGTTCTTCACGACGAACCAGCTCTCACAGTTCATGCAACAGACGAACTCTCTAGAAGAGCTCGAACATCTTCGAACACTTTCTGCGCTCGGTCCTGGTGGACTTTCACGTTCACGTGCAGGATTTGAAGTTCGAGATGTGCACCCATCTCACTATGGAAGACTTTGTCCTATCCATACACCAGAAGGTCCAAACATCGGACTTATCTTGCGCTTAGCAACCTATGCACGAGTAAATGATTTCGGAATGATCGAAACTCCATATGCAAAAGTGAAAAATGGAAAGATAACTGGTGAAATCGAATACCTAAATGCACTCGAAGAAGAGAAATTTAATATTGCACATGCAGCGACTCCATATGATGAAGATGGAAATATCACTGTATCAGAAGTTGAAGTGCGAAGTCTTGGAAAGCCAAGCTCAACTGCAAAAGCAAATGTAGATTATATTGACGTTGCAACAAACCAAGCATTCTCGATTGCAACATCGATGATCCCATTCCTAAACCACGACGATGCAAACCGAGCACTCATGGGATCGAACATGCAGAAGCAAGCAACTCCTTGCATTATCCCTGAAGCACCGCTCGTTGCAACAGGTATTGAAGGTGCGGCAGTAAAAAATATCGGACGTGTCGTGTATGCAGAAGAAGCAGGAACTGTTACCCATGTAGAAGGAAAGAGAGTTGTTGTGAAGAACGAGAAAGGAAAAGAAAAGGAATACAACCTTGTGAATTTCTCACGAACAAACGGATTTACGGCATTTCACCAGAGACCAAGTGTTGAACTCGGTGAAAAGGTGAAAAGAGGCAGTGTCCTTGCTGATACATCTACTTCAGACAATGGAGAAATGGCACTCGGTCAAAATATTCTCGTAGCATTCATGTCATGGTCTGGATCAAACTACGAGGACGCTATTATTCTTTCAGAAAGACTTGTAAAGGAAAGTAAATTCGCATCAATTCACATAGAAGAATTCGTAGTGAATGTTCGAGACACAAAACTCGGTCCCGAAGTAACAACATGTGATATTCCAAATGTTGGAGAATCAAAACTAAAAAATCTTGCGGAAGATGGAATCGTACGTGTTGGAGCAGAAGTTCGACCAGGTGATATTCTTGTTGGAAAGATTACTCCAAAAGGCGAAACTCAGCTCACTCCAGAAGAAAGACTCTTGCGATCACTCTTCGGTGAAAAAGCTCGTGATGTAAAAGATACATCAAAGAGAATGG
>CAZFAS010000010.1:0-16485 GCA_964516975.1 uncultured Candidatus Saccharibacteria bacterium
AATGCTCCATGGAATCCACCATGGATGAATAGAAATGAAATCTTGATTGAAGTGGAGTAATATTGAATGGTAGTTTTTATTATTTACTTTTATTTATGAAATCAACATCACGGTTTTTGTATTGGCTTCTGGGAATATATGCCATTTTATTTCTCACGTTAGCGATTCATCCAGTTGATCGGAAGACGTGGTTTGTGGAGAATCTTACGGTTTGGATTATTCTCGGTTCAATTTTAATTTTATATGCAAGGAAAGTGAGATTTTCGAATCTTGCATATGCGTTTATGTTTGTACTCATTTACCTGCATACGATAGGAGGACATTATACGTTTGCGCTCGTGCCATTTGATTGGGTTACAGATTTTTTCGGATTTACACGTAATCACTTTGATCGTATGGCGCACTTCACGGTCGGGTTTTATGCATTCGCGATTGCAGAGTGGCTCTATGTGAAAAAACTTGTGAAAACAAAATTCCTTCTTTTCACGTATCCGATTTTTGTGATTGCGACTATAGCGATGACTTATGAACTCGTGGAGTGGATCTATGCTGCTAAGGCAACCGTTGCTGATGCTATGGCATACCTTGGAAGCCAAGGTGATATTTGGGATGCACAAAAGGATATGCTTTCAGATACACTAGGAGCGATTTTTGCTACAATCGTGTTCTTTTTCCGTTATCAGTTGTGGGGAAGAAGTAAGTAAGTCAAGGTTCTAGATTTATAGTTGAAAATAGTTAGAATGTGCGATATTAGAAAATAATTATATTGTTATGAAAGGATTCATCAATTTTGTTCGTGAGCAGGGTGTGGTTGGACTTGCTGTCGGTTTCATTCTTGGAGGCGCTGTCTCTAAGGTGGTGTCAGCCCTTGTGACTGATATCATTAATCCCATTCTTGGAATAATCCTCGGAGCGGCAGATGGTATTAAGTCAGCATCATTTACGATTGGATCTGCACATATTATGTACGGAGATTTTATCGGTGTTGTGATTGATTTTGTTGTGATTGCGCTTGTTGTATATTATGGAGTAAAGATGATCGGTCTTGATCGACTCGATAAAAAGGCATAACTGTTTCAAACAAAAAACAACCTTCCGGTTGTTTTTTTGTTTGTCTCAAAAATGAAAAGTGATACAATTGCGCTCATGACAAAACAAGTAATATTTTCAGTGATTGTAATCGTGGCTGTCCTTGGTGGATGGCATTATTATCAGACGAAGAACGGTACTCAGATTAAACCAGAAAAGACTTTCCAAGAGTTATTTAATCCAGAAGCAAATAGTTCGGCGACTAGTAACAGTGCATCACAAAATGTACAAACACCTGTCGCACAAGCACCAATTAGTAACCCAACTAAAAAATATATGAACGCAACATTGCACACAAACAAGGGAGATATCACAATAGAATTCTTTGATAAGCAGACACCAAATACAGTTGCAAACTTTGTAAAACTCGCAGAAAGTGGTTTCTACTCAAATGTGAAATTCCACCGTGTGATTAAAGACTTCATGATTCAAGGCGGCGATCCATTAACAAAGGATGATAGTAAAGTTGATCAGTGGGGAACAGGTGGTCCTGGTTACACTTTTGCTGATGAACTTACACCTGAAAATAAAAATAATGCAGGTACTATTTCGATGGCAAACGCTGGTCCAAATACGAATGGAAGTCAGTTCTTCATTAATCTTAAAGACAATAATTTTCTCGATACAAAGCACACTGTGTTTGGTAAAGTCATAAAAGGTATGGATGTGGTGCAAGCGATCGGACTTACACAGACAGGTGTTGCAGATAGGCCATTAAGTCCAATCATCATACAAAGTGTAACATTGCAGTAGTGCTTAAATTTATCATTCCAGAAAAATATTGGCATAGACTTTTTGAAGCGACGATACTTCTTAAGGCCTTTAATGGTGTGTGGGAGACTATTAGCGGATCACTGTTTCTCATGCTGACTCGGCAAACGTTTTATGAATGGTTTGCAGCATCTATCAATAACGAAATAATTGAGAATCCTCGTGATTTTGTGATGAGTTTTCTTGCGCATACGCTTCGGAGTATATCTTCTGACATGAAAGTATTTGCTGCAGTGTATTTACTCGTGCATGGTGTACTCAACCTGTATTTGAGTGTGCAGTTGTATAGACAGAGGTACTGGGCATACCTCGTGACGATCGGTGTCACGCTCGTCTTCATGACATATCAGCTTCATCGAATCGTACTCCATCATTCACTCTTTCTTATTGCGCTTACAACTTTTGATGCAATCTATATCATGCTCACATGGCACGAGTACAAAAGGCATGTATTGCAGCACTTGCCGTAATATGAAAAAGATATTTTCCCATTTAATAAAAGATGTTCGTGCATGTTTTGGTATGAAGTATCTTCCATGGCACATCCTCGCAATGGTCGGCACTTTTATTATTGTAAGATCTGGTTTTGATTGGAAATATTATCTTTTGTTTCGAAATTCAAGTATTCAGACGTATCTTTTTCCTGCAGTAGTTATAGGTGGGTTACTTCCAATTTTTATTCCAGTTTTTCTATTTGTATACGGAAAAGTAAAAAAGGATTTTCAGTTTATATGGAGTGCGTATGCTATCGCAGAAGCAGCTTTCCTTGGTTCACTCGTCTCTTCTTTCTATAAAGCATTTACGGGGAGAATCCAGCCTCCACATTTCGGTGCACTTCTTCAAGATTTGAGTCACGGATTTCAATTCGGCTTTTGGAGACATGGAATATTCTGGGGATGGCCTTCGTCACATACCACTATTGCTTTCGCGATTGCAGTGACTGTGTTTGTACTTTTCCGAAAGCAAACACTGCTAAGATACCTCGCTTTGTTTCTTGCTTTGTATATTGGACTTGGTGTATCAGTAAGTATTCATTGGTTTTCTGATTTTGTCGCAGGCGCTATCATCGGCTCTGATATCGGGGTTGTGGTTGGGAATAGTTTTTCACCCATCTTTTCGAAATCTTTTCAAGGTTCCCACCCCGAGTAATAGTGCGATACAATAGGGCAATGAAAAGTATAAAAACGTATTTTACGGAAGAAGCATTACTCGCTATCTTCCTTTCGTTATCTCTCGTGGCATCTCACTTTGCAGTATTTGGGGTAAAGGTAGATGAGTGGTGGCTTATTCTCGCTTCCATTATTGGAACAATCCCTGTTGTATTTAGTGCGGGACGAGCAGTTATTGCACGTGAAATATCCATGGATGTGCTTGCAGGAGTCGCGCTCGTATTTTCACTTATTGGGAAAGAGTGGAAATCAGCGATTTTTATCGCGCTTATGCTCTGTGCGGCGCGCGTACTTACAAAATGGAATGAAGCGAGAACAGAGAGAAATATTGAAGGATTGCTTAAGCTTCGCCCAGAAACAGCCAGAGTTAGAAAGGGAAGCGAAATTGTAGAAGTAAAAATCGAGGATATAAAAATTGGAGATATTATTGTCGCGGAGCTTGGTTCGAGAATACCTGTCGATGGAGTGGTTGTGTCAGGTACTGCATCAGTTGATGAATCGTCACTTACTGGTGAATCTGTCCCCGTTGATAAGACCGAAGGAGCAAAGACATTTAGCTCTACGCTTGTTTCGTCAGGAAGTATTGATATCCGTGCAGAGAAAGTCGGTAAGGAGACGACCCTTGAGCGCATGATCGATCTTGTATCAAATGCACGAGATCAGAAACCAACCATCAGTACTATGGGTGAGAAGTTTGGGAAAATATATATTATTTCAATATTTGTTGCCACAATTGTTTTATATGTCACAACACATAATCTCAGTATGGTGCTTGCGGTAGTGCTTGTGGTTTGCGCCGATGATGTTGCGATTGCTGTTCCACTCGCATTCTTATCTGCTATAGGTGTAGCGGCACGACAAGGTGTGATAGTAAAAGGAAGTAGTTATCTTGAAGAGATCGGTAAGGCACGTGCATTTGTGTTTGATAAGACTGGCACAATCACAAAAGGAGTATTACATGTAGAGAGCGTAGTCGCATTTCAAGATTTTACTGAAGCAGGAGTTATTAGTTCGGTGTACTCTCTTGCGGTTGAATCAAATCATCCACTTTCAAAAGCAATCGCTCGATACGGGCAAGATAATGGTATTAAGCATGAATCTGTTGATTCATTTGAAGAATATGGAGGAAAGGGTATGGGTGGTGTTGTCACCGGGAAAAAAGTTGTGATGGGGAAGATAGATTTTCTTGAGGGTCAGAATGTGAGTGTCAGTAACGAAGCAAGAGAATTGATTGAAAAAGAAAAAAGTGATGGGAAAACAATAACAACGATTGCAATCAACGGTCGTGTGGCGGGCGTGATCGGGGTGATGGATGAGATAAAGCCAAATGTAAAGGTTACACTTGAGGAGCTCAGGAAGCTTGGAGTAAAGGATATTGTAATGCTTACCGGTGACAATAAGTATGTGGCAGCACGTATTGCAAAAGAAGTTGGAATTACAGATTTTCATGCTGATCTATTGCCTGAGGATAAACTCCGTATGATTCAAGAACTTTCGAAAAAAGATGGTGTGACTGTGATGGTGGGTGATGGTGTAAATGATGCTGCCGCGCTTCAGATAGCAAATATTGGTGTTGCGATGGGCGCTATAGGATATGATGCTGCGATTGAATCAGCAGATATCGTGCTCATGAAGGATGACATCTCACGATTGGTTGAGGTGATGAAACTATCTCGGTATCTTCGAGTTGTCTCGATTCAGGATTTTTGGATTTGGGGTATTACCAATATTTTTGGTCTTGCACTTGTATTCACTGGTGTTATAGGTCCGACAGGTGCTGCTGCATATAATTTTATTTCTGACTTTATTCCTCTTTTTAACTCTCTAAAGGTGACACAACTTAAGTTTCGAAAACATGGTAAATCTCATGATGTTTCGTATACATAATCTTCACAATTGTTGTCTCTGTGGGATATAATATGCACGTTATCCAATAATCATTTTTTTATGTTTGGACCACTCTTAATTATTGCGTTCGGTGTGTTGTCATTATTAGGAAAGCTCGGGTATATTACTTTTGATTGGGGAATATTTTGGCCAATTGTTGTTATCATTCTTGGGCTATCTATGCTTTTCCGAAAAGGAAAGGGACATTGCTGGTGTGGGGTGTGTGGAGGACATCATAAACATGGTGATCATAAGTAGATAGTCAGAACCCCGCTTTTGCGGGGTTTTTGATATACTATATATCTATGAGTGCAGGTAAAAAATTTTTTATAACCCTTATTTTTGTTGTCGGAGCGGTTGTCGCTTGGTATGTTTGGTCGCATCCATCTACGCTTGAATTTGTCGACAAGACGGTATCACAACCAAAATCGGTTGTTGAAACACATGTATATAAAAATGAAAAATACGGATTTTCATTTTCATACACAGATCCATATGTAGTAAGTGAGATAAACGGAGAGCAAGTTTTTGTTGGTAAACAAAATTTGAAAAATTTTGAGCCAGTCGCTTTCATTTATCTTGTGAAGAATCTTCCAGAAACACAGATACAAAGTTTCGAAGAGTTTGTGCTTGATCAATCAAGGCTCGTATGCTCTTCACAGACAACTACCGAGTCAGTTCTCTGTACTCGTATCGATGATGTTGTAAAAATTGCACCATTTACGAGTGCTGATGGGGCAAGGGGACAAGTCTTTTACCTTAAAGGTGAGCTCACCAATAGTAGCACTGGAAAAGTATCAACGATTCGAAGAGGTCCGTTTTATACTTTCAATACATCAGCAAATACACCAAATCTCATGAGTTTTATCATGATTGGAAACCCGATAGGAAAGACTGCAGAAGCTGCAAATACGGCTGTAATTAAGGCTATCGCGGACTCACTGAAGATTGTGGCACCTAAGTAGTAATACACACTTTGACTTTAGCATAGAGATAGTGTATAATGGTTATGTGTAAGTTTCTCGTAGCGTCACGTGTGCGGTGCGCATCGCGCTTCCAAATAGTGAATTGCAAGAGAGAGTTCTCGTCACCTTACATGTTTACAATAGAAGACGAGAGAAAATAAGAATGGCTAAAAAGCTATATGTCGGTGGAGTTCCTTACTCAAGTACGGACGCCGATCTCCGCGATGCGTTTTCGCAAGCTGGAGAAGTTGTATCAGCAACAATTATCATGGATCGCATGAGCGGTCGTTCAAAGGGATTCGGATTTGTCGAAATGGCAACCGATGACGCAGCATCAAAAGCAATTGAGATGTGGAATGGAAAGGATTTCCAGGGCCGCAAGCTCACTGTGAATGAAGCACGCCCAATGCAACCTCGAGATAATTCTCGACGAGATAATGGTGGCAGTAACAACTGGTAACCAGTAACAAAAACCCCGACTCTGTCGGGGTTTTTGTTTGCTCGTTTTTTGCAAAAAGTGTGAGTTTTCAGGTTTTCTTTATATAATAGTTCTATTATGCAGCGTCCGAGGCACTTTTTTTATATTTTTTGCGCACTCGCTATATTTTTTGTTTCTATAGCGGGAGTGGTTACTTTCTCATCACTTAGTAACGTGAGTGAAAAATCTCATACCACGAGTACACTCGATTTTTCAAATACAGGAAGTCTTGACAATGTGCCCTTAAAGCTTGCCTTTGCAAGAACGAAAGCCCAACAAACGCTCGGTTTATCATTTCAAAATGAGTTAAAGGAGGGGTATGGTCTACTATTTATATACAAAGAGCCAGGGTCGCAAGGTATTTGGATGAAGGATATGAATTTTCCTATTGATGTGTTTTGGTTTGATGAAAACTACACTGTAGTTACTATGAAGGAGAATTTCTTACCTGCTTCATACCCAGAAATTTTTTATCCCACAAAGGATTCTCTTTATATCCTTGAGGCTCCTTCAGGATTTGCTGAAAGACACCAAATTAAAATTGGCAGTAAACTCAAAATCTATCCGGAAGCAGAGTAATGCGTCTGTCTTGTAGCCCTCTTTTTACCCACTATCTTTACAGTAGGTTTTTTTTATTTTATGGGGTGTTCGAATCGTGTTATCCACACAAAAAAAAGAAACATATTTCTGTAAAATAGAGTGACTTAGGTGGTTTTTGAATAGTTTTTTGCAATTTTGTGTGAGAAATCAGTAAAAAAATTCATTTTTTTATAAAAAAAGTAAAAAAATGAAAAATATTATTCAATTAATTTTTATTTCGTATGACCCTGCACATAACAAAAAGAGATGGCACAAAGGAACCCTTTAATGCCAACAAAATTAATGAATCAATAGAAAGAGCGTGCTATGGGCTTACTGATCCGATTTCTAAAGTCACACAAATTGCAACTGAAACCAAACTTACTCTCTATGATGGGATTACAACAGAAGAGATGGACCATGCGACCATCAATGCAGCCGTTCAGAATATAAAGGATGACCCAGAATACGATAAAGCCGCAACACGACTACTTCTCAAAACGATATATAAGAAGGTGCTTGGTGATTATGGAAATGATCAGAAGAACCTCGAGCGTGCTCATCGAGAGCATTTTATAACATATATTGAAAATGGTATTGCAATCGGAAGACTCGACCCAAGAATGAAGGAAAAGTTTAATTTGAAGGAGCTGGCACTTGCTTTTGATATCGGGAGAGATGATCAATTTCTCTATGCGGGACTTTCAAGTCTACTTGATCGATACATCTTGAAAGATGAAAAAGGGAATCCTCTTGAAACTCCACAGTATTTCTTTATGAGAATTGCAATGGGGCTTTCATATAATGAAAACGATCCTGTGCAGTGGGCAAAAAAGTTTTATGGGAAGATGTCACGACTTGAATATATTGCTGGAGGATCAGCAAATCTTGGCGCAGGCACGACACGTAATGCACTTTCAAACTGTTTTCTGATGGAAATTCAAGATGATATGGAAAACATTGCGAAGTCTGTTGCTGATGTGATGCTTCTTTCGAAGGCATCGGGTGGTATTGGGGCTTCGGTAACAAAGCTTCGCGCTGCAGGTTCACCACTTCTTAAGGGTGGCGGTACATCAACGGGGCCGACACCTTTTGCGAAGATTATCGATACAGCAATTCGTGCGATACAGCGTGGTGGGAAGAAAAAAGGCGCGCTTTGTTTCTATATGGAGAATTGGCATCTTGATTTCCAGGATTTTATTGATTGGAAGCATAATGCTGGGGATGATTATCTAAGAATGCGAACTGCAAACACCGCGGCATATATTTCTGATGAATTTATGCTTCGTGTTGAGAAAGGGCAGGAGTGGTATATGTTTGATCCGAAAGAGACACCAGACCTCGTCGAGCTTTATGGAAAGAAGTTCTCAGAAAAATATAACGAATATGTAGCGAAGGCAGATAGAGGTGAAATGAGAGCGTTTAAAAAGGTTCCTGCTACAGAGTTGTATCGAAAGATGCTTGTAGCACTGCAGACAACTTCACATCCTTGGCTTACATGGAAGGATTCTATTAACCTTCGTGCGCTTAACAATAATACAGGGACGATTCATCAATCGAATCTTTGTACAGAAATTACGCTTCCGAACGATCGAGAGAATATTGCCGTATGCAACCTTGCTTCGATAAATCTTTCTGCACATGTGGTAAACAAGGAAGTGAATTGGCAGAAGCTTGAAGAGACGACACGAATTGCTGTTCGTTTCCTCGATAACTTAATCGATATCAATGAACTCCCACTTCCTGAGGCGCGGAAATCTGATTCTGAAAATAGAGCAATCGGACTTGGGGTGATGGGTCTTGCAGATGTATTTGAAAAACTTGGCCTTGCGTATGATAGTGAACATGCGTACAACTTCACTGACAGGATTTTTGAATTTGTAAGTTATATGGCGATTGATGAAAGTGCAAATCTCGCTGTTCAGCGCGGGAAGTATAAGCATTTTGAAGGATCAGGATGGTCAAAGGGTATGGTGCCGATTGATTCACTTAAAACACTTGAAGCAGATCGCGGAGAAATGCTTCAGCTTGATAAGACAAGTCATCATAAAGGGCTCAATTGGGATATTCTTCGTGCAAAAGTAAAAAATGGAATGAGAAATGCAACACTCATGGCAGTTGCACCGAATGCGAATATTGGTTTGGTTGCAGGTACAGTACCAGGAATGGATGCGAGATTCTCACAAGTATTTTCTCGAAATAAAATTTCTGGGAAATATCTCGATATCAATCATAACCTCGTGAAAGATTTGAAGAATATGGGAATTTGGGATGAAGTGAAAGAGGATATCATCGAAAGTCAGGGAGATATCTCAAATATGACGAAAATTCCGCAACATATTCGTGATATTTATAAGACATCATTTACTACATCACCGCTTGCGTATGTAGAGGTTGCAGCGAGAGCTCAGAAGTGGGTTGATCAGGCAATCTCGAGAAATATGTATCTTGAAACGCGAGATATCGACGAGACGATGAAAATATATACAATAGCGTGGAGGAAGGGGCTCAAGAGTACATACTATCTCCACATGAAGCCAAGACATACCGCTGAGCAGTCTACCGTGAGGGTAAACAAGGCAGAGGCTATGGGAAAGAGAGGGTTTGCGGCACTGCGTGATATGCGAAGTACAGAAGCGCCAAAAGCCCCTATTACCGAGCCTATTGAATCAGGGCAGGTGATAACTGTGGCGATGCGGGAAACAGTGACTGTAGAGTCACTCCTTGCACATGATGGACCAGTAGATCCACAAGCTCCGCTCGTGTGTGATAGTTGCCAGTAATATTTAATAATTAATTTTTTACAACACAATGCTTATCGGAAAAGCCTCACCAGAGGATATGAATTTGCACCCCATAAATTATGCATGGGCATATGATCTCTATAATCAAGCGGTACGAAATACATGGTTTCCTCATGAAATCGCGCTCAAAGAAGATATCCAGGATTGGGAGAAAATGACTGAGGATGAAAGACATGCAGTGAAATTCCTTATGGCATTTTTTAATCCTGCAGAGCTTATCGTGAATCGCTCTATCGCTCTCGGAATCTATCCGTATCTCAAATCTCCTGAGTGTCACTTGTATCTTGCAAAGCAGATGTGGGAAGAGGCGAATCATTGCGTAGCATTCGAATATGTACTCGAGACATTTCCATTTTTTGATCGAGATAAGATTTTTAATCTCCATCTTGATATTCCATCGATGCAAGCAAAGGAGAAGTACATCAATACGTACATGAAGCGTATGACTGAGGATTCACTCGATATCGAATCGCTCGATGGTAAAAAAGATTTTATTCGAAATCTGATCGCTACAAATATTGTGATGGAAGGTATCTGGTTTTACTCTGGATTTATGGTGGCGCTTTCTTTTAGGCAGAGAAATGTTCTTCGAAACTTCGGTTCGATGATTAACTGGGTGCTTCGTGATGAGTCACTTCATCTTAAGTTCGGTATGAATCTTGTGCACAATATTCTCGAAGAAAATCCAGACCTTCTTACTGAGGAGTTTGCAGACGAAATTAAAAATATTGTTATTGAAGGTGTAGAGCTTGAAACTGCATATAACAGAGATTTGTTCCCAAATGGAATCTTAGGGCTCAATGCAGATTATGTAAATCAGTATGTACAGTATGTGGCGGATAGAAGACTCGAGGAACTTGGACTTCTCAAGCATTATAATGCGACGAATCCTGCAAAGTGGATGTCGACTGCGACCGATGTGTTTGAACTCGTAAACTTCTTTGAGGCACAAAATACAAGCTATGAGGTAGATGGTGGTGCTCATAAAGATGCGAAGAAAGAAGAGGAGAAAGCTGCCGAGTAGTTGATTTTTATTTGGGACTCTATAGTCTGGATGTAGGCCTGTACAAATGGAGGAGTTATGGATACTGGTGTGCACTGTCGTGTTTGTGGCAATGTGCTGGTCATGAAAAAAGTGAAGCATACTGTCACAGTTCCCAAACCTTTTGAGATCGCAAGAATTGGCGCAGGGAAACAGCTATTGTATGGAGAAGTAGAAATAGAGGAATATTATTGCTGTGGATGCGGGCTCTCATATGAATCTGATTTTGTAAAAGGCATGCAGAGGCAAGGTATTGGGGGTGTTTGCAAAGTCTGTAATGGTAAAAAGGAAATACCGTGTCATTCTTTCGATATTGAGGGGATGATTCCATGTACTCACTGCAAGGAGACAGGCGTTGAGCCTGTGACTGCATAGCAGAACGTTTAGATATGATAAAGCGGACAAGGTCCGCTTTTCTCTTGTAAAAAAGTGAAACCAATCTGGTATAATAATGTCATTATATATAACAACGCATTGCGTCTTTAAAAGAATGAAAAAGATACGAGTAGCAATTAATGGGGCTGGAAGAATCGGAAGAGCATTTCTCAAGATAGCTGGAAAACGTCCGGAGATTGAGATTGTTGCTATGAATGACTTGGGTGATATTGAAAATATTGCGTATCTATTGAAATACGACTCTGTCTATGGAATCAATCCTTCAACTATTACCGTGCGAGAAGACAAAAAAGCGGTCATTGTAGATGGAAATGAAATTCAATTTGTAAGTGAGAAGGATGCAGTGAATCTCCCTTGGAAAGCTATGGATGTCGATGTTGTGGTAGAGTCGACTGGATTTTATACATCATATGCCGCAGCAAAAGCACATCTTGATGCGGGCGCAAAGAAAGTAGTGGTAACTGCTCCAATGAAAGATGATCCAATAGAAGGTATTGAAGGTGCGACAGTTCTCATGGGTGTGAATGAAGAAAAATTGGGAACATGTGTGATTAGCTCAAATGCATCATGTACGACTAACTCCGCAAGTCCACTTATTGCGATTCTCGATGAAGCGGTGGGAATAGAAAAAGCCGCGCTCAACACTGTGCATGGATATACTGGTACGCAAGCGCTTGTCGATGGTCCAAGTAAAAAAGGTTTTAGAGAGGGTAGAGCAGCAGCAGCAAATATTGTCCCATCATCAACTGGTGCAGCAATTGCTGTCACGAAAGCATTTACTCAACTCAAAGGACTTTTTGACGGTATTTCGATGCGTGTACCAGTTATCGCTGGATCGATCGTAGATGTTACATTTATTGCAAAGAGAGATACAACTGTAGAAGAAATAAATGGAGCGCTGAAGAAAGCTGCGGGAGAAGCAAGATGGGATGGCGTATTCTCAGTTACAGAAGAAGAACTAGTCTCGACTGACATTCTCGGTTCTCGCTATGGATCGATTGCAGACCTCTCTCTTACTCGTGTTATTGGTGGAAATTTGGTGAAAGTTCTTGCATGGTATGACAATGAAATGGGATACACATATACACTTGTAGATCATGTGGTGAAGACGGGGATAAAATAAAAATATGGAACGAAAAAATATAACAAGTCAAAAAAGATCGGTTGCAAAACAGTATTTGATTAGAGCGCTGGGATCTTTAGTTGTAGGTTCGGCAGTATTGTTAGTAATTCCAGAATTTTTACCTAAAGATTTTATTACGATTTATATAGTATGGTTTTGTGTTGCTTGTGTGGTAGTTGTGTTTTTAGTTTTATTACTTCTTAGTTTACTTCATGCAACTGTTTTTTCGCATGAAAATATTCAACGAGATACTAAAGGTAATAACTTAATATTTTATTTACTTGCAATTATTTTGATCTTGATATGGTTTTTCCTAAAATATGGATTTGGAACTATTTTATTTTATGATTTTATGCACGGCTACTCAATTTTTTAGTTGAATAAAACAAGGATGTTAATTAAGTATCTAAAATAATAATGATTAAAGAATATGGAACGAAAAAACTAACTAGTTCAAAAAAACTAGGTACGAAACAATATTTTCTTCAGGCATGGGGTCTTTTTTTATATTTTCTCTTATTCTGTTTTTTTGCGGTATTTTAGGTATATCAAATTCACCAGGTTTTTTAAATTTTCATAAAAGGCGTCTTTTCCAGTATTTTTCCTAAATGTTTTGTTGGGATTGGGTCTAATTGTTTTCATTTGGTATGTGCTTATGTTCATGTTTCTTTTGGGTTTATTTTAGTCAAACTATCATTGTCAAAAAATTAGATTTTTAAGGTATAATAAAGAACATGAAAATCTTTATTGGCACTGACCATGCTGGTCTCGCACAGAAAGAAAAGATTATCTCCTTTTTACGTGAGGGAGGTTTTGAGGTCATTGATAAGGGAGCATTTGAATATGATGAAAGTGATGACTACCCTGACTTTGTGATTCCTGTAGCAAGGGAAGTATCTCGTGACCCAAAAGGTTCACGAGGAATTATTCTTGGTGGATCTGGTCAAGGTGAAGCGATGTGCGCGAACCGTTTTCCTCATGTGCGAGCAGCGCTGTATTATGGTTCTGCATTTTCACTTACGAACAATGTTTCAAACCTTGCGCTTTCGCGTGAACACAATGATGCGAATGTGCTTTCTATAGGTTCACGATTTGTATCAGATGATGATGCGGTAGAAGCGGTTCGTTTATGGCTTGAGACTCCGTTCTCTGCTGGAGAGCGACATAAGAGAAGAATAAATAAAATGGATAGAGTTCATGAATAACCCTAGTAATAAATTTCATCCGGCATTGTATTTTGGTTTAGCTCTATATTTTGCAATTTTTACGGTTGATTTGGTGGTTTCCTTTGACAAGTTGGTAGGGCAAACTGGTAAACCGCTCAGTGAGCCACTTCTTTTGCCGATACTCATTAGGCTCGGTGCATATAGTCTTGCAACGATTTGTTTACTCTATGCAATCCCGAAATTTAGATCTTTCATTCTTTCGAAAGATATGAATGCAAGAATAGCTATTATTGCTTGTTTAGTTCTTCCTTGTGCGTTCGTGGCGATAATTCCATATTATTTTTTTGAACTTTTTGCTGGTTTTCTTTTTTTTCTGTTACCATTATTTTTCCCATTAATAACCTCAGTACCTTTTTTTATTAGTGGATATTTCTTTTATAAATCTTATGTAGGTTATGTTAAGAAAAATGAAATAAGCGTTTAACCTTGTTATGCACGAAATAATACCCGCAGTCATTCCAAAGAATTTCTCAGATTTGCAAACGAAGCTCGGGCTTGTTGCAGGACTCGTTCCCATGGTGCAGATCGATATCTGTGATGGGAAGTTTACCCCTGATAAGACATGGCCACACAAAGGTAATCCCGATCCAGATTTCTTGAAGATTATTAAAGAAGAGGAGGGTTTCCCGCTTTGGGATGAACTCGATTATGAGTTTCATCTTATGGTTGCTGATCCTGTGGCGGAATATTCACAATGGATATCAGCTGGAGCAAAAAGGGTGATCGTGCATGTTGAAGCATTTCCTGATGCCGCGCATCTCTTACAGTTTGTTGTTAAGTTTAAAGAAGAATACGGCGGAGACGGTTCATTTCTTGCAACAGGTCTTGGTGTAGCGATTAATATAGAGACAGATTTAGCCGTACTTGATCCAATACTAGAGTATGTAGATTTTGTGCAGTGTATGGGAATAAGAAATATCGGATATCAGGGTAACCCATTTGATAATGCTGTTCTCGAAAGAATTCGAACCTTGAAACAAAAAAAGCAAGAACTTGTTATAAGCGTTGATGGTGGTATTACTGTAGAAAATGCTAGAGAGATAATAAATGCAGGTGCACAAAGACTCATTGTGGGTTCAGCTATATTTAATAGTGACGATATCCCTGCTACAATAGAAGAGTTCGAAAATCTCTAGGTTAGTGAATTTTGTGATCGTTCTTCAAATATATGTATGAACATTTAACAGATGACAAAATACGAGAATTAGAATTGCAAGCGAATGCAATTCGAGAATCTATTATTGAAATGCTTCTTGAAGCAAAAAGTGGTCATACTGCAGGGCCACTTGGTATGGCTGATATTTTTACCCTTTTATATTTTCACCAGTTACATCATGATCCAAAAAGACCTGATTGGTCAGATCGCGATAGGGTAATACTTTCAAATGGACATATTTGTCCAGTACTGTATGCCACGATGGCTCATGCAGGATATTTCCCTGTGGAAGAGCTCAAAACACTTCGAAAGTTTGGAAGTAAACTCCAAGGACATCCACACAGAGAATGGTTGCCCGCTCTGGAGACCTCCTCGGGTCCACTTGCTTCCGGGCTTTCTCAGGCAGTAGGTATGGCACTTGCTGAGAAAATTGATAATCCGAAAAGTGATAAATATATTTATTGTTTGATGAGTGATGGCGAACAAGAGTCTGGTCAGATTTGGGAAGCAGGAATGCTTGCTGGTAAGCATAAGCTTAATAATCTCATTGGCATTATCGATAGGAATAATATTCAGATCGATGGTTTCACAGAGGACATCATGCCACTTGAACCTTTTGCTGATAAGTGGTGGTCATGGAATTGGCATGTGATCGAGATTGATGGTCATAATATGCAAGAAATAAATGATGCGATTAATAAAGCAAAGGCAATATTTGAAAAACCAACGATGATTATCGCTCGCACAATTCCAGGAAAGGGCGTAAAAGAGTTTGAGAAGAAATTCGAATGGCATGGAAAACCACCAAACAAAGAAGAGGCCCAAATGGCAATCCGTGAACTTCGATCGCTAAGTGGAAAGATTAGCGGACATCATAATGATTAAATTAAATACAAAAATTTTTGATGCAGATGTTGAACAGGTGCCAATTCGCACAGGTTTTGGCCAAGGTTTAGTAATTGCAGGTGAACAAAATAATAATGTTGTAGGCTTATGTGCTGATCTTACCGAATCAACACAAATGCATTTATTTAAAGCAAAGTTCCCGAATCGTTTTGTGGAAATGGGTGTGGCTGAACAAAATCTTGCATCAGTAGCATCTGGTATGGCAGCTATGGGTAAAATACCTTTTATAACTTCATATGCAATGTTTTCTCCGGGAAGGAATTGGGAGCAGATTCGAACGACAATTGCATACAACAATCGACCTGTGAAAATTGCGGGAAGTCATGCGGGGGTATCTGTAGGTCCTGATGGAGGAACACATCAAGCAATTGAGGATATCGCTATCATGCGAGTAGTTCCACGTATGATTGTGATTTCTCCCTGTGATGCAATCGAAGCAAAGAAAGCAACGATTGCTGCTGCAAAGATAGATAGTCCTGTATATATCAGGCTCGCTCGTGAGAAAACCCCCGTAATGACAACTGAAGATACTCCTTTTGAGATTGGAAAATCACAAATATTTTATGATAGTGAAAATCCTCAAGTCGGGATTATTGCTACGGGTGCACTCTTGTATAAGGCTCTTAAAGTTGCTGATAAACTTAAAAAGGAAGGAGTTAGAGTGAAAGTTATGAATCTAGCAACTATAAAACCGCTTGATACTGCAGCAGTTGTTTCTCTTGCAAAGGAGGCCGGCGCGATCGTTACTGTAGAGGAGCACCAAGTACATGGTGGAATGGGTTCTGCTGTGGCAGAGTGTCTTGCGCAGATGTACCCAGTACCACAAGAATTTGTAGGAGTACAAGATGCGTTTGGTCAATCAGGAACCCCCGAAGAACTTTTAGAACATTATGG
>CAZFAS010000010.1:16585-17669 GCA_964516975.1 uncultured Candidatus Saccharibacteria bacterium
TAATTTTTCTGCTTTGTAGCTCTCAGGAGCTTCTTTCAGGTATCGTTCGAGCGTTTGCCTGTCGAGCAGTCCTCGTCGCGCGCCGACGAATTGTACAACTGACATTGAATTAATCGGTCCCCATGAAAGTGCTTCTGGAATACTTAATCCAAGTGCTAGCGCTGAAACGAAAGTTGAAGCAAACGCATCTCCAGCACCAGTTCTTTCAAATGGTGGTTTTGGATCAGGGTAAGTTGGCATGAACCACATCTCAGTTCCATCATATACATATGCGCCCTTTGGACCATCAGTTATTACAATGATTTTTGGACCGATTTTCGTCATTTCTTTGAGTAGGTCTTGGATTTTTACATCTTCAAGGATTCCCAAAATTTTTTTTGCCTCTTCTACGTTGCAGAAAAATACTTCACTTCGGTTATATATCCCTTCAAGTTTTTCAACGCCCAGTTTCATTTGGAATGTTCCTGGTTGGAATGCAAGTTTGATATCAGGATGGGATTTGAGATACTGTGCAATTTCGTTATGGTATTCAAGAGTGTTTGGAGCAAGAGACGAAAGATATACCCATTTCGGATTTCCAAAATCAGGGAGCGAGTAATTGTATTCTTGGTGTTTTACTAAAATTGTTCTTTCGTCTTCATACCAGAGTACATAATGATAGTTTGTATCCTTGTTGTGGTTTATTTTCATAAACTCAATATTGATACCATTTCGTTCTAGGGTTGAGAGACAATCTTTTCCATTTTCGTCATCACCAAGATTGGATACGAGTGCAGTTGTAAGACCAAGTCTGCATGCTGAAACCGCAGCATTTGCACTGTTGCCGACCGCCTTGATAATCTCTACTGATTCATAAGGTACTTTATCTCCAAACGCAAGACAGAGTTTACATTTCTCTCGGTTAAGATCACAGGACACACTTGCTTCTTTGATACGTATAAATGCATCAGTGACAGTATCTCCAATTGCTACAAAATCATATTCTTTTTTCATTATAGTAATTATATCAGGTGAATAGATATTGAGGAGTGAATAGATTACATTTTACTTGTATTGATTCTTTGTATGCTGTGCTAAAATTATC
>CAZFAS010000011.1:0-4940 GCA_964516975.1 uncultured Candidatus Saccharibacteria bacterium
TTTATATCTCCGAATACACAACCACTTTATTTCTCCCAGTTTCTTTTGCACGATACAGTGCCATATCAGCACGCTTGATAAGCTCATCGAGTTTTATTCCTGGCAGGGCGGTTGCAACACCGATACTAATTGATACTGAAAGATCGGGTGCTTCATTAAAGCTTAAGTTCGCAACAAGCTGACGAATTTCCTCTGCTTTCTTCTTTGCATCGACTTCATTCGCACCAAGAAGTACTGCAACCATCTCTTCACCACCCCAACGAGCAGTAGTATCTCCACCTCGAAGAGAATCTGCAATCGTATGCGCTACTTCTTTCAATACAATATCGCCTATATCGTGGCCATAGGTATCATTTATTTTTTTAAAAAAATCTATATCAAAAAAAAGAATACTCAGATTTTTAAATCCAAACCATTCCCTTCTTTTACCAGCATTCACATTTGCTATCGCATCAAGAAAAGTTCCCGCTTCATCTTCAAAAAAAGCACGGGTTTTAAGTCCCGTTAACCCATCATGAATAAGATCTTTTTCAAGCTCATGAACTTGAGCTTCGAGCTGTTCGATTCTTTGCTGTAATATTTCTTTATCTTCTGGATTATTCATTTTTCAAAATATTTACCCTGTTAAATAAGATTTGAGGCGATTCTTAATAAACATTTTACCCAAGTGTGTTTTTAAATATTTTTCACGGTGTGTTGCGTCGACTTGTTTTAAACAAGCCTCATAGTAAATCAACTTTAGTGGCCTACGACTGACTGTTGATGGGACAAGCCCCTTTTTATGCGCCTCAAATCTTAATTTTAAATTCTTTGTAAAACCTGTATAAAATTTACCATCCTTATCTGATTTTAACACATATACATAATAGAACATGGAAATTTAAAATTATTTAACAGGGTGAACCAACTTGAAGATGATCCGCCACCTCCTGATGAACCTCCACCAAATCCTCCGAATCCGCCACCTCCTGATGAACCTCCACCAAATCCGCCTCCCCAAAAACCTCCCCAACGATTGGGGCCAGCTTTACCCTGAGCTTGATACGCGCGAGAAACCATATAA
Source organism: uncultured Candidatus Saccharibacteria bacterium (assembly GCA_964516975.1). Lineage (GTDB taxonomy): Bacteria > Patescibacteriota > Minisyncoccia > Phycocordibacterales > Zambryskibacteraceae > CAZFAS01. Next base: position 1,064 of record CAZFAS010000011.1, read on the forward strand.
TCAAACACGAGCCCAAGCAGAGCAATCGCAATTCCACCAACGACAGCAAACAACATCGAACCTAGCAATAAACCAATGAAAACACCGATTCCCCCGCCAAGTACTCCACCAAACCACCACGACTTACTTGGCGCCAAAATAGAAGAGAAAATTTGAAACAAAAACAAGAAAAAGAAAAATGATACGGGCGAGAAAATCATATTCAAAATCCTCTGTATTGATGAAACACTTACGGTAGTTTTCGGTGCCGTGTACTCACCCTTTGTGGCGCTAATAATTGCACTCACCCCTTGAGTAACAGCGCCATTATAATCTCCAGCCTTTAATTTCGGCACCATGACACCCTGTTCTATCTGCCTACTTGTTAAGTCAGTAAGTACGCCCTCGAGTCCATATCCAACTTCAATACGAAATTTTCTATCTTGAATTGAGAGTATCAATAACACCCCATTATTTTTATCTTTCGATCCTATACCCCATTCTCGAAAAAGAGTGTTCGCATAATTTTCTATGGTATCTCCACCAAGGCTCTGAATTATCACTACAGAGATTTCATTTGTCGTTTCACTTTTAAATTGCGTAAGCTGCGATTCAAGACCCGCCTTTGTCTCTTGACTCAGAACACCGGCAAAATCATTCACAAACCCTGTTGGTTTTCCAGGACTTGTATACGCAAAAATCACACTCGCACTCATGATGAGTGCGAGTGTGATGAATGCTTTAGTTAGTAAACTTAACTTGTGGATTTGCTTTTGCTTCATTTGGAATTTCGAAGTATGTTCGTGCGCTAAATCCAAACATTTTTGCTATAAGATTCGCAGGGAAAGCTTTGATACGAGTGTTTAGTGCAGTAACAGAATCATTGTAATCCTTTCGAGCAACTGAGATTCTATTTTCTGTACCTTCAAGTTGTGTCATGAGACTCGTAAATGCTTCACTTGACCTAAGTACTGGATAATTCTCAGTAATAACGAGGAGTCGAGCGAGTGCCGATTCAACTTGATTTGCTGCTTGTGCCTTCGTCTCAGGTGTAGTTGCCCCTGCGTATCTTGATCTTGCGTCTGCAATAGCGCCAAATACGTCTTTCTCCTGCTGTGCAACTCCCTTTACTGTTTCAACAAGATTAGGAATAAGGTCATAACGCCTTTGAAGCTGATTGTCTATTTGCGCCCATGAATTTGTGACTTTCTCATTCATAGCTACAAAACCGTTATATGAACTCACAAGGTACACTGCGAGCACTGCGATGACAACGAGTACGATTACCCACATCTTCTTTGACGATTTTTGTTGTGTTGGTTCCATAAAATAAATATTAATTATAAGTAATGTTCTGATTAGAATCCTGTTCCACCCCGCGTATTTACTCCACCTGAAGAAATATAATCTTGAATCACTTCAAACGCCATGTCAAGTCTATGCTGATTCACATAACCGAGATCACCCAAGACCTGATCATATACTTCACGTTTACTTATCTTGCCACCATCTAATAACTTCCCGAGAAGAACCATTTTTACAATCGCATCCTGATACTTTGCACTCTGCACATCTGCACCTTCTGCACTGTATCTTTGTAAACGAGTTTTATATTCTTCTACCTTAGCCTCCAATTTCTTCTTTCGTTCGTTATCAATATCATCGGGCAAAACCAATGCCTCCTTATCTGCTAACTCAGCTGTATCTAATGCTTGTTCGTAGTTCATTGAAGTTAATTACATTATATACCCTAAGTGTATCAATTTAAGACTCATACACAAAACACCCCGAAGGGTGCTTTGTAATTAGTAATCCATACCACCCATAGGTTGCGGCGGCATTGGCTTTTCTTCTTTTGGTTCATCAGCAATTGCAACTTCTGTAGTAAGAAGTATTGAAGCAGCAGACACTGCATGCTGAAGTGCAGAGCGAGTTACTTTTACTGGATCAATGATTCCAGCTTCATACATGTCCTTTACGAATTCATCTTGAAGCGCATTGTATCCTGAGTTCGGTGCACCACTAGCGACAGTTTCTACAATAAGCGATCCATCGTCTCTTCCCGCATTTACAGCAATTTGTTTGAGCGGGTGGGTGAGTGCATCAACGACAATATGATATCCAACATTAAACTCTTCTGTTGTGAGTTTCTTTTCGGTATTTTCAATATGTCTCTGTGAAAGTTTGCGTGCAACTTTTGCAAGCGCTGTACCTCCACCAGTTACAATACCTTCATCAATGGCAGCTTTCGTAGCATTTACTGCATCCTCAATCTTAAGTTTCAAATACTTCATCTCAGTTTCTGTTGCCGCACCCACCTTGATCACCGCGACACCTCCTGTGAGTTTTGCAATTCTTTCTTCAAGCTTTTCAATATCAAACTTTGAGGTTGTTTGTGATTTCTGTTTCTGTAGCTGCGCTGCCCTTGCAGTAATATCACTTTTCTTTCCCTTTCCACCGACAATGGTTGTATTGTCTTTCGTTGCAACAACCTTACTTGCTTTACCAAGATGTGAAAGTTCTGCATTCTCAAGCTTTGTACCAAGCTCATCTGAAATCACTTCACCTCCTACAACCGTTGCGATATCAGCGAGAATTTCTTTCTTCCTGTCACCATAGCCCGGAGCTTTTACTGCAAGTACATTGAAGCCTCCTCGGAGCTTGTTCAACACAAAAGTACTGAGTGCTTCACCATCGACGTCATCTGCAATAATCACAAGCTCTTTCTTTCCAGATCCTGCAACTTTCTCAAGGAGCGGAAGGATATCTTTAATGGTAGAAATTTTCTTATCTGTGATAAGGATTGGTACATCTTTATATTCTGCCTCCATGCGTTCAGTATTCGTGATCATGTACATTGAAACATAACCTTTATCGAACTGCATTCCTTCAACCACTTCTGAGTCAACACCAAATGATTGCGACTCTTCTACCGTCACCACACCATCCTTCCCAACTTTCTTAATTGTACCTGCGATAATATTTCCGATCTCTTCTGATTCTGCTGAAATAGTTGCCACCTGACTTACCTGTGCGTCTGTCTTTATAACATGGGCCATCTTACGGAGTTCTTCCACCGCATCCTTCGCTGCAGCTTCCATACCAAGTCGAACACCCATTGCATTTGCACCGAGTGTCGTCTTTTTAAATCCACCTGTGACAAGCGCCTGAGCAAGTACCACCGATGTTGTGGTACCGTCACCTGCGACATCATTTGTCTTCGTTGCGACTTCTTTCACAATCTCTGCACCCATATTTTCAAACTTATCCTTTAGCTCTATCCCTTTTGCAATCGTCACTCCGTCATTTGTGATAGTCGGACTCCCGTATGACTTCTCAAGTACAACATTCCTACCTCGTGGACCGAGTGTAACCTTCACAGCATTTGCGACCGTATCAACTCCACGCTTTAGTGCTTTTCGTGCATCTTCATTAAATAGAATAACTTTTGCCATGTGTGTGTATTAAAAGTTACTGGATAATAGCAATCACTTCATTCTCACGAACGATAAAATAATCTTTTCCTTGATACGTAATCTGATCACCCCAAGAAAAAAGCACCATATCACCCTTCTTTACCTTGACTGGTATAAGTTTTCCATCTTCGGTACGTCCTTCGCCAACCGCTATAACCTTCGCCATCTTCGCACCCTTGTCTTGTTTTACAGATTCAGGAATATAGATACCCGATGGACTTGTCATTTTTTCTTCAACTTCCTCGAGTACTATGCGGTCAGCAAGTGGCTGCAAACCAAAACCACTTTTATTTTCTAGCTTTTTCTTATTTACTTTCTTTATTTTTTTCATGAAGAAATAATTAGCTAATAATGAGGCCTCCATTATATACATAAAAAATGAACAAATGAAAAGCCCCATTCCTTTCGGAATGGGGCCGGCC
>CAZFAS010000011.1:5040-15713 GCA_964516975.1 uncultured Candidatus Saccharibacteria bacterium
TAAATTTGTCAAGCATTTTGGTATATAAAATAAAGGCCTTGTTAAGCCATTATTTTTGTATTGCTATTTTCTTTTGAATCAGTATACTATCCAGTAATGAGTATTTCTGCGGTTTTACCGTATATACAGATTACCCTTTCAGTCCTCCTAATCGGGGGTGTTCTCTTGCAGAGATCTGAAGCAGGGCTTGGAAGCGCATTCGGAGGCGATAGTTTTGGTAGTGGAAACTATGAACGAAGAGGTGCTGAAAAATTCCTCTTTCGTCTTACAATACTTATCGGTATCCTTTTTGCTGTTTCAGCATTCCTTGCATTGATTCTTAAATAAGAAACTCATTTTTATATATAGTTACTAGCGCTCATAATGCTTTGTTCTTGTTTTACGAGACACAAGCACACGCTACGAATGTTTAACACTCTATTCAATCGACATATCGATCTCCCGAAAGCTGATTCATTAAAGAAAGCAGTGCGTACTTTTTCTTTTACTGAGAAAACTATCTTCTGGGTTCTCTTTGCTATCCTTTCGCTATCTGCGATCGGAATACTCTTACAAGTAAATAGTGAATTCCTTGTAGAAGTTCCAGACAACGGCGGGAGTCTGACAGAAGGCATTATTGGTTCGCCACGGTTTGTAAATCCAATCCTCGCTATTGGTGATGCGGACAAAGACCTCACTTCCCTTGTGTACTCAGGACTTATGCGCATTACACCAGAAGGAACAGTGATACCCGATCTAGCAGAAAGCTACAGTATTTCTCCTGATGGTCTTACGTATGATTTTGTCCTCAAAGATGACATCAAATTCCACGATGGAAGCAAGATCACCACAGATGATATTGAATTCACGATCATGAAAGCACAGGACCCTGCAATCAAGAGCCCTCGAAGAGCAAGTTGGGACGGTGTACTCATGGAAAAAGTAAACCAAAAAGAAATTAAATTTATTTTAAAGCAAGCATACACACCATTCCTCAGCAATACAACGATAGGCATCCTACCGAAAAAAATTTGGAAAAATGCAAATGCTGATGAATTTGCTTTTAGTGAATACAACACGAACCCAATTGGATCAGGACCATACAAAGTTAGCAGTGTAAAAAGAAATTCTGCAGGTATTCCAAACGAATACATACTTAAAGCATTTAGTGGCTATGCTCTCGGTAAACCTCATATCACTACTCTTGATTTGAAATTCTACCAAAATGAAAGCGACATACTTACTGCATACAAAAATGGTGACATCGAAAGTATGAATGGTATTTCGGGGACTGTGGTTGCTGACCTTGAGAAGAATGGCGCTATTACAATGCAAGCAGTACTGCCAAGAATCTTTGGAGTATTTTTCAATCAAAACCAAGCGCAAATATTTACAAACAAAGAAGTACGACAAGCGCTCGATATGGCGCTCGATAAAGAGCGTATTGTGAAAGAAGTTCTCTCTGGATATGGTACGGTTGCACGTGGGCCAATTCCTCCCCTTTCTATTACAGAAAGTGAAGTAAGTTCATCCACTACTACACCAGATAGAATTGCTGCGGCACAAAAAATTCTCACAAATGCCGGATGGAAATACTCTACAAGCACTGGTGTCATGGAAAAGAAGACGAAAAAGAATACTGTGACTCTCGCCTTCTCTATCTCAACCAGTGATGCTCCAGAACTTGAGCTCGCAGCACAGAAGATACAAGAGGATTGGCAGAAGCTCGGAGCGAAAGTCGATTTACAGATATTTGATACCGGGGATCTTAATCAAAATATAATACGACCGAGAAAGTATGATGCTCTCTTCTTTGGAGAAATCATCGGTCGCGACCTCGACTTATATCCGTTTTGGCATTCATCACAGAGAAATGATCCCGGACTCAATATCGCACAGTACGTAAATAGCAAAGCAGACAAGGCACTCGAGCAAGCTAGAACAACGCTCGACCCAGAAGTTAGGGCAACAAAATATGCTGACTTTACAAAAGAAATTGAGAACGATGTGCCAGTAGTATTTGTTTATTCACCAAGCTTTACGTATATCCTTCCTTCAAAAGTTCACGGAGTACGTCTCGGTCAGATAACAATACCAGGAGAAAGATTCCTCAACGTGAAAGATTGGTATATCGAAACAAACAAAATTTGGAAAATTTTTAACAATTCATAATTAATTACACAACAATGAACGAAACCGGAAACACAGTACCAGCCCCACAGCATGACAGTACACATAGTAACGCAGATCGAACCCATCGACCGCGCCCTATGGGAAACAGAAGTGGTCGTCCACCAATGCGTGGAGGGTCATTCTCAAAACGTCCCCCAATGCGTGGACGCAGAATGAGTGGTGGTGGAGAAAGAGAAGGTCATAAGCCAAAAGAAAGACATGTGATCCCTCCTATCGGAGATAATATTCGTATTATCCCACTTGGAGGAGTGGAAGAAATCGGAAAGAACATGACGATGATCGAATACAAAGACGATATCATCGTTATTGATGCTGGATTCCAGTTTCGTGAAGAAGATACCCCAGGTATCGACTACATTCTTCCAAACACACGATATCTTGAGGAGAGAAAACATAAAATCCGAGCTCTCATCATCACACACGGTCACCTCGATCACATCGGTGGTATTCCATTTATAATCGATCGTATCGGAAATCCACCAATATACTCAAGATTCTTAACTACTGTCATGATTCGCAAAAGACAGGAAGAGTTTCCTCATCTTCCCCCACTCAATATTCAAGTTGTGGAAAAGGAAGACAAAATTACACTTGGCAATCTCAAAGTGAAATTCTTTTCTGTGTCTCACACAATTCCAGACTCAATGGGAATCATCATTGAAACTCCATATGGAAATATCGTAAACCCAGGAGACATTAAACTTGATCACAATGACGGAGTTGCCACTGACGCTGAAGAAAAAGAATTCTCGCAGTTCAAGGATATGAACGTACTCCTTCTTATGATGGACTCTACGAATGTAGACAATCCAGGATTCTCTACCCCAGAAAGACTCGTTCATAAGAATCTTGATGAGATTATAAAAAATACAAAACGAAGACTCATTATCGGAACATTCGCATCACAGATTGAGCGCGTTATTGCGATCATTCAGAGTGCTGAAAAATATGGAAAAAAAGTTGTTGTCGAAGGACGTTCGATGAAGACAAACGTCGAGATCGCAATGCAAGTTGACAAACTCAAGATAAAAAAAGGCACAATTATTTCTATAGAAGAAATGGAAGGTCTTCCGCCAGATAAGATCATCATTCTTGCAACAGGAGCACAGGGAGATGAATTCGCTGCGCTCATGCGTATGTCAAACAAGAGTCACAAATATATCCGTATCACTCCACGCGATACAGTACTTCTTTCATCATCAATTATTCCTGGAAACGAACGAGCTGTACAAAGACTCAAAGACAATCTTGCACGACAGGGAGCAAAAATTATCCACTACAGAACATCAGACGTATATATTCACTCAACAGGACACGGAAACCGTGGAGAACTGGAATGGCTTCATAAGCACATTAAACCAAAATTCTTCCTCCCTATTCACGGAAATCACTACATGCTCCGTGTTCATGAGGAACTCGCACAGTCTATTGGAATGCCTGAAGATCATATTGTTGTTCCAGATAACGGAATGATTATTGAAATCCAGGATGAAGGAAAGAAATTGGTAAAACTCAAGGAAAATGCACCTTCAGAAATTATGATGGTGGATGGATTTTCTATTGGTGATGTACAGGAAGTTGTTATGCGTGATCGAAAAATGCTTGCTGAAGATGGAATGTTTGTGATTGTAGCAAGTATCAATGTAAAAACTGGTAAGCTTAAAAAATCTCCCGATATTATTTCTCGAGGATTTGTATATCTACGTGAATCACAAGAATTGCTTCAACAAACTCGAATCATCATTAAGAAAACTATCGAAACCACAACTGCAGGTATGAACCCAATCAACTTTGATTATGTAAAATCAAATGTTTCTGACGCTGTAGGAAGATTCCTATTCCAAAAAACTGCAAAGCGTCCGATCGTTATCCCAGTGGTATTAGGCATCTAAAGGATTTACAATAGAAGTATATGGGAGAAATCTTACGACATAAGAATTGGACTTTGATTTGGATTTATTTGGCAAATCTCCTGCTCTCACTGCACTACTATCTTGTTATATATATTAACTCTTCATATCTAGAGCAATTCTTCGACAAAAAAGGAATTGCTCTTCTGTATACAGCAAGCTCAATCATAAACATCCTCATCTTCCTTGAAACACCGAAGATTCTAAAGCGCTATGGAAATTGGCATTTTGTTACTACTGCAGTCGTTATTGAATTTCTCACAACTCTAGGAATGGCATTTGCAGATACTATGTTTACCGCAGGATGGCTCTTTGTGCTTCACCTTACTCTTGTTGCACTGATCCTCTTCTCACTTGATGTATTTCTCGAACAGACGACCAAAGAGGAAAGTGTGACCGGAGAACTTCGTAGTGTATACCTCACTCTTTCTAATCTAGCACTTGTAATCTCACCAGCTATTGTCGGAATTATCGGTAATACAAATTTTTCAAATGTATATATTCTTTCTGCACTCATAACAATTCCGCTCTTTTTTGTTGCGTATTTCAAACTTCACGTTCCTGATGCACAAATAGACCAAGTCAGTATGAAAGAGACACTCAAGGACATACATCGTGCTGATGATGTACGCAATATCACGATCGCACAGCTCTCTCTTCAATTTTTCTATGCATGGATGGTTGTATATATGCCGATATACTTAAATGAAGTAATCGGGTTTTCGTGGACTGAGCTTGGTCCATTGTTTTCTATTATGCTTCTTCCATTTGTACTATTTGAAGTACCGATCGGATGGCTTTCTGACCGTGGCTATGGAGAAAGAATATTCATGCTAACTGGTTTCGTACTTATGGGTATCGCCATATTCTGCGTACCATTTGTCACTACGAGGTCTTTCGTCACTTGGGCTATTATCCTCTTTATTTCTCGAATGGGAGCAAGTTTTGTAGAGATAACGACAGAGAGCTACTTCTTTAAGCACGTAAACGGAAGAAATGCGAGCGTTATTAGTTTGTTCCGTATCATGCGTCCTCTTTCTTTTATCTTAATGCCGATTGTATTCATGCTCTCACTGAATCTCATGAGCTTCAAAGCATCATTTTTCGTTCTCGCAATTATCATTTTCTTAAGTATATATTTTGCTAAAAAGGTTCATGAAGCAAAAGATGAACTACAAACAAAAAACCCCGCTTAGCGGGGTTTTTTGTTATTCCTCCTCTTCACCGGTATCCATATCATCATCGGAGTCATTTCCATGTTCTCCATCTTCACATCCACACACTTCAAGCTCTTCACCCTTCTTATTACAAAAATCCGCTTCACATACACCCTCTTTATCAGAAACAGTCTTACATTCCCCTTTACATACGTAGTGACTCATATTTTTTATATTAACTAACGAATAGTAGTATACCGCGCATAATGAATAGTACAAATACTTATTCAAACTTAACTTTTATACTAATTTCCTGATCCTTTGCTGGGTCACCACTTGGGTTATCTTTTTTCAAAACAAGAGTTCCCCATTTTGTTTGCGGTTTATCAAAAGTAATAGTACCTTCAAATGGAACGAAATTCTCCGTCATCCATTCAGCCTTTGCTGTAACTGGACCTGCAAAGAGCTGTTTACCGTTAGCATCATACAACAATGCTGGAAATGACCCCTCAAAATACCACGTTCCACGTGCTTTCCCCCTCACAACAAAAGAACTTTCCACAAGCTCACCTTCCACAGGACTTGATACCATGATGGATTCCAATACAATTTTTTCTACAAACAATATCCCATCTTTTGTCCTACATTGCCTTGGATAAGTTTCCATGACAATATTCATTGCCCGTGCACACTCCTCAAAGTTTGTTATTTCTTTTGATTTTGGAAAGGATTTCAATGATAAAACAACTACAATAAATAAAAATACTCCAAGCAATAAATAAGATCTATTCATTATTATCTAACCTCAACAAACTTATCAAAAAGTACCTGATAAATACCCCCAAGTGAAACGAGTAGCAACACGAGCTTACTCAAAGTTCCAAAGTACGGGATATATCCAAGCAATATAGTGAGAGCGCATCCCAAGAGAATTGTTTTCCAATTTACCAAAAACTTCGTATCCATCTTCGTCAATCGATATACGAGACTGCCAAGAACGATTGGACTATATATTGAAGCGATAATGAGAAATATTGAGTACAATGCAATTCCTAAAATACCAAACGGTATTCCAACAAATGTTACGAACACGAGCGTAATGGCAATTGGAACAGCCACCGCAAACACAAAACCTCGAACAAAGCTCCATCCAAAATGACTAATCGTAGTTGAAACAAATTTATTTGAGATACTACGAAACACTCCATGAAGAATAAGAGCTGAAAGCAGAAGTACAACAAAATGAATAAGAACCCATGTCCCCCAGAGTGTTGGCAGAAACTTCTCAGCACGAGGCTGACCTTCAATCTGTTTAAATGTTGTCTCACCTAACACTTTCGCACCTTCAGCCATTTCAACTTTCTGAGCTGAGGCGTAATTGAGCTTTCCTGTAATTACAGCGTAAGGACCCAAAACAATTCTATTTGCAGAGATTGTTGCATTACCTCCCACCTTATCATTAATAAACACTTCGCCCGCTGCAATCTTCACATCTCCTTTTACCTCACCATTGAGAGTCACTCTTCCCGCCGCAGCAAGAAAACTCCCCCCAACAACTGACTTGGGAAATGTCTGAATATCTTGTGCGATAACAGCAAGATCCTTACCTGTTGTACCACCGAAGAATGTCTTTCCTCCAACAATCCGAAGATCTTTTTTTACTTCACCCACAGCGTTTACTGTTGCTCCCATTACAAAGGCGTCTTCTGATACAATATTTTCACCTACATATACGCTCATGCCTGCGGCAGTTAGGTCACCGAATACATTACCCGCAACCGAAGTATTTTTACCGGCAACATATAAATCATCACGTACTTCTTCATTTTTTTGTAAAGAATATTCTCCACTAAAATGAGTTTCACCAGCAAACACTGAGATTGGAAGTACGATACCCAGAAAAGCCAGTAAGAATAAGGTTTTTTTGAGCATAGGTGAATAATTAGAATTTATAATGCCCTGATTATACTCTAGTACCCCACATATTCAACACAATACTAAATCCTACTAGTTAGTAGCCTAGTTCTTCCTACCGTCTAAGCCCTTGTACATGCCAGCATTTGCAGTAAACAGAATACAAAAACAAATAATATATATGATGTGCTCATCAATAATAAACGAATAATCTCCAACGAATGGGAAATGCAATGTTGGAAAATAGTAGAGTGCCATGATGACAATACCCGCAACGGATGCATGTCGAACAAAGAGTCCAATCATTATAAAAAGTCCAACAAGGAAGAGCCCCCACTCATTCAGTAAATTAACCCAGCCAATATTAGCTGGCAAAGCGAGCCAATGATAGAAACCAGAGAAGCTCTGAGCGCCCTTGAGATAGAAATCTGCCGACCACTTTGGATCAAATATTTTAATTGCTCCAGCATAAATAAAGAGCCAGCCAAGTGAGAGCCTTAAGAAAAAGATAAGATTTTTCATAAAAAGTACATTAAGGTTAATTGCAGTTCATTATAGCACTATAATGGACTCGTTTTTAGTATATTTTATATCTGGATGTTAAATAGTAACTACTCTGTTATTATTACAGTTGTCTTTGGTAAGTTCTTCCTGATTGTCTCAAGATCAGACTTTGAATAATCATTACCAGTAAGTATAAGGGTTTTAAGTTTTGATAGATTTCCAATTTCCATTGGTAATCCAGTAATATGGTTATTTGATACATCTAAAACTTCAAGATTTTTCAATTGACCAATCTCTGCTGGAACACCTGTAAATTTATTATTACTTATATTAAGCACCTTAAGCCTACTCAGAAAACGAACCTCTGCTTGCAATGTGCCAGTCAAATTATTATGAGAAAGATTGAGTGATTCAAGATACTCATAATCAAAAATATATGCTGGGACTTTCATTAGTCCTCTATTACTTAGATCGAGACCGTTATCAACTGGGCCAGTGCGTGTGTCCTTAATTCCTGTTTGAGATGACGTCGTGGTGAGATTCGGCGAGTCAGCATTTTTATTAGCAACAAAGTAATTGATACCGAGCACAAGGATAATCGCAACACAAAAACTTATTATATATTTCATATTGTATGTGACGAACGCTAGATATACTTATTACTAACATACACAAAAGTCCCTTTCGGGACTTTGATTACTTACTCTTCTTCTTTGCTTGTAATCTTGCTCTTTTTATCGCGAGACGCTTTTTTGTTTTGCGAGATCGTGATGTTTTATTTTTTGTGTTAACACTCATTCTTTTTGCCATAGACTCCACTATATCACAAAGTAGTTAATGAAAACCAATTTTTACCATATAATAGACAAATGAATTTCGAAAACCATTCTTCAAGTGAAACATTTGACTGGAAAGGCTTCGTCTTCTTCCTGAAAGTAGCCACTCTCGCATTACTACTCACCTTTGGTGGAAGGTTTAGCTATTCCTACTATATACATAATAGTACTCCCAAAATTGAACCTGGTCCCATAACCATTGCTCCAGAAAATACTCCACCAGGCAAACAGTTTATAGCGATTAAAAAATCCTCACTCTCGACGAGTACTCCAGTGCGAATCATCAACGCACTTACCATAGATGATGTAATACCGAGTGAAGGAAAATTCATCGCGGCAGATCTTGTAAACATGAAACTTCATCTTTTTAAAGATGGTACTGAGGTAGATTCATACACCATTAAAAGCAAGGGGCGACCTGGTACACCATGGGAAACCCCAAGCGGTGTGTATTCGATCGAGACGAAAGAGCCGAACCATTTCTCCTCAATCGGTAAGGTATATATGCCATATAGCATGCAATTCTATGGCAATTACTTTATCCATGGATGGACGTACTATCCTGATGGCTCTCCTACATCTGCATCATTCTCGGGTGGATGCATAAAACTTAGCACAAGTGATGCGCAAAAAGTATTTGCATTTGCTGATGTGAAAACAAAAGTTTTTGTCTATGATTCAAAAAATACCACATCACTACCACCCCTTTCACTCACTTCGGCACCAAGTCCTGAAGTTGAAGCGCCTGCGTATCTAATCGCCGATATTGATACCGGTGATGTATATGCAGAGCAGAATGCTCAAGAAAAACGCCCGATAGCATCTGTGACGAAACTCATGACTGCACTTGTAGCAAACGAAGTCATAAGTTTGAACAATACTGTAACTGTAAATGAAGGTTCACTCTACAATCCACCAAAAGAAGAAAACAAAAATCAAAAGGTATTTCTCGTAAATGATTTGTTCTACCCTCTCCTTATGCAATCAAGTAATGGTGTTGCAGATGCACTCGCATCGTACTATGGAAAAAGTGGATTCGTAAGTTGGATGAACAGTACTGCAAAAGCTCTCGACATGACATCGACAACATACGCTGATGCAAGCGGTGTATCTGCTGAAAACATCTCTACTGCGGATGATCAATTTCGACTTGCTTCGTATCTCATAAATAAAAAATCTTTTGTATTCAACATCACTCATACCACAGACAAGAGTATCTCTTCCCTTGATGGTTCAAAGTACGCTGTCACCAATGTAAATAGCCCATCATTTACCGAACCATTTATCGGAGGAAAGGTTGGTCATACAACTGCTGCCCTTGATACAAATGTTTCGATTTTATCGCTAAAAGTTGGTGAAACTACAAGAAGGATTGCAGTTATTGTGCTCGGCTCTACAAATCAAATACAGGATACAAATCGCCTCGCAGAATGGATAACAAAAGCATCAACAAATTCACTCTCACAACCAGCCTGCGCATCATGTTCAACTCCAACTGAGAAAAGGAAGATTGATATATAAAAAAACCACCATACGATCAATGATCGTATGGTGGAACATTACTTTTTCGCTAATGTTTTAGTAAACTTTGCGAGCTTAGTTTTGCATGTATTACAGACACTGTCATTCATTCTGCAATTTCTTATCATGGGCTTGGAGCAATATTTACAAAGATCACCGCACACCTTAATGGTGGCACAATTTCTTGTTGCCTTTCCTTCGAGGTATACGAGATGCTCGCCCATCTGCAAACACAGCTCGTAAATTTGATCTATGATTTCCTCATCCGCTTTGTCACTTTTCAGGATTGAGAAACTAAACCCGCCCTGAAACTCAACTTTGCGCACAGCACCACACAAAGAGTAAAACACACTCTCACTCTTTCTAGAACCAAAATGAAAATCTAGTCTATTAGGATACGATGATGAGTGTATATTGTATTGAATCAAATCTTTGTGTTTTGCTTTTTCCACTATCCGCTTCAAAACCTGAACTTCATATTCATTTACTGCTTCAAATCGAAAACAGTTCTGCGTTTTGTTTACTCTGACACGCATATTGTTTCCTCCGAAAAGTGAGAAGATGAGGAATTTGTTCCACACAATCTAGTAACAAATTACACCACACATACATATATGTCAATATTTACCTCTGCTTCTTAATATATTGAAAGATTGATA
>CAZFAS010000012.1:0-2584 GCA_964516975.1 uncultured Candidatus Saccharibacteria bacterium
CTCCCCTAGACGTCATAGCCTTGGTAAGCCATTACCTTACCAACTAGCTGATATCTCGCAGGCCTTTCCTTTAGCGATAAATCTTTACTCCGAAGAGACTATCAAGTATTAGCGAATCTTTCGACTCGTTATTCCTGACTAAAGGGGAAGTTCCTACGTGTTACTACCTCGTTCGCCGGTTGCCCTTGCGGGCCCCCTTGACTTGCATGCCTTATCCACGCCGCCAGCGTTCATCCTGAGCTAGGATCAAACTCTCATAAAAAATGAAATGTTTGAAACATTTATTTTGGAACGGAACAAAACAAAGAATAGTAATCCTTCATATTGTTCGTTTGATTATTTGTCCTAACTCACTATTCTCTACTTCACCGCGTTGCTATCGCGTCCACCGAATTGGTGGGTGTGAAGAGAGCAGAATCACTTTTGAATTTCTTGAGACTTGCTTGCCCGCTCGAATTTCTTGAAAAGAAAATCGCTCGGGCGTCCCTCCGCTTGTTTACGGAGGGGTTCTCAAAATAACAAGTTTTCAATGAACACAGCCCTCTTAGGGCGTGGCATATAGTATATAGATATATACTTGAGAGTCAACCCCCTCATTAGGGCTATCCCTTGACTCCTAACACATAACCAATACACTAAAAATAGACTTGAAAATATGGTGTAGAGCAAGAAGCCATGCTCGGGGAACTGCCTTCTTTCTCCGGTCAAAACTTCGTCTCCTCCGGATCAGTAACGAAGCGTGAGTATAAAACGCCCCGCTGGTCGTCAGGAAAGCGTTCTCGATTCCCTTTGCTCACGCTAGACACTGGCTTGATAACCAGTGCCTGCATTCCAGGGAAATGAGGCACCCATAACGCAAAAGATTGGTCTTGCAAACCTTTCTGGGAGACAATCAACGTTCGGATGGTTCCGGATACTACACCACCCTTTTACCACACCCTCGCTTCGGCGAGGGTTTTTTCTTTTAGTGATTTACTAAAAAAAAATTTAATGTAGTATGGATGAAGAAATGTTTCGTCGCTTGGGGCCAGAGATCCGGGAACAAATCAAACGAGATTCCCTTCAACCTCCAGCTTCAAAGGTTTCGGTAAGACGGATAACCGTCAGAAAGGAGAAATACCAATTTCTCCGGGGAAGAGACCTCCCTTTATCTTCGTGAACAATGTACCGCTAGAACGCGGACAAGGACAAAGGGTGCCATCGGCATCCGAGGTCTAAACCCAACTGAACCCCAAGTGACACCACCCCCTACTACACGTAGGGGGTGTTTTTTATTTGACATTACCTTCAAAATCCTTAGTGTAGAAAAAAGACAGAACCTACGGTTAGTGGTAAGTGAGTTCCTCGGGGACTAATCCAACCCGAAATCTCTCCTTATTTCCCCCCGCTAGAAATAGTGGAACTTCATCACTTCGTGATGTTTGCGTGAGAAATCACACACGGCTCTCCTTGTGAGAGTAAGGAAGACCCTTGCAAGGTCGAGGAAAAAGCTTGCTTTGGAGATGCGCGACGGCGCATCTGCGGTCCAAAACCACAGGTTTGTCCACCCCAAATCTGCAAGCAGAGGACCACTAATCGCCCACCAAAACACCCCCAGAAATCGGGGGTGTTTTCTATTTACCTTTTTGCTCGTCCTCAAGTTTCTTTTGTGCGAGTTTGTTATTTACAATATCTTCTTTATCTTGAATCTCTTGATCTGTCATTCCTTTCGATCTCATTTCCTCCCTCTCTACTTCACTATAGTGAAAACTTGGGATACTTGGATCAACTTCACTGCCATAAAAATTTGGTTTTTCCATATATATCTTATGATACTTGAACCAAGCCTCAATAACAATTAATTTTTCTTTTGCAATTTCTCAAGCGTCACAAGTAGTGGCGATGCAACAAATATTGATGAATAAGTACCGATAACCACACCTACGAGAAGTGTGAACGAGAAATCCCTTGTAGCTGGACTTCCAACAAGGAGAAGTGCAAGAAGCGTGAGAAAAATCGTGAGCGAAGTATTGATAGATCTTCCAAAGGTCTGCGACACTGACTTGCCTACCGTAACATCAAAATCTTCTTTATTTCGATATTCCTGATTGTGTCTTAGATTTTCACGGACGCGGTCAAACACTACGATCGTATCGTGCACAGAGTATCCGAGGATAGCAAGGAGGGCGGTGATGAAAAGCAAATCGATTTCTGCTCCAAAATATTTTCCAAACACTATATATACACCAGTTGGTATAACTACATCATGAGCAAGGGCAATAATAGTAGCGAATCCGAATTTCCATGAAGCCACCGGCTGTGATACTTTTCGGAATGCAAAGGTAATAAATAGCACGATACAGAGCGCAACAATACCGATAGCAATGAATGACTTATGCTTCAAATCTTGTCCGACTACTGGGCCGACTGAATTGAATCTTTGCTCTTTAATCTCAAGGGTATTCCCTTTTGAGAGTACGGACTCGATCTGAGTTTTCTCTTGAGCAGATATTTCCCGAGACCTAAGTGTGTAGTTATTGGTACCTGTTGGACGGAGCGTGAAAGCGCCAAGATTTATTGATGATAATTCACTCAGCTGTGTGTT
>CAZFAS010000012.1:2684-15370 GCA_964516975.1 uncultured Candidatus Saccharibacteria bacterium
ACTGCAGAAGTTCCGAGCCAGAAAAGCACGATAGCAGTAATGATAGATGAAATGTTTGAATCTCGAATAGAAAGCCATGCTCTATGGAATCCTTCGTGCATAGCATCTTCTAGCTTCTTGCCTGCCCTGAGCTCCTCTTTCATACGCTCAAAGATAAGGATATTCGCATCCACTGCCATACCGATGGAGAGGATAAATCCTGCAAGACCAGCTGCAGTGAGTGTCACAGGAATAAGCTTAAAGAGTGAGAGCGACAATGCAACATAGAGAACGAGAGCGAGTGACGCAACGAGTCCAGGAAGTCTGTACCACAACATAAGAAACAGCACGGTAAGAATAAAACCGATGATACCTGCCTTCACCCCTGCATGAAGCGCAACACTACCGAGGGATGCACCGACAGATTCTGTACTCATAAGTTCAATCGGTACAGGAAGCGCGCCGTAGTTAAGGTTTCTTACAAGAACCTTTGCTTCATCTGGCGTAAATCCACCAGTGATCTGAGCAGATCCATTACCTATTTCCTCACGAATAACTGGAAGTGAGATTGCCTTTCCATCGAGGAAGATACCGAGTACTTTTCCAGTGTTTTCTCTTGTAATTTTTGCAAAAAGGTCTCTTCCCTCATCGTTAAAATTAAGCATCACAACAGGGAGATGTGACGTAGGATCAAACTGAAGTTGAGCTTTTGAAAGTAATCGTCCTGTGAGCGCAGTTGTTGCAAATAATTCATCGGGAGAGCTCGAAGCGATTTGTTCTTTCGATAACTTTGAAAAATCAACCTTTTGTAATTTAAATTCTAGAAGTGGTGTTTGGCCGATGAGTGCGATAGCTTTATCAATATCAGTAACTCCAGGAAGTTCTACAATGAGGCGCTCATCTTTATTGCCAGAAATAAGTCCAGCTTCTTCAACTTGGATAATAGGTTCTGACACACCAAACACATTTACGCGCCTTTCGATAACATCACGAAGTGCATCCATAGATGTCGCAACATCGCCAGGTGCTACTTTAGAAATATCTGCCTTATAAATAAGCTCTGTCCCTCCGACGAGGTCGAGCCCAAACTTAAATGGAAACCGTGCTCCTGCCTTCTGCGATGACTGGAGAAAGAAACTAAGTCCAATAAGGGCAAGAATGAGGAAAATACTACTTATTCGATATTTAATCATGGGCACATACTATAGGAGGAAAAGAAAAGAATCAAGAAAAATGGAGACGATTTCTCGTCTCCATGAACTCACTTCACCCTACGCAATCGAATCCGTGCAATAGAACATGCACGATCAATTTTTTCATTTTCACGGAGGTTTCTTACCATCGACTCCAAACCTCCACCCTGCTCGCCAAGTGAATCAAGGCGAAAGAAAAACTGATACACAAATGTATACAGATATTCCACTAGCCACATGACACTTGCCATAAAAGTACGCATCCCCAACTCCTTTTGTTAGGTGTTTATTACTTAGTAAACTATACCATTTTTATGTAAATAATCAAGTTCAAATAAAATAACACGCTAAAACAAAAGCCCGCGAAGTAATCTTCGCGGGCAAGTCATCATCCTCGAATCCTTGTGATCCATGCAGCGACTAAGAACATGAAGGAGTAGGAACTTACTGTACCGAGGAATTCCCAATTGAATGCTTGGGAAATTATAGCCACCACAACACCTACAACAATAATTCCTGTGAGAACTGCGAGGATTGTCGGGAAGAAATGCCCCGCCAGAATGCCAAGTGGAACAGCAAGAACAAAAGCAAGTGCCTTTACCATACCCCCCTCCTCTCGTTTAATTCTCAAACAATACTATCCGCCACCAAAAAAATGTAAAGTCGAAAGAGCTTCTGGTATACCGAAATAGCAATTATATTGTTAATATCACAATATCACCAAACAAAAGATTTTAGATAAATACCAATGAGAATTTTGATCCCGGAACAGTAAACTATGTGAATGAGAAACTAATACCCTCTATAATTATTGAGACAAAAAAACAAGTGACGAGTAATTCGTTCTGTTTAACTAACTATGTGCTCATTGAGTATATGAATTTAGAACTCAAATCATCCTTAGTGAGTGATAGATAATCTGTTTTTATCCCTTTTTACAAAAGAAATATAATGATTTATCTATAAAAGGAATACGCTGCAATACTTTATCCTTCCAATTTGGATTTTCGAGAATCTGTAGTGATACCCTACCCCGAGCTTTTACATAAGGGAAGATTTTTCTTAATCTGCCAGTATCTAACATAGATAAAAATATTGTAGAAAGTGTATCCTCACTCTTTCTTGTAATGTGAGTCAGATGTCTTTTCCCGTGAAAAATCTGACCATGAGTAATCTGTCGTATGTACCAAAAATTAGGAATTGAAAAAACAAATGTACCTCCAGGCTTCAGTATTCTATTCATTTCTCGAAGTGTCTCGTCTAGATCATCTACATATGCAATAGTATGAAACGGTAAAAATATTGAATCAAACGTTTCATTTGCAAATGTGGTTTTCTGTAAATCCATAACAGAAGCTGGTACACCGGGCCAGCGCTTCCTGCACATCTCTATCATTTGAGGTGAAATATCAACAGCAGTAATATCAAAGCCTTTTTCAAGTAATGGCCCTACAGTTCTACCAGCTCCTACCCCCCCCACTAATAACTTCCCTTTCTTTAGAAATTTTACTGCCTCCTCTTCATCGGGTCTCCAATAGTTCTCTTCAAAGACTGCAACGTTTTTAGAGAATGTCTTCTCATTTTGTTCTGATGGTCTCATATTTATAATTAATTTGCTGGCAATATTTCAACTGCAGCCATGCTATAACTAAATTCTCCAATCCAAGAATAATTTAACGAATAATTTCCTGCAGAAACTGTTGTTTCAGTGCTCTGTGCGCCATTCCAATAATTTCCTGCAGCATTAATGAAGGTTTTATTTCTTCTAATCTGGTTTGCCCCCGTTGGGATTGGATCATTGTCACCACCGTGGTTATCCAAACCTAACACATCAACAATCCATGAACCGGAAGATTGAGTAGTAATATTAATACTTCCACTTGATACTAAGTTTCCATCTGAAGCAGTTGCCACACTACCGATACCAACAGACTGATTAACACCATTAAGTGACAATGCCATTATTGAAAAATATTGGTTAGAAGAAAAATCAACTATAACCTGATGGGTGCCGAGGTCAGGGTTAATTAAATACCAGATTGATCGTGCAACATCACCGACTGCCATAGTTAACGGAACGCCGTTATATGTAACAGAAGTTGGAAGAGCGGCGGATGGATTTGTGATACTTACCACAAGCATTCTGTTTGAGCCAGAAGTAGTAAGATTTAATGAACCCGTTGTATCACTTAAAACAGTCGTGTTTGCTGAACTATCAAACGTAATACCTGGGGTAGGCGTCGGCCTTAGTGTAATTTGTTGAGATGACCAATTTCTCGGCTTATTTCCAGTTATTGTTGTTGATTTAGAATTTACGACTCCTGTTGTAACCTGCAAAACATCACTGACTGCAATAGAGGGCCCAAATGGGCTATTTGTGCTATCAAATTTTTCATTCATACCAGTAGGGGTCGAAAAATACGCGCCTGCACTATTTTGCTTACCAATATCAGTTACAAAAACATCATAAACCATTTCATTTACCACACTTGCATTTACTGGTGTACTTGTTGCCTGAATACTATATCCAATATTTCCCGCAAAATCATCGATAGGGTTCATTGCATCTACACCATTGTACGCAACAATTCCTCCTTGTGCTGTAGTTTGTCCATCAACAACCCATGTATAGCTACTCGACTCATTAATTCCTACAGATTTCCAATAACTAATTAAAGTGACATTTGTATCATTATCCGTTCTTAAGATCTGATTCCAACCTACTGGTGGGGTAACGACAGCGGAACTGCCACCGTTAATTGCAACACTTGCAATTAATACATCGCCCACCGCAGAAGTTGGCTTATTTAGAGTTAGTTTCGTAACAGTTACCTGTGTCGAAGAACCAGTTGAAAATGATCCGGAAATTAAACTTCCGAAAACTACTAGCCCGGTAAGAGACATTACACAAATTACCAAAATCAAAATATACTTGAAACGAAAACCTTGACTTAAGGAGATAAGTTTTATATTCATAAAATTAAAAATAAGATTAATAAATTCCAAAATCTAACCTAAGAATACCATAGGCATACTACTCCGCAAAGTATGTTTACTATTTAATTTCCATTCAATTTCGTCAACTTATTATTGATTCCAGACGATTTCATATTTTCTATAAAACTGATATTTAGAATATATTTCACTATTATTATCTAGGGTGCCTAAGTGAATGGCAAGAACGAAAGCAAGCGCCTTTACCATGCCTCCCTCCTCTTGTTAATTCTGAAACAATACTATCTCTCGACAAAAAATGTAAAGCAAAAAACAAAACCCACGAAGCAACCTTCGTGGGTTTTGTTTAATTCTTCATTTCTTTTCGACACCCTTTCTTGAACAATAAGCACCTGAATAGTTCTCAAAATATTTTATATTAAATAGTATTAAAAGAATTTGACATTTATATATTAATATGTTAATAATAAAAAGAGCTCTTTCCAAAACATCCATAGGAGGACATATGCCAAGTGAAAAAGAGGTTGTGGTATATCAAAATACCAATTGTATGGTCATTGTCACAATATCAACAAACGAAAAATTTTGGTTATCAGAAGATAAAAAATTTAGCTATGACATGATTTGTGTATCCGAAAAAAGAATACCATTTGCAATTGTTGAAGTGAGGATGGTCGACGATAGATTCGTTCTTTCAAGCTCTGTGGTGCATAAAGGAACAACAATAGAGACTGTGACTACTGGTCCTTTCTGGAATAGAAAAAAGATCATTGTAGGCAACATGACACAGGAGGAAAGATTAACTGATGCAATCCTCGAGGCAATAAAATTTGCAAGCAGCCATAATAACGATATGGAATCTGCAAACCAAACCCTCAAAGAAATCAAATACCACGTCAGCGCATTAAGCGAAACTGGTCTCATTGCCAAACCAATTACTGTACAGTGAAGATTTTAGTACCCCACCACAAGTGGGGTACTTTTATACCCCTTCTCTTGAAATCAAAGCTTGTATCGTGCGTAAAGTTACTTTTATATCAAGCAAGAATGACCTGTTCTTTATATAGTACAAATCATACGAGAGTTTCTTTTTTGTTTCATTTACTTGTGGAGCAAACTTTGGAGGAGCTGTGTGATAAATCTGTGCCCAACCAGAAAGTCCTGGCTTGATGAGGTGGCGAATATTGTAATAAGGAATTTCTTTCTCATAGAGTTTCACAAGTGCTGGTATTTCAGGTCTTGGCCCAATCATAGAAAGATCTCCTACAAATACATTCCAAAGCTGTGGCAACTCATCGATTCGGGTTTTACGAATGAACTTCCCCACCTTAGTAAGTTCTGCACTTTTTGAAATACCATCTTTTTCATTATGCTCACTCATGCTTCGAAACTTAATCACACGAATCATTCTATTATTTTTCCCTACTCTATCTTGAGCGAAGAAAATACTTCCCCCATCCTCAAGCTTAATAGCGATAATAACGAAAGGATAAAAAACAAGTGAGATAAGGGCGAGAATAAGTGACATGACTATATCTACTGCGCGCTTCAGCATGTCGTACCCTTTCACCGCAGAAACAGATATGTTCTCCAAAAACCAACTATATTTAACAAGTGAAAGTGGCACGCGATCGAAGATCTCCTCGTATACCTTGTACATATCAATAAACTTTACCTTCGAGAAAATAAGGTTATACAAGCTTGGGAGCAAAGGCTCTACTTTTTCATTTTTAAAATCAACCGCAACAATCTCAATATTCTCTGAGTATATGCGTTTAACGATTTCCTCTTGAAAATCTACACTACCAGCTTCATCGATATCAACTGATGATACAAAATACAAATCATAGCGAGGGTTATTATTCACTTCATTTTCAAGCTCTCGCATCTCCTCCCCTGTTCCTATCAAAATCGCATTTTGCTTATTTTTCACTTCAAACGTCGGAAATACAAACGATCTCCAGAGAATGGTAAGCCCAAAAGAAATAAGGATATAAATAAACAAATTTGTTTTCGGCGTAATACCAAAATACGGGATCAAATAAAAGAAAAGAAATGCAATTGCACTATTTACAATCTGCGAACTCAAAACCTTATTCCCGATCTTACTTCGCAAGATGAGCGTATGTTTTTCGTACAGTCCTGCAATGTAAAAAACTGAAATCCAAACAGCAAACAGAATCGAAAACGGGAGAAGGTGAAGACTGATTAAATCTTGAGTCGGCAACTCAAAATACCTCACGAGGAGCATGAGCCATAATGCAACATAAAACAATATTATGTCACCAAGAAATAGAATTGCTGGCTCTTTTTTATTTTGGAAATTCATTCTAAAGAAATTAATTATCTCAGTATCCTAAAAGTATACCAGAAGCAGTCGCAGAGTGTTTTTATCCTTATTTTTCCTATGTTTTTACTGCCTTTGTGTTTTTACAATATAACATAAAAATAGACTTATTGCAATGGAGCCTGAGAGGAAGATTCATTGCCTCATATATAAAACCGTTCTACAATATAAATATATGTGGATACCATTTGCACTACTTTCGGCGCTTAGCGCAGCTTTTGTTACTATATTTGGGAAAATTGGTCTTAAAAATATCGACTCCACTCTTGCAACAACGGTACGATCTGTCATCATGGCAGGCTTTCTTATCATCACCTCACTCTTTCTCGGCAAATGGAGCATGGTACACACCATCGACAAAAGAACACTACTCTATATCGCACTTTCGGGAATCGCTGGAGCACTCTCATGGCTCTTTTATTTTTTTAGTTTGAAAAACGGCCCGGCTGGAGGCGTAGCTTCTATCGACAGACTCTCTATTGTATTCATTGTTGTCCTCTCGGCATTTTTTCTTGGTGAAGCGATAACATGGAAAACAGCAACTGCCACTCTCTTCGTTATTATCGGAGCTATCCTCTTTACACTTAAATAACATGCACAAAAAGAAAGTGCTTTTTATCATAACGAAAGGTAACTTTGGAGGAGCTCAGCGCTACGTCTTTGATTTAGCCACAAATCTCCCAAAAGAAAAATTTGAGGCAATTGTTGCACTTGGAGAAGGTGAAACTCTCGAAAAAAAGCTAAAAACCGCTGATATAAGGGTAATCAAAATACATGCGCTCGGAAGAAATATGAACTTCGCAAAAGACTTTGTATCTTTTTTTGAAATCGTAAAAATTATTCGTAATGAAAAACCCGATATCGTACATCTCAATAGTTCAAAAGCTGGAGGCATCGGTGCACTTGCTGTACGTATCAGAAACCTTGTTTCCAAATCAAATACCCAAGCAATCTTCACGGGACATGGCTGGGCATTCAACGAAGAACGCAACATTTTTTCAAAGGCCATAATTGCAATACTTCATTGGATCACCATCTTACTCTCACATAAAACTATCGCTGTATCTGAAAAAATAAAAAACCAAATAAAAATATTTCCATTCATCAAACGAAAAATTGTCTGCATTCATAATGGTATAAAGCCGATTACATTTCTTGAGAAATCTGAAGCGCGAGAAAGATTAGTGCCCCATGATGCTTCCCCACTCTGGATCGGTATGATCGCTGAGCTCCATAAAAACAAAGGAGTAGATTTTGCTATCGAAGCATTTGCAACTATTGCCCAAGATTTCCCAGAATCAAAACTCGTCATCATCGGTGAAGGTGAAGAGAGAAAACATCTCGAAAAGAGAGTAGCACAGCTCGAGCTCAGTCAAAGAATACTACTTCTTGGTTTTATCCGTGATGCCAACACCTATCTCAAAGCATTTGATATTGGACTCTGTACATCGAGGACTGATACCTTCCCCTACGTACCTCTTGAGATGGGTCTTGCTGGCGTACCAGTGATTGCAAGCTGGGTTGGTGGAATCCCAGAGATTATCGTAAACGGTGAATCAGGAATCCTCAATCAAAAAGGCGATATCGACGGCATAGCTCGCTCAATTGTCGAACTCATACAAGATGATGAAGAAAGAAATACTTTTATAAAAAACCTAGAAGAAAAAGTGCGCAGTGAATTCACCTTTGCTAAGATGCTCGAAAAGACAGAAGCGGTGTATCACTCATAATTTGATATACTGGTATAAGAAATAACCCCCGAGGAATATGTTCCTACAGAGAGATAAACCTCACGAAGAGGTATGTACCTGCTTCTGTCATGAGCCGAATGGGAAAGCACACCGTTTCAAACTCCCCTGTCCGTGTCGAACTTGCACCAAATGTAATACAAGAATCAAACTGATCTTTTGGCGAGATCATATGAAAGAAAAACACCCCTCAGAAAAATAGTTCTGAGGGGTTTTCTATAAGAAAACATCAGCTAAGAGCGGATGTTAACTGAAATAACGCGAAGAAAAAGGTAGCTACACCAGTATACAACTGTAAATGCTGCGATGGTGATGTAACAAAGGGATCTTAATTTTCCACCGTAGTAATAAAGACATACTGAAAAGAGTTCTCGTATTGATGTCCTATGCTCTTTAGGAGTACTCCTCCCTTCCTTTGTCAAATAATACGAATAACTACGGAAGACAAAAATGTAGGGAGCGATGATGCCAAAAAAAACATATACAACCGCTAACAAAAAAAGGAACCCCAGTATTGCCGACATAAGGGAGGAAAACATAGAAACCTCAATCGGTTAAAGTACGGAGCTTCCAACATGGTACTGTACTTATCATCAAAGTCAATATTACATCCCATACACCTCATTTTGCACATCTTCCCTATGGCTTGCTCGAGAATATTTTCTCATACCCATAAGTATCCCAATACCAAGATATTCAGTAAGTAAGTGACTTCCTCCATAACTCATAAATGGTACTGTCGTACCCGTAACAGGTAGAAGTCCTACATTCATACCAACATGAATCGTAAAATGTACGACGAACAATATCGCAAGCCCCAGTCCAAACAGAGTTTCGAAATTACTTACTCCATACATTGCATTTGCCAGAAGTCGCCATATCACTAATCCATAAATAATGAAAACTATCATGACTCCGATGAATCCCCACTCTTCTGCGAAAGCTGCGAAAATAAAATCTGTCTCATGCTCGGGTAAAAATTGAAGTTTGCTTTGTGTTCCATATCCAATACCTTTACCCATTATCTGTCCTGACCCAACAGCAATAGTAGACTGATATGCGTTATACCCTGCACCACGGATATCCGCGAGAGGGTTTATAAACGTAAGAATTCTCTGTTTTTGATATGGTTGAAATACGAAACCCCACAAAGCACCGAATGAAAGTGCTCCGACAAGTATAACAGCAAGTAAATGTTTTTTTGATATACCTGAAACCATGACCATACCAAACCATACCCCGAACAAAATAATCGCTGAGCCGAAATCCGGTTGAATAAGTACTAGCACAAACAAAATGAGCGCATACACACCTGAAACAATGATGTGCTTAATATTCGCAATCTCAATATGCCGTCGACTAAAATACTTTGACAGAAGGATGATGAGCACAAGCTTAATCGGATCAGATGGTTGAAAAGAAAAACCACCGAAGTTAAACCAGCTCTGCGCACCTTTTGCGATCTTCCCCACTGCAAACAATAGAAGGAGTAACGAAATCGAGAAAGCAAACAATCCAACGACCACCTGTGTCCGTTTCAAAAATCTCCAATCGATTGCACTCGCCGTCAAACATATGAATATTGAAACAGTGAGCCAGATAATCTGCCTTTGAAAATAATAATTACTTCCCGCAATGCCGAGTTCGGGAGATAAAAAAGAATTCATCGTAATCAGCCCTGCGAGAGATAAAAGAAGTGCTCCGCAAAACAAAATCCAATCAATATGAAATATCGAACCTTCTCGTGATCCAAATGTATTCGTTATTTTTTTAACTGCTTCTCTCAAGGTTTTGGCGTGATTCCTTTCGGGAAAATTCTTGGAATTACTTGTATCGATGCAGGCATTTTCTTACAAATCTTCGTTGCAATTTGTGTATATATCTGTGATAAATCTTGAGCTGTAGGAGCCAAGTAGAATTCCTCTGAACTCGATGCAACTTGTTTTAAAAATTCAGTATTTAAATCTTTGCCGAGACCGATAGTGAAAATAGCTATATTTTTAGCCTTAGAATCATTCGCAACCTGAAGAGCAAATGATTCGGCATATTTACTATCTCCTGTCTTTACTGGTTTATTTGCAACACCATCAGTAAGTACGATCATTACCGGCTTTGAAGATGTGTTTCGTCTTCCAGAAATTAATTCATTTTCAGCTTGTAACATTCCATCTGCAATATTTGTCTCTTGTAATCCATTTGTACCAATAGAAATATTTTGAATTGCTGTCTTCAGTGCAGAAAAATCTTTTGTTAAATTCATATCAATTGGTGAAGAAGCTGTTGTGGAAAATGAAATGAGTGACCCCTGATCTCCATCATGAAGTTGATTCACAAATGAAATCGCCGCATCTTTTACATCAGTAAGTGGTTGTGGTGGATTTTTTCCTAGCGCTTGCATACTCCCTGATCGGTCGAGTACGAGTGCGACGTCAACGGGGGCAGAACATACTTCGGATTTAGTCTCAAATGGTTGTGGCCAAGTAAATACTAACTGCCGACTTTCGCCAGAATTTAAGATTTCAGCAAGAGTTCTTGAAGCGCCGATCGCATTACCTGCCCCATCAAATATAATAGCGACAAGTTCAATATTTGTTACTGGATCAAGTGACTCGTTCGTAATACGTGCATCTACCCGTGGGCTTACATCCTCATGAGATAGGGCTTTGTTTGTAACAGAAAGTTTGGGAACCGACGCAAGATTTTTTGTCCACACAAGATCACCGGTAAAGGAAAATGTTGCCCGAGTAGGCACCCTCTCACCAACACTGAAATTACCCTCATATACTGCAAATATTTGCCCCTTAGGAATAAAAGTCTCCCCTTTTCTTTCAGTGATAAGTACCCCGTCCTTGTCATAAAGTTTAAATGAATACGGAGCATGAAGTGCTTCTGCTGTAGGGTTTGGGTTTTCAAGATATGCAATTACACTATAGGTATCTTGTGACACTTTAAATATTCTTGGATCCCACTTTGAAATTGGTTTTGCAATCTCTGCACTACAGAGAAGTCTACATGCTCCTCCACAGTCAATACCGAGCTCATCGCCATTTTTCATACCATCAAAACATGTCGGAGCTTTATAGATAAAAATATAGAAAGGTATAACAAAAAAAACGATAATGACCGCTACGATAATACCGAAATACTGAAGCTTTCTTTTTGTTGCCCAATTCATTCTTATCTATTTTATCAGAATTGATACAAAGATACAGAAACAAAAAAACCCGCAGCGATTCCTATCGCTGCGGGCTAGCATTACCATGTATCCATGGTAGTTTGGTATCTATCACTATATGTTACAGGATCAGACTGTCCGCATGCTCTACAAATAAGCATTCGGCAGTTCTGAAAATGCTGAATTTGCCCGATTTCTGAAGTAAGCACCATCTCTTCTGTTTCAAAGGTGCTTCTACTCCCACACTTCTTACATTTCTGTTCTGAAAAATAGAAAATACCTGTAAGGAGCGCGGCAAGTAGCACTACATAAACTGCAAATTCGATCATGTTCTCCCCGTGTACGAAAGAATGAATCCTACAGTACCCTACCATGATTTAGTCTTTAGTCAAACGAAAACCCCGCCTAGACTTGCGTCTGGCGGGGAATCCCTAACAATTGGATATTTACAAAATTTGGGTGAAGAGATCTATCTGCGACTCGATCAACTCGCTTCGTTGTCTCAGCACATCGATTCTGGTTTTGGAGGCCAAAATGTAGTGCATAATCTCTTTCACCCTCTTTTTCTATTATATCACACCTAATTCCACTTTGTCAAATATTTTTTGAACAAAAAATAGCCCTAGGAATAAGGCTATTTTCTTATATTTCTCGTAATTGAATCCTTTGTTCTGGCGACTAGCTACTTTCCCTCCACTGAAGTATCATCGCCTCAACAGAGCTTAACTTCCGTGTTCGGAATGAGAACGGGTGTGACCTCTGCGACAAATCACCAGAACAAAATATTCAATTGTATATAAATCAAAACCTACAAAGTGAGTGCGACCAAAGTCGCACAGTGAACAACATAAAGAACAAAGTGTCGGATGTGAGAGGACTCTAACCTCTAACCTCTTGGTTTTTCGGACCAAGCGCTCTTCCTCGCTCTAGAAACGAGCCTACTAATGTACGAAGTTCTCGAGAACCTCGCAATAGTAATTGGAGCTACACACCCAATCCTGACGATGGGATTTGAACCCATGACCTCCTGCTCCCAAAGCAGGCGCGCTACCAAGCTACGCTACGCCAGGTGTGGTACACGCTAACGCTCGGAGTTGAACCGAGGACCTCCCAATTACAAGTCGGGTGCTCTGCCAGCTGAGCTACGTTAGCAAACTCACTTTGTAGGTTTTGATTTTCAAAAAACTTTTGAAATTAATTTTCATTAATTTCATATAACAGGATAAAGACGCGGTGCTCACATTTCCTAATAGAAATCGGTGCATTAGTACTCCTCGGCTGAACACATT
>CAZFAS010000013.1:0-13862 GCA_964516975.1 uncultured Candidatus Saccharibacteria bacterium
GTCGCTTTGCGACGCTCCGAATTTTGGCGAAAACGGCGATTCTATTTTTTGGCTGCCGATCAGGGACTCGAACCCCAATTAACCGCTCCAGAGGCGGTCGTCCTACCATTAGACGAATCGGCAATACTTATTTGATAACCATAACAAAATACGTGAAAAATGGACTTTATTCAAGTATATATTGCTATGCTAAAATAGCATTATGCATTCGATATCACAGAACAATACGAGAAGCACACCCCTTTTCCAAGTCATTATGGAAGCGGCTGCTATATGGTTCATATCAGATATCGGCTATTACATCGCATTACCAACACTCGGACTTAAAGGTGGATTCAGTGCAAACCCAATCACCATTACACTGTATTATCTTTTCTGGCTTGTGCTTACAGTCTTTACCTTTTGGAATATTTACAAAGAATACGATGTGGTGCAGAACACGTGGTTTTCTTATTTTATTATTACCCTCGGAAGTGCTCTGATCCTTCTGTATCTTGTATACATCTTCCCACTCTTCCCTCCCATCACATGGGTGAAGAATCTCCAGCCACCTTCTGAGCTTTTATCTGCGACTCCGTGGTACTTCCTACCAAAATCAATAGACATTCTTGTACAACAGCTCCTCGTCCTTGCGATGGTCATCAGATTCCGACTTGAACGCTATTCTGTTCGTTCGATCGCACTTTGGTGCGCACTCCTGTTCGGCGGAGCACACCTTCTCCTCGTACTCGGCAGTCAAGGTGCTCTATATATTGCAACATTTACCTTTTCGGCAATCATCGCTTCATTTATTTTCCCATATCTTCTTCTTAAAGTACGCGATGGATTCATCTATTCATATCTTCTTCATTGGTTCTTCTACGCCTTCGTCATAGTGCTCGCAAGACTTGTATTCAAATTTTAGACACTCTTATTTGGTGGTAGAATATACCGTATGAAAAAATTATATACAGCGTTTGCCTTCTTGGGTTTATTATTCGCAACTCCTGTTCTCGCTCATGTAAAATGGTTTGTAGACAGTGAGGCGGTCTCAGATGTTCTCCATGGTCTCGTACCTTTTTATGCGATTACCAGCAATGAAGTGATCATCTGGACTATCATCGCGGTGATCGGCGTGTACGTCTGCAAAAAGTTCGATGACATGATCAAGGTTCCAAAGAAACTTGAAGCCTATGCTCACAAACATGAGAAAATGATCATTCGCATTGCTCAAGCGATATTTGGACTCTTCCTTGTCACAGTTACACTACTTTGGAATATTATTCTTGTTCCAGAATTCCCTATTGAAAATATGTTTACTTCAGCGCTTGGATATATTCAGATCCTTGCTGGGTTACTCTATATAGCAAATTACAAACCTCACTACGCTTCATACCTAATACTTCTCTTATATATAGTTCTCGGTCTTACTCATGGACTCATGCCACTCTTTGAAAACCTTATCCTCATTTCACTCGCTCTTTACTTTGCCATCAAGAGCGGCCATGCTCATCCAACGCTTAAACACTTAGAACCAAGAGCTCTTGAGATTGTACGCATAGCTACTGGAGTATCACTTATTGTTCTTGCATTTACTGAGAAACTTATGTACCCAGAACTCAGTATGATATTCCTCAATAATCATCAATGGAATTTCATGCACGCCATATTCCCTTGGTTTACTGACACCTTATTCATACTCAGTACTGGTTTTGCAGAGTGCATATTCGGAATAATCTTCATACTTGGTTACAACACACGAATTAACACACTTATCATTGCAGGATTCTTCTCTGTTTCTGTAGTTTCAATGGCGATTGGTTCGCATGCTTGGGAGGTTGAAGACCTTGTTGTATATTCTGCCGCAATCCTCTTCCTCTTCTTTGGAAATGGAGGATTACATCTCGTACGCAAACTCAAACTCACAAAAGCACAAGCGTAAAACTCCTTATACAAAAAGTGGTACTATAGAAGTATGAAAACGAAAGAAATAATTTCTCTTATTGTCGCAATAATCACCTGTGAAGCTGCAGGTATCGTGGGTTCCATCTTTACCGCATCAAAAATACCAACATGGTATAAGGGGCTCATGAAGCCGGCACTCAATCCACCATCATGGGTTTTTGGACCTGTATGGACGACACTATACCTCCTCATGGGTATTGCACTCTATATCATCTGGAAAAAGGGACTTAACACAGAGGGGGTAAAGTTCGCACTCACGATCTTTGCAGTACAACTCATACTCAATGCTTTGTGGTCGATAGTATTCTTCAACATGGAAAACCTTGGCCTCGCCCTTATAAATATTGTACTCATGTGGCTTTCGATTCTGTGGACGATTGTTCTGTTCTATAGACTTTCACCCACCGCTGGACTTCTCCTCATTCCTTATATTCTTTGGGTCAGTTTCGCTTCATATCTAAACTATGCTATCTGGACTCTCAATTAACCTACTCGACTTTCTCGGACTCTTTCTCTTTATCGCAGGATTTGTGATCGGACTTGGTGCTGTAACCGTTATCGATATTCACGGATTTCTTGGAAGAAAGTCGAGTTACTGGACTATCGCAACCACACGCACACACAAGGTTACAAAGCCGATGATTTGGACAGGCATCATCCTTGCAATTATCGGTGGCGCATTCTTTTACCGAAACACACCGTTTAGCGGTATCCCCCTCATCCATGCTGTACTTGCCTGTATACTTATACTGAATGGATTTTTCCTCTCATTCAAAGTGAGTCCTTATATGCTCGAACGGGAGAAAAATGGGCACGATGGCGATTTACTCCCAAGTTCATGGCAAAACAAAATCATGATAAGTCTTATCTTTTCCGATATTGGATGGTGGGGTTCACTTGTACTTCTTGTTATCTATATCCTAAGTCACCATGTCTAAAAAAATAAAACCAAGGAAAGTTTCAGTACATGACATAATGCAAAAAAAGTACAGGTACACATGCACGGAACCTGTCGGCAAAAATTTTCACCCGGACTTTAAACCAGAATTATCTCCAAAGGAAATGCTGGCACTTGGTGTATTTGGCGGAGTATACATGCGTGATTGCACAAAAGAATTTCCACGAGATTGGTTTACAAAAGCAAAATTTGCTCCCAAGGAAACAAGAAAGCATATTGCCGAAATTAACTATTTCAAAGTAAATGCAAGTCAGCCGTTATCTGTATGGAGGAAAAAAGGCTGGATCAATGAAGCTCATGACCCTCGAGGTTGGTTCCAGTGGTACTGCAGATACTATATGGGAAGAAGAATAGCAGAAGAAGATGAGAGACAAATAAAACGCTGGCGTGCAATCCGCAGACACACTACCCAAATCACGAAAAATTGTATGGCAAAAGATGCTACGTGCAGACCAAAACAAAGACAAGCTGTACTACACTGGGCATACGACAGCAGAAAACTCTAATATGGAGCAGGAAGTAAAAAAAAGAAAAATA
Organism: uncultured Candidatus Saccharibacteria bacterium; assembly: GCA_964516975.1. Taxonomy (GTDB): domain Bacteria; phylum Patescibacteriota; class Minisyncoccia; order Phycocordibacterales; family Zambryskibacteraceae; genus CAZFAS01. The sequence continues at coordinate 3,440 of CAZFAS010000013.1, forward strand.
CATCAAGTAAAAGATTGGTACGAACGATTCGAAAAACCAATATCTTCTTTTTCGCTTATTGCAGGATTCGCATTCAACATCCTAACACTGAAGAGAGTCGATATGTTCTGGGAAAATTTCTGGATCATCATCCATCTCCTTGTTGTTGCAGTCATCATCATCTTACTCCATGCAAAGAGTCATGAGGATACTGACTGGAAGGACTCAAGCAAACTTCACTTTTGGCTCATCACTATTTTACAATTTACTTTTGGAGGTTTACTTTCGACGTTCTTAGTTTTTTATTTCCGGAGTGCATCACTTTCAGCAAGTTGGCCATTCTTCCTACTTCTTGCTGGTGCATTCATCGCAAATGAAAGGCTTAAGCATTACTATTCAAAAATTGCATTTCAACTTGGATTCTTTTTCCTCTCTCTGTTTCTTTTTGCTATCTATATCGTGCCAGTTATTGTACACAGCCTTGGTGATGAAATATTTGTAGTAAGTGGTGTCTCAAGTCTTGTACTGATGATCATATACTTACAAGCATTTAAATTTACAAATAAAGAAAAGTTTTATGAAAGTAGACCTGCGGTGCTCGCATCAATATTGGGAACATTTCTTTTCATAAATATTTTGTATTTTACGAATATCATTCCTCCGATCCCCCTTTCTCTCAAAGATGCTGGCATATACCACTCCATCACAAAAAATAGCACTGGTGATTATGTCGTAAAGACTGAGAAAAAAAACTTACTCGATTATCTAAGATTTACCGATCAAATCCATGTACGTGAGGGATCTACAATATATGCTTTTAATGCGATATTCTCACCATCTTCACTCAATATCAATGTCATTCATCGATGGGAAAAATACGATGAATCTGCAAAATCGTGGGTTTCCATGGGTGATGTTACCCTAGGTATTGTAGGGGGCCGTGAGGGCGGTTATAGGACCTATTCGATAGAAGATGGTATCACTGCTGGGAAATGGAGAATTACTGTGCTTTCTGAACAAGATCAGGTCATCGGTAGGATAAGATTTGATGTGATAACTGATAGCGCTATCCCTACCCTTATAAACGAGGTGAAAAACTAGCTTTAATTTTCTTGTAAGTATTCTCGGCTGGGATCGTCTTTTTACTAGTACGTGCACCAAGGTATTCGCCTGCTTCGTATATAATAGATACGTTAATTTTTATTTACTGAATCAATGAAAAAAATATTCCTTTCTTTTACTCTTATAGTCGCATTCGCACTCTTTGCGACATTTGCACGCAGAAATGTCGGAGTGGGCGCGGATAGATTCCTCTCTCCTAGTCTAGCTGTTATTGGTAATGCGGACACAAACCAGACTTCTGTCCCCGCTGCAACCGATACTAAAAGTAAGGATGCAGACGAGCAAGTTGTATCTCAACCATCAAGCATCCAAAATACAATTCGGAGAGCATTCGAAGATGAAGACGATGAGGACGACGACAGACCTCGGAGAGTTGGCTCACAAAACACAACGGCACCATCTAGTACTGCCGCACCAGTAACGACGACAAAAACACAAACTCAAACAACTACTACCGGAAAATATAAGAATGGTACATATACTGGAAATGTTGCAGATGCGTATTATGGAAATGTCGAAGTAAAAGCTATCATTACAAACGGGAAAATCAGTGACGTTGTATTTCTCCAATATCCAAATGACCGAAGCACCTCGATTGAGATCAATACCCAAGCAATGCCTCTGCTAAAATCAGAAGCAATACAGGCACAGAGCGCGAGTGTTAATATAGTATCAGGGGCGACAGAAACAAGTGGTGCCTTTAAGGAATCACTCGCAAACGCGCTTTCTCAAGCAACTATCTAATATGAAAGAAACAAGAACTTTGATGGGGATGCATGTAACCGTCGAAGTGATAGACAAAGAAATAACCAAAGAGGTCATCGATTCGGTATTCAAATATTTTGAATATGTTGATGAAACTTTCAGTGTGTACAAAGAAACAAGTGAAATCAGCAAAATAAATCGTGGTGAAATTACTCATGAAGAGTGGAGTAAAGATATGAAGGAAGTATTTACTCTTGCTGAGCAAACCAAGCGGCAAACTGTGGGCTTCTTTGATATCAAAAGACCAGATGGAATATATGATCCATCAGGAATAGTAAAAGGTTGGGCAATACAAAACGCAGCAGATATACTCAAGAAAAAAGGATTCAAAAATTATTATGTAGACGCTGGTGGTGATGTCCAAACTAGCGGGAAAAATGCCGAAGGTAAGCACTGGGTAATCGGGATCAAAAGCCCTTTCAAAGAAAACGAAAACGTTAAAATTGTACATCTCTCTGGTGAAGGAATAGCTACATCGGGAACCTATATACGTGGACAACATATTTATAATCCACATGAAAAAGGTGCACTCGAAGATGTACTTAGCCTAACGGTTATTGGGCCGAACATCTACGATGCAGATCGATTTGCAACAGCTGCATTTGCGATGGGAAGAGATGGCATATTATTTATTGAAAATATCCAGGGTTTCGAAGGCTATATGATTGATACCGATGGCATCGGCACCGAAACAAACGGATTTGCATATTACACACACGAAAAATGAAATATATTGATAATTTTTTAAATAGAGTCACTATGTATCGCTTGCTCATATATGTACTTATGGGCATGCTTACCATTACTGTCGTTCTTGCTTCAGTTGGGCTAATTCATTATTCCCCACTCTCGCTTGTACTATCGACGATATATATTACTTTCTTTTGCTGGATTACAAATGTTGTCTTTGCAAAAGTTTTCAGAGCTCCTATAAATGTTGAGTCGGTGTATATCACCGCACTCATTCTTATGTTTCTTATTACCCCTATCCAATCATTTTCTGATACGAATTTTTATATTCTTGGATTTTGGGCATCAGTCTGGGCGATTGCATCAAAATTTATTTTTGCAATAAAAAAGAAACATGTATTTAATCCAGCTGCGTTTGGCGTTGCAATACCAGCATTATTTCTCGGATATTCTGCAAGTTGGTGGATTGGAACAACATACCTCATAGTACCGGCGATAATCAGTACGTTTCTTATTACAAAAAAAATCAGACGTTTCGATCTTGTTGGATCTTTTATCCTTACAGCGTGTCTTGTTATTCTTATCCCGCACATCACAGGAGGTGCAAGTGGGATACTGAAAGTTTTGCAGAGCCTTTTTCTCAGTGCGCCAATACTCTTTTTTGCCGGAGTTATGCTTACTGAGCCCCTTACTACTCCCCCAACTAAATCACTTCAAATCTTTTATGGAATCCTCGTTGGTGTCCTCTTCTCACCCGATATTCATATTGGAAGTTTCTACTTTACACCTGAATTCGCACTCCTTACCGGTAACATTTTCTCATATATAGTAAGTCCGAAAGAAAAACTCCTTCTTATCTTAAAAGAAAGAATCAACATTGCTCAAGACACTTATGATTTTGTATTTACGAAAAACGAACCGTTTCGATTTGTCCCTGGTCAATACCTCGAGTGGACACTTGCTCACACCACTCCCGACAATCGTGGTAATCGAAGATACTTTACAATCGCATCATCACCTACTGAGGAAACAGTTCGTATGGGGGTAAAGTTTTATCCAGAACCAAGTAGTTTTAAAAAATCCCTTCTGTCACTCTCTCCAGGCCAAACCATAATTGCTTCACAAAGAGCAGGAGATTTTACACTACCAAAGGATACAAAAAAGAAACTTGTTTTCATTTCCGGAGGTATCGGAATTACTCCATTTAGAAGTATCCTTAAATACCTTATTGATACCCACCAAAAAAGAGATATCGTTCATTTCTATTCAAATAAAGCATTACCTGATATTGCATATAAGGACATACTCGATATGGCAGAGCGTGAGCTTGGTATCAAGACGGTGTACACCCTAACAGAAAAGAACACAATCCCACCAGAATGGCATGGTGAAAGTGGCTTTATAGATAAAGACATGATCGTCCGACATTTACCAGATTTTAAAGAAAGAACATTTTACCTCTCGGGACCGCACATCATGGTCACAACATTTGAAACGCTCCTCAAAAATATGGGGGTCAAAAAATCTCAAATTATTACCGATTTTTTCCCTGGTTTTGCTTAAACAGAAGCTATTGACAAGTTGGCCGACAAAGTATACAATTATGTTGTAAGAATGTCTCACTCGTTTTCTATTTGAAAGTAACCTTTTATTAGATTTTCAAACGGAATGGGTATTTCCACAACGCGCGAGAATCTTAATAATCGTATGTATCAAAAAAACAATTTTCGACGTGGACCACACCGTGGGCCAAGTTCATCAGGACGACCGAGCTTTCGTTCTAGACCTCCGATGCGGAGAAACTATAGAAGCTCAAATCGAGGTTACGGACAAAAACTCGATATCAGTATGTTTATCAATAAAGCTGTTGAAGTACTAGAGACAGAACAGCATTTTCTTCCAGAACACTCGTTTGCTGATTTTGCAATTGAAGAAAAACTAAAGAAAAATATTATTAGCAAAGGTTATACCTCACCCACCCCTATTCAAGACAGGGCTATTCCTCACATCCTTCATGGTAAAGATGTTGTTGGTATTGCAAACACAGGGACCGGTAAAACTGCTGCCTTCCTTATTCCACTTATCAATAAAGTGCTCTTAAATCCGAATGAAAAGGTGCTTATCGTTGTACCTACTCGTGAACTTGCAGTACAGATCGATCAAGAACTTAAAGGATTTACTCCCCTCATGGGAATATTCTCTGCGTGTTGCGTTGGTGGAGCAAATATTGAAAAACAAATCCGTGATTTAAAACACTTAAACCAATTTGTTATCGGAACCCCAGGAAGACTCAAGGATCTTATAGAACGAAGAAATCTTGATTTATCACGTACAAATACTGTAGTGCTTGATGAAGCTGACAGAATGCTCGACATGGGATTTATCGCTGACATGCGTTATCTCATGAGTAAGATGCCAGCAACAGGAAGACACACACTCTTCTTTTCAGCGACAATGTCAAAGGAGATCGAAACACTTATTCACGAATTCCTTCGTGAGCCTGTTTCAATTTCAGTAAAAACACGAGATACATCAAAAAATGTTGACCAAGATATTGTAAAAATGAAAGCTGGGCAGGACAAAATTGATGCACTGTGTGAACTTCTTAAAAATGGTACTGACTTTAACAAAGTACTTATCTTCGGTAGAACAAAACATGGCGTTCAGAAGCTTTCTCATACTCTCTCACAGAGAGGCTTCCGAGCAGAATCAATCCATGGAAATAAAAGTCATGGTCAAAGACAGAGGGCTCTCGAGCTGTTCAAAGACGGCAGAATCCAGATACTCGTTGCTACAGATGTTGCTGCGCGAGGCCTCGATATTGCAAACGTTACCCACGTAATCAACTTTGATATCCCTGCAACATACGAAGACTATATACACCGTATCGGAAGAACTGGAAGAGCTGGTAGGGTTGGAAAAGCGCTCACCTTCGTTGGTTAAAGAAAAAAACCGCACTATGTGCGGTTTTTTCTTGATGCAACTTTTATAAATTCGGTAAATAATGGGTGAGGGTCAAGTGGTCTAGCTTTAAATTCAGGATGAAATTGTGTTGCTACAAAAAATGGGTGGACATCACGAGGCAACTCCACTATCTCCATGAGCACTCTGTCTTTGGAAGTGCCAGAAAATACTAAGCCGGCTTTTTCCAAATCGCCGACAAATGCAGGATTAACTTCATATCGATGCCTATGCCTTTCTGAAATTACTTCTTTACCGTATGCATCACGAGCAATACTTCCCTTCTTTAAAACTGCTGTCCAAGCGCCAAGTCTCATAGTGCCCCCATAATTTTGAGAGGCAAGATTACCTTTTTGTTCACGCATGATATCGATGACAGGATACTTCGTCTTTGGGTTTACTTCAGTGGTATGTGCATTCTTTAAACCAAGAACATTCCGAGCATATTCGATAACAGCTAATTGCATTCCATAACAAAGGCCAAAATACGGAATATTATTCTTTCGTGCATATGATATCGCCTGAATAATACCTTCTATACCACTTGAACCAAATCCACCAGGAACAAGTAAGCCGTCATACTGTGCAAGGGTATCAACTCCAAGTTTTCCATTCTCAAAATCTTTTGAATTGATATAGGTAAGTTTTGGCTTTATATTCTCTGAATATGCAGAGAATTTCATTGCTTCAAGTACTGAAATATACACATCAGAAAGTGTGTAATCGCCAGAATCAAAATACTTACCGACAACAGCTATGTGTACAACTTTCTTACCATTTTTGGTACCTCGAACAAAATTATTCCATTCTTTAAAATTTGCTTTTCTCTTTGGCAACCCTAAGACTTGAGACAAAATCTGCCCGAGGTGATCCTTTTCAAAATTAATTGGTACATCATAAATACTTCCGACATCTGGTGCTGATATGACCTGATTTGCCGGAATATTACAAAAGAGTGCAAGCTTTTCTTTTCTTTTTTTATCAATATGATTCAGACTTCTCGCAATAATAATATCTGCTTGAACTCCAACACTGTTTAAAGTTCGTGCGGCTGTTTGAGTAGGTTTTGTCTTCATTTCACCAATACTTGAAGGTATTGGAAGGTATGAGACCATAACGAATGCAACACTCTTTGGATATTTTGACTTCATCATTCGCGCGGCCTCGAGGAAGATAATATTTTGATATTCCCCTACTGTGCCTCCAATCTCGACAACCGTAATGTCTGAATTTGCTTTCTTGCTTGCAAGTTCGATCCTGCGAATAACCTCAAGTGGTATATCCGGAACAACCTCAACATTCTTACCTTTGTATTCAAGATTTCTTTCACGACGAATAACCTCCTGATACACGCGCCCCGTCGTCATATAATTAAGACTTGAAAACGAGGTGTTAAGGAAGCGCTCATAATTACCCATATCTTGATCTGTCTCATCGCCATCATCGAGCACAAACACCTCACCATGTTCGGTAGGATTCATCGTGCCGGCATCCACATTAATATACGGATCAATCTTGAGTGCAGTTACACTAAAACCCCTTGCCTTGAGCAAAACCCCAATCGAAGAAGAGGCGATCCCCTTACCGACTCCAGACATCACGCCCCCAACAACAAAAATGTATTTTCTATCTTTTTTCATATTCAATTAAAAAATGTACAGAGATGGTGCACCCTGCACTGTATGCAAGTTATATATCTTTTCTGATTGAAATTCATCGTGTAAAAAAGCTTACTCTTTTAAGTATTTCCGTACTGCAATAAAACTTGATATAGAACCGATAACCATACCCGAGAAAACAATGATGAGGAATATCTGGCCAAAGTTAGAAGTATAGTAGCTAAATACATTGAAATTAATAAAGAAATTTGAAGTCTGATTCCCAAGCCAGTAGGTAATCGGATAGAAAATCAGAAGTGTAAGAATGCCTGATAAAGCACCGTATATAGTACCTACTACTACAAAAGGACCCCTTACATAGAATGAGCTTGCTCCCACGAGTCTCATTACTGAAATTTCCTCACGTGATATATAAATCGCAAGACGAATTGTATTGAGAGTAATTAAAATTGAAATGACTATGAGTACAAGAGCAATGATGGATCCAAGTCTCTCTGAAGTAGAAATAACTTTTGTTAACTTATCTATAGCAACTTTGTTTTGAAAATAATTGACCTTGTCTACGATAGAGGTACCGTCACCTGAGAGAATTGGTTTGTTTTGAAGAAACTGTGCTATACCCTCGTATTGTGAAGGATTCTTTGCGCGAATATTGAGAGATGCCTGAAGTGGGTTACCACCAAGTTCGTCGAGCGCTTGCAATGTTAATTCATCATTTTGATGTCTATCTTTAAAATCAGCTAAAGCCTGATCTCGAGATGTATATGTAATTGAAGAAACATCTGGCAAACCCTCGAGGGTCTTCTTGAGCGCCATGATATCCTCTGTAGGGGCATTTGTTACAAAGTATACATTAATATCAACTTTATCTTTGATCTCTGAAAGTGAAGCGTTGAGAATAGCTGAAATAAAAATAAGCGAACTAAGAACAGACAGCGTAATAATCATCACGAGTATAGAAGAAAGCGAGACAAAAGCATTCCTCGTAAAATTGAAGAAACCACTGCGTATTATTCTTTTGATATTTACCCAGAGCATCGTTATATAATATATCTACCCTCCTTATCGTCTCTTACTATTTTACCATTTTCCATGGTTATTACTCTTCTACCGAGCGAGTCGATAACACCCTTATTGTGTGTAGTGAGGATAACTGTGGTTCCTAAATCATTAATCTTTTTCAATATTTGTACGATCTCATACGTATTTACAGGATCGAGATTTCCAGTCGGCTCATCCGCAATAATAATATCCGGCTGATTTACGATAGCTCTCGCAATTGCAACACGTTGCTTTTCTCCACCAGAAAGTTCATGTGGGAAATTCCAAATCTTTTTACCTAAGTCGACAAGCTCAAGCACATGAGGAACATCCGACTCAATCTCCTCATCTGTTCTTCCAGCAGCTTCCATACTAAATGCAATATTTTCATATACATTTTTATTTGGAAGCAAACGGAAATCTTGAAAAACAACACCGATCCTTCTTCGATATTCAGGAATTTCTCTTCTGCGCAGTGACTGAATATCTGTAGAACCGAAAAAAACCGTACCAGAACTTGGCTTTTCTTCTGTGAGAATAAGTTTTATAAGCGTAGTCTTTCCTGCACCAGAATGACCAACCACAGAGACAAACTCCTTCGGTTCAACACTAAAAGTTACATCCTCGAGAGCAATAGACTGATCGGGATATATTTTTGATACCTTATCAAAATAAATCATTACCGGATAATTGTAGCACGAGAAAGACGTGTTAAACAACGTATTTCTAGGGCTAATTAGAGGGCTCTTTCCGCCTCTATAAACTCATCAATATCCCCATCGAGCACAGCATCAATATTTGATGTTTCTGTCTCTGTTCTATGGTCCTTAACCATCTTATATGGATGCATAACATAAGAGCGAATCTGATTACCCCATTCGATCTGTGTGGTCTTAGAGATATACATACCTTTCTCTTTTGCGATACGATCATCTTCAAGTCTTTTATATAACTTTCCCTTCACGATCTGAATTGCCTTCTCTTTATTTTGACCTTGTGATCGCTCAGAAGTAACGTGTGCAGAAATATTCGTCGGTATATGTACAACACGAACAGCTGTCTCTCTTTTATTTACATTTTGGCCACCAGGGCCACCCGATCGAGAAAGTTCTACACGAAGATCTGTTTCAGGGATTTCAATTTCACCGGTTTTTTCAAATTTTGGAATAACTTCAACCAATGAAAATGAAGTATGACGAAGTTTCTTAGCATTAAATGGAGAAATGCGGACAAGTCGATGTACCCCTGATTCATTTTTGAGTGTTCCATAAACATCCTTCCCTTCTATTTCAATAGTAATATTCCTATACCCGCCATGATCATTTTGATTTTCGTGAATAAGGGTGTATGACCAGTTTTTCTTTGCAATATATTTTATATACATCTGAAAGAGTATCGCAGAAAAATCCTCAGCATCATCTCCACCTGCACCAGAAAAAATTGTCATGATTGCATCACCTTTATCGTATTTCCCAACACCCGATACTTCTTCCTTTAGAATCTGAATGTCTTTAATTATTTGCTGAGCATTTTCTTTGTCATCCCAAAAATGTGGAGATGTCATCTTCGCCTCAAGCTCTTCAATTTTCTTTTTCTTTTCTTCTAGATCCATGAGCCACCTCGCAGGATCGAACCGCGGACCTTCTCGTTACGAGTGAGATGCTCTACCAACTGAGCTAAGGTGGCACGATGTAAGATTACAATGAAGCTAATCTATTTTCAATTTTTTGTGAAAGCTCCCGGCTACCCTCCTGTATAGCTATAGTTAGTGCATCAAGAAGTGACTCTCTACCCTCTTCAATCAAACCAGCGTCAATACAAATATCTGCACATTCAATCTGATATAGAATCCTAGCTTCAGGCGTACCTACCTGTTCAACTTGATATTCTTGTGCTCGTGCCCAATTATAAAAAGCCTGCTGCGCTTCTTTATCGTGAACCCCTCTTATCTTTAATAGCTCAATGAGTTGAGTACGAACCGGCTCGCTTTGTGGTATAGATTCCATGTAATCATTATATCAAACCTGAGCCAATCATCGGGATATCACTCACCCCTCATAAACTCGGGGTTCTTTAGAAACCCACAGTTTCTAACCCTTCGCTGTTTTCCTCCACGGGAAACTCCCGTTTCCCGACCCCTTCCCTGGTTCAATCCCGAATATGGCTATTGTGCCTTCGGCTCTGGAGCCAATGATCGGGATTGAACCGATGACCTCCCCCTTACCATGGGGGTGCTCTACCAACTG
>CAZFAS010000014.1:0-12120 GCA_964516975.1 uncultured Candidatus Saccharibacteria bacterium
TGAATAGATTACATTTTACTTGTATTGATTCTTTGTATGCTGTGCTAAAATTATCACCATGAAAACATTACGAGAATATGTGCAGGATGCAGATAGTAGAGGTGTTGCAATAGGACATTTTAATATTTCAAATCTCGAAGCGTTGTGGGCAATATACAATGCAGCAAAGAATTTAAATCTCCCAGTTATTATCGGAGTATCAGAGGGTGAGGAGGATTTTGTGGGGACTGAACAAGCTGTGGCACTGGTGAAAAGCTTCCGGGAAACGTACAACTATCCGATATTTTTAAATGCAGATCATCATTATTCTTTTGATAGAGTAAAAAAGGCAATTGATGCTGGTTTTGATGCGGTTATTATCGATGCGGTCACGCTCCCACTCGAAGAAAATATTGCAGTTACAAAGAAGTGTGTTGAGTATGCGCGTGAGGTTTCAAAGGAGACAGGACGAGACATTCTTGTTGAAGCAGAAATTGGATTTATAGGAAAATCTTCGAAGATTCTCGACAGTATTCCAGATGGAGTAAGTGAGGCAACCATGACTACCCCAGAAGATGCAAAGAGCTTTGTAGATGAAACGGGTGTAGATATGCTTGCTCCTTCGATCGGTAATATTCACGGTATGGTTCGGGGTGGTAATCCACGATTGCATCCAGATCGCGTAAAGGCTATTCGAGAAGCAACTGGCGTACCACTCGTACTTCATGGTGGATCGGGTACAGCACATGATGATTTTATTGCATGTATAAAAGAGGGTATTGATATCGTGCACATTAATACTGAAATCAGAGTTGCGTATAAAGATGCACTTAAGCTTTCACTTCAAGATAATCCAGACGAGGTTGCGCCATATAAGTTTCTAAAGCCAGGTGTTCAGGCGATTCAAAGTGTTGTTGAGGCAAGACTCAAGTTGTTTAATCATTTAGCATAAAATTTAGAGAATTATGGAAGAGACACTACGTGCAATTGTGAAAGGAGACGTCGCAACTGATGAAGAAACTCTTACGAAATATAGTCATGACGCAAGTCTGCTTGAGGTAAAACCTAAGGTAGTTGTTTTTCCAAAGGATTCTGAAGATATTCAAAAATTAGTTCATTATGTTGTAGAAAATAAATCGAATGACCCGTCTTTATCTGTAACGGTTCGTTCGGCGGGCACTTGTATGGCAGGAGGTTCTATCAATGAATCAATCATTATTGATGTAATGAAATATGTGGGCGGCGTAAAGTCTATAGAGGGTAAGGTTGCAACAGTGCTTCCGGGTACTTTCTATCGTGATTTTGAGCCTGAGACACTTAAGCACGGTCTTATTCTTCCTTGCTACACAGCATCAAAGAATCTCTGCGCGATTGGTGGAATGATTGGGAATAATGCAGCAGGAGAGAAGACACTTATTTATGGAAAGATGGAGAATTATATTGAATCTCTTAAGGTGATTTTTGCAGATGGCAATGAGTATCAAGTGAAACCACTTTCAAAAGAAGAATTAGATGCAAAAATTGCACAGAGTGATTATGAAGGAAATATATATAAAAAGATTTGGGATTTGATCCAGAATAATCAGGAGGAAATCACTAAAGCAAAACCAACTGTTTCAAAGAATTCTGCTGGATACTATATATGGAACGTATGGGACGGAAACACTTTTGACCTTACAAAGCTTATTGTCGGTTCACAGGGGACACTTGGTATCGTTACTGAGGCGAAACTTAGATTGGTACCAGTAAAGAAAATATCAAAGCTCTTTGTTGTATTTTTAAGAGATTTAAAACCCCTTTCTGATCTCGTAAATGAAGTGCTCACACTTAATCCTGAAAGTATTGAGTCATATGATGATGCGACGATGAAGCTTGCAGTACAGTTTTTCCCAGAAATGTTGAAGACGATGAAGGCAACAAACTTTTTGAAGCTTATTTTTTCATTTATTCCAGAGGCAGGTATGATACTAACTGGCGGACTTCCAAAACTTATACTTTTGGTAGAGTTTTCTGGAGATGACGAGAGAGAAATTGATGAAAAGATGAAGTCTCTGCAGAAGAAGATTGCGCATTTTAAACTCAAGACTCATTTAACAAAATCGGAAGCTGAAGCAGAGAAGTATTGGACCATTCGAAGAGAGAGTTTTAATTTGCTTCGAAAGCATGTTCATGGAAGAAGGACGGCACCATTTATCGATGATGTTATCGTTGAACCAAAATATCTTCCAGAGTTTCTTCCAAAGATGAGAAAAATTCTTGATGACTATAAACTCCTTTATACTATTGCCGGACATGCTGGAAACGGTAATTTTCACATTATTCCACTCATGGATATGAAAGATGTAAAAAATGTCGACGTTATTATGGAGGTTTCTGATAAGGTATATGACTTAGTGGCACAGTATCATGGTTCTACAACTGCAGAACACAATGATGGCATTATTCGAACACCGTATCTTTCTAAGATTTTTAATGAAAAAACTCTAGAAATCTTTAAAGAAATAAAGACGATTTTTGACCCTCATAGTATCTTTAATCCCGGGAAGAAGGTGAATGGAAGTTTCGAGTATATGAGGTCTCATATAGCAAATAAGTAGTTTTTTAGTATATCTCGCATAGGGAGGTTGATTATTCGCTATGCCTATGTATAATACTTCGACATGTTAACGCTTGAAGCAAAAAACCGAAATATCAAGGAAAACCTCGCCTCACTTAGAAAAGGGGGCTTTGTTCCTGCGGTATTTTACGGAAAAAAGGAGGAGTCTACTCCAATTACAATCTCTTCTGTACAGTTCCAGAAGGTTTTGAAGGAAGCTGGAGAATCTACCGTTATCACTCTTAAAAGGTCAGAAGGTGATGTTGAAGCACTTATTCATGATGTTGATTTTGATCCTGTAACTGGTAATCCAATCCATGTAGACTTTTATGTATTCGAAAAGGGTCAGAAGCTCACTCTTGATGTTGCTCTTGAATACGTTGGAGTTTCAGCAGGTGTAAAGGATTTCGGAGGACTTCTTGTGAAAGTGCTTCATGAGATAAAGATTGAGGCGATGCCAAAGGATCTTCCATCTCAAATTGAGGTTGATATTTCACCACTTACTACTATTGGAAGTCAGATTCTCGCTAAAGATCTTGTTCTCCCAGCAGGTGTCACACTTGTTGAAAATCCTGATGAAGTTGTTGCCCTCGTTTCTGCGCCAAAGGAAGAAAAGGAAGAAGACGCAGCACCAATTGACCTCTCAGCAATCGAAGTTGAAAAGAAAGGTAAAGAAAAGAATGCAGAGGAAGGTGAAGTTTCTGAAGGAGAAGCAAAAGAATAGGAAAGAAAAGACGGCCTCAGCCGTCTTTTTAGTTATACTAATTCAGAATGATTTTAAGATGATTATGCGGTAGAATAGTAATGTACTGTACCGAGTTGTTGGTATATTTTGTATGAAACTTTCTCAACGTTTATTGAATATCGGACTTACGGCACTTATGATTGCCGTATTTTTTGTCTTGTCTTGTACCTTTGTGTTTGCTCAAACTGCATCTCAGGTAACTGACCAAGAGGCAAAGTTGCAAGCAGAATATGATGCCCTTCAAAAAGATATTGATCATTGGCAGGCAATACTCGATGATACGCAAAAACAAGCAAAAAGTTTGCAGGGTGATATCACAGGCTTAACTGCAAAAATAAAAGAGGCAGAATCAATGATTAAGCAGAAAAATATCGCTATAACTCAACTTGGAAAACAAATTGCTGATAAGAACCAAGAGCTTATTGAATTACAAGGGAAGCTTGATAAGGGCAAGGAATCGCTCGCTCAGATTATACGAAAGACGAATGAAATAGACGCTTACTCAATCCCGGAGGTTTTTTTAGCAAATAAAAATCTTTCAGATTTTTTTCTTGATGTGGATTCATTTACTTCAATAAAGAGCTCCCTTAAAGAACACTTTAATTTAGTTCGTGATGTTAGAAAAACTACCGAAAAGGAGAAGGAGCAACTTGATCAGAAGAAAAATCAGGAAGCAGATGCAAAATATATTGTTGAAATAAGAAAGAAGACCATTGCTGAAACTGAGGCCGAGAAGAAAAAACTTTTAACTGTTACAAAAACTCAGGCGCAAGGATATCAGATGGTGCTTGCTGAAAAACAACAGAGAGCAGCACAAATACGTGCAGCTTTGTTTAAACTTCGAGATACTGAAGGGGTTCCGTTTGCTAAAGCGCTTGAGTATGCGAATTTTGCTTCAGGAAAGACTGGTGTGCGTCCCGCAATGATACTCGCAATTCTTACCCAAGAATCTAATCTTGGGAAAAACCAAGGCTCATGTTTGCTATCAAGTATTGATACTGGAGACGGAATCGGAAAAAATACCGGCACGATTTTTGAGAAAGTTATGAAGGCACCGAGAGATACTGATCCATTTAAAGCAATTACAGCACGATTAGGAAGAGACTGGAAAACCACACCAGTTTCCTGTCCTCCTGGTGCTAAATATACGTCTTCTCGTGGATATGGAGGTGGAATGGGACCTTCACAATTTATTCCATCTACGTGGGAACTCTTCAAGAGTAGAATTGGCAGTACGATAGGTCTGAATGCGGATTCTGTTGACCCTTGGAATCCTGAACATTCATTTACAGCAACCGCAATTTATTTGTCAGATCTTGGCGCTGTCTCAGGCAGTTATACTGGCGAAAGAAACGCTGCGTGCAGGTATTATTCTGGACGAAGCTGTGACAATAAAAAACCAGCAAATAGTTTTTATGGCAATCAAGTTATGCAAACTGCTGAATCTATTCAAGCGAATATTGATTTCTTGAAGGGCGTATAGCGCTTTTTTATGGTAATGTATAGGTAGATAGTACTAATGAAAGGAGGTGAACTTACAGCGGTATATAATTTATTAAAAAGCATACCCGTCTCTGTCGGTAACCCCCCTGAACCGAATGGGTAAAATTCTATATTTGTTTCACCTCTGTGTCCGTCGGTCCTCTAACTCGGGATCGAGCAGGGAGAAAAGGGGAAAGAGTTTAGTCCGTAATCATTCGGACGTTCAAGACAGCCTCAGGGGAAGACCCGAGGCTGTCATTTTGTAATATTTGCCAATAATAAGATAGTTTGGTATATTCATCGGGCAATGAAAAAAGAAACCCATCCAACATATTTTGATAAAGCAACCGTAGTCTGTGCATGCGGGAATACTTTTACTATTGGTTCAACTATGGAGAAAATTGAAGTTGAAATTTGTTCAGCATGTCATCCTTTTTATACTGGCAATGAAAAGGTGCTTGACTCAGCGGGACGTGTAGAAAAGTTCAAGATGAAACGTTCTCAAGCAACTCCAAAGAAGGCAAAAAAATAAGTCTACTTAAAGAAAGAGTCGTTATGGGTTAGAATGCTTCTTGCATTCGCCATACGGCTCTTTTTTGCATACTATTAATCTATGAATGATGAACAGAAAAAAATTGATTTAGGGAAATATAAGGAAAATCCAAAGACCACATATTTGGCTCAGTCCCTAGATAAACTAATACAGGATGAACAAGAACTCATTGTTCTTTCTGTGCAGCCAGATATGAAAGAGCTCGCACTCGCTGAATTACCACATATACAAGAGCAGAAAGATCAGCTTATTCGCCAAATGGACGAAATACTTAAAGAAGATGAAAAGGAAGAAGAATTTCCAAATGAAATTATTCTTGAAGTACGCGCTGGAGTCGGGGGTGAGGAAGCGGCACTTTTTGCAGAAAAACTTGCACTTATGTATGAGAGATACTCAGAGAGAATGGGATGGAATTGGAAAACCGTTGATGAGTCGAAAAGTGCACTTGGTGGATATAAAGAAGCTTCTTTTGAGATTCGCGGTAAAGGGGTATATGAAGCTCTTCGTTTCGAAACCGGTGTACATAGAATACAGAGAATACCAGCTACTGAAAAATCAGGTCGTGTCCACACCTCAACCGCTTCAGTTGCAATTCTACCTATTCGTAAGAAAACAAAAGTTGAGATTAATCCGTCGGACTTACAGATTGAGTTTTCAAGGGCTGGCGGAAAAGGGGGTCAAAATGTGAACAAAGTTGAAACAGCGGTTCGTATTCTTCATAAGCCGACTGGTATTGATGTAAGAGCAACTGCGGAACGAAGTCAGAATGCAAACAAGGAGCGTGCTATGGCAATCGTTTTGGCCAAACTAGAGATACTCCACGAAGAGGAAGAAAATAAGAAGTTTTCAGCTAATAGAAAGAGCCAGATTGGTACAGCAGATAGGTCTGAGAAAATCCGAACTTATAATGTGCTTCAAGATAGGGTAACCGACCATAGAATTAAGGAGTCGTGGCATAATATTGAGACGATATTTGCAGGGGGAATCGAGGAAATAGTTAATTCTTTAAGGGAAAAAAGTAATGAGGTTTTAGAGTAAGGGCTCTATTGCGTTTAGGCAGGGTATCTGTTAGTATGTCTCTCACTTATGGTAACAGGACAGAAAAAGGAAAATATCATCGAAGGTCTCTTCAAAGTAGGAGCACATTTTGGTTTGATACGGTCACGAAGACATCCATCAGCTAGACCGTTTATTTTTGGTGTAAAAAATAAGATTGAAATCTTCGATCTTGAGAAAACAAATGAGGCTCTCGAAAAGGCAAAGGATTTTATAAAGAAAATTGTTGCAGAAGGTGGCGTGGTTCTCTTTGTGGGAGGCAAGAACGAGGCACAGGAGGCTATCAGAACTGGCGCATCAAAAGTTGGCATGCCATATGTTGCTGGACGATGGCTTGGAGGTACACTTACAAATTTTCCAGAGATTAAGAAAAGAATTGCAAAACTTGAGGATCTTACATCTCAGAAGGAGAAAGGGGAGCTTGGAAAATATACAAAAAAAGAGAGACTCCTCATTGATAGAGAAATCGTTACTCTTACGCATGATTTTTCAGGGATCTCAGTAATGCGAAATCTTCCAAAAGTCCTATTTGTTGTAGATTTAAAGAGAGAAATGATTGCAGTAAAAGAGGCACATAGGTTGCACATCCCAGTTGTGTCTCTTTCAAGTTCAGATTGTAATTTAAGAGATGTTGAATTTGCAATTCCAGGAAACGATGCTTCGAAAGCAAGTATTCAGTTTTTTGTGAATGAAATTGCATCTGCTATTGAGGAAGGGAAAAAGGAGCAGCTTCAATCAAAAGCTGAACCTAAATAATAGTTTTTTTCTTTATCCAGCAGTATACTTATGTGTGTCGTTTTGAATTTATCCAAACATAAAGCTCATTTATGATTACTACAGAACAAGTTAAAGAATTACGAGATCGAACAGGCCTTTCTATTATGCAATGCAAGAAGGCTCTTGAAGAAGCGGGCGGAGACATGGAGAAGGCAATTATTATCTTGCAAAAAAAGAGTGGAGATGTGGCAATGAAGAAAGCTGATCGAACTCTTGGATCTGGCACAATTCAGTCATATATTCATGGCATGGGTTCTGTGGGGGCAATAGTTGAGCTTTCTTGCGAAACAGATTTCGTTGCAAAAAATGAAGAGTTTAAGGCAATTGCTTATGATATTGCCATGCAAGTTGCTGCAACAGACCCTCAGTTTTTGAAGATGGAAGATATCACAGATGAGAACAAGAAAGCAGCAACAGAGGTTTTTCAAAAAGAGATTGCAGATAAGCCTGCAGATATGCAGGAGAAGATCTTGGAAGGTAAGCTCAATGCATACTTTGGAGAACAAACCCTTCTTGAACAGCCATTTATTAAGAACTCTGATTTGAAGGTGAAAGATATCGTAAGTGGTGCAACGCAAAAGTTTGGTGAGAGAATAGAAGTTCGAAGGTTTGTTCGATTTTCAACACAAAACTAACATGCTTGTTTGGTTATTTTCATTGTCGCTAGTTGGGATAATTCTCCTTCTCTCTTTAAAATTGTATGAAAACGCAAAAGGAAGGAAAATTTTTGTATTCCAAAAACTTTCCCGATTTGATAAACCTCTAAAAGAGAAGACGGATCAAGGTAAACAAATTATTGAGGAAAAGAGCCAGAGGGTTGGTACTTTTGTACGGGATGAACTTCCTCTCCATACCAGAAATACCGTGAATTCGTTTGTTGGTGCACTTAAGGAAAAATATGTTACAATGCTCCCTAACATTCGTGGAAATAGGGTGTTACATGATAACGGTAAGGTATCAGAGTTTTTGAAGGATACTGCACGTCATAGGGAGGAAAACGGTGGAGGAAAGATTGAGTAAAATGGGGCGAGTTCTAAGTTTAAAGTTATAAAGTTTTTGAAATTTTTGTGCCACCTTAGCTCAGTTGGTAGAGCAACAGTTTTGTAAACTGTGGGTCCCCGGTTCAAGCCCGGGAGGTGGCTCACTTAGTATGGAATATACGCAAACACCTTATTTCAAGGTTGGACGTGCCTCAGAATTAGAAGGGAACGATCGTAGACTATATCGTTTTCTCGAAATGGTTCCGGGTATTTTATCGTGGGGAACTGTAGTTCTTATCGTATTGCTTTCACTATTTCTTCCTGTATGGGCCGCTATTTTCATAATTCTTTTTGATTTGTATTGGCTTTTTAAAACAATGTATCTTTCGTCACACAATCTTCATAACTGGAGAAGACTTCATGCAAATATAAAAGCAGATTGGAAATCAATGATGGTAAATCTCAAATATGATGATTTGTATCATCTTGTGCTATTACCTTACTATATGGAGCCGAAGGAAGTTATTGAATCTGGTATTCAAAGTCTTAAGGAAGCAAGATATGACTCAAAGAAAATCCTTGTTGTGCTTGCGTGTGAAGAAAGGGCAGGGAGTGCAGCTTATGAAAGTGGATTAGAAATTGCGAAGAAATACGAATCAGAGTTTGGTGGTTTTATTGTTACGCAGCATCCTGCTGATGTTCCTGGTGAAATGGCAGGTAAGGGATCAAATATTTCTTTTGCTTGTGAAGAAGCACGAAATAGACTTATCGATGCACTTACTATTCCATATGAGAAGGTCATAGTATCGGCTTTTGATATTGATACAGTTATATACAAAGATTATTTTCTTTGTTTAACATGGTATTACCTCACAACACCAAATCCTGAAAAAGCATCTTTTCAGCCTGTACCTTTGTATAATAATAATATCTGGCAAGCTCCGATGCTCTCACGTGTAGTTGCTTTTTCAAACACATTTTGGCAGATGATTCAGCAGGAAAGACCAGAAAAGCTCGTGACATTTTCCTCACATTCGATGTCATTTAAGTCTCTTGTGGAAATTGGTTATTGGCAAAAAAATATGGTTTCAGAGGACTCAAGGATATTTTGGAATTTATATCTTGCAAATAATGGAAATTATCGTGCGATTCCAATTTCTTACCCAGTTTCAATGGACGCAAACTTCGCTGAGACAAAACTTCAGACGTTAAAGAATATTTATAAACAACAAAGAAGATGGATGTGGGGTGCTGAAAATGTCCCGTATCTTCTTATGGGTTGTATTAAAAATAAAAAGATTCCTTTCTGGAAAAGAGCGAGGGTTATTGTTGTGCAACTTGAAGGGTATTGGTCTGCAGCAACTAACCCAATTATGATTCTTTTGCTTGGATGGTTACCACTTATTCTTGGCGGAAAGTTGTTCCGTGAGACTGTACTTTCATATAATCTACCATTAGTAACAAGAAATTTGATGATTCTCTCGATGCTCGGTCTTATCTCACTTGCAGTAATGACATTTTCTTTCCTTCCTCCGATCCCAAAGGATATAATTGTTACACAGAGAAAAAAGTTCGCTATGGTTGTTCAGTGGCTTCTCGTTCCGCTCACAATTGTCATCTTTGGGTCGATTCCAGCTCTTGAGGCACAGACGAGACTTATGATTGGTAAATATATGGGATATTGGGTAACACCTAAACATCGAGAATAATATGGAAATAACAAAACCATTTTCGAAGAAGAGAAGAGTGATTCAGCTTGTTGCGCTTATTTTCTTATTCCTTATTCTCGGTCCCATTCTTGTCCTTTTTGCATCTGGTTACTCATTTCAAGATATTCTTTCAACAACAAAATTGAAACTTCAGAAAACTGGAGGTATTTATGTTGCGGAAATTGGTTCCAATAGTACGGTATATATCGATAATAATGATTCTCAGAGTTCTTCTTTTTTAGATAGAACAGTATTATTTCAAAGATTAAAAATTGCAGATCATCAGATTCGTATACATAAACCTGGATATAGAGAGTGGACTAAAAAGATATCAGTATACCCGAATCGGGTAACGGAAATTCGTCCAGTGTTGCTTCAAGAGAAAATTGATTTTACAAAAGTTACGGCAACATCCACTAAAAGTGAGATGAAATTACTGATGAGCGAAAAAATAAAAGTATCGACAACAACACTTGTGATTCAAGATAAGAGAAATATAGAAATGCATACGCAAGGAAATAATCTGTTAGTGGAATGGAAGACCCTCAGTGATGCGCCGTATTTTCTTTGTTTTGCTGATCAGTGTGTTGCAAGTACAACTGTTTCGATGAGTTCAAAAATTACCGATGTTGAATGGTACCCAGAAAGAAATGATGCGCTCATAATTATGACAACAAAGGAAGTTTCTGTTGTCGAACTTGATCCAAGAAATGAAAGGAAGGTTACAGTCATTACTACTCTTGATGAATTTAGAAAGGATGCCCCAGTAAGTGCAATCCGTTCAGGATTATTGCAGTATGGTGGTTCTGTGTATATTGAGGTTGGCGGGAATTTCTACAAGATCGGTTTATAAATACATTGTAGGTTTCTGATATACTTATGATAAGTATGGATGAATCTAAGAAATCTGATTTACATATAAAATTCCCAGAAGGTTTTTTGTGGGGAAGTTCTACTGCATCTTATCAGGTTGAAGGAGGGATTGAGCATGTAGATTGGGCGCAGGCTGCAAAAGAAGAAAAGGTTCCAGTGTGTGGTAGGGCAATCGACCATTATCATAGGTACGAAGAAGATTTTGATTTAGCACAGTCACTTGGTCATACCGCGCACCGTTTTTCAATTGAGTGGGCCCGTATAGAACCAGAGGAAGGAAAATTTGATGAGAGTGAGATTGAACATTATCGTAAAGTTTTGCGTGCTTTGAAACAGAGAGGTATGGAACCATTCGTGACATTATGGCATTTTACGTTACCTGTATGGTTTTCAAATAAGGGGGGATTTGAGCGAAATGATGCAAAGACGATATTTAAACGATACTGTATATTTGTTATCGAAAGATTGGGTAATGAAGCAACTTTTTGGATCACAATGAATGAACCTCTTGTGTGGTCATCAAATGGTTATGCAAAGGGTACCTGGCCACCATTTCATAAATCTTTCATTTCTTTTTTTCTTATTAATAGAAAACTAGCGGAAATACATAAGGAAGTATATGGTGCATTAAAGCAGTTGAATCCTACACTTCAGATTGGTATTGCAAAACATAATATATACTTCACATCAAATTCTATGCCATGGAATATTGTAGCTTCTAAGGTATCACATTGGTATTGGAATACGACATTCTTAAATGCAATTCGGGGGGCTCAGGATTTTATAGGATTAAATCATTATTTTTATAAACGTTTTGGAGGTAACGGAAATTTACCAAAGTCAGATATGGGTTGGGATATTTTTCCAGATGCGATATATCATTGCCTCATAGATTTAAAAAAGTATGCAGTGCCGATTTATATAACTGAAAATGGTATTGCAGATAGAACTGATAGTAAGAGAGCAGAATTTATAAAAGGGTATCTTTCTGCTGTACTCAGAGCAATACAAGACGCAGTGCAAGTGAAAGGGTATTTGTATTGGTCACTCCTTGATAATTATGAGTGGGCTTTTGGTTTTACTGAGCGTTTCGGTCTTATTGAAGTTCATCCTGAAACACTTACGAGATTAGTCCGCCCATCTGCATATGTATACAAGGAAATTATAGATAAAAATAGTATACTGTAGTAAATGTCCACGATTTATCTTTCTTTGGTTCTTGTCATAATAGGGCAGATCTTGAATGCTGCTATTGTTCTCATTGATAAGTACATTGTTACTTCAACAACAATTTCTCGGTCCAGTGTGTATGCATTTTATGTTGCGATTATGTCTGCGATTGTGATTATTATGGTCCCATTTGGCATTGT
>CAZFAS010000014.1:12220-13848 GCA_964516975.1 uncultured Candidatus Saccharibacteria bacterium
GTAATTTCTGGAATTTTGTTTGGCTTATCTGCGATTTTAACAAAGATTCTTTTTCAGCATGCAGATTTTGCTGATGGATTTTTTTGGTCACGAATGGGCAATGCTGTAGCAGCACTCGCTCTTTTGCTTTGGCCAAGTTGTAGACAAGGGGTTCTCCATAGTTCAAAGAGTGCAGGACATAAGACGACATATTTGGTTGTGTTGAATCGAGTTCTCGGTGGTCTCGCATTTCTTTGTATTTTATATTCAATACGCATCGGAAGTGTATCTATCGTAAATTCTCTTAGCTCGCTGCAGTTTCTCTTTATTTTCGTACTTATCTTTTTAATGAGAAATAAAATGGTAAAGCAATATGAGCATGAGTTCAGACCCGGGCATGTTGCTCATAAAATCCTTGCAATGATGTTTATAATTGCAGGATTCTTTGTGCTCTTTATTTAAAAAGTATGAAAAAGATTTTAAAGGTAATCGGGATTATTATTCTGGGTGTTGCTACACTTTTTTTCTTGTTATCTATTCGTCCAAAAGTTGAAACTATTTCATACGGAGTTTCATTTAGTAAATATCACGCTGATGAACTTAGGTTGCCATGGAAAGAGGCTTTCGCTGCTATTCTCGATGATCTTAAGGTGAGAAAATTTAGACTTTCTGCGCACTGGCCAATGGTTGAGCCTAAGAAAGGCGAATTTTCTTTCGATGATTTGGATTATCAGATGATTGAGGCGCAGAAGAGAAATGCAACAGTAATTTTTGCAGTAGGCAGAAGGCTTCCAGGATGGCCAGAGTGTCATGAACCAGATTGGGTCAAAAATCTATCAGTTGAAGAGAAGCAAGCTCAGATTCTCACACTTTTAGAAACAACCGTACAACATTTCAAACATTATAAAAATATTGATTATTGGCAAGTTGAAAATGAACCATTTTTAAGTGTGTTTGCAAAAGAACATTGTGGTGATCTTGATGTAGATTTTCTCCATAAGGAAATTGCTTTGGTGAAAAAATTGGATCCAGAAAGAAAGGTACTTGTAACTGATAGCGGTAATCTTGGGCTTTGGGCTGGGGCATGGAGATCAGGGGATGCTTTTGGGACAAGTGTGTATATGTATCTTTGGAATCCAACCCTTGGACAAGTAAGGAGTGTATATTTGCCATCATTTTATCGAGTGAAGACAAATCTTATGAGTATGTTTTTGGGAGAGAAAAAAAGTATGTTGATCGAGCTTTCACTCGAGCCATGGCTTCTTGAGCCAATCGTTGACGCACCGATAGAACGGCAAATACAGAGAATGGATATTACAAAGTTTAATGAGGTTTTAGAGTTTGCAAAAGGAACGGGATTTAGTGATCAATACTTGTGGGGAGCTGAATGGTGGTATTGGATGAAAGGACAGGGGCACCCTGAGTACTGGGACGCAGCAAAGCAGGTATTCAATAAATAGCTAGAATTTGAGGATATTTTGAATAAGTTGAACACTTCTATATAATTGCTTTTATGCAGGAAAATATCGCAAAATTAGGTCATATACACCCTCTTTCTCATGTGATTTTGAAGACGGCGGCCATTTTTCGGGACATGGGTTTTGCTGTGGCAGATGGTCCAGAAGTGGAGACAGAGCATTATAATTTTG
>CAZFAS010000015.1:0-4764 GCA_964516975.1 uncultured Candidatus Saccharibacteria bacterium
GGACTCGAACCTCCATGCCTTTCGGCGCTACCACCTCAAGGTAGTACGTCTACCAATTTCGCCACCTGGGCATATGAAATGCTCAACAACTATATCTGATGCGAAATGTTTTTTCAATCTAGCAACAAAAAAGAGGGCTTACCCTCTTTTTTGTTTGTTATTCCTCTGCCTTTGTAGCTTCTTCTGCTGGAGTTTCTGCGATTTCCTCTGCGACTTCTTCATGAGCAACGAATCGTGTATTCTTCATTTGTCGTTTAATCTCTTTCGCTGCTTTCTTTCTGATATGGTAGAGCTTACTTCTTCGAACATCTGATCGTTTTGTAATAGAAATTTTATCAATAAGCGGTGAATAGAGTGGGAAAATCTTTTCTACCCCTACTCCACTTGCTACTCGTCGAACAGTGAAAGTGGCACCTGCCTCCTTTCCATGCTTAACCGCAAGAACAAGACCTTCAAAAACCTGAAGTCGTGTCTTGCCCTTTTCTTGAATCTTCTGCCACACCTTTACAGTGTCACCAGACTTTAATCCAAGCTTTGCTCTCTCAGATGTGTTTACCGGAGATATTTTAATTGCTGTCTTTGTCATGAGGGTCATACTGTACCATAGGCCACAAAATCCCGCAACTGAGCCATTACTCTCCTATTTTTCGAAGCTCCTCGAGCGCTTTCTTAAAATCTTCTGGATATGGAGCAGTAACTTTCATCATAGTGTCACTCTGCAATTTGAATTCAACGGCAAAAGCATGAAGCGCGGTACGTTCAAAACCAAGAAGTCGTTTCATTTTGGGTGCATAGAGACTATCTGCAACAACTGGATGATTAATTGCTTTGAAGTGAACTCTAATTTGGTGGGTTCTTCCAGTTTTCGGCTTAGCTTCTACTAGTGTAACCTCCTTACCCCTCTCAAGTACGCGGTATTCGGTAATCGCTTCGCGAAGCTCACCACGCGCTCCTCTCTGTGATGACCATAATCTAAAATCATTTCTACTTCTTCCAATGGGTCTATCTATCACTCCATCATCTGATTTTATATTTCCATATACAAATGCGTGATATTCTTTAGCAATATCTCTTTCTTGAAATTGATTCTTTAGAAACTCAAAAGTTTTTTCATCTTTTGCAAGAAGAAGCGCTCCCGATGTCTCTCTATCAAGACGGTGCACGATGCCTGGACGGAGGATTACTTCCCCATTAGCCTGTACGATGGGTTCACCCACATCCTTTGTGCTCGGATACTTTGCAAGCATCCAATCTGCGACGCTGTCTTCTTTTCTTCTCCCGTCTGAATGCACGATAAGTCCTGCTGGTTTATTGATTACCAACATATGCTCATCTTCATATAGGATTTCAATCTCCTTTAGTAATGACATACTGACACTCTATATGAAAGTATGAATTCAAACAAATTCTTGAAAAAACATCCGATATACTATAATGTATGCAAGTTGGTTGAGGGTGATTAGCTGTTTTGGTAGGTATAGAACCCAGGAATAAAGTTTAAGTTATTTTGAGGGCGATTAGCTCAGTTGGTAGAGCAACCCGTTTACACCGGGAAGGTCACAGGTTCGAGTCCTGTATCGCCCACAGCGTGAAGAAACTACATCGATGTTCTTGGTCAGGCGAAGATGAACAAATGGTCCTATACCATGATACCGAATGGGGTGTACCTGTTCATAATGATAAAAAACTATTTGAATTCCTCGTGCTTGAGAGTGCGCAGGCTGGGCTTTCTTGGAAGACCATACTTCACAGAAGGAGTGGGTATAAAAAAGCCTTTGCACATTTTGATTATAAAAAGGTTGCGAAGTTTGGATCAAAGGATGTAGCACGTCTCATGAAAGATACTGGGATCATACGAAACAAGCTTAAGATACTAGCAACAATCCGTAACGCGCAAAAATTTATAGAAATTCAAAAAGAATTTGGTTCATTTCACTCTTATATGTGGAAGTTTGTAGGCAACAAGCAAATTGATGGTAAAAGAAAAAAACATATAGATATCCCTGCAATTACACCTGAGTCAATTGCCCTGGCTAAGGACTTAAAAAAGAGAGGGTTCACATTTTTAGGACCGACTATTACTTATGCTCACATGCAGGCTGTAGGAATGGTAAACGATCATACGACACAGTGTTTTCGATACAAAGAATGTAAGAAAATTTAAAAAGGATAGAACCTTGTGGTATAATCCCTCTATGCCCTACAATAGTAGAGAGAAAATGTACGCGGCTCAGAAGAGACACCGAATCAAGGTGCGCAATGAACTTTTTAATTATATATCGAAACATTGCTGTATAGATTGTGGTGAGAAAGATCCAATCGTCTTAGATTTTGATCATGTGGATCCGAAAAAGAAATTCAAACCAGTATCAAAATTGCTTTCTGGACATTATTCATGGGATTCTGTAAAAAGAGAGGTACTCAAATGCGAGATTCGCTGTGCAAATTGTCACAGAAGAAAAACCTACCGTGAACAAAACGGTTGGGGTAAAAGCAAAAAAAATGTATAGTATGTAAGTTTTAAGCCCCCGTAGCTTAATGGATAAAGCAAAGCTCTTCTAAGGCTTTGATATAGGTTCGATTCCTGTCGGGGGCACAAGACGAAATAAATCCGGTTTGCACCGGATTTTTTCGTACTTGTGCTGGCCGGAAGCATGTCACACCAGCAGGTGTGACAGCTGAGGCGGGGTCGCAAAAATTCCGAGCGACGGCGAGGAATTATCTGTGACCACATAAAAAATACAAACAAATTATTCCTGACCACAAGACACAACAACCTCCCCTGCGGGATGTTTTGTGCTTTTTATAGTTATTAAACCTATATAGATGGATCAACCACCTTTGGAGGATTTGTCTCCAACTGGTTAAGCTTTTGTGCTTTCGTTGAATAAAAATCAACAGTATCACTCAGTGCCTTTTTATTAATTGTGGTCTGTGGAGGGGTAACAACGGTATCGTTTTGGAAAAAATCTCCGTTATTAATTACAAAAAATATATATAGACTTGCGAGAAAAACCGCGACCCACACAAGAGAAAACAAGAGGATCACAACCTTCCAATCATGATGTGCTTTCGCGCTTATGGAGCGATACTGTTTTTGTGGAGTAGGCTTAAGACTCGCTAATATTTTTTTAATATCAAAATTTTTCATTATTTTAATTTTAAAACACCGAAATCAACTGCACCCCTCCATGACGCACTTCCCTTCCCACTATCACTTAGGGCGCTTGGTACTGACACTAAACTTACCTGACTTATATTCACACCATAGGGAAGGTTTTCAAGGATCGCAATAAAATTCGTGACATTTGCCCATGTACCACTAATTTCAATTTTCAAACGAAGCGTTTCATATAGTGTAGCTTTTGCTTTTACATCACTCTCAACTGAAACAGAGGAAATATTTATACTAACTCCATTTTTATTTCCCATAGATTCAAGTGAATTAATAAAGTCGACGACGCCATCACTTTTTACAAAATATGAATCGAGCTGTGAAATCGCCACTTCGTTCTCATCTAGCATTGCTTTTGTAGTTCTCAGATTTTTATCTCGATCTATATCTACCCCAACTTCACTCGTGAGATCTGAAATTCGATTTGTCTGTGTACGTATCTTTAGAAAAAAGAAAGCGAAAGCTGCCCAAATAAGAAGATTAAGGATGATACAGAGAATCAATATTTTTTTTGTTTTATGTACTAAACTCATGATCTAAAAAGTTCCAGAAACTTGTATCGAAAAATCTGGATTTTTATTTTTTGTAAGACTCGACACTGGTAAATTCACCTTAAGAAACATTGACTCATGGCCCAATGAATTTACAAATTGTGACAATGTCTCCCTATCACTCGCCACACCAGTAAATGAAAGGGTGCTTGCCCCTTTTTCAGTCGATTTCTTGTATGAAAAGCTTCTTAATTTAATTGCATCGGTTTTCTGATTCATCACCTTCTGTAAAACATCTCCGATCGGCACCGAATTCTCTGCGGGTTTTAATGCGATTACTTTTTGATTTGTATCAATAAGTCTCTTACTCAAAGATTCGGACTCACTTGCAATACTCGAGCCACGAAGTGCTGTAATTTGTGCTTCAATATCTTTCTCCTTTGACAGAGAAAGAAGATAGGCTGGAAATGATACAAGTACTGAGATTATTCCTGTGGCAAACAAAAATAAAAGTACCACAATATACCTACGCATCGCGTATTCTTGGAGGATTTTCTTTTTTTCTTTTTCAGGAAGTAAGCTAAACATTTTTTTGTATTAATTTTCAGACCTTGGAAGTGCGAGTCCAACCGCACTTGCATAACCTAAAGATTTTTCGAGTGGAATATCTGGAACATATTCATGAAAATTAAATGCATTCACCCATACATTTGCAAGTTCGACCTTGATGTTAAGTCTCTTTGAAAAGAAGTCTGCTAACCCAGTACGAGCACCTTCGTCTCCACATATAATTGCTCTATCAATTGGAAGTGCGGATTTTCCGTCTCGCTCGGCAAGAGTCTGCCAGTAAAGAAATATTTTTTTAATTTCAGTAATTGCAGATTCAAGACCGATGTATATCTGTGTGCTTGGATTTGCATCGCCAGAACCGTCTTTTGAAAGGAATTTAATATCGCTCGTATATGTTGAGATCTCTGGAAGTGAGGAAGTGACTGTCGATGAAAAGATCACGCATCTATCTGCAACAATGTATAATCCGACTTTATTTTTTCCCACATTGATAATTAGCATAGGAACATGCATATCCATTGGAACTAC
>CAZFAS010000015.1:4864-8786 GCA_964516975.1 uncultured Candidatus Saccharibacteria bacterium
GGAGTTGGAAAAAAATCAAAAAAACTTCTCGCCATTTCCTCTATTATATACTATTCAAAAAAATGTATCGCTACTTAACAAGTGTACCAGGTGGAATAGAGTCTGGAACTTCATATAATGCAAGAACTCCATCGTAACTTGCAGCAAGAATCATTGCCTGACTTTCAAGTCCCATCATTGGTCTTGGTTCAAGATTTGTGACAAAAGCACACTTCTTCCCAACAAGAGCAGCAGGATCTGGAAAATATGACGCAATCCCAGATAAAACCTGCCGAGGGAATTCCTCACCAAAATTTACACCGAGCTTTAAAAGTTTTTCTGACCCTTCTATCCCCTCAGCAGAAAGGATTTCACCGACTTTCATTTCTATTTTTTTAAAATCATCAATTGTTATTGGCATGGAATTTCTTATCTAAAAAACTTTTTAATATTATTGCTGCGGCTGATGCATCATGCATACCATTCTTACCCTGCAATCTCTCTGCTTCAGCACTTGTAAAAAACTCGGGCTCAAAATACACAGGTAGTCCGATTTTTGTTTCCAGATCTTTAGCAAACTCTCGCACATGAACCATAAGATCATTCGGCTCCCCAGAAAGCTTGTTTGATTCTCCAATTACTATTCCCGCAATATTTTCTGCTTTACACAAAGTCTCGACTTCTGTTAAGAGTAAGGAATCATTCGTAAGTACTGTCCTTGCAAATGCAATCTTTTCATCTTCATCAGAGACAGCAATGCCTACCCGTTTTAAACCGTAATCAATTCCAAGATATTTCATTATGAAGTGTGATGGTGCGTCTCATGATGATGCTCCGCATGGTGGTGCTTCTTCTGTAAAGTATCGAGAATTATCTGGGGAGTATGTTTTAAAATTCCAAATATATACACTAGTTCTAAAATACCAAGGGTATTAATAAACATAAGAGCCAAAAACCATAATAATTCTCCCCTCTTAGCTGCATGCCATAGAGAATAGACCTTCAAAAAAACAAATATTGGCACGAGGATAATCATCACTGGCAACAAAAAAGCTAAGAATGTTGGCAAACCATAATACGCGCTCATTGTGTGAAACATGGAAATATTGCTAATGGTTAATTAACGTCAGTATAGCATTTTGACCAATTTTTTCATGTTTGATTTATAGTGATTTAACAAATTCTTCCTGTGTATTCACATCGTGGTCTAATTCGCTAATAGATCGTAATGTGCCCTTCCCGAAAGTTCCCTCGACCAATCTACCTATTGGTAAGATATCCCCAGTCATCATTCCTTTTGCAAAAATCTCAAACACATCCTCTCTATCTTTAAATTTTTCTAAATTTCTTTCAAAAATCTTATCAATCAACATATTTAAAATTTTTCTTTCTGTTTTATAAGTAAAACTCTCTGTTGCTATCTTTGTAACCCCGGAACCAAACACTCTTCTTCCGAAAAAACGATCCACTGACTCTCTCCATGTTTTCTTACTCATTGCCTCTGCATAAAATGTGTCCTCATCAAAAAGAGGTTTTTCAGAATCTGTAACTGCCCCCTGATATCTTGCCATCACACTTCTCGTTTGAGCGATTTCATCTGAAAAAAGATGATGATTCAAAAGATTCTTTGCAAATCTTATTGTCATTTCTTCTGTTACCGCCTCGTTTAAATTTACAAAGTAAATCTTTTTTCCGTCTCTCGTATGAACAGTTAAACCAACTCGATACTCGATTAATTCTGAATCATCTTCTGTGGTAATCTGTACAGCACTATAAGATTTAAAATGTATCATTTCATGAAATAGTGTCTTCATAAACGACGTATTAGACATTTTTTCACGCATAGCAACGCCCTGAAGCATTGAGTTGAAGAAAGCTGTACTTTTTTCTCTTGGCCATGATTCTTCAGAAATAACGTGAATATTTTCTGGAGGGATATCGAAATCATCCAATCCATATCGTTGCCTTAGCTCGTTTGTTGCAATGTTTACAAGAGAAATGATTTCTAATTCACTTGCTGTTTTTTCTCGTTCTTTTCCACTTAAATCTTCAAAATTTTGATCATCAAATCTTTCCCCCTTGTCGCGAAGGATTTGTTCCTTTTCCGCCTCCGAAATATTCCCAACAACTCGATCAACAGATGAGATCTTTTCCATTAGTAAAACATATCACATTTAAAATCATATAAAAATCACGCCCTTTCAGGCGGATTTTCAATTTGCGGAGGAGGTGAGAATGTCACGTCGCTCCGCTCCTTAGAAACCTAAAACAAAATCAAAAGCACTGAGAGATTCGTTCCTTACAGGAACAGTACCCGGTTTGGATTTTTTCTACGCTTTATCAAGCTAGAAAAAATGCTCAAACCGGCTTCGAATCTCACACGAAAGCGCCCCGCGCTTTCTCCCCTCTCGCAATACAAAAAGCCCCTTAGGGCTTTTTGTATTTTGCGGAGGAGGTGAGATTCGAACTCACGGGACCCTTACGAGCCCTCCAGTTTTCAAGACTGGTGCAATCGACCACTCTGCCACTCCTCCGTATTTTCTATTCTATTTTTCTTCTATCTCCACCGTATACTTCTTTGCTACAAAGTAGAGATACACTATTTCAAGGATACCCACTGTATTGAGTAAAAGAAGGATTACAAACCACTTCTTTTGAGAAAGCTGGGCTGATTTCCACAACGCTAACCCCTTCCATATCATTGACCAAATAAGCAAAATCACAAATAAAGTTGGGTGCTTAGCGAGCATATCCTGCACTAACCCTATATCTGAATTGAATCCTTGCATATATGGAGATACTCATTTATAGCAAACTAACACCCCTGAGGCAATTGATAAAATCTCTGTGGTACACTAATTCTATATGGAGACAATACTTAACCTAGCAATTTCCCTTCTTGCATTCTCAGGCTATCTACTAGCAAATTATATTCGCGATACAAAAAAGTCAGAAACTCCCCTAGTCTGCCCACTTGAAGGTAGCTGCGAGACTGTCGTGCATAGTGAATATGCAAAAATAATGGACATTCCGGTTGAGCTCATTGGAATTTTTTACTACGCCGCAATCACACTTACCTACTTTCTTTTTGCCTTCTTCCCTGACATCATGCCTACATTTGCAAGCTATGTAACTCTCGGGATCAGCACTGTAGCATTTCTTTTTTCTCTCTACCTCACATCTGTACAATCATTCATCCTTAAACATTGGTGCACGTGGTGTCTCATGTCTGCCGGATTGTGTACTATTATTTTTATAATCGCAACATACCTCGATAGGGACTTAATTATCGAATTTTTGAAAATATAAACTTTCTCTCTCACAATGCTGTGATAGAATAAATAGGTATGGCAAAAAAAATTGCTCCTCTCCATTGGCAAACATTGGAATATGAAGAACGCGAAAGAAGTGCGGACTGGTACTGGGCTGTTGGGATTATCACTGTATCGCTCGCCATAGCATCTATCATTTTTAACAATGTGCTATTTGCACTTGTCATTATCCTTGGTGGATTCGTACTGTCGGTATATGCGGCTCGTCCACCACATGAGATCGATATAGTTCTTGATGATTTAGGAATAAAAATTGATAAAATATTTTATCCTTACAGAACTCTAGAATCATTTTGGGTAGAACAACGCGGTGACTCATTCAGAGTGCTTGTAAAATCTCAGCGCCTCATCATGCCCTATATTATTATTCCTATTAATCTAGAAGAAGTTGAACCTGAGGATGTCCAAACATACCTCAGGCGATACTTACCAGAAGTATTTCACAGTGAATCCCCTTTTCATCATTTGATGGAACATCTTGGTTTCTAAATTCAACACTCGTTTGTATTTGTATTATATTCATTGTATGGTGTCTCTTGTATTGTAATAAAAATTTGCTCCCATCGTTCAATGGATAGGACATGACTTTGCGGAAGTTAAAATGTAGGTTC
>CAZFAS010000016.1:0-8166 GCA_964516975.1 uncultured Candidatus Saccharibacteria bacterium
CTGTCACACTTCCGTTTGTACCAGTGAGGTTTGTTGCAAAGAAGTTTGTTGATGTAGCTGATGTACCTGTAGCGTTTATGAATGTGAGATTCTGGAGGGTTGTTGAGCCATTTGCAAGAAGTTGCTGGAATGATGATACTGCGGTTGTTGAGGTGGCGATGATTGCACTTACTGTTGGAGTTGTTGTAACTCCAAGAGATCCTGCTCCAGTCCAATATGCAAGACCATTTAAAACTCCTGTACCACTCAAACCACTTCCACTACTAATACATATTCCGTTAATTGCAAAACATCCAGCACCAAGATTGATTCCATTTGCAAATGTCGACGAAGCTGTTGTTGAAGAAACATTGATTACTCCTGCAGCAACAGTTCCAGTAAATGTAGATGTGCCAGTTGATGATGCATAGATATCACCAACGAGTGAAAGTTTTGCAAATGGCGATGTAGTACCGATTCCCACATTTCCAGTACTGGTGACAGTAAAGAGCGTAGAATTATTTGCCTGCAAATCAAGAACGTTACCCGAACCATTCTGATTAATTGTAAGAACAGACTGTGATGAATTTACAGAAATTGTTGATGTTGCATCTGTTCGTACAAATTGTGTTGAATCAAGACCGTCCAAAGTGTCCGCTACAAATGCAGCTGGAACTGTTCCGAGAATCTTTCGAGGACTCATTTCTCCATCCCATGATGGACTACCTGCAGATCCTCCGACTTCTACACCAAGATAGAGTGTCTGATTAAAATCAACACCAGTAAGTGGAGTCGAACTTCCAAGCATCACACTAAAGAGTCCACTGCTTACTGTTACCCGATCCCCAGCAGCAGAACTTCTATCTTCTGACCAAATCGCGGCTCCACCAGTTAATGTTGTATACAATGCGAAACGCATATGATACACACCATCAGCGACAGCGACATTTGCAGTATTTGTAAGCTTTCCTTGGTAGTTTATTTGTTTATTAAAATTAGAAGCAGCATAAGCTTTTTGCGTAAATAGATTTGCAACATCAAAAACTCCTGGTGCAGTTAGCACAGTCAAGAGGATGAGGACGATTGCAAATGTTTTTTCTAATAATCTACGCATTACAGTTTATTTTTGAAATGTATGTATGTTATTTTGCTTAACTTCTTTTTGTTTCTTCTTCGCAAACATCATTCTGAAAGCTTTTATTAGGATGAGGAGCAAGATGAGAAGGAATATAAGATTTACCGAATTCTCTTCTATATAGAGTATGAACTGCTTATAGAGATCCTCATGCCCTGCAATTCCCGCACTTGCGATAGCGAGGAGGTTTCCCACTATCCTTTTAAGACCTTGATTCTTGTAATCAACAATCGAAATCTTTACGCCGTAGGTTCCCGATCTTCCGAGTGGTGCAATCGTTGCGGTATATGCAGTTTTTTCTGGATTTACTCTGAGAAGGAACGTAAATGTCTTCTCACTATCAGTTGGATCAATAAGTGTGACGACAATCGATTTCAAAACCTCAGGAACTTTTTTGTAATCAAGCGATACGGTAAGATTTTTTGATCCATCTATCGTAACCGAATCTCCTCCTGAAACACTTGTAATTTTCTTTCCACCTTGGATGAAGTCAAAATCTAGAAATGTAAGTGCTTGGATGAGAGGGTGAACATTCTGCGCTTGTGGTATCGTATCGACGATATCTCCCGTTGGAATACTTGGCTCACCAGCTTTTCGTATCCTTGCACTTACAAGCGATCCTGATGAATATGTTCCATTGGTATCTTTCGCGAAGAGTGCATAATAGTAGGTCACTCCAACTTCCACATTCTTATCTACCATTCCTTCACTCGTTCCTTCGTATATTACTTCTCCATCACTTGGATCTGTTGGAAAGAAATTTTTCGATCGAACCAATCTCACTTCACTAAATGTAGGACTTACTGGATTCTTCCACGCGAGCAAGATATCTGATTGCCTAGCTGTTGCAGTGAAATTTGTTGGGTTCAAATTTCCTTCCGGAAGTGACAATGTTGTGAACTGCTGATTATCAAGATTTACTTTTATTCCATACCCACTTATTGCTTCGATAGAGAAGGAATATGTTGTTGCTGGAATAAGTCCTGAAATCTGTACTGAATGATTTAATTCATAGAGTGTTCCTGCACTTGACCCCAATTCATTATTTGAAGTAAGCCCCCATGTAAGATTTCCGATTGTTGGAGCTGTTGTCTTCCATGATATCGTCGCTCCAGTTTGTGTTGGGACAATAACGAGATCGTAAATAATTGGTCTTGACTGTCCAGTCGTTGAACCCGGAGTCGGCGTCACAGTTGTCGTCTGTGCAAATGTTGTAGCTGTCGATGTTGCAGAATGTGCAGACTCATTTAATGCTCCATCAATTGCTGTCACTGTGTAGTCATATGCAGTTGACGCAGTAAGCCCAATATCTGAATAATTTGTCGAAACTGCAGTTCCAATAAATGCACTGTCACGATAAATTCTGTATCCAGTCACCGCTACATTATCTGTAGAAGCAGACCATGAGAGATCGACTTGTGAACTCGATACTGCTGTTGCAGTTAATCCAGTTGGCACTGAAGGTGCAGTTGTGTCATTCGTTACCACTGTTGCAGTGATATTGAATTGCTCTTCTACGGCGTATGCGATTGTGAAAGAACTAAATATGAGAACCGCGAGACATCCAATCGTAATGAAAATTGCTTTCTTCATTGTTATAGTGCGATTGCTGTTACTGTCGTTGTCGCTGTATATGTTCCGACCGGTTGCACATTTGAAACACCTGACTGCGCGCGAAACTTAAGTGTAGTTGCTGTACCAGATGGATGATTTCCTGTCGTCTTCTTTGCAATGAGCTCATTTACTGTAGAAAGAGCATTCCAGCAAGCATTTGTTGTATCACTTGAACCTGCATTGCATGTAGAACCGTTATCTTTATATTTCTGAACAATATCTGATCCTTCTGGAGAGAAACCAAATGCGGATGTCGCTGCGCCAACAGTGAAGGTAAGATCTGGATTTGCTCCTGCTGGTACATAATCAGCAAAAGAATTTGATCCTGATTTAAGTGCTGGAGTTGAACTTGCCTTTATATAGAGCTCATAACCTGCTGGATCGTCTGTAGTAACTGTTACCACCGTTGAACCATTTGCTGTGCCACCACCTGTACTATTTATTGAAGGACTGAGGGTTACATCTGCGACTGTTGCGATAGAGAGATATACTTCCTGCATTTGCTGGTATCCTGCCTTTATCTGATAGTTCGCACTATTAGAAAGGCCTGTAGCGATTTCTCCGAATGTACTCTCCTGAGAATAATTTGTTGAACCTGATTTTCCGCCACCAAAGTTTATTGAATCACTCTGGATGGAATAACTTGTACTGTTCATCACTGCAGCGTATGCAAGTGGTGAAAGAAACAATGTTGCAATAAATGAAAGAATAATTTTTTTCATTATGCATTTTTCTTAAAGCGGACAACAAGCTTTTTCACACTCACAATAAGAGCGATCGCAAGGATGAAGAAGAACACCACACTTGGAGTAATTACATAAAATGTAATTGACTTCTCATCAACAATATTTCCGTATCCGCGATTCACTTGTGCAATTGCAGTATATTTTCCAAAGAGCCCTGATGACACAATCACAACATCTCGTGTACGAATTGAGTTTGGTAATGCGAACCATGGATTGAGTACTTCTTTTTGTACCTCACCACCAAACATATTCTTCACGATGATTCCACCATATGGATTGAGATTTGCGTCACCGGTATTTTCAAAAGTAAGTCGAACAGGAATTTCCGAAGATCCGAAAATAATTTTATTTTCTTTTGTTGTAAATCCTGTCAGCATTCCTTCTGATTTGAATTCTCCTGGAACAGTAACAAAAAATAATGCTGCGATTCTTCCAATGATTGTTGCTCCTGTGTATGCTCGATCATTTGCTTCAATACCGTTATTATTTTTTGTTGCACTTACCACAACAGCACCAAACTTTCCTCCAGCATTTTCTTTTCCACTGATTGACACTGTGACTGGGATGAGAGCACGCTCACCTTGTTCGAGAGAAATTTCTTTCTTCTCTACATAGAGACTATCTCTAAGTGACGTCTCACTCTTTGCATTTCCGAGAAGCACAACTGTTTCATCAGAATTTCTTGAACCTATAAAATCTTCAAATGAAATCACAAATGTTTGCTTCTTTCCCATTCGATTCTCTACAGAAATGATAGTTTCTCGTGTCTCTCCAACTCCTACTGTCAATTCAATTTTTGCTGGACCAACAACAAAACGATTTTCAACAGGCGCTTCTGGATGCTTCTCAACTGTATATGTGTATGCGATGCTCGAGAAAGGCATACTCATGAGAGAGAAGAAAACAATTGCGATTATTATTTTTTGTCCTGTTGTTTTCATGTTGTTGTTCTTTTGAACTTGTCTTGGTTAATAATGTCGACCGTCTGGGATTCCTCCCATGCGCCGCCTCTCAATTCATGTGAGAAGCCGCGTATGAGAGCAATACCATTCATCAATTCTTTATTGGCACTAGCACATAGAGATAATCATCACCCTTCGATTTCTTGAACACTGGAGTAATCACACCGTTACTACCATCTGCACTCTGCTCAACCGTTACCTCATCAGAGAAAGAACCTTTTATCTTTGCTACCACAGCTTGTCGATCTGTCTTTTCGTCTGTTGGGACTACGACCATGCCTTGCGAAGGCTTTGTATTTGTCTCTTCAGCAGGAACCTCGACGACTGTTTCAACCTTTGGTTGTTTTCCTGCCATTACGAGAATCCTTCTCTGCGTCTGATAAATCCATCCATTAATTGTTCGATACACGGCCACACCTGCATCATTTACAACTGGCTTTAATGCAGAGAACACGTTTGCTTCGAGTGATTCACCTGCATAAGCAAATGTATTTGTGCTCTTCTCTTTCAAAGAATGAAAGACATTGTTGTATGCAACTTCAACATCAGGATTTATATGGAGTGCAGACCAAAATCCAATCATCGCCACAAAGAGAGCGACCATGCCTGCTGCCAATCGAGGGAAAGCAAAAAAGAAAAACTGCTTATGAGCATTGTTATAAGCTCTTCGATTACTAATCTCAATATCAAAAGCTGTAATTGGAGAGACAAACGGAGTTGTCGCAACATGAACTTTCTCCTCAGATACAACATGCACAGGGATGACATGCTGTTCTTCCTCAACAATCTGAGCAACCACAGTACTTGGCACAGAGACAACATCAGAAACAGTACTTTCTACGGGTGCAACAACAAACTCCTCACCTTGCTCAATTTTGAGCGTTTCTTTTTCAAAAGATTCAGCAGAAATGAGGACTGCTTTTTTATTATGTTTTTGAGAACGACTTTTTGTTCCATTTCCATTCGCATTTTTATGCGAAATAAGTGAGTCAAGTGATACATACCATGATCGTCCAACCATTCGACAGTCTAATTTCCCATCTCGGCAAAGCTGACCAATGTAGTCAGTAACATAGCCAGTTAATTTAGCACCTCGGCTAGCCGAGATGAACTTTTTACCATCGAAATAAAGATCACTATTCATCCCATACATTATAAATTTGTATTCAGAAATTAGATATGAAAATGTGTGGATAAATGTAAAAATTTTTGATTAAAAAATTTTTTTTTCACTTTGTAAAAAAAATTTTTTGCATCACTAAAATATGGCTAAGAATATAGTCTGAAAAAAAATTAAATTTTTATCCCCTACTAAGTCAAAATTTTGTGTAAATTTCTTGCAAAAACCTTTTAAATAACAAAAAAAAAGAAAAAATGAAATTTTTTTCACAAAAAAGTGATCGTAATATTTTTCAAAACACTCAACTTTAAAACTTAATCTAAAATTTTCAATAATTTAGTAATAAGATGATCCGTATCAAATCAAATAGCAGGAATAAATCTTTTCATAATTATATAAGTTATCAACACATAAAGATTGATAATTCTATTAGAACTATATATATTTATTGTATAAGGTTTATTAAGGTTTATATAAGTTATAAATATATGGAATATAAGAAATACTTAACTATTAGAGAGGCGGCTTACATACTTGGAGTTACCCCACTTACCCTTAGAAATTGGGATAAAAACGGTAAATTTAAGGCCCAAAGACACCCAATGAACAACTATAGAGTGTATAAATCTGATGATTTGATCAGAATTATCAATGATATTGAGATTGGTGGGTCAACAAGTAATGCTTTGAAGCGTATGCGTAAGATATCTGTAAAACATTTGGGTGATGAATAGCTTACTATATTTAACTTTGCACTTTTATGAATTCTGTTACTGCCCTATTTCTATAATACCCTTATTTTAATAGGTCATCTCGGCTAGCCGAGAAATTTTGTGAAACAATGTTCACCTAGTAAACCTTACTACTTTCCTACTTTTAAAAACCACCTCACATTGTAAGTGAAGTGGTTTTTTTATAAAGAAAACCCCGCATGTATATGCGGGGTCGGAGTGAGACATCACTCCATGTGTGTGGCAATATTGTCTATATCAAGATTATCAGTGCTAAGTATTAGCATTTTAGAACTGCAGACAAGTAATTAGTAGGCCGCTCGTTGTAGAGCCATCGGAAGCTCCAGTGCCACCTGTTATCATTCCAATAGAAGTACAGGACGTAGTGGTAGTCGTCCAGATTCCGAAGAACGGTACCATCAAAGGAGATGACTGTAGTATTGCCATTCTTCTTCTCCTTAAAACGTTCTGGAATCAGGTGCTGATTCTCCCAGAGAGTCTGAAAAACCTTGGCATCGAGGCGAATGTGGCCAGCGTCCTTAGGACGACGCAACTTGTCCTCGCCCATGATCCACGTCTCCCCCTGACTCAGCATGTGCTCAAACTGAATGGAGGTAAGATCTATTTCTGCGAGAGCGAGTGAGCGCTCATCTTGTTCTTCGATCGTCCAACCTTCGCCAATGAACTTGGCGGGATTGAACGGCTTTGAGCGGTCAATCGGAATCACCTTCGGTTCGCCGACGATGACTCGTCCACCGTTCTTGAGGAATGCGGTGAAGTGTTTGCCAGCTTCAGGATTTCTAATAATCTGCGACTGGAGGTCGGCTGAATTAAAGTCAATCTCTTCCCATCTTGCCTTTGTCATGAGTGTCGCCATAATGGCGAGGGCTTGTTCCCTAGTTACCGGAGCCATATTCTCTCCTAAAAGAACTCTGTGGGTTTCGCCGCCATTCGGTCGGGTTTCGCCACAGCTTACAATCTACGGAGAAGACTCTAAGCTACTGCGAAATATACAAAGCAAAATACCACTTCTTATGTATTCTGTCGACTACTCATTGTATATCCTATAAATAACAACAATGTCCTAAATGTCTTGTGCAACTATTCATCCCGCCCCATCTGATCACTTGAAAACATTGCGCAGGATGACGATCCGAGCATAGTAAATCCGCAGTAGCAGATTATACGTGTTTTCAAGTGATTAGACGAAAATAAAAAAACCATCTATTCTTGATGGTATTTTTCAAAATCCCCCACCTACTTTGCCTTACTCCTACGCAAGCAATTTCAAAAATACTTGTTTTAACACTTCTGGGTTTGCAGAACCTTTTGTTACCTTCATACCCTGACCGATGAAGAACTGAAATGAGGATTCTTTACCACTTTTATAATCTGCAACAACCGATGGATTTGCAGATATGATTTCTTGTGCGATAGCAGTTAGCGTACCCTCATCACTCTTCTGAAGGAGATCGTGTTTCTCTGCAAGGAGCTCAGCATCATTGTCTTCTTCGTACATCATCTTGAGCAAATCCTTTGCGCCGCGAGAAGAAAGTTTACCATCAGAAATCATTGTTACCAGCTTTGCGAAATTCTCTGCAGAAATTTTTGACGGTAAATCCATCACTGCAAAATCTGCAGTTGTATCATTTTTTACGAGTCCTGCAAGATCAGACGTGATATAATTTGATGCAATTTGCACCTTCTTGCTATCGTCAGCGAGAGCTTTTGCCACAGCATCAAAATAGTTTCCCCAATTTTTCTGTCTTACATACATTT
Organism: uncultured Candidatus Saccharibacteria bacterium; assembly: GCA_964516975.1. Lineage (GTDB taxonomy): Bacteria > Patescibacteriota > Minisyncoccia > Phycocordibacterales > Zambryskibacteraceae > CAZFAS01. Next base: position 8,067 of record CAZFAS010000016.1, read on the forward strand.
CAGCATCCTCTGCCTTAACTCCCATACTAGTAAGTCGTGTACGCATTTCCCATGGTAATTCTGGTAGGCCTGATTTTATTTGAACCAGTGAAAGTTCCGG
>CAZFAS010000017.1:0-7316 GCA_964516975.1 uncultured Candidatus Saccharibacteria bacterium
GAAAAGCGGCATCTAGGAAACTGGATCGGGAGTTCAAATCTCCCCCTCTCCGCAACGACCTGTGAAAACGGCCGGGGTTGCCGTTTGAATAGGTGTCGTTTCGAGACTAGGGGGAGATTTGAAAGCCGGAGGCGGACGCGCCGAGGCGGGGTCGATTACATTTTCACTAGAAAATGATAAGTGACCAAATCCCCCCCCTCGAAACCTCAAAATCCAACAATCCTTGTAATATGAGGCGGTTTTAACTATGATGGGTATGTATTTTCAGACAAAAACCCAAGTTAAAAAAGACCGTGTCGTAAGGAAACCTTGCGATCACCTAGGATTGTAATAACCTTATACATGTTCGAACAGGCATTCAAAAATATAGACGACATCCTACATAAAGACGCTGGTGCATCCAGTGAGCTTGATTACGTCGAGCAAACTTCATGGATACTATTCCTGAAGTATCTTGATGATCTAGAAAAGGATCGTGTGCTCTCCGCTCGCTTGGCAAGTAGAGATTATTCACATATATTGCCACCTCAATACACATGGGAGACTTGGGCGTGCCCAAAGACTAAAGATGGCAAACTAGATCACAACAAGGCCTTATCAGGAGATGATCTCAAAGATTTTGTAGATCAGAAACTATTTCCATTTCTCAAGAAGTTTAAAACAGATGCTGAGAGTGCTGATACTATCGAATATAAGATCGGTGAGATTTTTAGCGAGATAAAGAATAAAATTCAGAGTGGTTACAATCTTCGTGAGATTTTGAATATCGTAGATGGTATGCATTTCCGCTCACAAGAAGAAAAGCACGAGCTCTCACACCTCTATGAAGGCAAGATTAAGAATATGGGTAATGCAGGACGAAATGGTGGTGAATATTACACTCCTCGACCTCTCATTAAAACAATTGTGAATGTAGTTGGTCCAAAGATTGGTGACAAAATATATGATGGTGCTGTTGGATCCGCAGGCTTCCTTGTTGAGGCTTTTGAATATTTGAAACAGAGCAAAGACTTGTCTACGAAAGACATGGAAATTCTCCAAAAGAAAACTTTCTATGGTAAGGAGAAAAAGTCACTTGCATACATTATCGGTATCATGAATATGATTTTGCATGGTATTGATGCCCCAAATATAATCCACACAAATACACTCGCAGAAAATCTTGCCGATATACAAGAAAAGGATCGTTATGATGTGGTCCTTGCCAACCCACCGTTCGGCGGCAAAGAACGAGCCGAAGTACAGCAAAACTTTCCAATCAAAACTGGTGAGACCGCATTCCTGTTCCTTCAGCATTTTATAAAAATATTGAAAGCTGGTGGTAAAGCAGGTGTTGTTATCAAGAATACATTTCTATCAAATACAGATAATGCATCAGTATCGCTCCGAAAACATTTACTTGAAAGTTGTAACCTTCACACAGTCCTAGATCTTCCAGGCGGAACATTCACCGGTGCAGGAGTAAAAACAGTTATTTTATTTTTTGAAAAAGGTGCTCCAACTAAAAAGGTTTGGTACTACCAATTAAACCTAAATAGAAATCTCGGAAAAACTAATCCTTTGAACGAAAAGGATCTTGCTGATTTTATAACTTTGCAGAAGACAAAAGCGGATTCAGATAATTCCTGGTCCATTGATATTAAAGATGTTGATCAGAAGACTTTTGATTTGTCAGTGAAAAACCCTAACAAGCTAGATAATGTTGTACTGAGATCACCAAAAGAAATCATTCAGGAGATCAATTCACTCGACAAAGATGCATCAAGGATCATAAATGAAATACATGATTTAATCTAAAACTATGAAGTTAGAAACCATTGCAATTAAAAATTATAGAAGTATTGAAGAAATTTCTTTTAACATATCACCCTTAATCGATCAAACATATACCTACGGTTTGATTGGTGTTAATGAAGCTGGTAAATCGACTATATTGAAAGCGCTTGCTCTAAAGGATGGTTTAAAAAATGAGAAAGGTGAAAAATTGCCTTTAACAAAAGATTTTCGTGATAAGACAAAAGATATTGAAATTGAATATATATACAAACTAGACAAATCAGAGATTTCTGAAGCAAAGGATTTTTTTCAAACATCATCCCCTGACACAGATTTAAAAAATTTAGATTTTTCGGTAGTAAAATATATTATCTCTTTTGCATATAGTGATCCAAATCAAACTTATGAAGTAATAGAATTTATTAATATTGATTCTGGAAATGAATCGAAAGAAAAGCTCGAAGATCAATTGAGGGAATTTATTTCCAAAAAAGTCCATAAGTCAATTTTCTGGACCGCAGAGGATAGATATCTTATATCTCAACCAATTAATCTCGCAGAATTCGCAGTAAATCCAGACTCAATATCAATACCATTAAAAAATTGTTTTGCGTTGGCTGGTATATCGGGGCAAACAGCTATACAAGAAAAGATTAGATCAATATCAGATTCAACAGAGCGTGAACAACTAAAAACAGAACTAAGTGAGAAAGTGAGTGAGCATATAAACGGTGCTTGGCCAAAACACCCTATTAAAATTACTTTCGATATTTCTGATGGTCTTATTAATTTTCATGTACATGATGAAGGTGCTAAAGGAAAAGCAAAAACAGCTGACCAACGCAGTGATGGATTTAGGCAATTTGTCTCTTTTCTTCTAACTATTTCTGCACAGAGCAAGAATGAAGAGCTTTCAAACTCAATCTTATTACTTGATGAGCCAGAAACTCATCTTCACCCGCAGGCGCAAGAAGACTTATTAAAAGAACTAGTTAAAATAACAGACAACAAGAGAAACAATGTTGTATTTTTTGCAACGCATTCTAATTATATGATTGATAAGAGCGATTTAAGTAGAAATTACAGGATATTTAAGAAACCCAACAAAAAAACTGATAGAGAGAAGACCGAAGCGGAACAATTTGATAAAAAGGCGTCAACTTACGCCGGAGTTACTTATCAGGTATTTGATATTCCTACCTCTGATTATCATAATGAGCTGTACGGTTTTCTTCAGGAAAGAGAAGACAAATTCACAGAAAAAGAATTTGAGGCATTTCTTTTGTCTAAAGATATAAAAGCCAAAGAAGACTATATTAAAATTAAGAAAGACGGCACTGCGGAACAATACAAGGTCACCTTGTCTACAAAAATCAGAAACCAAATACATCATCCTGAAAATACAAAAAATAAAAGGTACAGTGATGAAGAATTAAGGACTTCAATAGACTTATTGAGCAAAATAAAAAATGAAAACTAACCGACAAACAAAAAAACTTAGTGAAATTTGTGAATTCTACAATGGGTTATGGAAGGGCAAAGAAGCTCCATATATAAATGTGGGAGTAATTAGAAATACCAACTTTACTAAAGACGGCACTCTTGATGACACGGATATTGCTTATCTGCCAGTCGAGATAAAACAGTTTAGTAAAAGAAAGTTAAGTTTCGGAGATATTATTCTAGAAAAATCTGGTGGTGGTCCAAAACAACCAGTTGGACGGGTTATTGTTTTTGATAAAAAAAACGGTGACTATTCTTTTAGTAATTTTACATCAGCTATACGAATTAAAAATTCAGACGAATTAGATTTTAATTTTTTACACAAGTTTTTATATTTTTCCTATATTTCAGGCATAACTGAATCGATGCAAAGTCATTCAACTGGAATTAGAAATCTTGATCTAAATACATATAAGGAAATCGAGATATCCTACCCACCACTCTTCGAACAAAAAAGAATTGTAAAAACTATTGATGAAGCATTTAAAAAACTAGAAAAAGCAAACGAAATTGCAAAAAAGAATTTGAATAATTCTAGAGATCTTTTTAAAACTTATTTAAATAGTATCTTCTTGAATGGTGGAAAGGATTGGGACGAAAGGACTATAGCAGATGTCTGTGAGGTTGAATATGGGTATACAGAAAAAGCAAAAGCTCAAGGGGATTATAGGTTTGTTAGAATCACCGATACCGATGAGAACGGTTTGTTGACGCAAGAAAACAAAATGTATGTGGCATCATTTAAGGATGCGGAAAAATATCTTTTGAGTAATGGGGATTTGTTGATGGCTCGTACTGGTGCATCGGCGGGTAATGTTTTATTTTTTGAAAGTGAAGAAAGATCAGTATTTGCATCCTATCTTATTAGGATGAAGTTTGATAAAGGTGTTATGAGTAAACTCTATTGGCATTTTTCAAAATCAAAACAGTATTGGGACCAGGTTAAACAACTTTCAGCTGGCTCTGCTCAACCTCAATTTAATGGTGGTGCCTTAAAGAAAATAGTCTTGCCATTCCCTAAATCTCAATCAGAACAAAAGGCCATTATCAAAAAACTTGACCAGCTTTCTGAACAAACAAAAAAGCTAGAATCTATTTATCAAAAGAAACTTTCTGCTATCGAGGAACTGAAAAGATCCATTCTGAGTAAAGCCTTCTCAAAAGGACTATAATATTGTATAATGTCAAGCACATGAACGAATCTGAAACCCGAGCTGAATATATCGATCCAAAGCTAAAAGAATCTGGCTGGGGTGTTGTAGAAGGGTCCAAAGTCCTTCGAGAGTTCCGTATTACTCCTGGAAAGCTTGTTATTGGCGGCGCTACTCCCAAGCCAGAGATTGCTGACTATGTGTTGGTATACAAAAATCGCAAACTAGCTATTGTAGAGGCGAAGAAAGAATCACTTGAACCCACCGAAGGTGTAGCGCAGGCAAAAACGTATGCTGGTAAATTACAGATTGCGTATACCTACTCTACAAATGGACATGAGATCTATGAGATAGGAATGGCGACCGGCACAGAAGGTTTGATTGCTAAATTTCCCACTCCTGACGAGTTATGGAATAAAACTTACTCGGACCAGAATGCCTGGAAGGAAAAATTTACAAACGTTCCATTTGAAGACGTAAATGGCAGTAAAAATGCTCGTTACTATCAAGAGATAGCCGTCAACCGAGTAATGGACGCTGTTGCAGAAGAGAAGAAAAGAATACTACTCACTCTTGCCACAGGTACAGGTAAGACATTCATTGCTTTCCAAATTGCATGGAAATTATTCCAGAGCCGATGGAATCTATCAAAGGACGGTGCTCGTCGACCGCGCATTCTTTTTCTTGCAGATAGAAACATACTTGCTGATCAAGCCTTCAATGCGTTTGGTGCGTTTCCTGAAGATGCCTTGGTTCGTATAACCCCAAACGATATTCGACATCGTGGTACTGTCCCAATGAATGGCAGTATATTTTTTGCGATCTTTCAAACATTCATGAGTGGTCCAAATGATACTCCGTATTATGGAGACTATCCTTCAGACTACTTTGATTTCATAATTATTGATGAATGTCACCGAGGCGGTGCTAATGATGAATCTAATTGGCGAGGTATTCTCGAATACTTCTCTCCTGCGTTCCAACTAGGTCTCACAGCTACTCCTAAACGAAAGGATAATACAGATACTTATAAGTATTTTGGTGAGCCAGTCTATATCTACTCACTTAAAGAAGGTATTAATGATGGTTTCCTAACTCCATTCAAAGTCAAAAGAATTAAGACAACACTTGATGAGTATATTTACACCTCAGACGACATGATTGTCGAAGGTGAAGTTGAAGAAGGAAAAGTTTACAAAGAGGATGATTTTGCTCGAGGGAATATCAAGATCGTCGAACGTGAGGAAGCTCGAGTAAAAATCTTTTTGAAAGAGATTAACCAGAATGAAAAGACTATCGTATTTTGTGCTACACAAGGTCATGCGCTTCTTGTTCGTGATTTGATAAATAAGCACAAGGAAAGCAAAGACCCTAACTATTGTCAGCGTGTTACTGCAAACGATGGCTTCCTTGGTGAGCAATATCTACGAGAGTTTCAGGATAACGAAAAGACTATCCCGACAATTTTGACGACTTCGCAAAAACTTTCTACTGGAGTAGACGCACGAAATATTCGAAACATTGTACTAATGAGACCAGTAAACTCAATGATCGAGTTTAAACAGATAGTTGGACGAGGTACACGACTTTTTGATGGTAAGGAATATTTCACCATCATAGATTTCGTAGATGCGTATCATCACTTCCTTGATCCTGAATGGGACGGTGAACCAATCGATCAGACTACTGAAGAAGTGGAACCAATAGATCCAAAGGAACCTAAAGAACCCAGAGAGCCAGGACCAACACCTGAACCCCCTGAAGAACAACCAAAGAAGCTAAAAATAAAACTTCGTGATGGCAAAGAAAGAGAAATACAGCATATGGTCCAAACATCATTTTGGAGTGCTGACGGTAAGCCTATCTCAGCCGAGGAATTTCTTCACAACATGTTCGGCGTATTGCCGTCACTTTTTAAAGATGAGAATGAACTTAGGTCTATATGGTCCAACCCTCAAACAAGAAAAGTATTTCTCGATAAGCTTGGTGAACTTGGATATGGTAAGGATCAACTCGAATCTGTGCAGAAAATAATAAATGCTGAAAACAGCGACTTGTTTGATGTACTCGGATATATCGCATTTGCATTGGCGCCTATTACTCGTGCTGAAAGAATTCAAAACACAAAGTATGACATCTTAGATGGTTTAGATGAAAAGCATCGTGAGTTTATAGAATTCGTATTAGCTAAATATCAGGAAAGAGGTGTAGAAGAATTGGATGAAGAAAAACTACCACAACTACTCAATCTCAAGTACCACGCTATTTCAGATGCTGAAAAGACACTAGGTGGAGTTGATCTGATCAGGTCGAATTTTTTCGCATTTCAGGAGCACCTCTATTCAAAATAAAAGATAGCTAACACTTCTTAGTTATCTCTTGTTGGAGAGATAACTACCAACACCCTTTTATTTTTTGGTTTTTTGTGATAAAAACGTAGTAACCGGTGACCACAAAAATGTCCGTGGTACACCTTATTTCACTCATCATGATAAAAGATCAACTCAAAGGCTTTTTATACTTTATCCGCACACAAGGCATTATCGGGCTCGCCGTAGGTTTGATTTTGGGTGGGGCAATCACCAATCTCGTTGGATCTCTCGTTCGTAATCTCGTAAATCCTGTCCTCGGCATTATTCTCGGTCAGGCAAAAGATTTGGCTGAATCATCACTCAATATTCTCGGTGCTCGCATCATGTACGGAGCCTTTTTCCTCGACATGATTAATTTCGTAGTCATTGCACTCGTTGTGTATTTTGGCGTCAAAAAACTTCGTCTCGACTCCCTCGACAAGCCAAAAGAGTAGGGTAGTCGGATAAAAATAAATACGGGCGGTTAGCTCAGTTGGTAGAGCATCTCATTGACGTTGAGAGGGTCAGAGGTTCA
>CAZFAS010000018.1:0-4263 GCA_964516975.1 uncultured Candidatus Saccharibacteria bacterium
GTGACAGCCGAAGAAAAATTCAAACGACTCAAGAGCGGAAAGATACTCCGCTATGTCTACTATCACTGCACCCGGTCGCGAGATCTCTCCTGCAAGGAACAATATATCCGGGAAGAAGACCTTCTCGACCAACTCATCACCATCATCAAAGAAGTGCCCATCAAGTCCGTCAATGCGAAGGAAAAGCTCCAAAGAGAGGTTGCTCGCTATAGAAATCTGACCGAGACTATCCTCAAAAGAAAATCACCGGAAACCAAGTTGCCAAAAGTGGATTTCCGAGACTACGCCAGATACGTCCTCCGAGAAGGTACGAAAGAAGAAAAACGCGAGATACTGTCCTGCCTTAGAACAACTCTCACGCTTCAGAATCAAACAGTAACAATTAGATAAATCCTAGGAAATGCTTCTTTTCCAGAACTCAAGACTTTCTTTGGTTACCGGCATAGCCGTCTCCACTCTACGCATAATGAAATCATAGAAATCCTTGGCATTTTCTTTTGTATTGAGGAGTGAAATAGACTTCAAGATCCGTGTGATTCGAAGATGATTATGATCCCCCTGTTGAAGCCAGAAATCATTGTCCGTGTAAAACCGCTCCATGCGAACGAGCGCATTCACTATATTTTCCTGAATGGCTTCGTCATTTCTTAAAATCTGTACAATTTCTTCATTCTCAAGAAATGGCGATCCAGGAACAGCCATACTTTCCTCACGGAGCGGAAATAACCATTGGATATAATCATGTACATTTTCCAATTCCTCATCGGAAAATTTCAAAATATCAACATGGAACCTTCCATGGCTATCTGGGCTAACCCCTCGCAAAAAATAAATAAGTGATTCGTTATTCATAACAGTTTATTTTGATAACCCATTCAACTCAAAAAATCAAAAAAATCTATCTCTATTCCGTATATATCATCAATACTGTCTCTCCACGAAGATCCTATCTCTCTCTAATATTCTTTACGAATAAGTGGTATAATAATCTCATTATAAGGAAAAAATGGCAAAAAAATCAGAAAAAAAACTAAGGGCAATTGACCTTTTTGCTGGTATAGGCGGAATGAGGCTCGGTTTCGAGCAAATGGGTTTCGATATTGTTTATTCAAATGATATTGATCATTATGCTTGCCAAACCTACAGAGCAAATTTTGGTGAAATTGACGAGTCCGACATTAGACAAGTAAACCTAGATTCCTTGCCACCATTCGACGTTCTTCTTGCGGGCTTCCCGTGCCAGCCATTTTCAATGATTGGGAAAAGAGACGGCCTCAAAGATCCAAGAGGTCAACTTTTCAACGAAGTCATAAAATTCCTAGACAAACGAGAACCACGGGCGTTTGTTTTAGAAAACGTAAAGAATCTTCTAAAACATAACAAAGGAGAAACTTACAAATTTATAAAGGCGGCTCTCGAAAAGGCTGGCAGCGGATATACGATATACGAGGATGTTTTAGATGCTCAACATTTTGGGGTTCCCCAACACCGGGAACGCGTGTACATTGTTGGAATCAAACATCCTCACGAAGAATTCAAGTTTCCGAAAAAATCTTTGAGGCCAGGGAAAAAACAAGTCAAAGAAATCCTCGATAAAAAAGTTCCCGATAAATACTATCTTTCTCAAAGATATTACAGCGGGCTACTGGCCCACAAAAAGCGTCATGCCGAAAAAGGAAGTGGGTTTGGTTGCGAACTGCTTGATCTCAAGGGCGTAACCAATACCATTGTTTGTGGAAACATGGGAAGAGAAAGAAACCTGATACAAGACAGACCCATATCAATAAATAAATGGGGGGTAAGAAAACTCACGGAGAGAGAATGTGCCAGACTTCAAGGGTTTCCAGATTCGTTTAAAATCCCAGTATCATCGACACAGGCTTATAAACAATTTGGAAATGCTGTCTCAGTGCCAGTCGCAAAAGAAATGGCAAGAAAGCTGAAGGCCTATCTCAAGAAAAACAAAACAAAAAAACGCACGCACTAATCAGTGGCAATCAGTGGCGCTTTTTTAAAAAATCGGTTTCTGGCAGACCCCTGAAAGCAACCTCTACACAAAACCAACACTTCATCGCCTTTGGTGACATACAAATCCCTTCCTTGCTTAGCTCGTGCCGTATTCCTATCAATGTGACAATAATCGCATTCCCCTCCGTGTATTTTAATCAAGGACTCTCTTTGTTGTGTTGAATAAATATCACAACAATTCTCGCACAAGCCCTTTTTAACATGTGGCACAGTGGTTGTCCCGCATTTTTTACATTTTTGGTAATAGCGACTCCACTCATAATTTCTATGATGCCCCAAAACCTCACCGGTACTCTTTCGGAAGCATCCTCGACAAAGAACTCCTTTACTTTTAGTTATAAAAAGATCTCTTCCATAATCTAATCTCGCATCTGTTCGAAGTTTCCCGCAAACATCACACTTCCCATCATGCTTTGCAATTATATCTTCCCTTCTATCTGCCCTAAAGATTCCGAGACATTCCTCACACAACCCTTTCCTTACATGAGGTATCGAGGTAATTCCACATGACCGACAGGAAAGATAATACATGCTCCATCGTTTTTCTTTCGGTATAATTTTTGGCTGATGCTTAATTTTTTTAAATTCCTGAGCGAGCTTTCTTTTTTTAACAATTCCATCACTAAAAATTTCAGCATCCACTAAGACCCCCTTAAGAATAGACTCATTAGCAGCTGCCCGCTTAATAGTGACACTTACGATTTGTCGTACTCTTTCCCTTGTCAAAGCAAAAAGATTACCGATCTCCTGGAGAGTCTTCCCTGTCCGATAGAGCTCAAGTATCTCTGAATTACGTTTTGTAATTTCCTTATAACCCAAGGACTTGAGCCTTTCTCTCTCTCCAAAATCAATTGTATCTTGATCTGACTTCATCATCCTTTAGTTACTCGAATAATTTTCTTCAAAAAGAAACTGATCAAGATCGTCTTTTGCGCTTTCATGAACACGTCTGATAACATCCGATATCTTTTGGTCTACGGCATCCGCGTTGAAATTCTCGTAGTCTTTTCTTTCAAGTTCATGCACTGCTTCCTTTACAAAAATATCGATATATCTTTCAAAAAGGAAGTTCCTCCACTGTATTGAGTTAAATGTAAACCTTTCATAAATTTTTGACGCCATCGGACTGGCCGTATTGATCCAATATATGTTTGCAGCAACATCTTGTGGCCTTTGGTAAACGATTGGATCGCGTTCTCCGAGCGTCAAAACGCCATTTGGAGCTATATTAAGAGGATCTGGCTGACCCGATAGAAGGACTTTTGGAAATGACTTCCCCGAGTTTCCTTCTTTCTTTTCAATAACCTTCAGTTTTATAGACGCCGACAGTTTTCCTGCTTTGGCAACAATATTTCCTTCCTGACCCACTTCCACTCCTACTACTCCGATATCAATAAAAGCAACATCCTGTCCGTCTGCTGTTAGCTTCAAATGGTCAGAGTCGATCGTGACTTTTTCATTTTCTATCAATATCTTATCATTGTCTGACTGCACATCTATCGTTGCGCCAATCGGCAAACACTGAGGAACAGTGACTTTAAGCGTAACTCTTTCTGGTGAGTCGACTTCTATTTCTGCTTGCGGATATTTGAAATCAAATCCGTTCGGAGGAGTCATGACTTCGTTTCCTCTATTACCTGCCTCTCCATTTCCACTCGCTACCCCAGAACCACCAAACAAGTCTGACATTATCTGTCGCATGTGCTTGTTTTTCCAATCGTTCAAAAAGTCATTAAATTTTGAAGTAATTTCCTTTTGACTTACTTTTTGTTTTTCACGCTCTAGTGCCGCTATTTCAGCTGCCAATTTATCAACTTCCGTGGCAATCCACTCGAGCAATGCTTTGGTGGTATCATTCTCCACAAGCTTGGCTCGATCATTGGAGACACAGTCATTATCGGGATCCTCAAGAATAGAGAGATCACCATCATTTGCGGGACCAAATTCTCCATAAATAAACGCGGCGTGCGGGAACCCCGTAACTCTCATTTCTACGAGAGGATACGACCCTATGACACCGATTTCCCCGAGAATATCGATTCTATTCAGCTCACCAAGTTTACTTCCTCTGGCCAGGGCGTCCGAAGAAGTTTTGAGTATGAGTCGTCCAGCAGGATACTTGTCGTTTGACATTTTTACATGAACCTTCTCAAAAGATGACGCCAAAGTTAGCTCTTCGGGAACCGTGATAATCCTTGGCTGTTCAAAGTTTTCCAACGGCTTCAACTCGTCAGG
>CAZFAS010000018.1:4363-6930 GCA_964516975.1 uncultured Candidatus Saccharibacteria bacterium
TCCTTCGGTTTCATTTTCTTATCTCTAAACCCCTTTGCGTAGCCATATTTTTTATTTTCATTAAATCCAAACACGTTCAAAAAACCATTTTTATAGGATACAAAACGAGACTCTTCAAACATTTGACGCATATAAAACTTCCCACCATTTCCATGGCCACCATACACTTTGACTTTTTTCCCACGCTTAGCAGCATTTGGATCACCCCATCTTTTCAAGGCCTTCTCGATGTCGAGCGCGGTCATACCGTTAAAATCGACGCATTCCATAATCGGCCTCGACACCCCCTGATCGGTAAATCGAAATATAATATTTTGATCTTCGTGCTTTGTTCCATTTCTTCGATATGCATCCACAGCATTTTTAAGCCACTCCGCCATCCCTTTTACATGATCGAATTTAAATTCACTACCTATAATGTCCAAAAGATTGTCATCGAATACATTTGGAGTTTCCTCAATTGTGATCGGTTGTTTTGGCATATCAGTTTTTTGTAAAAAAATTGATTATAGACTGGTTTTTCTCTATCAAAAACTTGTGGTACTCAAGAATATGAGAATAAAGGGGATCACCATCATACTTTGCCAGTTCACCTATCACAACATCCATTGTCTCCAGTCTCCCTATAAAGGCATTTTTTTGAGTACGGACGGTAACACTAAGGTAATTATAAAAATCATTATCTGAGAAGTCTTCCCTATTCCCATTAACAAACAAGGCGAATCCTTCAAGCCCCTTAATCCTACTAACCTCTGTTTCCGTGCTCCTCGAAAGTCGGTCTTTGGATTCCTTCGTCCCTCCTTTTTCTTTTGCGACCAGCTGCTTGGCAAATTCTATACCACGATCCGTGAGTGAAAAAATTTTATTCGCAGCATTAACATACCCCTTTTTCTTGAAAATATATAGCGGTTTGTGTATCAGATCCCCCGAGTCTGGATACTCAACATATCCCTTCAGATGAAAATCGTGCGGATATTTTTTAAATAAACCAACAACTATATCTTCATAACGAACTTTGACTCGTCCATCTCCGTATTTATACAGAAACAACAGGATTTTCTCAGTTCGCGACAAATTAGTTTCATCATTATTCATAAATAAGAAACTTACAGTTTAAAGTCTTTTTTCTTTGGAAAATGAAACTTCGCCTTCGTTTCCTTGACCCTGCGCTCTATCTCAGAGAATATCTTATCGATGTCCTGTTCCTCATATTCATAAATATGTCTATTAGAACAATTCCCAAGCACTTTCAGACGTTTCAAAATAGTATTGGTTCTAAGGCTTGCCAATCGCTTAAAACGATCTCTCGGATGCTCTTCTGATTGACTTTTTACACCGATTTTCATATATATCAAAAGAATTACATGCTTATATATACGTCATACCCGTGAATATAGAGTAATACCCGTGAATAAAAATGTCAATACACATACAAAATCACCAGAATAAAACCGCTCTGAGAGCGGCTTTATTGATACTCAACTATTTGATGTCTGCTAGCACCTTACACCCGGTATTGAACGTCCCAGTGGATTTCGCTTCCTGTTCGAGGAAGTCGCACAAGCCACCCTTGTTGAAGTTCTGCCAGTTTATCTTCTCACTCGTCGACTTATCTATGTGATAGGTAAGAATCACGTTATTCTTCTTGTTCCCATACTGATCTGCTGTTTCACTGTAGTACCACACAAAGACATCATACGGCTTGAGACTCTGAGTTCCATATACCGCCTGAAAAACATTGGCTGAAATTTCTCCCGTTTCACGCATGAGTGAGCTTTTCGAGTAGAAATCCTTTACGTTGAGCTTTACCGTTATTGACTTTGAGTCTTTTGGCCTATCTGGATCTGATTTTTCTACACTCAGACCAGCATACTCCAACTTGGTTGTACTCGTTTTTTTAATGATTCCAGTCAGATTCTCCTCGAGAATTTGCTGGTCGGTCTTATTCGTTGTTTCTTTCTTCACCTCTTGCTGTGACTGGTCAGTCTGCTGGGCAGCTTGTTGATTACTGGTAGCACTTTGCTCATTCTGAGCTCTTTCGCGACCTTCATCGAATGAGTTACTACCAATCGAGTAAAGGAATAGAAGACCTATTCCGATAACCCACCACTTCTTGTACCAAGGCCTCTTCGTCTGAGCGTTTTTCGCCTGCTCATCGGGCGTTCGCGTAGGATTCTCCATACCCTTATAAATTACTGATTATGCTGACCCGGCAACTCTCCTTTGAAAAACAAAGAAGGCCTCCCGGAACAGCAACAGTTCCTTTCGAAACTGCCCAATACCCTTTCGGAATATTGACCTACGCGAATAAGTGCTGACCAGAAGGCCATCTTTATTCGCGTAGGGTTTATTAGCGCCATACCCTAGGTTTTCACTCTAGGGGTTAGGACATTGTAGTTACAGTATGGCTTGGATTTGGTTAAAAATCAACTCTAAGCAAAGGTTCGAATCCGACTACGGGCTGGTAATAAGAACTCAAGGAAAAACAAAAATACGACCATTTCTGATCGTATTTTTGGCCTTTCTCAAGGCTTTGGCTCCAGATGGGAACCGGTCGCTTGAGAAAT
>CAZFAS010000019.1:0-4400 GCA_964516975.1 uncultured Candidatus Saccharibacteria bacterium
AAGGAAAATTTTTGGTTTTTGCTCCCGCGACCGAAGGGAGCGGACGAGGCGCGCAGATTAATCATCAGTCGGATTGTTTTGGAAAAAAGTTCGGATTTTGTTCAAGAGACACAGCAATGATTTGCAAAGAGTGCTGGGTAGCACTCTGCGCAAATTATCATTTCTAGCCGATCAGGGACTCGAAAGCCGGAGCGCGTCGGCGTGAGGCGGGGTCGCGAGATTTTTCAGCAGAAAAATACTCGTGACCGAGTCCCTGATTAATTGTATTAAATCGGAAAGGTCTGCTAGTCCTGTAAGGATCGTTAGTCCCTGATCGCATACTATCTTTGATATAATGCGCATCATGCATATTAATTGGGAAAAATATATAAATAAAACTCTGAGTTCTCCACCGAGAGAATTACTCGTGGAAGCTCTTTCATATGTGGAGCAAAAGGATGATGCACTTGATTTGGGTGCAGGTGCTCTCATGGATTCAAAATATTTGATTGATCAGGGGTTTAAGCATGTAACTGCTATTGATGCAGATCCAGCGTTTGTAGAGCATGCAAAGAATATAGAAAGTCCTCAGTTTTCATTTCAACATATCCCTTTACAAGATTTTACGTTTCAAAAAGAGTCTTATGATTTAATAAATGCGCAACTCGTATTACCATATCTTTCAAAAAGCGATTTTGACCAAACTATAAAAAATATTTTTAATGCGCTTAGACAAGGTGGTATTTTTACCGGAATGTTTTTTGGAGAGCGAGATGAGCAGATATTGCCACCAGGTGTTACGATGACACGAGTAACTATAAATGAACTTAAAAGTATTTTTTCTGAGTATAAGATAGAGAAATGCATCGAGACAGAGGAGGATAAAAATAGTGCCTTGGGCGTACTTAAGCATTTTCATAAAATCGGTATCATTGCGAAGAAGTTACGATAAAGAAACCCAAACCTCACGGATATGGGTTTCTTTTTTGATATAATGTATCAAATGCAAAAAAACAATCCTGTTTTATCAATATTAAATGTCTTGGTGCTGTGCATCATAGTTTCTGCGGTTTCAATTTTCTTTATTTACCAGACTGCAGTTATCGGTTTTGTTTTAGTTGCTTTAAGTGTTTTATGTTTGTTCTCACTAAAACTATTTCAGATTAATATTTCGTCTACAAAACCAGATGTAATTTTTGGAATTATTGATAATGGAATATTGGCAGTAATGGCAGTATATGGTGGGGAAATTGCTGGTGTTGCTGGCGCCATTGCTGGTGGCGTCGTCGGGAATGCTATAACAGATGGCATCGCTGGAATATTTGAGGGATATTGGGCAGAAAGATCAATGCAAGATCATCGAACAGTTCTCGGTTCTGCGGTAGGAAAAATGTCTGGGTGTTTACTTGGTGCTGGTATTGTATTGGCAGGCGCAAGTATATTGGGTGCATAATTTATTTATACTGATTTCAAAAAAGCTAATCATGGATATATGAGTAAGGTTTCATGTATTTAATTTGACTAATTTGTTAAAATATTTGAATGGAAGAAACCCTTGTCTTAAAAAAGACTAATCTCATTATAGCTGTCCTGAGTATACTGCTCATTGTTTCCCTTGCGATTCTTTTTAAATTTTCAATAACATTTGATAGCTTTTCTGAATTTCAGAAAAAGAATGAACTGAAGTTATTAGCTGATAATCTCGCTGCAGATCATGAAGGTTCTATATACGGTATAAGGCAATTTCTCATTACTTCAAGCTATCTTGCAGAACAATCAATAGCTGATAAGAAAACATGCGAAATCATATTACAGAAAGTCTCTGTTGTGTATCCTT
Organism: uncultured Candidatus Saccharibacteria bacterium; assembly: GCA_964516975.1. GTDB lineage: Bacteria > Patescibacteriota > Minisyncoccia > Phycocordibacterales > Zambryskibacteraceae > CAZFAS01. The sequence continues at coordinate 1,817 of CAZFAS010000019.1, forward strand.
ATTTTCTAAATGTTGGCATGACAGATAAGGAGGGAAATGTGATTTGTAGTGGAGTGAATGTACCTAACAAAATAAATATATCCAATGACGATGATTTTAAAGAGGCGCATGAGACGAATTCATTTGCAGTAAGCGGGTATAGAATAAGTAAAATTACTGGCAGACCGTCTGTTCGTTTTTTGCAACCGATAACTCTGGAAGGAAATTTTAATGGAGTTCTTTTTGTCTCTTTTGCAGTTGAGTGGTTAAACGGATTCTCATCATCATTTGATTTACCGAGTGGAACTGTCATCTCAAAGTTTGATAAAGATGGCGTAGTGTTTATGAGATATCCGAATCCTTTGGTATGGAGCGGTACAGATCAAAGTGATTCAGTTTTTTTTGAAATTATTAAACAAAAAAAGGAAGGATTTCAAATAATTGAAGGTTTGGATGGAGAAAAGAGAATGTATTATTTTAGGCCTATATATCATGATGGTAAGATTCACGCATATATTGCAGTAGGATCGAAAATAGATAAATTATCTAGTTCTCTTGGTTTTTAATAAAAATTAAAAATTTTTAAAGATATTTGTTTGGAGTCATTCATGCGCTCTTAGTTACTATCTATGTTGTCCTCGAAAATCTCCCCGTATTATGTATAATCAAAAAGGAGCTTCTCTCTGGAGACAAGTATGTACACACCACGCGAGCTAAGTGGTCTAGAAGTGGAGCTTTTCCATATGGTGAGAGCAGATGAAGCCAGGGCTCGAGGGGACACAGTAAGTGCCAAAATCAATGACGAAGCTGCGCAGCTCGCAGCAATCAGTGAACGGCATCGCATGGAACGATTCACAAGACCAAAGGAAGAAAAGAAAGCACCTGAAGGAGAGTAGAAATATAAGAAACCCAATCCTCACGGATATGGGTTTCTTTTTTGATATAATGTACATATGTTTTGGAAATGGGCATATATTCGTGATACGAAAAAATTTCCTCTTTTTGTTAGAGTATTCGCAGCGCTTGGATTGTTATTTATCTTGTATTATTTTTATAAAATTATTACTGGGTAGCAAAATTATTTAATGAATTCATACAAAAATATAAATGAGTATATGAAAGCGGTCCCTCGGTCTTCACTTAGTAAGACAAAGGATATCCATACTCTCATAAAAAAGTTAGTACCGAGGGGGGAAGAGACTATACGGTATGGCATGCCGACTATCCAGCTCGGTGGCAAAAATTTCCTACACTTTGCAGCGATGAAAGGTCATTTAGGATTTTATCCGACGCCCTCAGGAGTGAAAGCGTTTGAAGCTGAGCTTACAAAAAAAGGAATTAGTTTTTCTAAAGGGTGTATTCGTTTTTCTTATGAAAAACCATTGCCCGTTTCTCTTATAACAAAAATAATTAAATTCCGTTTGAAGGAGATGAAGGGTAGTTGAAATAATTCTCTATAAATACATGAACCTTCTACAACCCCTCCGCTCGAAAAACTGTGATGAGTGTTTGAAAGAGAATACTAAGATCATAGAAGAAGATTTTCCATGCGGGTCCTTCTTTGCACATTTCTGCGTACTCCATATCAATCGTTTCTTGATTTAGATTGTGTTTGATGTGTTTATGCGTTTGGAATTTTCCGGTAAGACCCGCTTTTAATATCTTTTTTGCTTCAAAACCTTTTTGAAGATCATTCTCATAGTTCGTGACATTTGTTGGCCTTGGTCCGACAAATGACATATCTCCGATGAGAACGCTCCATAATTGGGGAGCTTCATCCATATAGATTTGGCGTAGTAACATGCCGGTATAGGTAAGATTATGCTTATCATGCTCAAGTTGTTTAGTTTGGATGACTTCACCTGTAAGTTTTGCTTTTCGCAAAACTTCTTCTTTGAATGTACGTATTTTCCAGAGTCTGAATTGTTTGCCCTGTGAAATACGGATTTCATTATAGAAAAAAGAGCCACGTGATGATGGTATGAAAATCTGTTCAAGAGTAAAAAGTACGAAGAGTAGTATAAGTAGTGGAGATAGCGCAATAATTACCACAACGCTCGTGAAAATATCGAACACTCTTTTTGCGCGGGGTAGGGGGATTTCTTTCATGAAGAGCGCATATTATACCATTGATTTGGGCATTATTCTAGATGTAATGTGGTATTCATAAGTACTATGAGAGTTCCTCCACTTCCCATCGTTGCTATTGACTTTATTCCTATTTTATGCTAGTATATATAAAGAAGTTTCTTGAATCCTTTAGTCTTCTAGGAGGAGATATGAAGACCGAGTTACTGGGTAACACAGGCATATTGCTTGTGGCAGAGAGCGACGCAGAGCAGATGTTCTTGAATGAGCTCCACAAAACTGTTAATGAGGGTCAGAGGGCCCGCGCTAGTGTCTTCAGAAGGGCAGTCGGGCCACACAGGACAGGGATTCTTGGAAGGATCATCGAGGTCTTTCGCAGTCGGAAAGCGCTGTGGAACGAGTGGGATTCGATCCAGCAGAAAGTCAGCACTGCGTACCTCCACGATTGCACTTTGGTCCTTCACATCAAGTAGACAACAAAAGCGCGCGAACCAGAAGGTGAGCGCGCTTGTTTTTT
>CAZFAS010000020.1:0-1795 GCA_964516975.1 uncultured Candidatus Saccharibacteria bacterium
GGTCACAATGATTCGCGAAACTCGCATCATCGAATACGCGAGATAATCTAAAATTACAAAAGCCGCCCTCATGGGCGGTTTTTGTAATATTAAAAAGCACACTCTTTATTTTAGGTGTGCTTTTGTGAACAAATTTTATGTTTCTCTTAGTCTTATTTTCTATACAATGCTATTCTTGCTCCTTTACGAAACCCATCCTGCGCTGAAATTCTTGTTATTTCAGAGGCTCTTCCATCAGTATGAAATTTATAAAAACACATGCAACGAACATCCATTCCGCGAAACCCCCTGCCATGATCGCAATACAACAAACTTCCAATAAAATGGATGTACTCGTCTGTATTTTTTGCATTAGCTGGAATTTCTTCTGGATGATTCATCAGGAAATCATAAACGGTTGCATTCAAAGGAATTTTTTCCTTTTGCGTCTCTAAATATTTCATAAGATCATCCCAACTTGTATCCTCTTTGCATACATATAATTCAAAGTTTTGGGAATTCCACTCGATTACCCCATGTTTATCATGACTAAATAACATATCATCTGTGCGAAGATTCGGTACTTCATTGGTATTGATTATGTGTTTCATATATTTAAGTTTTTTAAATGAACTAATTTATTTCGTATATATTATGCAATGGTTTTCTATTTCTGTCATATATGTCGTCAGATAACGAAATATTGACAAAATAACTATATTTACTATACTTTATATGTTGTCAAAATTCTCGACAGAATATATGAAAAACGAGAAACTGTATGGAATATTGAAAGAAATAGGTCTCACAGATGACGAATCGGCTGTATATTTGGCGAGCCTTTCGCTTGGAACTACGACTGTACTCAAAATAGCCAAGGCTACAAACATCAAAAGAACGACGATCTATGGAATCATTGATTCACTAAAAGAAAAAGGGCTTATGCGCGTTGAGCTCAAAGGTTTGAAGCAACTCTATGCAGTCGAAAGCCCTGAACGCTTGAATCTCATGCTCGAGCGTAAAAAAGACGAATTTGCAAAAAATCTACCTGAATTCATGGCTCTATACAAACTTGACGGTGGTGAGAGCGTCATCAAGTACTACACGGGCTTACAAACAATGAAGGATATTTACCGCGAAACACTCAAAGAGATAAAACCACATCAAGATTACCTTGTTATCGCCAACGAAGAAAAATGGAGAAGCTTGGATCCGGGATTTGCTCTCTCTTACACCGAAGAACGCGCAAAACTGCCAATCAAAACTCGAATGCTCTTTCAAGACTCCCCTACCGCGCGCGAAGAAAAAAAATTTGAGCGCAACTTCAATCACGAAATCAAAATCCTTCCGGAAAGCACTCCGCTCAACGTCGATACTCTTCTTCTTCCAAACAAGCTCATCACATTTGAAATGACCCCACCCTACATAACTGTGGTAATAGAAAACAAAAGCATCATCGAACTCCATCGTGAACTGTTTGAGATCATTTGGAAATCTATACAATGAAAAAGCCGCATCAGATGCAGCTTTTGTGTTATAAAATTCTTTATTATGCAATCTTTGGAGACTGCCCTTTTCTTTTGGTTGCATGACATACAAGTGCAAATGTTCCCATTACAAGAACTGTGTAACTCACCAACCCGATCAATAATTTATATGGGTAAAAATTACTCACCCAGGTCATATATCGTGACCACACCATACCGGCTATTCCGAGTAAGCATATAAATCCAAACAATATATATAAGAACATCTTCATAATACAAAAGTTTTATTACCTCAAATACTACATTTTTTGCAAAAGGAGTCAAATTAA
>CAZFAS010000021.1:0-1653 GCA_964516975.1 uncultured Candidatus Saccharibacteria bacterium
TAGCTATGAGTAACAAGAAGCAAAAACTGGAATTGACGTGGATTGGGAAAAATAACCCAGAGTATGATATTGCCAATATCGAGCCGCGCATCCTCGTAGAGAATCCAGATCTTTCCAATGCAGCTAATGATCCCAGTACGGAGAACATGATCATCCATGGAGACAATCTCCTCGCGCTCAAAGCACTCCTCCCGGAGTACGAAGGTAAGGTGAAGTGTATCTTTATTGACCCTCCCTACAATACCGGCAATGCCTTTGAACACTACGATGACAGTGTAGAACACAGCACCTGGCTTTCGCTTATGAAGCCTCGATTGGAGTTATTGAAGATGCTTCTGAGGGAAGATGGGGTCATTTTTGTTCAAATTGATGATGAGGAGATGTGTTATTTAAAGATTTTACTTGATGAAATATTTGGAAGAGGAAACTTTCAGTCTTGTATAACCGTTAAAACAAAGAGTAACGCGGGCGCTTCGGGTGGAGGGGAGGATAAGAAATTGAAAAAAAATACTGAATCTATTTTGCAATATTCAAAAAATATCAGTGAGTTTAATCCTAAAAAACTTTATACAGAGGAGTCGCTAGATTTTATTTTAATTGAAAAAGCTTCAAGGAATAAAGATTACGAATATGATTCGATCTTAGAAAACGAAGGAGATCGTGAAGTTTTTTCAGAAATAACTCTTGGAAGTGGTGAGGTTGTTCCGGTGTACAAGCATAACAACTATCAAATTAAGAAGGTAAAGGAGGTCGAAAAAGATAGATTGAAGCAGTACCAAGTTTATAAGGATAATTTTTCAAAAATTTTTAGAACACAAGATGCGCAGTCTTCGATTAGGCATAAAGTTATATCAGCCGTTGGCTCGGATTCGTCGTTATATTCTATAGACTATGTCCCACGCTCAGGGAAAAACAGAGGTCTTCTAACAACAAATTATTACTATAAAAAAGAATTCATAAACTTCTTGAAAAATTCAGCCAGTATAAAGGGCGACAACATCATTAAATTAAAAGAATTGGGTACCTTGTGGCTTGATATTAAATGGGATGGAATTGCTAATGAAGGTAGGGTTAATTTTAAGCAAAGCAAAAAACCAGAACGATTGGTAGAACGAATTTTAGATTTATCGACAAATGCAGCAGATTTAGTTCTTGACTCCTTCCTTGGTTCTGGGACAACTGCCGCGGTGGCGCACAAGATGGGCCGGAAGTATATCGGTATCGAGATGGGTGAACATGCCTATACACATTGTAAAGTGCGTCTCGACAAGGTAATTGACGGATCAGACCAGGGTGGTATCAGCAAAGTTGTGGGGTGGCAGGGTGGTGGCGGATATAGGTTCTTTGAACTGGCGCCGAGCTTTATTGGACGCGATGAATTTGGCAATGCGGTGATTGATACCTATTATGATGATGCCAAGCTTGTCCGAGCTATGTGCAAGCTTATGAACTTCACGTTTGCGCCGAGCCAGACGGATTACTGGAAACAGGGCGTGGGACAAGGGAAGAATTTTCTGTATGTGACTACCCAGCTTTTGACGGTCGGTATGGTTCAGCAGATTGTGGCTCACCTAGCAGATGGCGAATCGCTCATTATCGCACCCAAGAAATATGAGCCAGGGGCGGATACGGTCGATAGCCGTATCACCATCA